>JAIXUP010000020.1 GCA_027483505.1 Hyphomicrobiales bacterium
CTTACACTGATCGGGTCGAGACAGTCGGCGTGCGCGGGTTTTCCGTCGTCAATCACATGCTGCTGCCGAAAGCATTTGATAGAACCGTTGAGGAGGATTTCCTCCACCTGCGCGAGCATGTGCAGATCTGGGATGTTTCCTGCCAGCGTCAGGTGGAGATCACCGGCTCCGATGCGGCAAAGCTTGTGCAATGGATGACGCCGCGCAACATCAGCCGGATGAAGCTGGGACAATGCTTCTATGTCCCGATCACCGATGAGAATGGCGGGATGATTAATGATCCCGTGCTTCTCAAGCTGGCGGAGGACCATTTCTGGCTCTCCATCGCCGACTCCGATGTCATGCTCTGGGCCAAAGGTCTGGCATTGGGGCGCGGGCTCAGTGTATCGGTCGATGAGCCGGACGTCTCGCCGCTTTCAGTTCAAGGTCCCAAGGCTGCGGATGTCATGGCGGGCATCTTTGGTGAAGGCATCCGTGCTCTTGGCTTCTTCAAGTACGGCCTTTTCGAGTTCGAGGGAACGCAGCAGGTGATCGCTCGAACCGGTTATTCGAGCCCGGGCGGCTATGAGGTGTTCCTGCGAGGCGGCCATCTCGGCCCCACTCTCTGGGACAGGATCTGGGAAGCCGGAAAACCCTACGGAATGACCCCTGGCTGCCCCAATGTGCCGGACCGCATCGAGGCGGGCCTTCTCTCCTACGGCAATGAATTCACGCGCGAAAACAATCCGCTGGAATGCGGCATGGAAAAGTACTGCACGCTCGACGGTTCCATCGACTATATTGGCCGCACTGCCATCGAACGCGTGGCCCGAGAGGGCGTGAAGCGCCAGATACGGGGTGTCCTTTTTGACGGTGGGCGCTGCCCTCCCTGTGGTAAGCCCTGGCCTGTGCTGGCAGGTGATGCCAGCGGCCCTCAGATCGGGCAGATCACCTCGGCTGGCTGGTCGCCCCGACTGGCGTGCAATGTCGGCCTGTCCATGATCGACAGGGGTTACTGGGAGCCCGGCCAGAAAGTCACCGTGCTGAGCGCTGACGGCAAGACGAGGTTCGGGACCGTTTCAGCACTTCCGTTCGCATGAGCAATCTGCAGCAAGGCGCCGAGGCGAACGCGGAATGCGATAGCGGGAAGGTCCTCAGCAGGCTCCTGAGCCAGGCCTCGATCGAACTCAGCGCGACTCGCGCAGAGCAGGTAGCGGCCATTGCAGCCAAGCTTCCGCAGGGGACAAGTGTCTTCATCAGCCATCTACCACGCCATTCGCTGGCACAATCCTTGTCGGCAGTGCAAAGCCTTTATGAGGCAGGTTTGTGTCCCGTTCCGCATATTGCAGCCCGGCGCATCGCCTCGCAGGATGAGTTCACCACTTTCCTGCGAACTGCTTGCAGCCACTTGGGAGTGCGGCGCCTGCTGCTGATCGGTGGTGATCTGGAGGACGCCGCCGGCCCTTATGCCGACGCCGAGGCGGTGCTGGCCGATCCTGCAGTCGCCAATGCCGGTCTCGAGGAAATTTCCTTTGCGGTCTACCCGGAGGAGCACCCGCGCATTCCGAGGCAGCAGCTCGAGGACGCGCTCAAGCGCAAGATCGATCGCGCCGCCGCGATGGGACTTTCAGTCAGCCTCGTGACCCAGCTATGCTTTGGTCCCGAGCGGATCCTCGCCAATATTGACGCCATTGCGACGCGATTTCCTGGTGTCGCAGTGCATGTCGGCATTGCCGGTCCAACGAGCCTGCTGTCCCTTGCGCGTTATGCGCAGAGCTGCGGCGTTGCAAATTCGTTCGGGTCGCTTGTCCGGATGGGAAGCTCGAGTTTCAGGCTTGCAACAGCCAGCGATCCACTCCGGGAACTCGAACCGGTCGCGGCCCAACTTGTGAAACGTGGCAGGCCGAACGTGGCAGGCGCTCATTTCTTCGCTTTTGGCGGCGCTGTTGCAACTGCCGATTGGATCGCAGACCAACTGGCGAAGCGGTAAGGTCGCTTCAGACGCGCTCCGGCCAGTCTATCGCCGAAGGACTGACAATGTCGTGGCCGGCCGCCAGAAGATCATCCCGCAAACAGGCGATATGCGCGGGGCCGACTTCGCAGCAGCCGCCGACAATGGTTGCACCTTGCTCGATCCAGTTGAGGACAAAGGCTGAGTAGGCTGCCGGATCGAGGTCGCGCCTTGTCTTCAGTTGCTCCTTGGTTTTGCCGGGCATGAATGTTGCGGGAATCTTTGTGAAACCGTTCGCATAGCCGCCGGTGGCAAAGCCGGTTGCCTTTAGGGCGGGCATGGAGGCCGTGATGCTTTCGGGCGAGCAGCAATTCGCCAGCACGGCATCAACACGAAGGCCGCTTAGCGCTCGCGCGGCGGTTCCAACGGATTCTGCGGAGCGCAGCCACGGCCCCGTGTCCATCAGCGACCAGCCGACCCATATCGCCTTGCCAAACTGTTTCATCGCAGCCGCAGCGGCCCGGCTCTCTTCAGAGGTCGACATGGTTTCGCAGATGAAGATATCGACATGTGGAGCCTGAAGCTCTCCCAGCCGCGTGTACTCATCATGATTGGTCTCGAATTCGCGTACGCGGTCCGGGCGATAGGTCCCGTTGAGCGGAGGGATGCACCCTGCGATCGCGACATCGGCTCCGGCCGACCCTGCCCTGTCGCGCGCTTCCAGCGCGAGTTCGCAGGCGATCCGCTGAAGCTCCGGGACCCTGTCGGCGGCGCCGACCATCTCCATGCGTGTGAACGTCGAAGAGTAGCTGTTGACGGTGATGACCTTTGAGCCAGCAAGAATGTAATCCAGATGCACCTGGCGGACGAGATCGGGCTCTGACATCAGATACTCGGCCGACCAGTGAAGTGGGGCCTTGTTGGAAGAGCGGTTCTGAAGCTCGAGGCTCGTGCCGCCATCGAGAAGGACAACTTTCACCGTGACACCCCGTGCCAGAAATTCCGGATCGAGCGAAGCCTCGACGGCATCTACAGCTTCGCTGATCACTTCCGCGAAGTCAGGAGTGTTGTGCCCTGCCAAGGCTGCAACAAGTGAAATCTACCATCCTGACGCATGAAGGAATCTTGGGGTCACCCGCCGCGGCTCCTGATTGGCTGTCGTCCGCAATCCGCCAGGTCCGGCTGCTCGGCTGCTGCCGCAGCAATGCCCGCTTTGGGGCGCCAACCAGACCCGAGGCTGACGCGCCGTTTATGGCGGCTTTCGGCCAGGATATTGCCTTTGCTTGAGCGCAACATTGGACATTCTGCAAGAGGAGTCAGGTCAGAACCAGGGGCTCAATGCGGTTCCCTGAACAGGAACCGAATTGCGCTCGCATTCCCTGTTCTAGCCGAAGATATTCCCTGTTTTTGATCGCAGGGAAGAAGCACCTATCCAACTGTGAAATCACGATGTTTTTGCCGTAGATCTGGCTAAGGCTGGTTGGTTTCGGCGCTTTCCCTGTTCTTTTCCCTGTTAGCAGGGAAAGCATAGGGCCAGAACGGTTCGCGCTGGACTGCGTGGCGCACCATCTCTTCCTTCCATGTTGTCAATGATATGATGCAGAAAGCGGTTCGGTCATTCCCGGAGCCTGGGGATGATGAACCTGGAAGTTTTCTCTCGCCATGCATCGCCATCAGGCGATTTGGTCGCGTTTGTTCGCCGTTCACAGGACCGGTTCGCTCCACCTGGGACGAGATCCGCCGAAATCCAGCAGGCATGGTCAGTGATGACCACTGCTCGGGCATGTCGCCGTCAGCCTGTCGCACGCCGGGCGCGCGCCTTGCGCTGGACCGCCAACGCATCTTTGCATTGTCAGGGAGCGTGGCCTTCAGTGCGGAGGCCTGAACCATCCGGAGTCACGGCAGAACCTTCTGATTGATTGGAGCGCCCGCCTCGAGGCCATCCACATCAAGTCGATAGCCAAGACCCCGCTGAGTCTGGATCAGCCGCATCGCATGGCCATCGTCGATCTTGCCGCGCAGCCTGCCGATGTAGACATCAACCACATTGGTGAGCGGATCCTCATTCATGCCCCAGACATTGGACAGGATGCGCTCCCTGCTGAAGAGTTTGCCCGGCGAACTCATCAGCAGTTCGAGCAAAGCCAACTCCTTCGCTGTCATGGAAACGGGACGTCCAGCGCGGGTGACCTTCATGGTCGAGCGATCCAGTTCGAGATCAGCGACCCGCAATACTGTCAGTGCAGGCGCCGTGAACTCGCGACCCCGACGGCCGAGCGCCTCGAGCCTCGCCAGCAACTCATCGAAATCAAACGGCTTGCAGAGATAATCATCTGCGCCAAGCTGCAAACCCGAAATCCGGTCCTCCACAGTCGACAGCGCCGTCAGCATGAGCACCGGAAGCTGGATCTGCCGGGCGCGCAGCGTCTGACACACATCGAGGCCTGTGATGTCAGGGAGCATCAGGTCGAGAATGACGATCGTGGTCTCGCCGCCAGACCTGAATTCCTGCCATGCCTCCTGCGCCAGAACAATGCCATCATGTCCGCTTGAGGCAGCCCGCACCCGCATGCCTTCCGCCCGCAGGCCACGCTGCAGAAAATCGGAGATCCTGCGATCATCCTCGATGATCAGAACATTCATGCCCTCTTCTCCATCTGCGAGATGACCAGCGGCAAGGTCACAATCGCGACCGTGCCTCTGCCCAAGGCGCTCTTCAGTTCGATATCGCCACCATGTCCGCGGGCCAGGACGCGTGCAATCGGCAATCCAAGCCCGCTTCCATCGGCGCAGTGAAGATGCGCGTTGGGCGCCCGGTGGCCACGATTGAAGACTTTTGAAAGTTCGGCCTCTTCAATGCCAATCCCCATGTCCTCGATCATCAGTTCCGCGACGGGGCCGTCCCGCTCGATGCGGCGCGCGGAAAGACTCACTGCTCCGCCCGGATGAGAATACCGGATGGCATTGTCGATGAGCACAAGAAGCAGCTGCCTGAGCCGGTCAGCGTCGCCGAGCGCCGTCAGTCCGTCCGGCCATCCCTTTCGATCCAGCACGGCTCCCTGGGCGTGCGCAATGGCATGGCCAAGAGAGAACACCTCCCCGAGCACCGCGCCAAGGTCCACTGGCGTCTTTCTCAGGGAAAGGGAGTCGATGTCGCTGCGCGCCATCGTCAGCAGGTCGTCAATTGTCGCCGCGAGTTGCCGAGACGCATCTTCGATGCGCCGGAGGGATTGCTGGTATTCCGCCGCCGGCTTGTCGTTCCCCCGAAGCGCAACCTGAGCTTCGCCGCGGATGGCCGTCGTCGGGGTCCGCAACTCGTGGCTGATATCCGCGAAAAGCTGACGGCGCCTCGCCTCTGCTTCATTCTGCACCGAGAGCGCGACCGTGAGTTCCGCAGTGCGGCTGGCGACCTGATCTTCCAGCGCCTGACGGGCCTCACGCTCTCTCGCGCGATGGGCTGAAAGCTCTTCGGCCATCGCATTCATGCTGTGCGCGACCTCGCCAAACTCGTCCGCTCTTTCCATTGATATCCGGTGCGAGAGCTGGCCGTCCCGCAAGGCCGCTGCCCCCGTCGCCAAGGCCATGAGAGGTGTGCGCAGGGCACGTGCGAAGCCAGCCGCGATGACCAACGCGGCGAGCACCAGGCCAGCCGTTGTGCCAATCCACAGGCGTTGCAGCCAGACCAGGGTGTCGTCGGTATCGGCCCTCTTTTCCTTCAAGGAGGCGTCCTCGCGGTCAAGGCTTTCGGCGAGGAGCGAGCGAAGATCACGCCCTTCGGCATTGTCGAACAACTCGTTGGCGATATGCCAGGCTGTTGTCATATCGAGCCCTGGAGACGGCTGGTTCAGGCTTGCGAGCCCGCGCGCCAGCTGATCAATGCTTCCGCCGAGGATCAGCAGGGCTTCCCGCCGCTGTGCGTGCCGCTGTTGGGCGGCGACGCCGTCATCAAGCGCGATCGCCTGCTCGGCAAGCTCGTTCATTCGCCGAAGCACATCTCGCATGTTGAGCAGCAGCGCATCACGCCGAGCCTCCGACGCGCCAATGCCAAATTGCCGCTCCGCCATCCAGTTCCGCAATTGCTGCTTGTTGAACCAGAGTTCGGTGAAACCCTGCTTGATATCCGCCGCCACGCGCCCGCGCAGAACGTGATGCTCGGCAAGTCCCACCGCCCAGATCGCAAACCCGCCTTGCAGCGCGGCAATGGTCGCAAGCGCCGCCAGTGCAAGCGTGATCCGCCGCCGGAAGGCGCCCGAATGCGTCGTGCCGGATGGTGTCGTCATCTCATGTTCATCTGGCGGTCAGGCTCTGCTCATCTCTCTTTCAAGTCGGCGTCAGGTCTGGGTGTTAGACCTTGGATGTCCAACGAACACAAGTTCGATGTGTCGCAAAGCCCGAACGCGAACCCGGAGATTAGATCCCATGTCAATCCGCAATTCTTTCCTGACCGCCGCCGCCCTGGCTGCCTTCCTGCCCGCCACCGCCGCCCTCGCTCAGACCACTGTCGTCAATCAGGCTGTCACCGAGACCGAAGTGCTTGCCGCGCAGCGCGCTTGGTGCGGCGCGCTTGTGGACATCAGCAGGACCGGTGAGACCCAGGGCCAGGCTGCGGCCAAAGCGCTCGCCGAAAAGGTCATCGACGCCGCTTATGGCTATCAGATGGGCGCGGTGCTCTTCAAGCCGACGCTGACGGTCGCCCCGCAGACCTTCCGCACGACACGTGCCGGCGCACTGGCCTATTTCGTCGGTGGCGACACGGCGTTCCCGAAGGACACCGGCTTTGCTCTGAAGGGCTGGACCAAGTGCGACATCGCCAATAGCGCGATCTTCATCGCGGGCGATTCCGCGACCACGATGGGCAATGTCAGCATCACCGGCAAGGACGGGAAAGTGACGACCGTCGACAAGACCTGGAAGTTCGTGAAGGATGACGCCGGCAAGCTCCGCATCGTCGTGCATCATTCGTCGCTGCCCTACACCGGCAGCTGAGCGGGTCGATCAGGCCGGGGTGCGGCGCACCCCGGCTTTTTTGTCCGAAACCAAGCTCTCCTGGGGATGTACCGCCCAGGTTCTGTCCGGGTTTGAGCCTGCGTCCGGCATGGCTGGGCCCGGATGCGCGTGGGACATCGCGCGGAGCCTGAGGCCGATGCGGGTCGCATGTGGAGGCAAGCCCGGCCGGCGTTTGCCAACCTGGCGACATGGGAGGCCGCTGCCGGTTATCCTCTGATCGCCAGACAGCAAGACGGCTCGGGCGCGGCTGGACGCCCTCATCATCGCGTCAGCCGGACCGTTCCGGCCCCACTTGTGTCGAGTCCGCCGAGCAATTCCGCGTGGCGGTGGAATTCCGGCGAGCGCATCTGCGCAAGCAGCGCCTGCATGCCGGGCTCGAAATACGTCCGTCGACGCATGGCGAGATCGAAATGCTCCCAGGCCAGCGACACGAAGCCTAACCCGTAGGCGCTGGCGACCGCACGGGTCGCGACGCCGCAATCGGCCTCCCCGGCACGAATGGCGAAAGCAAGGTCATCTCCGGTTGCGAAGGCCGCCGGCAGTACGTTCAGTTGCCCCGCAGACAGTCTGGCGTCGACGAGCAGCTTCAACAGCAGCATTTGCGCGCCCGCTCCCGCCTGTCGCATCGCGAAGCGGGCCCCGGCCGTCACAGCGTCAGCCAGCGACAGCAGCGCCATCGGATTGCCGGGCGCAACAAGAAGACCTTCCTCTCGGCGTGTGAAGCCAATCACCACCACGTCATGCAGGTGCGGGGCGCTGGCCACAGCCGACAGGTTGACATCCTCGACATCCAGTTCGTGAAGGTGGATGGCTGCGATGGCGACTTCATTCCGCGCGAGTTTCGCCAGTCCGGCTGCCGATCCGACACTGAGAAGCGCGAGGCCCGAACCGGACCGTCGCACCGCCCATTCCAGCAGCGGGTCATGGCTGCCGCCGATGATCGGCGGCGCATCGTGGGCGGCAAAACCGTGCGGCTTGCCCATCCCCGACTCGATCCAGCGGTCGAGTGCGGCCCGCGGAAACAGCCATTTGCCGGTCACCTTTGAACAGGGCACCGCCCCATTTGCCACCAGTTCGTAGAGCTTGCGCTCCCGAATTCCAAGGTAGGCGGCGGCATCCTCGGTGTTGAGATAGGGCGCTGATGTCATTTTGACTGCTTTTATATGCATGGATTCCGAGATTGAATCCTTCTACGTAAATGCCCTAGCAGACGTCAACATTTCACCCTATCTGGTGGGGCCATGGATGTTTCGTCGGCCTTCACGGCAGCGCTGTCGCTGATTTTCAACCTGGACCCGCAATTCCTGCAGGTCGTCGGTTTGTCGCTGCGCGTCACGCTTTCGGCATTGCTGCTTGCTGCCGTCATCGGCCTGCCCCTGGGCGCCCTTCTGGCCGTGGCGCGCTTTCGCGGACGCTCGATGCTCATTGTGCTTGTCAACGGGCTGATGGGACTGCCCCCGGTGGTTGCCGGCCTGATCGTGTTTCTCCTGCTCTCCCGCTCGGGCCCACTTGGATATCTCGGCTGGCTCTTTTCTCCGGCCGCGATGATCCTTGCGCAGACGTTGCTGGTGCTGCCGATCGTGATTGCGCTGACCCGCAGCGCTGTCGAGGAGTTGTGGCGCGAGTACCGCGAGCACCTGACATCGCTGGGTCTCACCGGCCGGCGCGCGATCCCGACGCTGCTTTGGGACGGCCGCTTCGTACTGGCCACGGGGCTGCTGGCAGGCTTCGGGCGGGCCAGCGCCGAAGTCGGGGCCGTGCTGATCGTCGGCGGCAACATCGCGGGCTATACCCGCACGATGACGACCTCCATCGCGCTCGAGACGTCAAAGGGCGATCTGCCGCTGGCGCTCGGCCTTGGCATCGTCCTGATCGCCCTGACGATCGCCATCAATGCAGCAGCTTTCGGCGCGAGCCGCGTCGGCGCACGTTTCGCGGCGTGACGACCATGCGAGATGTCACCTCGATCCTGCCGCTCGTTGTCAAAGGCCTCAGCTTCGCGGCGGATGGCAGACTGCTTCTGGATGATGTCAGCTTCAGGCTGCCCAAAGGCGGCGTGACGGTCATCATCGGGCCCAACGGGGCGGGCAAATCCCTGACATTGCGGCTATGCCATGGGCTGCTCGGACCGAGTGGAGGCTCTGTGCAGTGGCAGGGGGAGAGCAGCCGCCGCCGCCATGCCATGGTGTTCCAGCGCCCGGTGATGCTGCGACGCTCGGCGCGGGGGAACATAACCCATGCGCTTGGTGCGGTCGGCCTCGCGGATGCGTCAGACCGTGCCGATTCCGCCTTGGCGCGCTTCGGTCTGGCTGCGCTGGCGGATCGTCCGGCTCGCCTGATGTCGGGTGGCGAACAGCAACGGCTCGCGATCGCCAGAGCCTGGGCGCTGGAGCCGGAGATGCTGTTCCTCGATGAGCCCTCCTCGCAGCTTGATCCAGGTGCGACGCGGCAGATCGAGGAGATGGTCGCTTCTCTCGCTGCGGAGGGCATGACGATCCTGATGACGACGCACGATCTTGGGCAGGCGCGCCGATTGGGCCAGCGTATCCTGTTCCTCAACCGCGGAAAGCTGATCGAAGATTCTCCTTCGGAAGCCTTCTTTGCGGGCGCCGCCTCACCTGAGGCACGCGCCTTCATCGCCGGAGACCTGCTCTGGTGAACCCGATCCCACAAAACTGAGGAAAACGACCATGTTGACCAAACGCAGCCTTCTGGCTTCTGGCTTCGGCCTTGCCCTGACATCGTCCGTGCTGGCCCAGGCCACGCTCACGGCCCCACCGCCAGCCCAGAGCACAGCGCCTGCTGCCCAAACGCGCTTCATCACCGTGTCGTCGACGACATCGACCACCGATTCAGGCCTGTTCAATCACCTGCTGCCGGCCTTCAAGGCCAAGACCGGCATTGAAGTTCGGGTCGTCAGCCAGGGCACGGGACAGGCGCTGGACACCGGGCGGCGCGGCGATGCGGACGTGGTGTTCGTGCATGCCCGCGCGCAGGAGGTGAAGTTCGTCGAGGACGGCTTCGGCGTCGAGCGCAAGCCGGTTATGTACAACGACTTCGTTCTGATCGGGCCGAAGTCCGATCCGGCCGGCATCAAGGGGTCGAAGGACATCGCCGCCGCGCTGAAGGCGATCCAGGCCAAGGGCTCGCCCTTCGTCTCGCGCGGCGACAAATCCGGCACCCACGCGGCCGAACTCAACCTGTGGAAGGTGGCCGGCGTCGAGATCGAGCAGACCAAGGGGCCATGGTATCGCGAGATCGGACAGGGCATGGGCGCGGCGCTCAACACCTCGAGCGCCATGAACGCCTATGTCCTTTCCGACCGCGCCACCTGGATCAACTTCAAGAACAGGGGAGATCTGGAGATCGCGGTCGAAGGCGACCGCCGCCTGTTCAACCAGTACGGGGTCATCCTCGTCAATCCGGCGAGGCACGCCCATGTCAAGAAGGCAGACGGACAAGCCTTCATCGACTGGCTGGTTGGACCCGAAGGCCAGAAGTCCATCGCCGAGTACAAGATCAATGGCGAGCAACTGTTCTTCCCCAATGCCACACAGCCGGGGATGTGAGATGCGTCGACGCAATGCGTTGATGTTGATGGTCGCTTTCGTCATCCCCTTGTGCATGCTGTCTTCCAGCGGCATGGCGCAGGCCCAAGCACCGGCCGGGGAACCCCGCCCGGCGGCCATCTGGGGCACAGGCCCCAATCAACTGCGGATCGCCACGGGAAGCCCGGGCGAACTCGGGCTCCTGGAGGCTATCTCCACCGATTTCGCGCGGCGACATGACGCCTCGGTGATCTGGTTTCGCGCCGGCTCCGGACAGGCCATGAACCTGCTCAGGGAGCGCAAGGTCGACATGGTGCTGGCCCATGCGCCGCCGGCCGAACGGCGCGCCCTGTCTGAAGGCTGGGCGATCGGACGACACCTGATCGGCTCCAACGAATTCTGGATCGTGGGGCCAGCAAATGATCCTGCGAAGATCGTGGAGGCAACGGATGCGATCGACGCCTTTCGCCGCATTGAGGCGGCCAAGGCAAAAAAGGTGACGCGAGCCGACAACTCGGGCACGCACCAGAAGGAGATGGAGATATGGAAGCTTGCCGGGATCGAGCCGAAGGGAGACTGGCTGATCCCGACCCGCGACTTCATGACCGCAAGCCTCAAGCGCGCCAACACAGAAGGGGCCTACTTCCTCACCGACAGCTCCACCTTCGTGGCGGAACGGAAGGAACTGCCGGCTTTGAAAGTCCTGTTCCGTGGCGGGCAGGTGCTGATGAACCCTTACCATACGCTCTGGCTGAAGGACCCGACGTCGGGCACGCCACTTGCCGAGCGATTCCTGACGCATCTGATGTCCGAGGACATCCAGAATTTGCTGCGTGTGTATGGCAAGGACCGATACGGCGAGGCCATGTACAATGATGCCCGCGTTTCGCGCGGGCGGTGGCCGTTCGATCAGTGAGGATGCATCGATGAAGATCAGTGCTCGGAACCAGCTCAAGGGCAAGATCGTCTCGATCAAGCCTGGCGTCACGACGACGCATGTGAAGATCGATGTCGGTGGGCAGATCGTGACCGCCGCGATTACGGCTGAAGCTGCGGAAGAGCTCGGCCTCAGGCCGGGGGTGGAGGTCTCAGCCATCATCAAGGCAAGCGATGTCATGATCGGCGTAGATGGCTGAGATGAAGCAGCACGACGCAACGCGTCCGGGCGAGATCGAGGCGCCACTGCCCGGGCGCACGGATGCGCGGATCGTGTTCATCGGCACGATCCGGACGCCTTTCCTGTCGCGCGACGCGTGCCCACGCCAAGGGAAGGCTGATGGCCCATTGTGCCGGATAGAGCTTCATGACCCGTGGAAGCCCGCGCTCAAGGGCATCGAACGGTTCGGCAGGATCGAGGTGCTGTACTGGATGCATCAGGCCCGGCGCGATCTGCTCCTCCAGAGCCCGAAATCGAATGGTGAGGCTTTCGGCACCTTCGCCCTGCGCTCTCCTGTCAGACCTAACCCGATCGCGACCTCCCTGGTCGAATTGGTTGCGGTCGAAGATGGTGTGCTGGTCGTGCGTGGGCTCGATTGCGTCGACGGTACACCACTTGTCGATCTGAAGCCTGACCGCTGCGCCTACACTCCGCTTGCGCCCCCCAACCCGGGTGAGTTGACGGAGGCATCGTCATGAAGCTCACACGCCGCTCCTTCGCCTTGTGTGCAAGCGCTGCGATCGCGATGCCGCATGTCGCAAGAGCGCAAACACTCACCGACTCTGCCGGTCGTTCAATAAAAGTGCCTGCCAGAGTCGAGCGAGTCTTCCCGGCAGGTCCGCCAGCGGCGATCACGCACTACACATTGCAACCCCGGACGCTGCTGGGCTGGCCGCGGGCCAATCGCGGCCCTGAACTGGTTTACCTCGATCCGGAGGTTGGCACGCGTCCTGAACTCGGTCGTCTCACGGGACGTGGCAACACCACCAATCTCGAAGTCCTTTTGCAACTCAGGCCAGACATCATCCTCGATATCGGCTCGACGGCACGCACTTTCGCCGAAACCGCGGATCGGGTGCAGGCGCAGGCCGGCATTCCTTACGCTTTGCTGGATGGTCGCTTCAGCGCAATCCCCGAGAGCTACCGCCTGCATGGCCGGCTCGTCGGCGAGACGGGGCGGGCAGAAGACCTGGCGCGGTTCTGCGAGGACATCGTGCGGACCTGCCAGTCGCGCGTCGCGACCGTGCCCCTGGACAAGCGCTCGCGCGTCTACTACGCCCGCGGTCCTCGCGGACTCGACACCGGTCTCGGCGGCTCGATCAATGTCGAGACCATCGAGTTCATGGGAGCCGTCAACGTCGCCGGCCAGACCCGTGGCGGGCTGGCCACCGTCTCCGTCGAGCAGGTGCTGACGTGGGATCCGGAAGTGATCATCACCATCGATCAGGACTTTGCCGCCAATGTGCGCAGCGATCCGTCCTGGGCCAGCGTGAGGGCCGTGCGCGACGGCCGCGTGCATCTGTCGCCAAAGATGCCCTTTGGCTGGGTTGACTTCCCGCCATCAGTCAACCGCGTGCCGGGTCTGATCTGGCTGGGCAAGCTTCTCTACCCGGGACTCTTTCCGGAAGACCTGACGGCCTTCACCCGTGACTTCTACAGCCGCTTCTATCACCGCAGCCCGACCGACGCGCAGATCGCCTTCGTTCTGGAAGGGCGCGGATGACGGGCCGCTTTGGCGCCATTGGCGGGATCAGCATCGGTCTTGTCCTGCTTCTGCTGGGTGTGGCCGTGGCGTTCTCGGTCGGACGCTTCCCGATCAGCGTCAGCGATCTGGGCATTGCTCTCTGGTCAAAGCTGATCGGGCAGCCTTCGGGGCTGCCGCCCGCAGTCGATGCCGTGATCTTCAACATCAGGGGCCCTCGGGTGCTGGCGGCCATCCTGTGCGGCGCGGCGCTGGCCGTCGCGGGAGCGGCCTTCCAGGGACTGTTCCGCAATCCGCTGGTTTCGCCTGATATCCTCGGCGCATCCTCGGGTGCTGCGCTGGGCGCGATAGCCGGCATCTTTTTTTCCCTCGGCGTGCTCGCCATCCAGGCGCTGGCCTTCGGCGGCGGGCTCGTCGCGGTTGCGCTGGTCTACCTGATCGGAACCTCGATCCGTTCGGGCGACATTGCGCTGGTCCTGGTGCTGACCGGCGTTGTCATCGGCTCCCTGCTGGGCGCGGGGGTCGGCCTGCTCAAGTACCTCGCCGATCCCTATAACCAGCTCCCGGCCATGACCTTCTGGCTGCTTGGCAGCCTTGCAGGCACGGACCGCAACGATCTGCTGCCGCTGTTCGGTCCCATCGCTCTGGGGACGGCGGCGCTGCTGGCCCTGCGCTGGCGCATGAACGTGATGTCGCTGCCCGAGGACGAAGCACGTGCGCTCGGTCTTGCGACAGGGCCGCTCAGGTTCGCGATTATCGCCGCAGCAACGCTCGTCACGTCCGCCAGCGTTGCCGCCGCCGGCATCATCGGCTGGGTGGGGCTGATCGTGCCGCACATGGCGCGATTCCTGGTCGGCCCCGAGTTCGGGCGGCTGGTGCCGACCGCAGCCTTGCTGGGCGGCGGTTACCTGCTGCTGATCGACACGCTGGCGCGCAGCGCGGCGCAGGTCGAGATTCCACTCGGCATTCTCACTGCGGTCATTGGCACGCCGGTGTTCATCTGGCTGCTCGTCTCCGCCCGGAAGAGCTGGTCATGACGCTTGCGGCCCACGATCTGAGTTTTGGCTACCCAGGCCACAGTGTGGGAGCCGGTGTTTCGGTCAAGGTCGCCCCCGGCGAGGCGCTGGCGCTGCTCGGTCCCAATGGCGGCGGCAAGACGACGCTGTTGAAGACCATGCTGGGCTTGCTCAAGCCCCTTGGCGGCATCGTGACACTGGACGGCCAGCGGCTGGCGGACCTGTCAGTCGGCGAGCGGGCGCGGCGGATCGGCTATGTGCCACAGGCCCATGCGGGAGCGTTCGCCTTCGCCGTCCGCGACGTGGTGCTGATGGGCCGCACAGCCCATCAGGGGCTGTTCGCCAGCCCGACGGCTGCGGACCGGGCGGTTGTCGAGACAAAGCTTGACGAGCTTGGCATCGCCGATCTGGCGGACAGGCCGTACACGATGATCTCCGGCGGCGAGCGTCAGCTTGTCCTCATCGCCCGCGCGCTGGCTCAGGAGCCGCGCCATGTGGTGCTGGACGAACCCACGGCCAGCCTCGATTTCGGCAATCAGGGCAAGGTGATGCGTCAGATCCAGTTGCTCACGGGGAGGGGACTTGGTGTCCTCTTCACCACGCACGACCCAAACCAGGCGATGCGGTACGCCCATCGGGTGGCGCTGCTGGGTGGCGGACGGCTGCTGGCCGAAGGGGCTCCAGCAGACGTGTTGAGTGTGGCGGCGCTCTCCGGTCTTTACGGCAGCCACGTCAGCGCCGTTCAACAGCAAGATACGACCGTCTTCCTGCCAAACTGAGCCCAGGCGCTGGAGTCTCGCCAGCGTCCAGCGGCGGTCGACCGTTGCGACACCGAAACCGCGGTGAGACGATCTGCACCTCATGACGGCATCAAATGCGCGCCAAGGCGATGAGCCTCGCATCGAGACGACCGCACAGGCAAGCGCTGTTGCTCCGGTTTACAGGCGTCCGGTCAGAAGCAACACGACGACGACGATCAGCAGCACGCCGAGGACGCCAACGCCACTGTGGCCGTAGCCATAACCGTAGCCGCCGAAGCGGCCGCTGAAGCCGCCGAGCAGAAAGACGATCAGGATGATGATCAGGATTGTTCCAAGGGACATTGACGTGGTTCTCCGTTTTAAAACATTGAAATATAATAAAAATTTTGTCTTAAACTATTTTTTCTCGATTGAGACGCCGCGCTCTCCGATGCTGATCTCGACGCCTGTCGTCTTCTGCTTTTCCCGGTAGAGCTGGATTGCAAAGAAGGATGCGGCAATGGCGAACACGCCAATCAGGCCGTACAGGACGTTATCGCGCGTCATGGCTGCTCCCGCCGTGAATCCGGGCCTTCGCGCCAGGATGTTGCTGCCCGGACCGAGGCGGATGACTGCTCGTTCGCGCGTTGTGCACAATGTCGCATTCGGCATCCTTGCAGGTCGCAAGCACGATCATCGGTGTGCGCCTCGAGGATCGGTCAGGGGGAGGGGTTTGCGACATGTGTCTTTTCAAGGGTTGCCGCGCCCGGAGCATGTTGCATTCAAGGCGAGCGCCTTTCGACAACAACGCCGACACGGCCGACTTGTTCCCGATTGTTTTCGCCTGATGGGCGAGTCTGCTCAGGCTCGCCGCGTCCAGCTTGCGTTTGACAGCCGCAAGATCAGGCCGGCTTGTCGGGGCGCGGGAGGCAGCCGCTCACGCCAGCCTCGGTGCGGGCGCAGCCATGTCCGACGAAGGTCCGCGCTGAACCGGAAGCCGATTCACATCCGTCGGTTCGCGGCGTCCGGATCAGCCGACCAGGTCTCGACCGACATGGTCGGCAGGTCGAAATGGTCTCGGGTTCTGGCGTATCCATGACCGCCCATGCGGCCGATCGCATCCAATCCGGCTGGATCGACATGATGTCTGGCGGCATCGATCACGTCTGCCCGGAAGTGGGCATAGATGACCTCGCCCAGGATGATCTCGCGCGAATTGCCGATGCCAAGCGTGGTGTGGTGGCGGCATTCGAACGCGGCAGGCGCCTCGCCAATCCACGGGCAGGCGACCTTGACTCCGGGCATCGCGGTCAACCCGGCCTCGGCAAGCTCATCTACGCCCGGCTCGAAGGGCACGGCGCAGATGTTCATGCCCCGCATCAAGGCATCGGAGACGATGTTCACGGTGAAGCACAGGCTTTCGCGCACATTGCGGCCGGTGTCCTTCTGGCCGCCGCTTTGGCGAAACTCGACTCCCAGGGCCAGAATCGCGGGGTCCGCTGACAGGCAGTTGAAGAAGCTGAATGGCGCGGCGTTGACGATCCCCGCCTTGTCGACCGTGGTGACCAGCGCGATCGGACGCGGCACAACCGCGCCGATCAGCAGCTTGTAACGCTCGCGGGCCGACAGGTCCGCGAAGTCAAAGGTCACGGTCGGCGACACAGCCGGGCTGTTCACGCCGGCACCTTGAGCATGCGACGTCATGTTGAGGCCAATCCTTCACTCAGGGCATAGGGCGTGAGGAGTTCACGAATGTCACGTTCCTGCCGCGGCGCCAGCAACGCCCGCGCCGCAACCGCCTGCAGGTGATGGTCCATCAACTGCGAGGCCTGCGCCGCATCACCGGCCAGAAGAGCCTTGATGATCTGGCGATGCTCCGACACGGCGCATTCGGATGAATGCGGCCTGCCGTAGATGGCCAGAATGAGCGAGCAGCGCGAACTCACCTCCTGCACGTAGCGCAGAAGCAGGGCGTTGCCCGTCATTTCGGCGAGCTTGATGTGGAACTCGCCTGCAAGCCGGATCGATTCAGCGCCGTTCCTGCCCAGTGCCGCTTCCTCGAGCTGGACATGGGCTTCGAGCGCGGCGGCTTGCGCCTTTGTGAGGTTCGCCGACAGGATCTCCGCAACGAGGCGTTCGAGGCCGCGACGCACATCGAACACATCGCGCGCCTCTTCCAGTGTCGGGTACGCCACGGATGCGCCTCGGTTGGGCTTGAGTTCCACGAGGCCTTCGACGGCGAGGCGGCCCAACGCCTCGCGGACCAGCGTCCGGCTGACGCCCAGATTTTCGCCGATGGCATCTTCGGGCAGTTTCATGCCAGGGCGCAAGGCCTGCTCGATGATCGCCCGCCTCAAGGCGCGGTAAACACCCTGGGCGCGCGCGCCCGGCCCGCTGGCCTGATGGGAGGCGCCTGCTCCGGTGACTTCACTGTCGGGTTTTCTTGCCTTCAAAGCCTCACTCCGCCGTTCCGCTGGCAGCAGCACATGGCAGAATCGCCATCTCGAGCCAAGCGTGGCCCTCCCTGGAAAGTCCGGCTTGTGCATCCTGATCGCATACAATATCATCTTTGTATCGCATGCAATATTGATGCGTAATTGCGCACAACATGCCTCAAGATTGAGCAGTTCCGACGATCCCCATCAGGCCAACGGGCCGCAGCACAGCGGAGATTGACATGACGAAAGCTGATTTTAAGCCGTGGAACAGGGCCGCCGGCCGGCTGCTGAAGGGGGCGGCGCTGTCGCTGGCCCTGTTGTCGGCCGGGACCGGTTTGGCGCAAGCGCAGGGCAAGACCCTGAAATGGGGCGCCGCGCGCGAGATCGCCTCGCTCGACCCGTATTCCTTCGGTGAGACCTTCACGCTTGCCGTGCTCAACCATGTCTATGAAGGCCTGGTGCGCTACACCGGTGATCTCAAGATCGAGCCCGCGCTGGCTGAGTCCTGGGAGACCGTGTCGCCCACCGTCTGGCGTTTCAAGCTCCGCCCGGGCGTCAAGTTTCACAATGGCAACGCGTTCACGGCCGATGATGTGGTCGCTTCGCTTGCCCGCGTCACCCATGAGACCTCGCCGCTCAAGGGCAATCTTCCGGCCTACAAGTCGTCGCGCAAGATCGATGATCTGACGGTGGAGATCGAGGTCAACGGACCGTACCCGCTGCTGCTGAATGATCTGACCAACATCTACATTTTCGACAAGGAATGGATGGAAGCCAACAACGCCTCGCTGCCGACCGACTCCGGCAAGGGCATCAAGGGTTTCGCAACGGACAACGCCAATGGCACCGGCCCGTTCAGCGTCGAGTCGCGCCGTGCCGACAGCCGCACGGTCTTTGTGGCCAATCCCGGATGGTGGGACAAGCCGCAGCACAACATCAGCCGCATCGAGTTCCTGCCGATTTCCGCCGCCTCGACGCGCGTCGCCGCGCTGCTGTCCGGCGAGATCGATTTCACCAATGTGGCGCCGCTCCAGGACCTGCCCCGCCTTTCGGCGTCGCCGGACGTCAAGGTTTTGCAGACCAACGAATTGCGTACGGTGATCTTCGCGCTGAACCTCAAGAACACCTTGTTCGAGAGCGACATCAAGGACAAGAATCCGCTGCAGGACAAGCGCGTGCGCGAAGCGCTCTACCGGGCGATTGACATCGATGCCGTGCAGCGCCGTGCGATGCGCGGTTTGTCGCGCAACACGGGGGCGCTGATCGCACCAGCGATCCCGGGCTATACCCCGGCCCAGGACGAGCGGCTGCCTTTCGATCTTGACGGCGCCAAGAAGCTGCTGACCGAAGCCGGTTACCCGAACGGCTTTTCGTTCCAGATGAACTGCCAGAGTGACGGCCTCGTCAATGAAGAGGAGTTCTGTCAGGCTGTCGCCGCGATGTGGTCGCGCGCGGGGCTGAAGCCCAATCTCAGCCTTGGACCACGCAGCCAGCAGACTCCCAAGCGCGTCCGGGGCGAGTTCGACGTGATTTCGTTCGGCTGGGCCAATGAACCGATGATCGACGCCTACTCAATCCTGATCCAGGTCATGCGCTCCAAGAGCGGCTCCGGCGGCGTTTTCAACTGGGGCGACTGGGGCCGCGCCGACATTGACGCGCTGATCGACAAGGCCGGCGTCGAGCTTGATTCAGCCAAGCGCATTCCGATGATGTCGGAAGCCCTGATGATCGCCAAGCGCGAGCATCTGTTCATTCCGCTTCACCAGCAGCCGATGGCCTGGGCCATGCGCAGCTCGGTCGCAGAGACCGTGCAGGCTTCCGACAACAAGCCGCGGCTTTGGCTGACCCGGATGAAGTGACAACCTTCAGGCCCGCGCCATTGCCATGGCGCGGGCCGAATGATCCCCAGGAACCAGCCAAGGAACCCGGATGCTCGTTTTCCTCGTGAAACGTCTGATGAATGCGGCCGGCGTGATGCTGGCCGTCGCATTCCTGGCGTTCATGATCTTCCGCTTCGTCGGCGATCCGGTCGAGCTGATGCTCAACGAGCAGGCGAGCCAGGCGCAAAGGGACGAATTGCGCATCCGCCTCGGCCTTGACCGCAGCTTCCTGCTCCAGTTCGCGACCTTCGTCGGCAATGCGGTGCGAGGTGACTTCGGCATCTCATACCGCAATCAGCAGGACGTGTTCACCCTGATTGCAGAGCGCTTTCCGGCGACGTTCGAGCTTGTGCTGGTCGCCACGTTCCTGTCACTGGCGGTCGGGCTGCCGCTCGGCGTCTATACCGCGATCCGGCGCGACAGCTTTCTGGCAAAACTGTTGCAGTTTGTCTCCGTGCTGGGGGTTTCTCTGCCCAGTTTCGCGCTCGGCATCCTGTTCATCCTTGTCTTCTCGGTCACGCTGCAATGGCTTCCAGCCTTCGGGCGCGGTGAAATCGTGATGCTGGGAGGCTGGAGCACCGGCTTTCTCACGCCTTCAGGACGGCTGGCGTTGATCCTGCCCGGGGTGACCCTGTCGCTGTTCCAGATCACGCTGGTGATGCGGCTGGTGCGTGCCGAGATGCTCGAAACGATGCGCACGGACTTCATCCGGTTTGCCCGTGCCCGCGGCTTGCCGGACCGCAGCGTCCACGTCCGGCATGCGCTGCGCAACTGCCTGATGCCGGTGATCACGGTGACCGGCCTTCAGATCGGCAACCTGATCGCGTTCGCACTGGTGACGGAAACGGTCTTCCAGTGGCCCGGCATGGGTCTGCTGTTCGTTCAGGCCGTGACCTTCGTCGATATTCCCGTCATGGCGGCCTATCTCATCGTGGTGTCGTTCATTTTTGTATCGCTCAACACGGTCGTCGATCTGCTCTACGCCATTGTCGACCCGCGCCTGCGCGAGGACGCCATTTCGGGAGCTGCGAATGCCCGCTGAAACCGCCCGCGCTCCCGGACGATTGGCGCGCTGGCTTGACAGCGATATCGGCTGGAGTTTCCGGCAGACCCCGGTTGCCTGGCTGTCTGCCCTGCTGTTGATCCTGCTGATCGTGTCTGCATTCTGCGCGCCGCTGATCGCACCGCAGAACCCGCATGACCTGAAGCAGATCTTCATCGACAAGGCCGAGCTGCCCCCGATCTGGGCGAAGGATGCCGAGTGGCCCTTTCTGCTTGGCACCGACCCGCAAGGCCGTGATGTGCTGTCGGCGATCCTGTACGGAACACGTGTCTCGCTCATCATCGGACTGGCGAGCGTCATGGTGTCGATGGCCATTGGCGTCACCGTCGGCCTGCTGGCGGGTTATCATGGCGGCCGCATCGACAACATCCTGATGCGGATCGGAGACACAGTCCTGTCGATCCCGACATTGCTCATGGCCATCCTGGTCAGCGCTCTCTTCCGCGAGATGCTGCCGCCCGGGCTGCGCGAGCCGTTCGCCGCCGTGGTGATCGTGCTCTCGATCTCCCTGACGAACTGGGTCCAGTACGCACGCACCGTCAGGGCGCTGACGATGGTGGAGCGGCGCAAGGAGTATGTCCTGGCGGCGCGCATCATCAAGGTCTCGTCCGTTCGGATCATGCGCCGCCATATCCTGCCCAACACGTTGACACCGGTGATGGTGGCGGCGACGCTCAATTTGGGTCTTGCGATCCTTTCGGAGGCGACGCTGTCGTTTCTGGGGGTCGGCATGCCAATCACGCAGCCCTCGCTCGGCACCTTGATCCGCATCGGCAACCAGTATCTGTTTTCCGGCTCCTGGTGGCTGATCGTGTTTCCGGCACTGCAGCTGGGCCTGATCGTGCTGTCGGTCAACCTGCTGGGTGACTGGCTGCGCGACGCCCTCAACCCCAAACTCCGCTGACCGACAGGATTCAGGCCATGCCGCATGATCTTCTCATCCGCAATGTCCGCCCGATGGCAGGACCTGCGACCGATGTGCTCGTCAGGGACGGCAAGATCGCGGTGGTCGGCCATCGCCTCAGCCCTGTTGCGGGGATGATGGTCGAGGAGGGCGGCGGCGACCTGTTGCTGCCCGGCCTGGTGGAGGCCCACACCCATCTCGACAAGAGCCTTCTGGGCCAGCCCTGGTACACCAATACGGTTGGCCCAAGGCTGCTCGACAAGATCGACAACGAGCGACTGAACAAGCGCCGCCTCGGCATGGACCCCTACCAGCAGTCCTTCCGGCAGACTGTCCAGTCATCGCGGCTCGGCTCGACCCATATCCGCAGCCATGTCGATGTCGACACCGATCACGGCATGTGGGGCGTCGAGGGCATCATGCAGATGCGCCAGGACTGCCACGACATCATCGACGTCGAGATCGTGGCCTTTCCGCAGTCAGGCCTGCTGCGGCGGCCCGGCACGCTCGCGTTGATGCACGAAGCCATGAAGCTGGGTGCGGAGATTGTCGGCGGGCTCGACCCGTGCGCCATCGACCGCGACCCGAAGGGGCATCTCGATGCCGTTTTCGGGCTCTGCCAGACCTACGGCAAGGCGCTGGACATCCACCTGCATGAGCCGGGCGAGATGGGCGCTTTCTCGACCGACCTGATCATCGAGCGTACACGCGCGCTCGGCATGCGCGGCAAGGTCACGATCAGCCACGCCTTCTGCCTCGGGTCTCCTGATCGCGACCTGATCGACCCGCTGATCGAGCAACTCGCGGAACTGGACATCGCCATCATGACCACTGGCCCCGCGAGCAGGCCAGCGCCGCCGGTCAAGAAGTTGCTGGCCGCCGGCATCCGCGTCTGTTCGGGGTCGGACGGCATTCGTGACACCTGGGGCCCCTATGGCAATGGTGACATGCTGGAACGCGCCATGTTCGTGGGGTTGCGCAACAATTTCCGCCGCGATGATGAAATGGCGCTGGCGTTCGACGTCGTCACCGGCGAGGGCGCAAAGGTCATGGAGCTTGCCGGCTATGGCATCGCCGTCGGCTGCAACGCCGATCTGCTGATCGTGCCGGGCGAGAGCGTTGCAGATGCGATCGTCAGCCGCTCGCCGTTGCGGCGCGTCATCAAGCGCGGACAAGTGGTTGCCCGCAACGGCGTCTCGATCCTGAAGGCGCCGTGATGCTCAGAGTTGCACCGAGGCCCGAGGGCCGGATTCTGCTGACCGCACAGTGGCTGGTCGGCCATCGCGATGGGCGGCACTGCCTGCTGGAGAATGGCGAGATCGTCTTCGAGAATGGCGAGGTCATCTTCACGGGCCATCGCTTTGCCGGCGAGGTGGCCGAGCGCCATGACTATGGTGCGGCGCTGATTGGTCCGGGTTTCGTCGATCTCGACGCGCTGTCGGATCTCGATACGACCATTCTCGCCTATGACAATCAGCCTGCCTGGAAGAAAGGTCGGGTCTGGCCACGCAGCTATCTCGATGCCGGTCCATATGAGATGTACACGCGGGAGGAACTGGCGTTCCAGAAGCGCCATGCGTTCGCTACCCTCATCCGCAACGGCATCACGACGGCCCTGCCGATTGCCTCGCTGTTCTACCGCGCCTGGGGCGAGACGGTTCAGGAATTCGAGGACGCTGCCGAGGCTGCAGCAAGCCTCGGCATCCGGGCCTATCTCGGTCCGGGATACCGGACGGGAAACCAGCTCGTCGAGGCAGACGGCGCGATCACGACGCATTACGATGAACCACGCGGTCTGGCTGAACTGGACGCAGCCATCGCCTATTGCGAGCGTCTGGAGGGAAGCGGCGGCGGTCTGATCCGTACGATGCTGGCGCCGGACCGTATCGAGACCTGCACGCCCGAGCTGCTGCGCCGGACTGCCGCCGCAGGGCGCCGCCTTGGCGTTCCGGTTCGCCTGCACTGTTGCCAGTCGAAGATCGAGTACGATCTCGTGTTGAAGCAGCATGGCATGAGCCCACCTGAATGGCTTGAGAGCCTCGGTTTCCTGACCGAGCGAACCTTGCTGCCGCATGGAACCTACGTATCGGGCAGCCGCCACATTGCGCGGCCCGGCCGCGACCTCGAGATCATCCGCGATGCCGGCTCGACGATCGTGCATTGCCCTTTGGTGTCGGGCCGGCACGGCGGGTCGATCGACCATTTTGGACGTTACCGGGAACTCGGGTTGAATGTCGGGCTTGGCACCGACACCAGCCCGCCCGACATGATCTTGAACATGCAGGTCGGCATGATCCTGTGCAGGGTCATGGCCGGCAGCGTCACCGCCTGCCGCAGCGAAGACTACTACGACGCGGCGACCATCAGCGGCGCCGATGCGCTGGGCAGACCCGATCTCGGACGCCTGCAGCCCGGATCGCGCGCGGACATCATGGTCTTCAGGCTGGACCGCCCGCACAGCGGGCAGGTGATCGATCCGATCCAGACCATGTTGCTCACGGGCCATGGCCGGGATGTGTCGGATGTGGTGATCGATGGCCGTTTTGTCATGCAGGATGGCGTCATTCCCGGCGTTTCCGAGCCGGCGGACAATGCAAGGGCGCAGAGCCAGTTTGAGCGGGTGATGGCGCTCTACCCCGAGCGCACGCTCGGCCATCCCCCTGCAAGCGAGATCTTCTCGTCCAGCTATCCGGTTACGCGTCGCTTGGAGGGGACATGACCGGGGCTGCCGCCCTTCTCTCAGTCCGGGATCTTCGCGTTGTCTTCGATGGCCGTCATGGTCCCATGATCGCGCTCGACGGCGTGTCGTTCGATATCGCTCCCGGCGAAATCCTGGGCGTCGTCGGAGAATCCGGGGCCGGCAAGTCGCTGACAGGCACGTCCGTCATCGGTTTGCTCGATCCGCCGGGCCGCATTGCTGGCGGCAGCATCAGTCTTGCGGCGCGCCGCATCGACAATCTGCCCGCCGAGGAGATGCGCAGGCTGCGCGGCCGCGAGATTGGCGCGATCTTTCAGGACCCGCTGACCTCGTTGCACCCGCTGCTCAAGGTCGGCGATCAGATTGTCGAAACGATCCTGACACATCTGACGGTCAGTCGCGCCGAGGCACGCGCGCGCGCCCTGCAGTTGCTGAAGGATGTCGGCATCCCTGCCGCTGACATGCGGATCGACCATTATCCGCACCAGTTCTCGGGCGGCATGCGGCAGCGCGTGGTGATTGCCCTCGCGCTGTGCGCCGAACCCAGGCTGATCATCGCGGACGAGCCGACAACAGCCCTTGATGTGTCAATCCAGGCCCAGATCACCACGCTGCTGAAAAGGCTTTGTCGTGACCACGGCACGGCGATCATGCTGGTCACGCATGACATGGGCGTCATTGCCGAGACTGCGGACCGGGTGGCCGTGATGTATGCGGGCCGGATCGTCGAAATAGGGCCGGTTGACCAGGTGACCCGCCGTCCGAGCCATCCCTACACGGCAGGCCTGATGGCCTCGATCCCGAGCGTCCATCGCCGGAACGCCACCCTCCATCAGATCGATGGCGCCATGCCGAGGCTCGGCGCCATGCCTTCTGGCTGTCCCTTCCATCCACGCTGCGGGCGCGTCCTGCCGTTGTGCAAGACCGTGAGGCCGGAGCTCGGCGCGGGCGAGCACGCGTCTGCCTGCCACGCCCCGTTGCCGGAGCCATCCCATGTCTGACATGGCTCCGATCCTCAGCGTCGATGCTGCTTGCTGCCACTTCGATGTCTCCAGTCCCTGGCTCGCGCGCAAGCTCAGTGGCGCGCCCCGCCGCATCCTGCGTGCGGTCGAGGATGTCAGCTTCACGATCCGGCGCGGAACCACGTTTTCCATTGTCGGCGAGTCCGGCTGCGGCAAGTCCACGCTGGCGCGCATGGTCGTCGGATTGCAGAAGCCGACCGATGGCTCCGTACGGTTCGGGGACATCCGCCATCCTGATGGCCGGGTCGCTCCGCCGCGCGTCCAGATGATTTTCCAGGACCCCTATGCCAGCCTCAACCCGCGCTGGCGCGTCGGCGACATCATTGCGGAACCCGTCCGCGAGTTGGGTTTGCGCTCCTCCGAGCGTGACGTCCTGCAGCGGGTCGGCGACCTGCTCGAGATTGTCGGGTTATCCCGCGCCGACATCACCCGGTATCCGCATGCGTTTTCTGGCGGTCAGCGCCAGCGCATCTCGATCGCGCGCGCGCTTGCGACAGAAGCGGACTTTCTGGTGTGCGACGAGCCAACATCCGCGCTTGATGTCTCGGTGCAGGCGCAGATCCTGAACCTGATGGTGCGGCTGCAAGCAGAGTTCGGCCTCACATACCTGTTCATCAGCCACAACCTGTCGGTGGTCAGGCACATGTCCGATCATCTGGCGATCATGTACCTGGGGCGCATCGTCGAGCAGGGGCCCGCCGAAGATGTCTTCCGGCAGCCGCAGCATCCGTATACGCGGCTGCTGCTCGATACGATCCCTGATGTGGAGCAGCCCAACCGTGCGCGCAGGCCGATGTCGGGCGAGGTGCCAAGCCCGATCTCGCCTCCCTCCGGTTGTGCCTTCCATCCCCGCTGTTCCGTTGCGGAATCCCGTTGCACCGAAACGCGGCCGGAGCCGCGCCTCAAAGGTGACGTCCAGGTTGCATGCCATCTGGCCTGAGCAACGCGCTCGCGCCGAAGGCCGCCACTGGGTGGTGGATTTCGGGCGGATCGCCGACCGGCCGGTGTTCTCATCCCGGCTGTCGCAGCCCGGCCTCGGCCGCGCAATAGCGCGCGATCTCCTCATGGGTCGCGAACCAAACCCCCGGCAGTGATCTGGCGTGCCGGATGATCTCGTCGAGGATGAAGATGCGCGAGCGGTGGCCGATGTGATGCGGATGCATGGTGAGGACGTAGAGCCCGCCTTCCTCATGGGCCATGTCCAGCTCGCGGCGGAAAATGTTCAGCACGGTTTCGGGACCCGTATAGGGCCTGAGCGAGGCCATCCGGTCCATGTTGAAGTAGATGGCGTCGTCGCGGATCCATTCGACCGGCAGTTCAACGATTCCGGTGGCTTCGCCCTGATCGAGCAACTCGTAGGGCTCGTCGTCCGCCATCAGGGATGAGTCGTAGAGCAGGCCCATCTCGCGGATGACCTTGAGGGTGTAGGGCGAGAAATCCCACGAGGCTGTGCGCATGCCGACAGGCCGTCGTCCCGAGAGCTTTTCCAGCGTCTCCGTGGCCCTCAGCGCAAGGTCGCGCTCGGTCACGTGATCAAGCTTCGAGTTGAACTCGTGAATCCAGGAGTGGATGCCAAGTTCGTGGCCGGTGGCGACAACCGCCCGTGCTTCCTCCGGATGCAGCATGGCTGACACGGCTGGCATGAAGAAGGTTGCCGGCACGCCATGGCGCTCCAGCAGCTTGAGGATGCGCGGAGAGCCCTTGCGCGCGCCATACTGGCCCTGGCTCATCTTGCCATGGGAATTTCCGCCAAAGCGCAACTCGATGGTTTCATGGTCACTGTCGAAGGACAGCGCCACAGCGCAGCGCGCGCCGTTCTTCCATTGCTTCGGGGCCAGCGAACGGCCGGCCCGGACATGGTCGACCTTCGCGCGCCAGACGGCTTCAGGCCAGGTCCAAGGCTTTTCTGCATCCGTGCTCATCTGTTCACTCCTCTGCATGATGACAGGCAACGCTTGCGCCGTCAGGGCGGGCGGAAAGCGTTGGGCGTTCGCTGCGACACAGATCGCTGGCCAGGGGGCAGCGCGAGCTGAAGGCGCAACCGGGCGGAAGATTGGCTGGGCTGGGCAACTCCCCATCGAGCACGCGGCGCGGCTTGGCGCGTTGGCGCACCGGGTCCGGTTCCGGGGCGGCCGCCAGCAGAGCCTGCGTGTAGGGGTGGCGGGGCTTGCCGAACAGCACGGACATGGACGCCGTTTCGACGATGCGCCCGAGATACATCACCGCCACGCGGTCTGCGATGTGGCGCACCACCGAGAGGTCATGGGAGACGAACAGGTACGACATGCCGCGTTCGCGCTGCAGGTCGACCAGCAGGTTCAGGATCTGCGCGCGCACGGACACGTCGAGCGCCGACACCGGCTCATCGCAGATCACCAGCTTCGGCTGGAGCGCAAGGGCTCTCGCAATGACGATGCGCTGCCGCTGGCCGCCGGAGAAGGCATGCGGGAAGCGGGATGCATGATCGGGTTCAAGCCCCACCGCCTTGAGCAGCGACGCTACCCGGTCACGCAGGGCCTGGCCCGTCGCGAGACCGCGGACCAGCAGTGGCTCGCCGATCGCCGCCCCGATCGACAGCCTTGGATTGAGCGAAAGGGCAGGGTCCTGAAACACCATCTGCGCGTCGCTGCGAATGGCGCTCAGGCTCACGCGGTCGGCGCTGTCGACAGCCCTGCCGGCAACCTCGATGCGCCCGCCGGTCAGCGGAACCAGACCGAGAATGGCGTTGGCGAGGGTGGATTTGCCGCAGCCGGACTCGCCGACGAGGCCGAGGGTTTCGCCCGGCGCAATCGCCAGCGACACCCCGTCGACGGCCTTCAGCGGCGGTGCGGCCTTGCGCAGGAAGCCGCCGCGCGACCGGAAGTGGACCGCGGCGTCCCTCACGTCCAGAACCACGCCGCTCATGCGGCGGCTCCCAGCGTCGCCACCTGATCGGAATGCCAGCAGGCGGCCAGATGGCCGGGGGCGTGATCGGCAAGGGGAGGGCTCTCGATGCGGCAGCGGTCTTCGACCAACGGACAGCGGCTGGCAAAACGGCAGCCGGCGCCATGGGATGAGGGCGGCGGCACGGTGCCCTCGATGGTGGCCAGCCGCGATTTCGGCATGATCCCCGCGCGCGGGATGCTGGCCAGAAGCAGCGCGGTATAGGGGTGCCGTGGCGCCCGAAAGAGCTCCTCCGCCGTCGCCGTTTCCGCGACACGGCCGGCATACATCACCACCACCCGGTCGGCGATGTCGGCGACCACGCCCATGTCGTGGGTGATGAGCAGGACGGCGGTGCCGCGCTCGGCCACCAGTTGCCGGATCAGGTGAAGGATTTGCGCCTGGATGGTGACGTCGAGCGCCGTTGTTGGCTCGTCGGCGATCAGCAGACGCGGGCCGCAGATCAGTGCGATGGCGATCATGATGCGCTGGCACATGCCGCCGGACAATTCGAACGGGTATTGCGCCAGACGCCTGTCCGGATCGGAGATGCCGATCGAGACCAGCATTTCCCTGGCGCGCAGCCTGGCCTCCTGCGCCGAGATGGCGCGGTGGGCCGTGAGCGCCTCCGCAATCTGGTCGCCCACCGGCATCAGCGGATCCAGTGATGCCGTGGGCTCCTGAAAGATGATCGAGGCGTCGCGGCCCCTGATTCCTGCCATGGCTGACATGTCAAGGCTCGCAAGATCCTTGCCTTCAAGCAGGATGCGCCCGCCGGCGAGGCGGACTGCGTCGGGAAGCAGGCGCAACACGGCGAGGGCGGACAACGACTTGCCGCAGCCGGACTCGCCGACGAGAGCGACGATCTCGCCCTCATCGACCGACAGCGACAGACCATCGACGACGGCAGCGCCGCCGATGTCGAGCCTGAGCCGGTCAATGTCGAGGACGGGAGCGGCCATGCGGTGGAACTCAGCGCTTGCCGGCGATCGGGCCGGGCTCGAAGACGCCGAGCGAGTTGCCGCCATCGACCGCCAGCGTGGCGCCGGTGATGAAGCTCGCCCGCTCGGATGCCAGATAGAGCACTGCTCCCGGCGCATCGCTCGGGCCGCTGCTGCGGCCCAGCGGAATACGGCTCAGCATGCGGTCGACATATTCGGGCGACAGCGGGCTGACCACGCTGCCCGGAGCGAAGCCGGGTTCGACCACGTTAACGCGAATGCCCTGCTCGGCCAGTTCGATGGCGAAGCCCTTGGCGATCCGCTCCAGCGTCGTCTTCGACGTGCAATAGGGCACGGTGCCCTTGCGCAGGGCACGCGCCGCGCCGGACGAGATCATGATGATCGAACCCTTCCGGCCTGCGGCAATCATCGCCTTGGCAAACTCGCGGGTGACGAGATACGGCGCGCGCACGTTGATGTTGAAGATACGGTCCCATTCGGCGGTGTCGATCTGGAGCAGCCCGCCGGCCGGATAAATGCCGGCATTGTTCACGACCACATCAGGGACGCCCCAGTGAGCCGTGACCGACGCCACGAGATCGAGGATCGACGCCTCATCGGTCAGCTCGGTCTTGTGGACCATCGCACGCTCCGCCGGGATGCGGTTCTCGGCGATGATCGCCTCCGCCGCGTCCTTGCGGGCGTCAGCCATCACGACCCGTGCGCCCTCGCGCCAGAAGGCCTCGGTGATCCAGCGCCCGAAAACACCGGCGGCGCCAGTGACCACGACGATCTTGTTGTCGAATTCCATGTTCGTCTCATCCTCTTGGTCTGGAGCGTGGATCGAGATGATCCCTCAGCCAGTCTCCCAGCACATTCACTGAGAGAACCAGCAAGAACAGGCATGCGCCCGGAAACGCGGTCAGCCACCAGGCCCGTTCGAGATACTGGCGGCCGGCGCTCAGGATCGTTCCCCAGCTCGGCGTCGGCGGCTGGATACCAAGGCCGAGGAAGGAGAGCGAGGCCTCGAACAGGATCATCAGGCCGAACTCTGCCGTTGCGACGACGAGGAGCGGGCCGGCAATGTTGGGCAGGATATGGCGCAGCAGCAAGCGCGGGCCGCGCGCTCCCGCCAGTTCCGCGGCGCGGATGTAGGGCAGCGTCGCGACCTGTAGCGTCTGGGCGTAGGCGACGCGGGCATAGCGCGGCCAGCGCGTCAGGCCGAGCACGAGGATCAGGGTCTGAAAGCCCGGTCCGACAACGGCGACGGCCAGCACGGCGAGCAGGATGGCGGGAATGGACAGCATGATGTCGACGAAGCGCATGATGGCCACCTCGACCCAGCCGCGCCGCCAGCCGGCCAGCATGCCGAGCGCGCTGCCGATGAGCAGCGAAACCGAGACGGACGCGACGGCCACAAGCATCGAGGCGCGGGCGCCGTGGATGACGCGGGACATGAGGTCCCGTCCGAGATCATCGGTGCCCATCAGATAGGTCAGGCCCTGTGCCGTGGTGTGGCCTGGCGGCCTGAGGCGCTGGATCAGGCTTTGGCGCGCAGGATCGAAGGGCGCGAGCAGCGGCGCAAACAGGGCCATGAGCACAAAGGCACCAAGCAGGCCGGCCATGATGATGATCGAGGCGGGCGCCCGCGACAGGCGCGTGCGCAGGTTTGCGGCGAGGCTCATGTCTTGCCCAGCCTGATGCGGGGATCAATGCTTGCGTAAAGCAGGTCCGCCGCGAGATTGACGGCGACATAGACCAGCGAGACGAAGAGCACGATGGCCTGCACGACAAGAAAGTCGCGCGACTGGATGGCCTGGATTGCCAGTTGTCCGATCCCGGGCCAGGCAAAGACGGTCTCGACGATGATGGCGCCGGCCAGCAGGTTGCCGGTTTCCAGCGCTGCGATGGTCACGACCGGAATCGCCGCGTTGCGCAGCACGTGCCGCGTCACGACCTTGCCGAGCGGCAGGCCGCGGGCGAGGCCGGCGCGGACATAATCCTTGCCGAGTTCATCGACCACCGCGATGCGGGCCATCCGGGCGAAGGTCGACATGGACAGCATGCCGAGCGCGATGGCCGGCATGACCACCGAAGCGGGGCCATCGACGCCGGAGGATGGCAGCCAGCGCAAGGTCACGGCGAACAGCATGATCATCAGAATGCCGCTCAGGAAGGTTGGCATGCTCTGGCCCGTCACGACCAGTGCGGCGATGGGGCGCTCGAACCAGCGCCCGCGCCAGATGGCCATGGCGATGCCGGCAGGAACGCCAAGCCCCACGGCGACGACGAGCGCAGCCCCCGCCAGCGCCAGCGTATAGGGAATGCGGCTTGCGAGGATGTCCCAGGCGGGCACGCGCTGGACCACCGAGACGCCCAGTTCGAGATTGAGCAGGCCGCCCAGGAAGGTCAGGTACTGACGCCAGATCGGTTGATCGAAGCCGAGTTCGCGCCGCACGGTTTCGATGTGCTCGCGCGTCGCGCCCTCGGGGACGAGCAGAAGCACGGGGTCGCCCGACAGGCGCATGACGAAAAAGACGATCGTCATCACGCCGAAGGTCGTCAGCACCGCCTGCAGAAGACGGCTGAGAAGATAGCGCGGCATGAATCCGGCCTCTCAGCCGGTCAGGGCCGCCAGCGCATGTCGAACAGAAAGAACGCCTCGTTCGCGGTGGGCTGCCAGCGGATTTCCCGACGCGCGCCATAGATGGCGAAGTCTTGGTACAGACCAAGGCCTGGAACCTCGTCGCGCAGGATCTCGAAGGCGCGGCGATAGTGGGTCAGACGTTTGGCCTCGTCCAGAGTCGCCCGGGCGGCGTCGACCTCCTTGTCGAAATCGGCGTTCGAATACTTCGCCCAGATCGAGCCGCTGCGGAACAGCGGGAAGATGACGCCGTCGGCGTCCTGGCAGGCACAGCTCCAGCGGCCGAGCGAGATCGAGCCCGCCTCGTCAGGCCGGCCCTGACGTCGGCGCAGGAAGGTCGGCTGGTCCATGGTCTGGATGTCGACGCGGAAGCCGACTTCCTGCAGCATCTGCTGCAAGGCTTCGACGAGGCGGCGATCATAGGCCGGCGAGGTCAGGAAGCTGAGCTGCGCGTTGACCGCGTTCGCGTCACGCAGCAGGGCCTTGGCCCTGGCGGGGTCGAAGGCGTTGCCGCCGATGCCTTCGATGTAGCCGAAATTCGCGGGCGTCAGCACGACATCCACTTCCTTGCCATAGCCCTGCAGCAGGGCCTCGATCAGGGTCTTGCGGTCGATGGCGTGGGCGATGGCGCGGCGGACGCGGACATCCTGTGTCGGGCCCGATACGGCGTTGATGAACATGTAGCCGATGCGCTCGGTCGGCGCGGCGAGGACCTGGAGCTTCGCATCGGACTTGATGCGCACGGCCTCGTCCGGCCCGAGTTGACGCACGATGTCGGCGCGCCCTGTCTGAAGGTCGGCGATGCGGGTGGCGACATCCGGTACCACGCGGAAGTTGGCGGTGTCGAAGGGTGGGCGGCCGCGCCAGTAGTCGGGCACGGCGTCGAGGGTCACGCCGACGCCGCGCTGCCAGGCGCGGAGCTTGTAGGGTCCGGAGCCGACCGGCTGGAGGTTGAAGGCCTGGGCGCCAACCCGCTCGACCACAGCCTTTGGCACGATCGACAGCTTGACGAGCTGGGCCATCAGGGCAGGGTAGGGTGCCTTGGTCTTCATCAACACGGTGGTGGCGTCAGTCGCCTCCGCGCTGGCGATCTGGTCGAACTGCGAGAGCTGCGGGCTGCGCAGCGCGGGATCGATGATGCGGCGGATCGAATAGGCCACATCCTCGGCTGTCAGCGGCGAGCCGTCATGGAACTTGACCCCGGTCCGGATCTTGAACGTCAGGGTGGTGTCGTCGACCTGTCGCCAGCTTTCCGCGATCTGTGGCACGATCTTGCCGGAGACATCGCGCGTGACGAGATTGTCGAAAATGTTGCGGTAGATGGCGTAGCTGTCGGTATCCCATTGCAGATGCGGATCGAGCGTCGCCGCGTCGTTCGGCAGGTCGACGGTGATGGAGTCACGATAGGGCTGGGCTGCGGCGGCGGTGACCACCATCAACGCCATTACAATGGCGGCAAGTCTTTTGAACATCTGGACAATCCGTGCGCTGAGCGGGGCAAAATTCGCGGCGATGGGTCAGTCTTGCACGATGATTTCGCCTTGTCAGCAATGTGCGCCATGACATTTTTCACAGACGCGTGTGCGCTCCGCGCCGCCCGGGCTAGCGCAGGGCGGCAATCACTGCGTCGACCTTGGTGACCATCGCGACGTTCTGCATGGCGTAGTTGATCGACGCACGATGCCAGTCGGCGTTCATGGTCGAGCAGCCGTCTTCCGGGATGATCATCACATAGCCCTTGTCGGCTCCGGTGCGGGCGGTGTGCTCGATCGACATGTTGGTCCAGGCACCCGTCTCGATGATCATGTCGCGGCCATTGGCCTTCAGGATCGTCTCGAGATTGGTCCCCTCCCAGGCGCTCATCCGGTTCTTGCGGATGATGTGGTCCGAGGGCTGGGCCTCAAGGCCGGGCACCGGCTCGGCACCCCAGGTGCCTTCGACCATCGCATTGGCGTCCACCGCGCCCTCGAACAGGGGCGCATTCAGCGTCATGTCACGCCCATCAGGACGGCGGCAGAACCAGACATGGATGACCGGCACCCCGACCCGGCGGCAGTGCTCGGCGAGGCGGCGCACGTTTTCGATGGCGTTCTGCTCGCGGCAATGGGCGGGCGAGCCGGAGGCCGCGAAGGCGCCGCCCTCCATGACGACATCATTCTGCATGTCCTGGATGATGAGCGCGCAGCGGGCGGGATCGAGCCTCAGTTCGCCGTCCGCCGCCGATGCGGCGGGGGCCGGCGCCGCAGGCGACGACGGCGCGAGGCGCGCCGCCGGCCGGGCGCGCATGAAGGGCTCGTTGCGGGGTCCGATCTTGAGGTCGACTGCGTAGACGGAGGTGGTGGCGCAGACATAGAGCGTGCGCCAGTCCGGCCCGCCCCAGTGCAGGTTGGCCGCGAGTTCGGGGATCGAGACCTTGCCGATGTGGCGGCCATCGGGCGCGAACACCCACAGGCCACCCGGTGCGGTAACCCAGACGTTGCCATCGGTGTCGCATTTCATGCCGTCCGGCACGCCGGGCCTGAGCATGTCGCTGATGCCGCTGGCGAACACGCGCCCGTTCTTGAGCCTGCCATGGGCGTCGACATCGAAGACCCGGATGTTGGCCTGTTCGGTGTCATTGACGTAGAGCCGCTTCTCGTCCGGCGAAAAGCACAGCCCGTTGGGTTGGGAGAACATGTAGCGGTCGACCAGAAGTTCGGGTTCGTCGCCGCCCGCCGCCACCCGGAAAACGCCCTGCCATCCCAGTGCGCGCGGCCGCTCCACGCCATAGACCGGCATGCGGCCATACCAGGGATCGGAGAAGTAGATCGAACCGTCCGAGCGGATGCACAGGTCGTTGGGGCTGTTGAGTTCCTGCCCCTCGAAGTGGCTGGCCAGCACCTCGCGCCGGCCGTCTGGCCTGAAGCGCACGAGCGATGATGTCGCATGCTCGCAGGCGATCAGGTTGAGGTCGGCGTCATAGGTCAGGCCGTTGGCCTTGTTCGATGGGCGCAGCACCTCGCGAACACCCGCACGATCGAGCCTCCGCCGCACATCCGCCGGCATGTCGGAGAACAGCAGATAGTGTTCAACCGGATGCCAGATCGGCCCTTCCGTGAAGGTGAAGCCGGAGCCGACCTGCCGAACGGGCGCATGCTCGTCGATCAGGCGTCGGAAGGAAGGGTCTAGTGCGTCATGGGCCATGGTGCTGTCCTCTCGGATCGAGGCGCGGTCAGACGGGGAACCAGTCGCGCCGCTGCACGGTCTGGCTGATCGGGCCGGGAACGACCATGTCGAGCCGTCCGACGACCTGGCCGCGCTCGACCTTGGCCGGCTTGTCGTGCACCGGCAGCAGGAACTTCGAGGAGTTGAGCAGCTTTTTGATCGCGGCCTTCTCCGAACGTTTCGAGCCGGCATGGTTGCCGGTCACCTGGACCTCATGGGAGTAGATCACATGGTAGGGATCGATGATCTGGTCCTGGAAGTCGTAGATGACATCGCCGCAGATCGTGGCCAGCCCTTCTGCCGTCTCGACATGAATGTTCATCGAGCCTTCGGTATGGGCGTTGGCCGCCTCCATGTAGACGCCGGGGATCAGTTCAATCGGTCCGGAGAGTTCCAGATCCTCGAGCCGCAGCGCGTGGCGCGTGTGCAGCCGCTCGATCAGGTGCTGGATGTCGGGCTTGGGGTATTGCGGATGCATCAGCCCCGAAACGGAGCATTCCATCTCGCGCCGATTGACCACCACCGTGGTGTTCATCGGGAAGTGGTCATCCTTGCCGGCATGGTCGATGTGCAGGTGCGTGTGGCAGATGTAGCGTACGTCATTCATCTTGACGCCATGCTTCGCCAACTGGTTCTGGATCATGTTCTCGTGGAACTGCAGCCCGCGCATGCCGAGCGTTTCCATGATGGCGTTGTCGCGATAGCCGGTGTCGACCACGATCGGATATTGCCCGCCCAGGATCAGAAAGCCGTAGGTGTGGACGCGCCGCGTGCGTCCGCAGCCGCGGCCGAGGACGAGGAAGCTCGATTCAAGCTCGATGTCGCCAAAGTCCAGAACCCTGATTTCAAGTGCCATCTGTCATGCCCTCCCAAAGTTACAGCCGGTAGACCCGGCATGCCGTGTCGTGGAAAATCGCGCTCTGCTCAGCTTCGCTGAGGCTGGCCGCCGCTTGCCGATGCGCGCCGATCAAGGCGCCGTAGCCTGTCCAGAGCTTTTCGATGGGAAAGTTCGAGCCATAGAGGCAGCGCACGGCGCCAAACAGGCGCACCGTCTCGGCGATCAGCCAGCCAATGTGCAGCGGATCATTGCGGTGCACGAAGGTGCCAAAGCCTGAAAGCTTCGCCGTAACGTTCGGCTCATTGGCCAGCAGCCCCATCTCGTGCAACCAGGCCTCGCGCCCGGCGGCGCTCAGGTCTTCGAGCATGCCGGCATGCTGCAGGATGAAGGTCACATCGGGGCAAGCACGTGCGAGGTCCGCCGCGCCCGCCATCTGGGACGCGAAGACCTGGAGGTCGAAGGCCCAGCCATAGTCGGCCAGCCGAGCGATGTTCTTCTGAACGGTGGGGTTTCGGCACAGGTCAGGATCGGCCGCGAAGCGATACAAAGGCTGCTCGTGCCAGTGGAACTGCTGGCGGATGCCACGCACGCGGGGATAGCGTGCCAGCCGGTCAAGCGCCGGGCGCACATCGGGCGCCGTCATGTCGGCATAGGCGACGATGGCATGCGGCCAGCCGGTTTCGAGCGCAACGCTCTCCATCCAGGCCACCTCGGCCTCGGCGCGGTCGACCGGCCAGTTGGCCTGCACGTAGACGGCCTTCTGCACCCCCGTTCCCGCGACATCTGCGAGATATTCTGCCATCGGATAGTCGCGGCGGATCGGCTCATACGGGCCGAAGATGCGCGGCTGCATCGGTCCCGTCAGCCAGGGCAGATCGGCCTGCCGCCAGACATGGAAATGGGCATCGACGATTCTCATGCCGGCACCCGCGCGGGCATGCGCTGGCCCTTGGCGAAGCCGAGAACTTCGGCGGCGATGGCTTGTGGCGTTGCCCCGTTGCCGAGCCGGTCGATCAGCGGCAGGATCGCCTTCAGCGCTCCCGTCTCGGCACGATAGGCGCGGTCGGCCGCCAGCGGCGTCAGCCACAGCACCGACCAGGCGAGGCCGCGAAGGCGCTCCATGGCGGAGATCAGCGCCTCAGACCCGCCGCGTTCGAGCCCGTCGGACAGAACGACGACCAGCGCACCGCGCGCGAAACCGGCAAAGCGCGGCACCGAGAGAAAGACCTGCAAGGCCTCGCCCAGCCGCGTGCCGCCATCCCAGTCCGCCACCAGCCCCGACGCCAGCGCCAGGGCCTGATCACGGCTGCGGTGCTTGAGCGCCCGCGTGACCCGCGTCAGCCGCGTGCCGAGCGTGAAGACCTCGACCTGCTCTGCGGCCTGCACTAGCGCATGGCAGAGCCTGAGCGCGCCATCGGTGCCGGCCTTCATCGAACCTGACACATCGACCAGCAGGAGCACACGGCGCTGGCGCAACTGGCGGATGCGGCGCGGCAGGCGCGTCATCTCGCCATCCTTGCGCATCATCTCGCGGAAAGCCCGGCGCGGGTCGGCGAGGCGGCCCTTGCCGCCTGTCATGCGCCGGGCGCGCCTGCGCGGCAGGGCAACAGGCACCGCCCGCGCGAAGGCACGCAGGGCTTCACTCTCGTCGCCATCGAAGCGGCGGGCGAACAGGCGCTCTGCCACAGAAGCATCCGCGCCTGAGGGGTCTTCCTCGGCAGCATCGGGCATCATCTCGAACTCGCCGGCGTCGTAGGCGGCGGGCATGTCCTCGGGCTCGCCGAAGGCTTCCGCCGTCAGCATGTGACCAAGGAAAATCTCGTCAAACAGCGCGTCGAACTCCTCCCGCCTTTCGGGAGATGGCCCGAGCGTGGCATGGGCAGCGCGGCGGATATCCCGCAGGCTTTTGGGGCCAAGCAGGCCAACCGCTGCGATGAGGGCGCGCACCTGTTCGGGCGCCACGGCAAAGCCGGCTGCGCGCAGGGTCTGCGCGAAGGCCATGAAGGGCGCGAGCGGGCGTGGCAGGGCAGCTTCGGCGCTCATGCCGCCGTTCCCATCAGGATAGCGTCGAGGCGCGGCGCGATGAAAGCAAGGTCGTCCTGATCCTTGAGAACGACGCCAATGGCGCGGGCGAAGGCGCGCGGCCAGGGTACGCCCTGTTCGTTGAGCACGGTGGCGGCTTCAGCCCATTCCACGGTTTCGGCCACGCCGGGCGGCTTGGCCAGCGGTTCGGCGCGCAGCTTGCCGACGGCTGCGACCACGCGTCGGGCGGTATCCTGTGCCACGATGCTGGCCCGCATCATCACGATCTGGGCTTCGAGCGCCGGCTCCGGATAGCCGATCCAGTGATAGACGCAGCGTCGGCGCAGGGCTTCGTGCAGTTCGCGCGTGCGGTTGGAGGTCAGGATCACCACGGGACGCTCGGCTGCCCGGATCGTGCCGCGCTCGGGTATCGAGATGGTGAAATCGGAGAGGAACTCCAGCAGGAAGGCCTCGAACTCGTGGTCCGAGCGGTCGATCTCGTCGATCAGCAAAATCCTGTCACGCGGGGCCTGCAGGGCCTGCAGCATCGGGCGCGCCACGAGATATTCGTCGGCGTACAAGTTGACGTAAGCCTCTCCAGCCTGCCGGATCGCCAGCATCTGGCGCGGGAAGTTCCACTCATACATTGCCGCAGATGCATCAATGCCCTCGTAGCACTGAAGCCGGACAAGCTCGCGCCCCAGCACGGACGCCAAGGCCTTGGCGGCTTCCGGCTTGCCGACACCGGGCGCGCCTTCGAGCAGCAGCGGCTTGCCGAGCGCGAGCGCGAGATAGGCCGCGGTGGCCAGCCCCTCATCGGCAATGTACTGTGCGTCGCGCAGCGACCGGGCCAGCGGTTCCGGCCCGTCAATGCCCATGATGGAGCGGCGGACGGCCATGCTCAGCGTGCCCTTGCCAAACGCATCTTCGGCCTCGCCCCGCCATTGGCGCGGATGCCGCGCAGCACCTTCTCGGGCGTGATCGGCAACTCGTCGATGCGCACGCCGACCGCGTCGTAGACCGCATTGGCGACAGCGGGCAGCACCGGGTTGGCGCACATCTCGCCCGGTCCCTTGCCACCGAAAGGGCCGTCCGGCGCGGGCCGCTCCAGCACCGAGATGTGGTGTGGCGCGAGATCGCCCGGGCCGGGCATCAGGTAATGGTTGAAATCGACCGGCCCGTGGCTGCGATCCGGATAATAAGGTTCCGTGGTCTCCCAGAGCACATGGCTCATGCCCATCCAGGCCCCGCCGATCAGTTGCTGCTCGACCAGCTTCGGGTTGAGCGCGCGCCCAAGCTCGTAGGCGGACTGCATGTCGAGCACCGAGACCTCGCCAGTCTCGTCATCGACCTCGACCTCGACCAGCATGGCGGCATGGGCGAAGCACGACACGGGCGTCATCTCGCCAGTTTCAGGGTCGACCTCCGAAAGCGGGATCAGGAAGATGCCGCGCCCCGAAACCGTGCGCCCCTGCTTGAACTGCGCCGCCTGGCAGGCCGCCATGGTGGTGATGCTGCGAGAGGGCGCACCCTTGACGTGGATGTTGCCGCGCCCGTCGGTGACAAGATCGGAGGCATCGACCTCGAGTTCCTCCGCCGCGGCCTCCAGCATGACCGCGCGCGCTTCCTGCGCCGCCTGAATGACCGCATTGCCGACCCGGTGCGTGCCGCGCGAGGCGAACGAGCCCATGCAGTGCGGTCCGGTGTCGCTGTCGGCGGTGTCGACATAGACATCGGCCACGGGGATGCCGAGCGTCTCCGCCGCGATCTGCCGTGTGACCGATTTCATGCCCTGTCCGAGATCGATCGAGGACAGCGCGACGGTGAACTTGCCGTCGGGATTCGAATGCACCAGCGCCTGCGACGGGTCGCCGCCGAGGTTCATGCCGATGGGATAGTTGATGGACGCGAAGCCGCGCCCGCGATGCATGGCCATCAGCGCCTCCTGAAGCCGGACAAGGACGAGAACCGGAGCGCGCCGTGCCGTGCCGTGTCCGCAGGCGGTGTCGGCGGTGACGCGGCCGGCGGGGCAGTTGCCGCTGGCTGATAGGCCGGGGCCGCGGGCCGCTGCGGCGAATTGGCATAGGCAGGAGCAGGGGCAGCAACCGGCATCGCTACGGGTTGCGGGCCGGATGCGCCGCCACCCTTCCTGGCGTAGTTGCCGCCCTTGAAGCCGCTGACTGCGCCCGCCTGGTCCGTCGCGGTGCGGGCTGGGAGACGGGCACGTTCGCCTCCGCCACCGGTGAGCGAGGTGGCGGAGCGCGACTCCGCCGAAAGCGCCACGCCGCCCTTCTCGGCCACGACCTGGCAGCATTCGACGAGTGCACAGTTCTTGGCGAGGCGGCGATGCGCCTTCATGTCACCGTCGCGGTAGGAGTTGAGGATGCGCAGGTCGATGGGATTCATCCCCACCGTCTCCGCCACCTTGTCCATGTGCGCCTCGATGGCGAAATCCACGCCCGTGATGCCGAAGCCACGCATTGCGGTGGCCGGGGTGCGGTTGGTGTAGACGCAGAACACGTCGGCGTAGACATTCGGGATCGTGTACGGGCCGGGCAGATGGCCGACGCCCTTGATGATGGCGTAGGACGACAACCGCGTGTAGGCGCCCGAGTCGAAATAGCCGGTGAACTTGCGCGCGATGATGCGACCGTCGCGGGTGATGCCATCCTTGATGTACCAGCGCTCGGCCCCGCGCGGCGCGCCGACCTGCATTTCCTCCTCGCGGTCCCAGGCATATTTGCAGGGCCGTCCGGTGAGCATCGCGCCGAGGATGGCGAGCGGTTCGTGCATGCTGTCGACCTTGCCGCCAAACCCGCCGCCGACCGTTCCGCCAACGAAATGCAGGCGGCTCGACGGCATGGTGAGCAGCTTCGCCGCCGTGCCGAGCGAAAAGAACAGTCCTTGCGTCGAGGTGAAGCAGACAAAGCGGTCGTTTACTTCAGGCGCCGCGATCGCGCCGCAGGTCTCCATCGGAGCCTGCTCGATCGGCGACATCTGGTAGCGGCCTTCGACGATGTGGTCGGCGCGGTTGAAGGCCTCCTCGACATCGCCGTAGCGCAGCTTCTGGTGGTCGAACTTGCCGTGGTAGATGAACCTGTTGGTCGGGTAGACATCGCAGACCACCGGCGCGCCGGGCTTCAGCGCATCCTCGACATCGAGCACGTGCGGCAGCACCTCCCACTCGACCTTGACCATCTTCACCGCTGCGCGCGCCTGAGCTTCGCTTTCGGCGATGATGGCGGCGACAGGCTCGCCCTTGTAGGCGACCTTGGTTTCAGACAGCACCGGTTCGTCATCGAGGCCGAAGTCGAGCAGGCTGAGCAGTGTGTTGAGGTTCAGCGGCACGTCCTTGCCAAGCAGAACGCGCACCACGCCAGGCATCTTTTCGGCCGCCGAGATGTCGATGCGGCGGATGCGGGCATGGTGGTGCGGGCTGCGCACGCAGCGGATGTGCAGCAGCCCCTCGAACAGGTGGTCATCGAAGTAAGGCGACCGGCCCGTGACATGGCCGAGAATGTCCTGCCGGCGGGTTGGCTTGCCGATCTCGTTGAGGTTGTCGTCGCGCTCGTTGGCGAAGAACTCCTTGCGGAACTCGATCATGCGAGCCTCCTCGTGTTTGCGGTGGCGAGGATGGCGTCGATGATGGGTTCATAGCCCGTGCAGCGGCACAGATTGCCGGAAATGGCCTCGATCACCTCTGCGCGCGACGGTGAGGGGTTGTGGTCGAGCAGAACCTTGGCCGACATCAGCATTCCGGGCGTGCAATAGCCGCACTGGGCCGCGAAATGCTCCATGAAAGCTTCCTGCAGCGGATGCACCTTGCCATTGGCGAGGCCGGACGCGGTCTCGACCTTCCGGCCCTGAACGGCCTCCGCCATGGTCAGGCAGGACAGGTGCGTTTCTCCATCGATGATCACGGTACAGGCCCCGCAGGTACCCTGGCCGCAGCCATATTTCGGGCTGAGGTCGCCCACCGCGCGGCGCAGGAATTCCAGCAGATTCAACCCCTCCTCGGCGAAGGCGGCCCTTTCGGAGCCGTTGAGCATGAAAGTGACGGGTTTCTTGGCCATCAGCCGCGCTCCATCTTTTCAAGCAGCCGCCTGAGGTGCGTGCCGGCCACTTCACGCCGGTACCAGGCAGAGGCCAGCGCATCGGTGGGCGGATCAAGTCCGTCGCTGGCCAGTTGCGCCGCGCGGGCAATGGTCGCGGCATCGAGGCTCTGGCCTTCGAGCACGCGCTCGACCGCAGAAGCCCTGAGCGGGGCCGGGCCCATCGCGCCGAAGGCAACGCGCGCGCCGCGCATGCGCCCGCCGTCGCGTGGCAGGTTCACGGCAATCGACATCACCGAGACGCCCTTTGGCTTGATGCGGCTGACCTTGACGAAGCCGAAAGCGCGCGGATCGCGCGGACGGGGAACCTCGATGGACGCCACGATCGGGCTCGTGCCACCCGACCGGCCGCGCTCGCGCAGGAGGTCATCGAGCGGCTTGGCGCCACCCTGGCCCGCCAGGACCACGCGCGCGCCGAGCGCCAGCAAGGCCACGGCGAAATCGCCATAGGGATGATGGGCAAAGATGTTGCCGCCGATGGTCGCCATGTTGCGCACCTGCGGGCCACCGACGGCGCGCGCCACCGGCGCGAGGAATGCCAGATCCCGGTGCGCCAGCACGCGCGCCATGGTGACGCCGCTGCCCAGGCTGAAACCATCGCCGGTGGCGCGGATCTCGGTCAATGCAGGGTCGGCGCTGCGCACGACGCGACCGGCAGACGTGCCGGCGTTGACATCGCGCATGACGAGTGTGCCTCCGGCCATGAACACCGCATCCGGCCCCATGGCGCGGGCGGCCTCCGCAAGCGTGTTGTAGCTTTCAACCCTCATGCTCAGCCTCCGAGGCCCATATATGCGCGGATGGCATCGAAGCCGCCCTGGTAGATGTTCTCGGCCACCATGGTCTTCAGCTCCTGCTCGCGGCCCGGCGGCGTGTCGAACCGGCTCTCCCAATGCCAGAAGGTGCGGTCGCCATCGGTGACGGGCGCAAGCCGGACATGGGCGACATAGTTCAGCAGCGGCACCGGCGTCTCATGCAGGCAATACGAGAACGCCATGTCGGCGTCGGACATGGTGAGCAGCAGTTCGCGCAGCTCGGAGCCATCGGCGAGATGGAACCTCCGCACGCAGCCGACCTTGTCGGAAGGGTAGCCGCGCTCGATGACGCTGTCGGCCACCGCCGGGTGCCACTGGTCATGGCCGTTGAAATCGCGCAGCACTGCCCAGACCGCCTCGACAGGCGCGTTCAGAACAGTGCTTTTGACGATTTTGACCATGCTCAGCCCACCATCTGGCGCTTGAGCGAGTCGAACCCCGCCTGGAAAACGTTGGTGCCGATACCGGTGACGAGATCGGCGGCCAGTTCCGGCGCGCATTCGAATTCTGCGGTCCACTCGACGAAGGTCTTGTCGCCATCGGTGACCGGGGTAAGCCGCAAGGTGGCGATATAGTCGGTCAGCGGCATCGGCGATTCAAGGATCGAGTACGTGCAGAACATGTCGTAATCCGACAGCCCGAGCAGCCGCTCACGCAGGTGGTCGCCGTTCTGCAGATAAAAATCACGGACACATCCGACCTTGTCTGCCGGCTCGCCATTCTCGATGCGGCTTTCGCGCACGGCCGGGACCCAGCGTGGCAATGCGTTGAAGTCGCGCACCTTGGCCCAGACCTTGGCGACGGGCGCGTCGATGATCGAGGAAACGTAGACGCGTGCCATTTACTTCTTGCCCTCTGTGTCGGGTTTCGGGCCTTCGGCTTTGGGCGTTGCGGCCTTCTTGCTGTCGCTTGCGATGCGCTGCATGTCAGATGCCTCGCGGATCAGGCCTCCCTGCTTGGCGAGGTTCGAGCCATCGATGCCGATGTCCGACAGCAGGCTGTCGATCAGGGGCGCCTGCACGCGGTAGCGCAGGGCCGAGTTGATCACCTCGTCGGTCGGACTGCCGCGGCCTTCGCCGCCGCCGCCGTTCAGGCCGTCCATCTGCACGATGCGGATGTCGTTGATCTTCTCGAGCGGCTTGACCGAGGCCGCGACGATGCCCTCGACATGCTCGAGCAGCTTGCGACGGAACAGCGACAAGCGGGCCGGATCTGTGAGCACGTTCTCGGCCTCGTTGAGCAGGCGCTGGGCTTCGGCCTCGACCGCGCTGCGCACCTTTTCGGCGCCCGAAGCGATGGTCTGTTCCTCGGCGGCCTTCTCGGCCATCAGGACGTCGATGGCCTTGCGGCGCTTGGCGCTCTCGGTTTCGCGCACGGTCTTGACCTGCTCCTCCGCCTGCATCGCGTCGGCCTTGGCCTTGTCGGATGCGGCGCGGGCGCCGGATTCCTCGAGCGACTTCCTGTAGAGCGCGATGGCCTTTTCCATCTGGGCGGTTTCCACCGTCTTCTCGCGTTCGACTTCGAGCTTGCGGCGCTCGGTCTCGTGGCTGATGCGGATTTCGTCGAGCCCGCGCTCGGAGGCGATCCGGGTCCGCTCGACGTCCTCGCGGCTTTCGATCTCGGCCTCGCGCAGCGCCTGCACGCGGGCGATCTCCAGCTGCTCCAGCGACTGCCGGCGCTCGACCTTCGCTGCCTCGACCGTGCGCTCGCGCTCGACCTCGGCGGTTTCGATCGACGCCTGCGCGGAGAGTTGTGCCCTTCGCACCTCGGCCTCGGCATTGGCGCGCGCGGCTTTCTTGGCCGCAAGCTCGACCACGCGGGTTTCCTCGGCGGCCTCGACCTCGCGCTTCCTGTTGATGTCGGTGACCTCGCGGGTCTGCTGGCTGGCGATGCGCTCCTGCTCCAGCGCCAGTTCGGCGGCGATGCGGGCCTTTTCCGTGGTTTCGCGGCGGGCGATCTCCGCCGATTCCAGCACCTTGTCGCGGGTGATGGTCTGGCTGCGGATTGTCTGGTCCGCGCTGAGGCGCTCGGCCTCGAGCTTCAGCCGCTGGGCGATGCGCGCTGCCTCGACGGCCTGCTCGGCGGCGACACGGGCTTCCTCGAGAGCCTTGTCGGCGGCCACGCGGGCGGTGTCCACGCTCTGGCCGGCGCTGACGCGGGCCTTGTCGAGCGCCATGTCGCGGGCGATCTCCTCCGAACGCGTGGCCAGTTCGGCGGCGATGCGCTCGGCCGATACGGCCTTTTCGCGGGCGATGCGCGCGGCGTCCACCGCCTGGCCGGCCGCGATCTCGGCGGCTTCGATGGCCTGCTGGCGTTCGATTTCGAGGTTGCGGATGCGCAGGTCTTCGGCGATCCGCTGTTCGGAGACGTTGGAGGCCTGCGCGATGCGCAGCTTTTCCGTCGCTTCACGGGCCGCGATTTCGGCTTCGTCCAGGCCCTGCTGGCGGGCGATCTCACGGCGGCGGATGTCTTCCTCGCCGCGGATCCGGGTCTGGGTGAGGACGAGGGTTTGCGCCATGCGGGCTTTCTCGGTCGCCTCGCGTGCCGCGATCTCGGCCTGGTCGGTGGCGCGCTGCCGTTCGATTTCGAGGCCTTGCGTCTCCTTGTCCTTGTTGATGCGGGCCTCCGCGATCGCCTGTTCCTGAGCAATGCGCGCGCGTTCCGTTGCCTCCCGCGCCGCGATCTCGGCGGCTTCAAGCGCCCGGGTGCGCTCGATTTCGCGCGCCGACGTCTCCTGCTCATTGACGATGCGGGCTTCCCTCAGCGCCCGCTCCTGCAGGATGCGCGCGGTCTGGATCTGCTCCTGTGCGGCGATCTCCTCACCCTCGATGGCCTTGGACTTGGCGATTTCGCGGCTGCGGATGTCGCCTTCGGAGGCGATGCGCGCTTCGGCGATGCCGCGATCATTGGCGATGCGGGCCTTCTCGATGGTTTCGCGTGCAGTGATCTGCGCCGACTCCGCCTGTGTTTCGCGTTCGGCCCGCTCGCGCGCCAGTTCGGCGCGCTGCTGGGCGCGGCGGAACTCGATGTCGCGTTCCTGCTCCAGCCGCGCCTCCTCGCTGGCACGGTCGATTTCAAGCGACTGCCGTTCGGCTTCGAGGTTGCGCGTCCGGATCTGGATCATCGCATCCTGCTCGATGTCGTTGCGCAGCTTGCGGCGGGCCTCGATGTCCTTGATCAGGACGGTCAGGCCTTCGGCGTCGAAGCGGTTCGACGGATTGAAGAATTCCAGGCTGGTCTGGTCGATGTCGAGAATGGCGACCGATTCCAGTTCGAGACCGTTGCGGGAGAGGTCTTCCTGGACGGCGGCGCGGACACGTTCGACATAGCTCGACCGGTTCTCGTGCATGCCGCTCATGTCCATCTCGGCGGCCACGGCGCGCATGGCGCTCTCGAACTTGCCGGCCAGGAGGGCGTGCAGGCTGTCCGGCTCCAGCGTCTTGCGGCCCAGCGTCGAGGCGGCCATGGCGACGGCCTTGCGCTCGGGCTGGACGCGGACATAGAACTCGGCCTCGACATCGACGCGCATGCGGTCCTTGGTGATCAACGCTTCGGTCTTGCTGCGCGATACCTTGAGCGGCTGCGTGTTCATGTTCACGGGCGTAATGTCGTGGATGATGGGCCAGACGAAGGCGCCGCCATCAATCACCACCTTCTCGCCAAGGAAGCCTGTGCGCACAAAGGCGATCTCCTTGGTGGAACGCCGGTAGAGCCACTGCATCACCCAATAGATGATGGCGATGGCCACCACCGCCACGATGAGCCACAGGATCAACTGGCCGATCATTTGCCCTGTCATGTGTTGTCCCTCCGGTCGCGCCGCTTGCGCAGCTCTTACTTGCCTTTGATGCGCTTGAAGGCGCGGGTCTGTTCGGTCAGCGCCACCTCGGTCGGCAGGCGTTCCATCGAGGAGGCGCCGTAGAAGCCGTGGCAGTTGCTGGTGTTCCTGAGAATGAAATCGGCATCCTCCGGCATCGCAACCGGCCCGCCATGGACCAGCACGATGGATTTCGGATTGACGCGCAGCGCGGCCTCGGCCCATTCATCGACCAGCGCCGGGCAATCCTTGAGCTTCAGCGCGGTCGAGGCCCCGATGCTGCCGCCGGTGGTGAGGCCGAGATGGCAGACGATGATGTCGGCGCCGGCCTTCGCCATCGCGCCGGCGTTCTCGGCGTTGAACACGTAAGGGGTGGTCAGCATATCCTTGGCGTGCGCCCTGGCGATCATGTCGATCTCCAGCGCGTAAGACATTCCCGTTTCTTCGAGATTGGCGCGGAAGACCCCGTCGATCAGGCCCACTGTCGGGAAGTTCTGCACGCCGGAAAAGCCGATGCGCTTCAGCTCATCGAGGAAGACATCCATGTCGCGGAACGGATCGGTGCCATTGACCCCAGCCAGAACCGGCGTGTGCCTGACCACGGGCAACACCTCGCGGGCCATGTCGACCACGATCTGGTTGGCGTCGCCATAGGCGAGCAGCCCCGCCAGGGAACCGCGCCCGGCCATGCGGTAGCGCCCGGAATTGTAGATCACGATCAGGTCGATGCCGCCGGCTTCCTCGCACTTGGCCGAAAGCCCCGTGCCCGCACCGCCGCCGATGATGGGCACGCCTCTGGCCATCATGTCGCGAAAGCGGGCGAGGATTGTGTGGCGCGGAATCATAGGCTGGCTTCTTTGCGGCGGTTGGGACGGCTTGTGCCGTGGAGGGTGTTGAAGCAGGCGACCAGAGCCGCGGCGAACTCGGGCGCATTGATGTGGTGCGGCAATCTGATGATCTGGCGCGAGACGGTCTGGCGCACCGTCTGCTCGATGGCCGTGAACAGGGCCGCGCGGGCGCTGAGATCATGGAAGGGCTTGCCTGGCGCATCGAGCGCGGAGACGCCGCCCTCGGGCAGGAAGAAGCGAACCTGGCCCTCCATCTGGTTGAGCTTCTGGCCGATCCACTGGCCCATGCGGGCGCACTCGTCCGGCGTCGTGCGCATCAGCGTCACCTGCGGATTGTGCGGATAGAACAGGCGGCCCCTGTAGCGCTCGGGGACGGTCTCGGGCGCGCCGAAATTGACCATGTCGAGCGCGCCGACCGACCCGATATAGGGCAGGCGGGTGCGGATGATCGCGCCGAAACGATCCTCGGTGGATGGGAAGACCCCACCCATCATCATGTCGCAGACTTCGGTGGTGCTGACATCGATGACGCCGATCAGCTTGCCGGCGTCGACGAGCTTCTCCATCGCCTGCCCGCCAATCCCCGTGGCGTGGAAGACGAGGCAATCATAGGTTGCCTGCAAGGGCTTCACGACCTGCTGCACGCACGGCGTCGTGACGCCAAACATGGTCAGTCCGATGGCTGGCTTACCCGCGCGCGTGACGCGTCGCGTCTTGCGCGCCGCAACCATCCCGATCATGGCCTGCGCCGCATTGCCGAGCACCTCCTCGGTGATCGCATTGAGGCCCTGCACATCGGCCACCGAGGGCATCAGCATGATGTCGGATGCGCCGACATACTTGCTGACCTCGCCCGAGGCGACGGTGGAGACGATCAGCTTGGGCACGCCGACGGGCAGCGCGCGCATGGCCGGCGCAACCATCGCGGTGCCCCCGGAGCCGCCGGCGGACAGCACGCCCGCGATCCCCGTCTGGCGCATGATCCAGCGCTCGAAGGCCTCGGTCATGCCCGCCACCGACTGCCCCCGGTCACCGGTGAACACGCCGGATGCGCCGCGCGGATGGAAGGCGGCGATCTGGTGGGCCGGAATCTCCGCGCCGGAATGGCCGCCGGAGGTCGACAGGTCGACCATCCGCACGGGCAGACCTGCCGCGCGGACGAGATCGCGCATGTAGCGCAATTCCTCGCCCTTGGTGTCCATCGTCCCGGCCACCAGCACGACATTCTCGCCCGGTGCGGCGAGCGGCCTGATCTCGGGGCTCACGGCGGTTCCGGCAAGCGGGCGGGTGGTGACGACCTTGGCGAGCTGTTCCAGACGCGCCACCGGCACGGGCTGGGACCAACGCGTGGGGGCGACCGGGTTCGAGTTGTAGATCTTGAGCGCGTGCTGTCCGGCGGGTTCAGCCTTCGCAGCGGCGCCGGGGGCGGCTGTTGGCGTGGGGCCGGCATCCTCATGGCTGTGGCGACCAACGCCGAGGAGGCGCTGCTGCAGTTCGCGGTCAGCCGCCAGCTCCCGCGCGGGAGAGATCCGGTTGACGCGGCCATTGACCATGATCGCGACGCTGTCGGCGATCATGCAGGCCACGCCGATGTTCTGCTCGATGACCAGAACCTCCATGTCGCCTTCTTCGGCGAGGCGGACCAGCATCTCCTCGACCTGGGCGACGATGACCGGCGCCAACCCCTCGGTGGGCTCGTCCATAACCAGCAGTTTCGGGTTCGCCAGCAGGGCGCGCGAAATGGCCAGCATCTGCTGCTCGCCGCCCGACAGCTGCGCGCCGCCGTTGGACTTGCGCTCGGCGAGACGCGGAAATGTCGCGTAGATACGGTCGATCGTCCAGGCGCCCTTGCGGCGGCCTGCGATCATCCGCAAGTGCTCGTCCACGGTGAGCGAGCGCCAGAGGCGGCGTCCCTGCGGCACATAGCCGATGCCGAGTTGGGCGATGTCAGCCGGGGACAGGCCGACGAGTGACTGGCCGCCGAAGCTGATGGTTCCGGACGAGACCGGCACCAGCCCCATAATGGCCTTGCACAGGGTGGTCTTGCCCATGCCGTTGCGGCCGACGACCGAAAGCACGCCGTGGTCGAGCCTGAGGTCGACGCCCTGCAGCGCGTGTGACGCCCCGTAATAGACGTTGAGGCCACGCACTTCGAGCGCGGGCGCGCGGACTGATCGGGGGCGCTCAACCATGGCCGTTCCCCAGATAAAGTTCCTGCACTTCGGCGTCGTTCTCGATTTCCTCCGGCGTGCCCTCCTTGAAGACGCGCCCGTTGTGCAACATGGTCACGCTCTCGGCGACACGCAGCGCCACATCCATGTCGTGCTCGATGATGATGAAGCCGATATGGGCGGGCAGTCCAGTCAGGATCGAGACGAGTTCCGCCCGCTCTGTGGGTGAAAGGCCCGCAGCGGGCTCGTCGAACAGGATGAAGCGCGGCGCTCCGGCCAGCGCCAGCGCGATCTCGAGCTGGCGCTGCTGGCCATAGGAAAGATTGGCGACGAGCGTGTCGCGGGCCGGGGTCAGATGCACGGCCTCGATTAGTTCAGTGGCGCGCGCGACCAACACGTCGTTGATGCGTGGCCGAAGCAGCGAAAAACGCCCGCGCGAGACTCCGCGGCAGGCGAGGTAGACATTGTCAGCCACGGTGAGGCCGCCGAAGAGAAGCGAGATCTGATAGGTGCGGCGCAGGCCGCGCCTGATGCGCTCATGGGCCGGGAAGCTGGTCACGTCCTCGCCGAACAGGCGGATCGTGCCGGATGTCGGCAGGAAGTCGCCGGTGACGCAGTTGAACAGCGTTGTCTTGCCCGCGCCGTTCGAGCCGAGCACGGCGCGGCGCTCGCCGGGGCGCACAGTCAGCGTCACATCGGAGATCGCGGCCAGCGCGCCAAACAGCTTGGTGACGCCGCGCAACTCCAGCGCATTGCCGGAACTGACCGAACTCAGGCGCTCGGCGGTGTTGCGGACCGGACCGGGGCGCGTCTGCGTGAGCGTCATGGCCGCCCTCCGCGCAGGGGATCAGCCTGCTTCTCGCGGCGCGCCTTGTATTTTTCCCAGAGTCCGAGGACGCCATCGGGCGAGAAAAAGACGATGACCAGAAAACCGAGACCGATCAGGAGCTTGAAGCGCTCGCCCGAGAGGCCGAAAGCCAGCAGCACATCGGGCGAATAGACCCGCAGAAGGACATAGATCAGCGCGCCGATGAACGGGCCGATGGGTCGCCTGATGCCGCCCACCACTGCGATCACCAGAATGTCGATGACCTGCGGAATGCCAGCCGTGCCGGGTGACACCTGCGCATTCTGCCAGACGAGCAGGATGCCGCCCACGGCTGCGATGACGCTGGAGAAGGTGTAGGCGAGAATGCGGTGGGCCGTGACCGAGAAGCCGAGCGCGCCCATGCGGCGCGGGTTGTCGCGGACGCCCTGGAGCGCAAGGCCGAACGGCGAGCGCGCCACATAGACCACGGCGAAGTAGGACAGCGCGGCGCAGGTCAGCGTGAGATAGTAGAACGGCGTGGCCTGCCGCCAGTCGAGGCCGAACAGGTCAGGCGGGACGACGCGGTTGAAGCCGGTGTAGCCGTTGAACAGGCCGTAATTCTGCCGCGTGAAGTAGAAGAAGGCCGAGGCGATCGCCAGCGTGATCATGATCGTGTAGATGCCCTCGGTGCGCACGGCGAGGGCGCCGACGAGCGTTCCGAACACCGCCGCGATCAAGATGGCGACCGGTATGTAGAGCCACCATGGCCAGCCAAGGCTGATCGTCGGAACGCCGCTGGTTCCCAGAATGGCTACCATGTAGCCGGCCAGCCCGCCGACGGTCATCTGGATCAGGCTGACCATCCCGCCATAGCCGGCAAGGAACATCAAGGAGAGCCCGATCATGCCGAGGATGAAGGTCCAGCCGAAGATCTGGAAGAGCACGAAATTGCTGGCGAAAAGCGGCATCACCAGCAGCAGCAGGGCAAGCGCCCATGACAGCGGCGGGACCTTCTCCAGCAGCGTCGGCTGCGCCGTTGTCGTGGTGCGAATGGCGTAGGTCATCAGCGGCCGGCCCCCAGAAGGCCTTGCGGGCGGAAGGCGAGCACGAGGGCCATGATCAGGAAGGTGAACACCACCGAGTAGGTCGGCGCGTAGACCAGGCCGATCTGCTCGGCGAGGCCGATGATCAGCGCGCCGAGCGCGGCGCCCGGGATCGAGCCCATGCCGCCGACGATCACCACCACCAGTGAGGCGAGCAAAAAGCGCGTGTCCTCGCCCGGGGTCAGTGACTGGAAGGTGCCGCCGACGATGCCGGCCATGCCTGCCATGCCGGCGCCGAAGGCGAACACGGCGAGAAAGACATACTGGATGCGCACGCCGGACGCGGCCAGCATGTCGCGATCATCGACGCCGGCGCGGATCAGCATGCCCAGCCGGGACCGGTTCAGCACCAGCCACATGGCGAGGCCGATGATGATGGCCGCGATCAGGATGGCGATGCGCACCTGCGGATAGGTCAGGTAGACCGGATCGCCGTTGGACCGCAGCGACGAGACCAGCGGCAGGGTCATCGGCCCGCTGAGCCAATCCGGCGACAACACCTGATAGCTCTGACCGCCCCAGATCCAGAGCATGATGTCAGCCAGCACCACGGATATGCCGATGGTGACGAGCGTCTGGCGCAGTTCCTCCCCCTCCATCCGGCGGAAGACCTGATGCTGGAGCAGAAGACCCAGCGCGCCGACCAGCACGAACACGATGGGGAAGGCGAGCAGCCACATCCCGGTCGCGTTGGCGATCTCGTAGCCGAGATAGCCGCCGAGCAGATACAGCGAGCCATGCGCGAGGTTGACGTTGCGCATCAGCCCGAAGACGAGCGTGAAACCGCTGGCGACAAGGAAATAGAGCGCGCCGAGCGTGATCCCCGACAACACCGCGTTCAGGAAAATCCGCTTGCGGCCCATGACCTGTTCCAGCCCAGGCGGCCAGGGCGTCGCGATCAGCCACACGAATCCCGCGATCAGGAGCAGCAGGATCACCGACCAGACGGGATGACGCTTGAAGAAGCTCTGCATGTGTCGTCACAACCAATCAACAATCCCGAAGAGCCTGCAGCCCTCCGCAACTTGCCGCAAAGCTAGACTGCTCGATCCGCAAACTGCGTACCCGACAGTCTTTTCCTTGTGCCGGCTGTCGCAACATCCCTCCGGCGCGGTCATGCGATCATGGCCCGGGAGGCGCCGCGTTCAGGACAGGGAAGCCATTTGCACGCTGCGGCGATAGGTGCTTGGCGGAACAACCCCGTTGGCAATGAAAAAGCGCGAGAAGCTGGCCTGGCTCGAAAAGCCCAGATCAAGCCCGATGTCCGCTACAGCATCGTGCGAGGCTGTGAGCCGGTCGATCGCCCGCTCCATCCGCAGCGAGTTGAGATAGATGTTGGGCGTTACGCCGACCTGCTGGCGGAACAGCTTGTAGAAATGCGGGCGCGACAGGCCGACCTCACGGGCCACTTCATCGAGATCCAGCGGCTCGCACAGGCGCTCCATCAGCACACGCAGGGCGTTGCGCACGCGGTAGTCGCGCGACGGCGCGCCCCGTCCGATGAAACCTGCACCGTGCTCGGTCCATTGCCAGGACTGGTCAAAGCAGCCCTGCGTCAACGAGCACAGCCGGTCCTCGATCATCGGGTCCGCCATGTCGGTGTCCAGCATCGCGTGGGCGTTGCCGTAGACCAGACGGGCGAGATGATCGGTGACCTCGATGCCGACGCGACCGAAGCGCAGCGAAGAGGTCGAGCGGCGGCTGGCCTCAAGGAACCACGCAGGCCTGATGTAGAGGACAAGGGCGAGCGTCGGCGCCTCGTGGTCGACGGCCCGGTAGTAGTGCGCCTGCCAGGGGCTGATTGCCACCGCCTGTCCGGGGGACAGCGGGAAGGCGCGGCCATCGACGACGACTTCGCCAGCCGGTCCTTGCACATGGAAGATCAGATGCCCCTCGCGGTGTGCGTGCGGCACCATCGACCGATTCATCGCATACAGGCAGACACGCCCGAACGCACCGTGAAACACGGCAACAGCTGAACTCATGTTCCTCCCTCCTGCGCTCTGACGGCGCATTCTGCGGATGAGCTTCTGCCAACAAGGAGGTCTGGCAAGCGATGTGCAGGACAGCCTCCAGTGGGGGATGGTAGGGCTTCAGCACGCATGGTCAAGGATCTGCAGATAGTCAGCCGCCGTGACATGGCGGGGATTGGTGCGGGTCGCGGGATGCTCGGCTGCACGCCGCGCGATGCGGCCACGCGCGGCGCGGTCGAGGCCGAAGGGCGCCAGCGTCACCGGAAGGCGAATGCCGGCGCCCAGCGCAGCGATCGCCTCGGGCACGGCGTCATCCGGCGCGATCTGCAGCGCCTCGCGCAGGGTCCCCAGCCGCGCGCCGATTGCGGGTGCATTGAAGGCGAGGACGGGCGGCAACAGGGCTGCATGCAAGGAGCCGTGCGCCACATTCGCGTCGATCTCGTCCTCGACGGCCTCGGCCAGGGCCTCGACGGAGCCAAGCCCCTTCTGAGAGGCGAGACCGGCATCAAGCGCGGCCGCCAGCATCTCGCGGCGCGCATCGAGGTTGGCGCCGTCGCGAACGGCGCGATCAAGGCTGGAGCGCGCACGCCTGACGCCATCGAGCGCGATGCCGTCGGCCGGCGGGTTCCAGGTCGTGCCGAGATAGGCCTCAATGCAGTGCGTGAGCGCGTCCATTCCGGCCGCCGCCGTGGCTGCCTCGTCCTGATCCAGCGTCAGCGTCGGATCGCAGAGCACGACGTCGGGCAGCATCGCGGCGGCGACCGCGCCGGGCCGTCGGCCACCGCGCGCCTTGTTGCCAAACAGTGGCTGCAGGCCGACGCAGGCTGTTGTCGTGGGGATCGCGATCATGGCCGGGCCGCCCGCCGTCCGCAGGCCTGCGGTCCGGCGGTCATGGGCGGCGCGGCGCGTCAGGCTGAGCGCGACCGGACCGCCAAGGCCGATGAAGCCGTCGCAGGAACCGGCGGCGAAAACGGCGCCGATGTCGTCGAGCAGCAGGTCGGACGCGGCAGTGCCTGAAACCATCTGGATACTGGCGCCGCTCGCGCATGGCAGCGCGTCCGTGACCCGCGCCACCGCCTCATGTCCGGCAACGCGATCGGTCACGATCAGAGGACGCCGGATGCCGAGCAGCCCGAGCTGTTCAGCCAGTGCATCTTCCAGCACAAGGTCGGCAAAGTGAATGCGTGTCAGATAGTTGATCAGCGCCATCGCCTGCCCCGGCAGGTTGAAGCCATCGGTCCATTGGTCGTCGAACGTCAACGGCCCTGGTACGCCGCCGCGCGCGAGACGTTCCGGGACTGCCTCGGCAGCCCCGGAGACGCGAACCGTTGCGGGTGTGGCCTCAGCCGCCGCCGAGAGCCTTGCAGTCCGGCACTGTGCGCGACGGAAGGCCCATGGCGCGGAAGGCTTCCGGCGTCATGCCGAGGGTCTGGGTCACGCCATCAACCCTGGCGACGTTCTTGATGGCAAGATTGCCGCCAGGGCCGTCCACCACTTCGTTGATAAAGACCGTGCCGGTTGCCTGGCGGTTCTCGTTGAGCGAGACCTCTCCCAGCGGGGTCTTGAGCTTCAGCGAGGACAGGGCCGCATGGAACTTGGTCTGGTTGTCGCTGAGATCGCCGTTCACGGCGTTGAGCCCTGCGATCATCGCGAGCGTCGCATTGTAGTAACCGACGCCGAACAGGGAGGGGGTCGGGAAACGGCGGTCAGCCGGGAACGCGTCCTGGTAGGCCTTGACGTAGCCGGTCCATTCGGGCGCGGTGTTGTCGTTGGCGATCGGGCCGGAAATCGGCGTGCCGACAAGGGCTTCCTTGGCGCGGCCGCGCGAGGTCAGGACGGTCTGGTCGGCCATGATCGTCCCGCCGATCAGATTGATCTTGGTTCCGGCCTGCTGGTACTGGTTGAGGAAGTTGATGGCGTCCGTGCCGCCGAGGCCGAGATAGATTGCATCGACATTGTCCGGCAGCTTGGCGATCACGCCGGCAAAGTCGGACGAGCCGAGCGGAACCCAAAGGCGTTCCGCGATGACGCCACCCGACCGGCAGAAGTCAGCCGCAAAGCCGAGGAAGTTGGTGTAGCCGAAGGAATAGTCGGCGGTCACGGTGGCGACGCGCTTCCAGCCCTTGGTCTTGACGACATAGGTGCCGAGCCCCGCGCCCCACTGGGCGCCGTCGAGGTTGAAGCGGAAGAAGTTCTTGGCCGGATCGACCCAGGTCGTTTCCAGCGCGCCGGAGATGCCGTTGATCACCGTCTTGCCGGGAATCGTCTTGGCATAGTCGCGCATGGCGATGCCTTCGGAGCCGGACAGCGGCCCCAGGATGATGTCCACCTTGTCCTGCTCGATGAGCTTGCGGGCCATGCGGATCGCCGTGTCGGGCGTCGTGTCGGTCGGAGCGACGACAGTCTCGATCTTCTTGCCGCCGGCCATGCCGTTGACCTGCCTGAGCGCCAGTTCGACGTTGCGGACGCCATCGGCCCCGCCGGCCGCGAATGCGCCTTCCAGGGCGACCAGAATGCCGACCCTGATGGTCTCCTGCGCCATGGCCGCGCCCGGCAGCATGAGGGCAAGGGCCGAAACTGTCCCGATGAGTAGTCGCTTCATGTTGATCCTCCCAAGGATTGCACAAACGGTGTTGTTCTTGTCTGGTCCGGTCAGCCCGCTTCCGTTGCGGGTCTTGATCGTTGGTCGTCGCGCACGGCATGGAGCGCGCGAAAGGCGCACCCCCTTGTCCATGGGCTGAACGTCGAGCCAATTGACCCGTAAGGGCAATATCCGAGCGTCTGATTTTCGACCGGCGCACCGCAGCCGTCGCCACATTCTTGTCACATTTGATGCAGCCGGCGTTCATCGCGCCAGGACGATCCTCTCACCTGCAACGCCTGCCGACGGACCGGCTCCCTGAGCCCGGCGCGGCCGGCCCTTCAGGGGATCGTCATGACCGCCAGCCAGAGCGCCTTCAACGAGGTTGTCACGCTTCGCCAGGCCAAGAAGCTGATTCAGCTCATGGCGCAGGAGCAGAGCTTCCTGCTGCTTTCGGCGCCCGGCATCGGCAAGTCCGAGATGGTCTATGAAGCGGCGCGCGAGGCGGGCCTGCCCTGTCGCTCGCTGCTGGGGACGCAGATCGCGCCGGAGGATGTCAGCGGCGTGCCGCGCATCGTCGGCGAGCGCTCGGTGTTCTGCCCGCCGCGCGTGCTGCTGCCCGAGCGCCCCGAGCCGTTCTGCCTGTTTCTCGACGAGTTGCCTGCCTGCGCGCCCGATGTGCAGAAGGCGTTCTATTCGCTGCTGCTGGAGCGTCGTCTGGGCGAACATGCGCTGCCGCCGGGCACCTGGGTGGTCGCCGCCGGCAACCGCCTGCAGGACCGGGCGCTGGTCCGGGCCATGAGTTCGGCGCTGGTCAACCGCGTCACCATCCTGCAGATCCGGCATGATGTCGATGAATGGCTGGCCTGGGCGCAGCGGGCCGGTGTGCGGCGCGAAATCCGCAGCTTCATTGCGACCGTTCCCGATGCGTTGATGCGGCCCGTGCCGGCCGATCCCGTGCCATTCTCGACGCCGCGCTCATGGTCGCTGCTGTCGCGCGCCTTCGATCTGGCGGAGAGGGCGGGGCAGCTCAGCGCCGAGACACGGCGCGCGCTCGCCTTCGGGCGGCTGTCGCCGGAAGACGCGACCGTTTTCTGCGCGCTGGCGGAGGAAAGCATCGGTCCTGTCCAGCCGATCGAACGCTACATCCGCGAGCCTGCGCTTCTGCCGAAGGGAGACGCCGCGCGCTGGTTCATCCTCGACTGCATCCGTCAGTTCGTCCGTGACGGAAGGGCGAAGGACCTGCCGCCACGGCTGATCAACACTTTTCTCGGCAGCCTCAGCCAGGAGCATCAACTGATCCTGCTGAGCGACATGGTCGGTACCTGGGGTGCGCTGGGGGCCGAGCCCGCCATGCTCAGGCTGCTGCGCAAGGTCGCGGCATGACCGGCGGGGTTGCAGACCCCAGGGCGGACCTCGGCACGCTGGAGCGCATCCGGCGCGGGCTCAGGATGGTGACCGTGCCGTTCCCGCATCTGGCGGGCCTTGCCGCAGCGGTGCAGGTGGCGCTGGATGACAGCGTGCCGACCATGGGCATCTTCGCCTCGGGCCGTCTGGTTGCCAACCGTGCCTTCACGCAGCGTCTGTCGCCGGACGACCTGCTGTTCGTGCTCGCCCACGAGTTGCTGCATCTGGCGCTGCGCACCCATGACCGGGCGGTCGGCTCGGGCCGGCTCGAGTTCAACTATGCGCATGACTACATCATCAACGACATGCTGCGCGATGCGCTCGGCCTTGACCGGATTCCGGCCGGCGGGCTCGACATGCCCGGCGCGCGCGCGCGTTCCGCCGAGGAGATCGTTCTGGAGATGCGGCGCAACGCCAGATCGACCATGACACGCACGCAGGTCTGGGAGGGGGCGGTCGTAACGGTCGACCAGATCCTGGGGGGGCAGGGCCAGCCATCGTCCGGCAAGCCGGGAGACGTGCTCGACGCTGCGACCGAGCGCGAGATGTTTCCGGAGAGCGCGGAACAGCAGGCTGCCCGCGCCAGAGCCATGCGCGACCTTGCCGCCAAGGGCATGGCCATCGCCCGTGCGCTTGGGCTGATGCACGGTCGGGGCTCAGCCGGCGGCGGCACGCAGCAGCAGGTGCGCGCCTTGCGCGGCCTTTCCGCAACGCCTTGGCAGATTGCGCTGCAGCGCTGGCTGGAAGGGGTCACCCCAGGTGAGCGGACCTTCCAGCGCGCGTCACGGCGCGGTGCCGAGCGCACTGACCTGGTCATGCCGGGGCGGCAGCGTCATGCACTGACGCTGAATGTCATTCTCGACACAAGTGGCTCGATGAGCGGCGAGATTGCTTCTGCCCTCGGTGCGATCGCCGATTTTTGCGAGTCCACCGGCATCGACGACATCCGCGTCGTCCAGTGCGACACCGAGGTCACGTCCGACGAAGTGCTCTCGCCCGCCGAACTGGCCGACTACCGGATCAGCGGCTATGGCGGCAGCGATCTGACGCCGGCGCTGCTGGCGCTAGCCGATGATCCGCGCGTCAGCGCCGCGATCGTCATCACCGATGGCGACATCACCTATCCGGCAGAGGCCGTGCCCTATGCGGTGCTCTGGGCCGTGCCGGGCGAGTCAACCACGTTTTCGCCGCCTTACGGGCGGGTCGTCAGCATGCAGCGGGGGATTGCCACATGAAGGTCGTGCAGGAACTGGTCGCGTATTTCGACCATCGCGGGAAATTGTCGCGCCGGCAGCTGAAGAAGCTGCTCGACGACAACCAGATCGCATCCGACGCCCCGAGCGGCATGCACGGCCTGTGCGATGTCGTGGGCGCGACCTACTACTTCCGCATCAAGGGCGCGACCGAAGGGCAGATCTGGGGCACCGACATCTACACCCGCGATTCATCGCTGGGGGTGGCGGCAGTCCATGCCGGCCTCATCAAGCCGGGCGAGGCTGCGGTGCTGAGGGTCACGATCGTCAAGCCGCTGCCAGCCTATCCGGGCAGCACCCGCAATGGCGTCACAACCTCGGATTATGGCGAATTCCCCCACGCCTGGACGCTGTCCGCAATCTGACCGGCAGACAAAGCGGGGCCGGTGCTCCGGCCCAGGCGCGCATGGCGCCGCTGGCGGCGGGCGCGCGCCTCGCTCCGCGCGCATCCTGCGACACTGCCATGCGCACGATCCAATTGACCTTGCCGGTGTCTCGCCATAGTGCCGGGCTTGTCCGAAGGCTGTGCCTTCATCACCGAATGCGGCCTGACGCGACAACGCCATGCAATCCACCCGGCCTGTGCTGCTGACGATGGGAGAGCCGGCCGGCATCGGCGGCGAAATCGCGCTGGCGGCCAGGCAGCGGCTGTGCGCCGAAGGGCCGGTGTTTTGCCTCCTTGATGATCCGGCGCGCCTTCGCCGCCTTGCTGCAGCATCCGGGCTGGCGACGCCGGTCGCCGTGATCGCGCACCCGTCAGAGGCTGCCGCCGTTTTTGACGTTGCGCTGCCTGTGCTCGACCTTGGCCATCCGGTTGACGCGATGCCGGGCAAGCCATCATCGTCAACAGCGACAGCCGTGATCGCCAGCATCACGCGTGCGACGGAACTTGTGCGCATGGGCGCCGCCGCCGCTCTCGTCACCAACCCGATCCAGAAAAGCGTGCTCACACAGGCAGGTTTCGCCTTTCCGGGCCACACGGAGTTTCTGGCGCATCTCGCCGGCGTCGAGCGCCCCGTGATGATGCTCGCGGGCGCGGACCTGCGTGTTGTCCCGATCACCATCCATGTGCCGCTGCGGGCCGTGCCGGACCTGCTGACGGTTGATCTGGTGGTCGAGACAGCGGTGATCACCGCTGACGCGCTTCGCCAGCAGTTCGGCATCGCCAAGCCCCGGCTGGCGCTGGCCGGCCTCAATCCACATGCGGGCGAAAGCGGCACGATCGGCACGGAAGACCGGGATATTCTGGCGCCGGCGGTTGCGCGGCTGCGCGCGCTCGGCATCGACATCACCGGCCCGCACCCTGCCGACACGCTGTTCCATGCCGAGGCGCGCAGGCGCTATGATGTCGCGCTGTGCCCGACGCATGACCAGGCGCTGATCCCGCTCAAGACGCTGGCCTTCGACGAGGGCGTGAATGTCACGCTCGGCCTGCCCTTCGTGCGGACGTCGCCTGATCACGGCACAGCGCTCGACATCGCAGGCATGGGCATCGCAAGACCCGACAGCCTGATCGCCGCAATCCGTCTGGCCGCCATTCTTGGACAGCATGCGCAGGAAAGGTCTCCGTCATGAACCAGTCGCTTCGTCTCGGCGTCAACATCGATCATGTCGCCACCGTTCGCAATGCGCGCGGCGGCGCGCATCCCGATCCGGTCCGTGCCGCGCTGGCGGCGATGCAGGCGGGCGCCGACGGGATCACCGCGCATCTGCGCGAAGATCGCCGCCATATCCGCGATGCAGACATGGACCGGCTCAAGGCCGAGGTGCCCCTGCCGCTGAATTTCGAGATGGCGGCCACAGACGAGATGGTGGCGATCGCGCTGCGGGTGAAGCCCCACGCGGTCTGCCTGGTGCCCGAGCGCCGCGAGGAGGTGACGACCGAAGGCGGCCTCGACGTGGCGGGCCGGCAGTCGGTCCTGAAGCCTATCGTCGCGCGGCTGTCCAATGCCGGCATCCGCGTCTCGATGTTCATCGCAGCGGACGCCCGCCAGCTGGAGGCCAGCGCAGCCATCGGCGCCGCCGTGATCGAACTGCACACCGGCGCCTATTGCGAGCATCACGGTTCCGAGCGCGCGGCCGAACTCCAGCGCATCACCGCCGCCGCGCGCCTCTCGGGCAAGCTGGGGCTCGAATGCCATGCCGGCCACGGCCTGAGCTATGACAATGTCGGCGCCATCGCCGCCATTCGGGAAGTCCGCGAACTCAACATCGGGCATTTTCTCGTTGGAGAGGCGATCTTCGTCGGGCTCGATGGGGCCATCCGCGCCATGCGTCGCCGCATGGATGAGGCCCGCAGCGGCGGCTGACGGCGCTGATCAGGACGCCATTCGGGCCAACTGGTGGAATGCGGGGTCACGACAGCGGCGTTGATTGACCTGCGTTCGGAAGGAGGCATCCGGTTTCCGGGCCGACCATCTCTTGACCTTGCGTGACAACTTTGCCGGTATGGCGCAAGGCGCGGCGAGGGCTGGCCCTGTCGGTTCGTGCGGCCTGGAGGCCTGACCTGCGATGACGCTGTGATGACAAGGCCGCATGCGGAGCGCAATGCGAAGGATTCCGGGGGCAGCCCCCGTCTGATCCTGTCTGTGCTCGGGCCTTTCGGGGCGCTGGTGCAGTCTTCGGGGCCCGGTTCGGAGCAACCCTTGCAGATCAAGGGGAACCTCCTGCGCGCGCTGGTCAGCCATCTGGCGATGCAGCCCGGGATGGCGGCCCGGCGCGGGTTGCTGGCCGCGGTCTTCTGGCCGAACGCCGACGCGGTCCGCTCACGGCTGAGCCTGCGGCAGAGTCTGTTTCGTCTCCGTCAGGTTCTCGTGGCGGCCGGGCTCGACATCCTCGATGTCAGTGGCGACACGGTGAAGCTCAGGGGCGAGCGGGTGATCTGCGACGCCCTGACGTTCCAGAGGCTCGCGGCTTCGGAGAACCTGATCGAGATCGGCGAGGCTGCGGACCTCTACCGCGGCCGTCTCCTGGAAGATGTCTCGCTGCAGGAGGAGGAGGCTGCGGAAGCTGCGTTCGATGGCTGGCGCCAGTCCGAGGCATGGCGGCTGGAGAGCGCCTTCACCACGATCGCGCGGCAGCTGATCGCCAACGGCATTGCCGAAGGCCAGGCGTCGCGCACGCTCGATCTCGCGTCGCGGCTCGTGGCGGTTGACCCGTTTGTCGAAAGCGCGCAGCAACTGCATCTGCGGAGCCTCTGGCGCTTCCGGGGACGGTCCGCCGCCCTGAGGCAGGCCGATGACATCATGCAGATGTTCCAGAAGGAGCTGGGCTGCGAGCCCGAGACCGAAACCCGGCGGCTGATCGCCGAAATCCGGGCCTCGACCGATGCGGCCAATGTCCTGGAGAACCTGCAGCAGCGTCCGCTCAAGGGGCCATCCATCGCGGTCCTGCCGTTCCAGCAGCTTGATGACAATCCCCGTACGGAGCTGTTCTCGCAGGGCCTGACCGAGGATGTCACCACAGCCCTGTCCCGCATGCGCTGGCTCGCCGTGATCGCCAGCAGTTCAACCGACGCATTCCGGGGGCGCGCCCTCAGTGCGCCGGTCATCGCCGGCAAGCTTGGCGTGCGATACCTGTTGGAAGGCACGGCGCGCACGTCTGCCGGGCATATTCGCGTTACGGTCAAGCTTGTCGACGCCGAAAGCGGCGCCAACATCTGGGCGCAGCGCTACGATCGCGACCAGACGGACATCTTCCAGGTCCAGGACGACATCACCGACCGCGTTGCAGCGGCCATCGAGCCTGGCATCTATGCCCATGAGGGGGTGCGTGTCGCAGGAGCGCCCGTCGCCAGCCTGACCAGCTGGGAGCTGGTGGTGCGGGCGATCGTGCTGACCAACCGGTTCGACCGGCAGGGGAATGCCGAGGCCCGGCTCCTGCTGGCGAAGGCGGTCGATCTGTCGCCGCGCTATCCCAAGGCGCACGCGGTCTTCGCCTGGGCGCTTCTGTGGGCGCAGCACGCTATGGCTGGCAAGCCGATCGGGGAGCGCTCCGAACTCATCCGCCTGTGCGAGCAGCATGCGCAAATCGCCATCGAACTCGATCATGACGAGCCATGGGCCCACATGGTTCATGGCTTTATCCTCAGCGGCAAGGGCAGGCACCGTGAGGCCATCACCTTTCTGGAGACGGCGATCGACCTCAATCCGAGCTTCGCACTGGCGCGGATGCTGCTGGGCTGGGTCCATGTCCGCGCGGGCAACAACGAGGCCGCGCTGGAGCAGACCAGCCGCGCGCTGGAACTGAGCCCGACCGACAGCTTCCTGTGCATCTACAAGGGCACGCACGGCCTTGCCTTGCTGGCCAGCGGACGCTTCGAGGAGGCCTTGCTGTTCCTGCGCCAGTCGATCACGCCGTTTCCCGAATACATGGGCAACTACAACGTGCTGATCAGCTGCTGCGGGCATCTGGGGCTCGTCGAAGAGGCGCGGCAGTTGCTGGCCTACCGCGAAAGCTACCTCCAGCGCGTGCTGACCATCGCCAACGCCAGCGAACGTGTTGCGGGTTTCGCCCATCACGATGTTTTCATGGACGGCCTGCGCAAGGCCGGCGTGCCGGAAACGCTCGAGATGCCGGCATGACAGATGTCGGCCGACGGTCGCAGTGTGAGGAACAAGCACCGGGTGCCGACAAACCTGCGGCGGCGCGGCGAACGGATCACGCGTTATTGCAGGTCATTGAAATGTTTGGTGGGTGATGTAGGGCTCGAACCTGCGACCCGCTGATTACGAGTCAGGTTCCGACAAGCAATTTCAATGACTTGCCTGTCACCACACCTTCAAGTTCCCCAAACTCACGCACAGGGAACCGAACGGCTGGGTCGCTCGCGCGGATTCCGTCTCAGCCCTTCACCCGAACAGGAAGTCATCCGCGACGAGGGTGGTGGCGGTGGTGTTCATCAGGAAGATGACGTTGCCGGCTCCGACGAGGTTGATCTGCGTGTTCGCGCCCGCCTGGCCGATGCGGTTCTCGGCCTGAAGCTGCGC
>JAIXUP010000039.1 GCA_027483505.1 Hyphomicrobiales bacterium
CGAGGTGGCGTCCGCCCAGCACGAACTCGGCATGAAGTTCGACACGCTGGTCAAGATGGGCGACCAGATGCAGATCTATAAGTACGCCATCCACAACGTGGCGCAGTCCTACGGCAAGTCGGCGACCTTCATGCCGAAGCCCGTCTACGGCGACAACGGCTCGGGCATGCATGTGCACCAGTCGATCTGGAAGGGCGGCAAGCCCATCATGGCCGGCAACAAGTACGCCGACCTGAGCCAGGAGTGCCTGTGGTACATCGGCGGCATCATCAAGCACGCCAAGGCCCTGAACGCCTTCACCAACCCGTCGACGAACAGCTACAAGCGCCTCGTCCCGGGCTATGAAGCCCCCGTGCTGCTGGCCTATTCGTCCCGCAACCGCTCGGCCTCGTGCCGCATTCCATGGACGCAGTCGCCGAAGGCGAAGCGCGTCGAAGTGCGCTTCCCGGACCCGATGGCGAACCCCTATCTCGCCTTCGCAGCCATGCTGATGGCTGGCCTCGACGGCATCCAGAACAAGATCGATCCAGGTCCGGCCATGGACAAGGATCTGTATGATCTGCCGCCGAAGGAGCTGAAGAAGATCCCGACCGTCTGCGGCTCGCTCGACGAAGCGCTGGCCAACCTCGACAAGGATCGCGGCTTCCTGAAGGTTGGCGGCGTGTTCAACGATGACTTCATCGACTCGTTCATCGAGCTGAAGAAGGCCGAAGCGGACAAGTTCCGCATGACGCCCCACCCGCTCGAGTTCGTGATGTACTACTCGATGTGATGCGCAAGGGCCGCCACCGGCCCGACGCCTCGATCAACCGGAAAAGGGCGCAGGCCACTGCGCCCTTTTTCATGTTCTGCATTTCATCACTGCCGCTCACGGCACGCATGGCACGCATGGCACGCGAAATGCATGTGGAATATCGACGCCGATGGGCTTCCTGAGTTTCCTCCCGGCCGTGGACACATGGCTTACCTTGCAACCGGGGCAGCAATGCTCCGGTTTTTTCTTGGGCGGCGCGATCAGGCGCTGAGGGCCAAGCGCGGACCGAGCACGGCCTCGCCATAGGCCGCAAGCGTGCGCCGCACATGACGATCGGTCGTCAGCGGATCGGCCCAATAGCGCCGATAGGCCGCCTCGCCCATCCGCTGCGCCATGGTGTCGTCCTTCAGCGCGGACAGCGCGGCCGCAAGTTGGGCGGAAGCGCCGCCATCGACCAGGATTCCATCCTCGCCATCGCTGATCCAGCTTGCGGGCCCGGTGGTGCGGGCGAGGATCACCGGCACGCCGATGGACCTGGCTTCGGCAATCACAAGCGGTCCGGGCTCGAACCAGATGGACGGCAGCACGAGCACGCGGGCCTCGCCGATCTCGTCGAAGACCCTGTCCGGGCTGACCCAGCCCCGGACGTCGGCATCGGGGTTGATCCGGCGCACCGCGTCAGCCAACGGCCCCTCGCCCACGAACCGCACCGGCATGTCGGCCGCGAGCGCCGCCGCCGCCAGCACGTCGGCGGCCTTTTCCTGGGTGAAGCGCCCCAGAAAGAGCGCGTGCCGGTTTGCGGCGACATCGACCGGGGCGCGGCGCTCGGCCTCCATCATGTTCTCGACCGTCACGTGGCGGGCGTGCTTCGGCAGGAACGGCACGGCGAAGCTGCGGGCGAAATCCGAAACGTGCAGGAAGGTGAGGTTCCGGCAGGCAACCATCGCGCGGTCGGAACGCCATTGACGTGCCACACGCACCAGCTTGTGCGCATAGGAGGCCCGGTCGCAGTTGGCACTGATGCACGCCGCCCCCATCGGCGCCTTGTCGCAGGGCTTGCCGGCCTGGAAGTCGAAATAGCCGCCCGCCGGGCAGAACGAGAAATAGTCGTGCATGGTGATCGCGACCGGCAGTCCGCTGACGCCTGCCGCTGCGATCGCGGCAGGCGAAAAGGCCTTGGTCCACTGATGCAGGTGAATGACGGTGTTTGCCGGTTGCTTGCCGAACAGTCTGGCCAGCCAGCGATGCGCCGCCTCGTTCCAGATGCCCTGCCGCGCCGCTGCGAGCCTGCCGTTGACTTTCCAGACCTCGTCCGCCCCGAAAAGCTCCACCGTGATGCGCGGATGCATCAGCCGCTCGGATACCGGCGCGATGGCGCAGGCAAAGACGACATCGGTCCCGGCCTCGGCAAGGCCGCGTGCGCTTTCGATCGCCACCTTGGCCGCGCCGCCGTTGACGCTGCCGAAATCACTGACGATGACGACGCGCATCGGTGTCATTGTCTCGTGATCAGGCGAGGCTGTAGACGAGGCAGCCGAGCACGAATGAGCAGCCTGCGGCCCACAAGAGCCAGTTTCCGGCGGCTGCGGCGTGGCGGGGGTGGCCTTCGACATCGACGAAACCGAAGGCCTGACCGGCGACTTCCGCATCCCGCGCGAGGCGCACGGCGTCGAACTTCTTCACATGAGCCACCATGCTGACACTCCTGATCCCGCTGATGAACAGGCTGCGCTCTTGGCGTTAAAAAATGGCGAAGACCGGGAGACATTCCGGCCTCCGGAAGACATCTCCCAAGGCGGCAGAACGCCGCGCCGGTCCGTCATCCGCCTGTCATGTTGACGCGGCACGAGCTAGGCTTACGCTCACCGAACCATCGAGCGCACCGGGAGCCATTGATGACGGACAATCTCAGCAAATCGCAGGCAGCAGAAGAATCCGAGAATGCCGGATCGAACCTGTCGTCGAACCCCACCATGGGCGAGATGATCGCCGAACGTTTCAACCGGCGGGACCTGATGAAGGGCATCCTGGCCGTCTCGGCCATGGCCGCCACAGTCTCGCCGATGGCGATCGCCGCCGCGCAGGGCGCCAACACCACGCCATCCTTCAATTTCAAGGAGATCGAAGCCGGATCGGACGAAAAACATTATGTGGCGGAGGGCTATGACGCCGACATTCTGATCCGCTGGGGTGACAAGGTGCTTCCGACCGCCCCGGCCTTCGATCCGCAGGCGCAGACGCCTGCCGGGCAGGCCGCGCAGTTCGGCTACAACAACGACTTCGTCGGCTACATCCCGCTCGACGGCTCGCGCCGCGGCCTTCTCGTGATCAACCACGAGTACACCAACGAGGAACTGATGTTCCCATCCCTGCCCGGCCGCCAGGACCTGCGCAATGTCCGATTCAAGGACATGACCAAAGACCTCGCCGACATCGAGATGATGGCGCATGGCGGCTCCGTGATCGAGATCGCCCGCGGCTCGAACGGCAAGTGGGCCGTGGTCGAAAACTCGCGCTTCGCACGCCGCATCACGGCTGAAACCGAGATAGAGATTACCGGGCCTGTCGCCGGACATGATCGCGTCAAGACCAGCTATGATCCAGCCGGGCGCAGGGTGCGCGGCATGCTGAACAACTGCGCCGGGGCGACCACGCCATGGGGCACGTGGCTGACCTGCGAGGAGAACGTCAACGGCTACTTCTGGGGCCAGGTTGCCGACAATCACCCTGAAGCGCGCAACTATCGTCGCATGGGCATCCCGGGCAACTGGTACAACTGGGGCCAGTATCACGACCGCTTCGACGTCGTGAAGGAGCCCAACGAAGCCAACCGCTTCGGCTGGGTGGTCGAGATCGACCCGATGGACCCGGCCTCGACGCCAAAGAAGCGGACCGCGATGGGACGCTTCAAGCACGAGGGCGCGGCCAACATCATCAACGCCGATGGCCGTTTCGTCGTCTATCAGGGCGACGATGAGCGCTTCGACTATGTCTACAAGTTTGTCACCGAGGCCACGGTCGACCGGGCAAATCCGGCGAACAACCGCGACATCCTTGATCGCGGCACACTGTTCGTGGCCCGTTACAATGCCGACGGGACGGGTGTGTGGATGCCGCTGGTGTTCGGCCAGGGCCCGCTCACGGCGGCGAACGGCTTCAACAGCCAGGCCGATGTTCTGCTGGAGACACGCCGCGCCGCAGACCTCCTCGGCGCCACCAAGATGGACCGCCCCGAAGATGTCGAGGCCAATCCGAAGACCAACATGGTCTATGTCATGCTGACCAACAACAGCCGCCGCACCCCGGCGCAGGTCGACGCCTCGAACCCGCGCGCGGAAAACCGCTTCGGCCACATCGTCGAGATGATGCCGACCGGCGGCGACCATGCCTCGACCACCTTCCGCTGGGAAATCCTTGTTCGTTGCGGCGATCCGTCCATCGCTGCGGTCGGCGCAACCTTCCATTCCAACACCACCAAGGATGGCTGGTTCGGCATGCCGGACAATTGCGCGGTCGACAGCATGGGCCGGCTCTGGATCGCCACGGACGGCAACCAGCCGGGCCGCACCGGTCGGGCGGACGGCATCTGGGCGATCGAGACGGACGGCGCCGCACGGGCGACATCGAAGCACTTCTTCCGCGTGCCCAATGGCGCTGAAATGTGCGGCCCCTACTTCACCCCGGATGACGAGACGTTCTTCGTCGCCGTGCAGCATCCGGGCGAGGCGGACGAAGACGATCCCAACGCCAAACCTGCGACCTTCAACACGCCGACGACGCGCTGGCCGGACTTCCGGGAAGGCGTTCCGCCCCGTCCTTCGGTGATAGCCATCACCAGGCGCGGCGGCGGCAAGATCGCCGTTTAATCAACGCCATGGCGCGGTCACTGTCATGATCGCGCCATCTTCTCGTGATTAAAGTTTTCGTAACGAGATTGAGAGATGATTCTCCAATAGTGCGGCGTGGTCGCGCGGATGTACCGCGACCCCTGCCTTAGGACGGGTGGCTGTAAAGCTGCCCGTTTCGTTTTTCAGGGCATGGCTTCGCGCAAGGCGCGCCAGGCGGCGGCGAGAGACAGCGCCCTTGTCAGCACCAGTTCGGCACTGTCGCCGGGCTTGTAAAGACTGGACCCGATGCCGAAGCCGGACGCCCCGGCTGCCAGATAGGCCGGCATTGTGGTTGCCGACACACCGCCAACCGGGACCATCAGCGTTGTGGGCGGAAAAACCGCCCGCATGGCCTTCAGCACAGCCGGCGTCACCAGATCGCCGGGAAAGAGCTTGAGCAGATGCGCGCCGGCGGCAAGCGCCGCAAATCCTTCGCTCGGCGTGGCGATGCCCGGCGCTGACACCAGCCCGCGCGCCACAGTCGCCCTGATGACGCCGACATCCATGTTCGGCGAGACGATGAGCCTGCCGCCAGCGCGCGCGACGCGATCCACATCGTCTTCAGACAGAACCGTCCCGGCTCCAATGAGCGCCACCTGACCGAAGGCTGCGCTCAACCGCTCGACCGAACGCAGCGGGTCAGGCGAATTGAGCGGCACTTCGATGATCCGGAAGCCGCTGGCGATGAGCGCATGACCGACGGCCTCGCACTCATCCGGACGGATGCCGCGCAGGATGGCGATCAGCGGAAAGGCGGCAAGCGCGTCAGAGAGCGAGATCATGGGGTTCCGGCAAGCCTCATCATGGCCATCTGGCCCGCCACGACACAACGATCCGGCGCGGGGGTCAGCGTCCGGTCCAGCAGCAGCGCGGCGCGGCAGTAACGATCGGACAGCTCGCCGGAGCCGACCACGATCGCCTCGGCTCCTTCGGGCAACGCCGCACACAGCTCTGCGCCGATCAACAGTCCTGAAAGATAGTCCGCCAGTTCATGCCCCGGCAGCCTGTCGAACAGCCCGAGCGTGCGCGCGCCGAACACCGCATTCATCAGGTCGCCCGCGCTGGCCACAGTCCCCGCAGCGCGCGCGCCGGCCTCGAATCCCTGCCCCGTCGGCGCACCCGCCGTCATCAGACGGCCAAGGATCGTGTGCCCTTTCAGGGCCGCGAAAACTTCGCCCGTCATGAAGCTGCGGAATGACCGCAACACGCCGTCGGCCAGCACGATGCATTTGGAGTGCGTTCCGGGCATGATGAAGGTTCCGTCGGCACACTCCATCAGCGCGGCCGCGCCGAAAACCTGTGTTTCCTCGCCCCGCATGACATCCGGCATGCCGCCCGGCGGATCGGACACCACACCGGGGATCAGGCTGATGACGCCGAGGTCCGGCTCTTTCCAGCGGGTCAGGCGCGCGGCGAGGTCGGCCGACGACGCGGGCGACGGCACATAGGGCGCTTCCACCCAACCTTGCCGGCTGCCGATCATGCCGGACATGACAATCGGCAGAGACAACGCAGGCTCCGGCAATTGGCCGAGTGCGGCGCGCAGCACGGCAGCGTGCCCGCCGGGGGCAATGCCAAGAATGCCATGCGGGCCGGCATGCTCGGCGACCGTCTCGCCATCGACGACAAGGTAGGCGCGAAACGAGGTCGTGCCCCAGTCCACGGATACGAAATCAGGTATGGACGGCACAGAGGGAGGCGTCATGCGCTCCATCAGCCATAAGGTGCGGCCCTTTGGCAAGGGTCGTCCGCGTAGCGCCTTGCATCGCAAGCGAGGCCCTTGAGCTGCCTGTTGCGGCGTCGTTCACGTTTCATCTCGGTATTCACGGCGTGGCATGGCATACAGTCACGTCGAACGAATCATGTGGATGCGATGACTGACAGCGATCTTTTCGGCGATCTTGGCAATGACAGTCCGCGGCCAACTGCCCCGGCCGTGAAGGCGGCGCCCCCTGCCCCGAAGGCCGCGCCGGCTCCGGCTGCCCGCCCGCCGGGAACGCCGGGCGAATCCGGCTACAGCGCTTCAGATATCGAGGTTCTCGAAGGCCTGGAGCCCGTCCGGCGCAGGCCCGGCATGTACATCGGCGGGACGGACGAGAAGGCGCTGCACCACCTCTTTGCCGAAGTCATCGACAACTCCATGGACGAGGCGGTGGCGGGCCATGCCACCTTCATCGAGGTCGAGCTGGAAGCCAGCGGCCATCTCAGCATCACCGACAATGGCCGCGGCATCCCAGTCGATCCGCACCCGAAGTTCCCGGGCAAGTCAGCGCTCGAAGTGATCATGACGACGCTGCATGCAGGCGGCAAATTTGATTCCAAGGTCTACGAAACCTCCGGTGGCCTGCATGGTGTCGGCATTTCGGTGGTGAATGCCCTCTCGGATGACCTGGAGGTCGAGGTCGCACGGGCGCAGACGCTCTACCGCCAGACCTTTTCGCGCGGCCTCGCCACGAGCAAGCTCGAGACCATCGGCCGGGTTCAGAACAGGCGTGGAACCAGGGTGCGATTTCACCCCGATGCGCAGATTTTCGGCGCCGGCGCGAAGTTCGATCCGGCGCGGCTGTTCCGCATGGCGCGCTCGAAGGCCTATCTGTTCGGCGGCGTTGAAATCCGCTGGAAGTGCGATCCGGCCCTGCTCGAAGGCCGCGAAATCGCCGCCGAAGCCGTGTTCCGTTTTCCCGGTGGCCTCAAGGACTATCTGGCGCGCGACATCGAGGGCAAGGACCTCGTCGTCGAGAACATCTTCTCCGGCAAGATCACCAAGGCCGGCGGGCATGGCTCGCTCGAATGGGCGATCGCCTGGCTGGCGACCGGCGAAGACGGCTTTTCATCGAGCTACTGCAACACCATCCCGACCGGCGACGGCGGCACGCATGAGCAGGGCCTGCGCGTGGCCTTGCTGCGCGGCCTGCGCGACCATGCCGAACGCATCGGGCAGAGCAAGCGCATGGCCAACGTCACCACCGATGACGTGATGGCGACCTGCGCGGCTATGCTGTCCGTGTTCATTCGCGAGCCCGAGTTCCAGGGCCAGACCAAAGACAAGCTTGCGACGCTGGAGGCGGCGCGCATCGTCGAGAATGCCGTGCGCGACGGTTTCGACCACTGGCTCGCCGGCTCGCCCGCACAGGCGACGCGGCTCCTTGATTGGACGGTGGACCGCGCCGACGAGCGCCTGCGCCGCCGCCTCGAAAAGGAGGTGTCGCGCAAGACCGCAACCCGCAAGCTGCGCCTGCCCGGCAAGCTGGCCGATTGCTCCAATGCCGGCGCGGCGGGCTCCGAGCTGTTCATCGTGGAGGGCGATTCGGCCGGCGGCAGCGCCAAGCAGGCGCGCAACCGCGCCACGCAGGCCGTCCTGCCCCTGCGCGGCAAGATCCTCAACGTCGCCAACGCAACCCGCGACAAGCTCAACGCCAACCAGCAACTGCAGGATCTCGCGTTGGCGCTCGGCTGCGGCCTCGGCTCGCAATACCGCGATGATGACCTGCGCTACGAGAAGGTCATCATCATGACCGACGCCGACGTGGACGGCGCGCACATTGCCTCCCTGCTCGTCACCTTTTTCTGGCGCCAGATGCCCAAGCTGATCGACAAGGGCCACCTGTATCTGGCGATCCCGCCGCTCTACCGGCTGAACCATGGCGGCAAGACGGCCTACGCCCGCGACGACGCCCACAAGGAAGAGCTCATCGCCAGCGTCTTCAAGGGCAAGAAGCCCGACATCGGCCGCTTCAAGGGCCTTGGCGAGATGATGCCGGCGCAGCTCAAGGAAACCACGATGGACCCGAAGGCGCGCAACCTGCTCAAGGTCGTGGTCGAGCACGACGCACGCGACGAGACCGCAGACACGGTCGAGCGGCTGATGGGCAACAAGCCCGAGGCCCGCTTCCTGTTCATCCAGGAGCGCGCGGCCTTTGCGGCTGATTTGGTCGATATCTGACGTGCGCGTGTGAGCCGGCGGCGCGCCGTGGCGCCTCAGAGGGCAGCGTCCGCCGTCGTGGCCTTCAGGCATTGCGCCACCTGCTCCAGCTGAGCCGAGAGCGGGTTCGACTTGCGCCAGACCATGCCGATCGTGCGGAACGGGCGTGGAGCATCAAGGGGCGCGACCGCCACGGTCACCGACCGCGTTTCGATCGGGACCGCCATTTCAGGAATCAGCGTCACGCCCATGCCGACGCTGACCATCTGCACCAGCGTGGAGAGCGAACATCCCTCCATGACCGCGCGCGGTGTCGATCCCGATGGCTTGCAGAAGGTCAGCGCCTGATCGCGAAAGCAATGCCCTTCCTCAAGCAGCAGCAGCTTCATCTCGCTGAGCGCCTTGCGGCTCGGGATCGGCTTGTCGGCATCGCTTGACGGACGCACCAGGACGAACTCCTCGTCGAAGAGGGGCCGCTCGACCAGCAGCGCTTCCGAGACCGGCAGCGCCACGATGGCTGCATCGAGACGGTGCTCGGCGAGGTCCTCGAGCAGTTTCTGCGTCACGGCCTCGCGCGGGTGAAGATCGATGGCCGGATAGCGCGCAGCCAGGTCCTGCATGATCTTCGGCAGGAGATAGGGCGCAACCGTCGGGATCACGCCGATGCGAAGCCGTCCGACCGGCGGGCCGTGCGACGCGCGCGCAAGATTGGCCAGTTCATCGACGGCGCGCAGGATGTCACGGGTCCGGGCGGCAAAGGCCTCGCCCAGCGCTGTCAGCCGGGTCTGCCGCCCGCTGCGCTCCACCAGCGGCGCGCCGAGCGCCTCTTCTAGTTCCCTGATCTGGACCGACAAAGCCGGCTGCGAGATCGCGCAGGCCTCCGCCGCCCGCCCGAAATGGCCATGAGCCGCCAGGGCGTCGAAGTACCGCAACTGCCGCATCGACAGACCATTCATAAGAGCAGGCTATCGCGATAATTAGAAAATGTAAATTTTATTAATGACGCTTTGTGCTATCGTGGCAATGAGAGAGAGGCTTAGGGCCGTCGCCCGGCGTATGCCGGACAAGGTCGCGCCAACGTCCTCTCGCCCAGCCATAGCCACGACCGGAGGACAAGATGGACGGAAATGACGTCAGGATGGGCAGCAAGTGCCCGGTGATGCACGGTGGCAAGACGACCGGCGGGGACGCCACCAAGGCTTGGTGGCCGAACGCGCTCAATCTGGACATCCTGCACCAGCAGGACAGCAAGACGAACCCGCTCGGGACGGCGTTCAGCTATCGCGAAGCGCTGAAGCATCTCGACGTGACGGCGCTGAAGGCCGACCTTCGCGCGCTGATGACCGACAGCCAGGCATGGTGGCCGGCCGACTGGGGCCATTATGGCGGCCTGATGATCCGCATGGCCTGGCATGCCGCAGGCTCCTACCGGACGTCGGATGGGCGCGGCGGCGCCGGCACCGGCAACCAGCGCTTCGCGCCGCTCAACTCCTGGCCAGACAACACCAACCTCGACAAGGCCCGCCGCCTGCTCTGGCCGATCAAACGCAAGTACGGCAACAAAATCAGCTGGGCCGACCTGATGATTCTGGCCGGCAACGTTGCCTATGAGTCGATGGGTCTGAAGACCTTCGGCTTCGGCTTCGGCCGCGAGGACATCTGGCATCCCGAGAAGGACGTCTACTGGGGCGGGGAGACGGAGTGGCTGGCGCCATCGGATGGCCGTTATGCCGACCTCACCGACCCTGCCACCATGGAAAATCCGCTCGCTGCCGTGCAGATGGGCCTGATCTACGTCAACCCGCAGGGCGTGAATGGCCAGCCGGACCCGCTGCGGACCGCCGCCCATGTGCGCGAAACCTTCGCCCGCATGGCGATGAACGACGAGGAAACCGCTGCCCTGACCGCCGGGGGCCACACGGTCGGCAAGACCCATGGCAATGGCCGTGCAGAACTGCTGGGGCCAAGTCCCGAAGGGGCGGACATCAGCGAGCAGGGCCTGGGCTGGATGAACCACACCAGCCGCGGAATCGGCCGCAACACCGTCACGTCAGGCCTTGAAGGCGCGTGGACGACCCACCCGACCCGCTGGGACAATGGCTATTTCGACCTGCTGTTCGGCTACGACTGGGAGCTCAAGACATCCCCGGCCGGCGCTTGGCAGTGGATGCCGATCAACATCCGGCAGGAGGACATGCCGGTCGACGTGGAGGACCCGTCGATCCGCCTCATGCCGATCATGACCGATGCCGACATGGCGATGAAGATGGACCCGGCTTACCGGGCGATCTGCGAGCGCTTCCGGCAGGATCATGCCTACTTCTCCGAGACCTTCGCGCGTGCCTGGTTCAAGCTGACCCATCGCGACATGGGCCCGAAGGTCCGCTACGTCGGACCAGAGGTGCCGGCCGAAGACCTCATCTGGCAAGACCCGGTCCCGGCCGGCAGCAAGGACTATGATGTTGCGGCCGTGAAGGCCCGCGTCGCGGCGTCCGGCCTGTCGATCGCCGAGATGGTTGCGACCGCATGGGACAGCGCCCGGACCTTCCGCGGCTCGGACATGCGCGGGGGCGCCAACGGCGCGCGCATCCGCCTTGCGCCGCAGAAGGACTGGGAAGGCAATGAACCTGCGCGCCTCGCCAAGGCCCTTGCCGTCTATGAGGGGATCGCGGCGGCCACCGGCGCGAGCGTGGCCGATGTGATCGTTCTCGCCGGCAACATGGGCGTCGAGCAGGCGGCGAAGGCTGCGGGCTTCAACGTCGCTGTACCCTTCGCTGCCGGCCGCGGCGATGCGACGCCGGAGCAGACCGATGCAGCGTCCTTCAGCGTGCTTGAGCCGGTCGCAGACGGGTTCCGCAACTGGCTGAAGAAGGACTATGCCGTCAGCGCCGAGGAACTCTTGCTCGACCGCGCCCAGCTTCTGGGGCTGACAGCGGCGGAGATGACCGTTCTCGTCGGCGGCATGCGTGCCATGGGCGCGAACCATGGCGGAACGCGCCATGGCGTGTTCACGGACCGCGCTAGCGCGCTGACGACCGACTTCTTTGTCGCCATCACGGACATGGCCTACGCATGGCAGCCGGCGGGCCCGAACCTTTACACGCTCGTCGACCGCAAGACCGGTGCGGCCAGGTGGACGGCGACGCGCGCCGATCTCGTCTTCGGCTCGAACTCGGTCCTGCGCGCCTATGCCGAAGTCTATGCGCAGGATGACGGCCGCGAGAAATTCGTGACTGACTTCGTTGCGGCCTGGACCAAGGTCATGAATGCGGACCGCTTCGATCTTGCCTGACGCCACGTCCGGCGCTCGCTGACCCGGGCGCCGGATGAAGCACCCTCACCAACCCACATCGCCCACCATTGCGCGTGTCGTTTCGCGCTCACCAAGCCTTAACCCTGTTTGACTATCGTTTCAGGTCAAATGAGGTTGGCTTCGGAGGCGGTCATGCGCAACGGCTTGCATACCCTGCTGGGATTTGTGCGCGATGAGCGCGGCACCATGGTGGCGGGCGTCGCCAAGGCTGCGATTGCGATCTGCTTTCTTTCGGTGATCGCCGCCAACATCATGAGCAACCGCATTGACGCGCGGGAAAAACAAGTCCTCGCCGCGCTGACCGGCACCGTCGCCGGCGGGCGCAATGTCGACACCGCCGCGACCGGATCGCTCGCGCGGCAGGTGGAAGCGCTCAAGGTCGATCCCTGCGCCTTACCCCCACGGCGCTGAGCCCCCTCGCCGGTCAGTTCTCAAGCCAGGCTGCGAGTTCGGTCGTCACGATCTCAGGCGCTTCCAGCGTCGACAGATGCCCGCAGCCAGGGATGACCATCAGCTTTGACCCTGTGATGCCGGCCGCGATTTCCTGCGAATCCTCGACAGGCGTCAGGCGGTCCTCGCTGCCGACGAGGACCAGCGTCGGAGCCGAGATCGCTGCAAGGCCCGGACGGGAATCGGGGCGCTGCAACAGGGCACGCTGCTGGCGGATGAAGGCCTCGGGGCCCGTGTCCGTCGCCATGCGGCGCACCAGCGACTGCAGTTCCTTATCCTCCAGCCGCGCAGGTGCAACGAAGGTGGGCCATAACATCGCGAAGACATCATCATAGCGACCGCTTTCGGCGCGGCCAATCTGCTCGATCCTGACCGCGTTCTTGTCGGGGCTCGCAGGCTTGGCGGTCGCGTCAAGCACGGCCAGGCGCGTCACGCGCTCCGGCGCCCGGCGCATCAACTCAAACGCCAGCGTGCCGCCCATCGACAGGCCACAGACGGCGAAGCGCGGCGGCGCGTCCGACAGAAGACGCGTGATGATCGCCCCAAGCGTATCGTCGCGTCGGTGATCGGCGACCATCACCTGCCGTCCCACCCCGAGCACACGCCATTGCGGCTGATAAAGCTCGGCGGTGCAGGTCAGGCCGGGGATCAGAACAAGCGGCTCGCGCAAGGCGTGTCTCCTCCAAGGGGTTGAAGTTCGTTGACATTTCGACGGGTTTGGCGCAAGGCCACTCGTGTCCGTCGGCGCGCTTGTCATTCGCCGCGCCATCGGTCGCCTCATCCGAAAGCTGAGCCCAGTTTTTCGAGAGATGCGGCGACATATCCCAGATCGCGGTGTGGAGCATGTGTTCCCGTCCGCATTTGTGAAGCGCGTTCATGCCCGCCAACCGTCCGAGCCAAACCACATGTCATTTTCCGAACTGGGCCTGAGCACCAAGGTCCTCGATGCCGTCACGTCTGCCGGCTACACCACCCCCACGCCAATCCAGGCGCAAGCCATTCCCCATGTGATGCAGCGCCGCGATGTGCTCGGCATCGCGCAAACCGGAACCGGCAAGACGGCGGCCTTCACGCTGCCGATGATTACCCTGCTCGAACAGGGACGCGCCCGGGCCCGCATGCCGCGGACGCTGATCCTCGAGCCGACGCGCGAACTTGCCGCACAGGTCGAAGAGAACTTCATCAAATACGGCGTCAACAACAAGCTGAGCGTGGCGCTGCTGATCGGCGGCATGTCCTTCGGCGACCAGGACGTGAAGATCACGCGCGGCGTCGATGTCCTGATCGCGACGCCGGGCCGCCTGCTCGATCACTACGAGCGCGGCAAGCTGCTGCTCACCGGGATTGAGATCCTCGTCATCGACGAGGCCGACCGCATGCTCGACATGGGCTTCATCCCCGACATTGAGCGCATCACCAAGCTGGTGCCCTTCACCCGCCAGACGCTATTCTTCACCGCGACGATGCCGGCCGAGATCACCCGCATCACCGAGCAGTTCCTGCATAATCCCGTTCGCATCGAGGCATCCCGCCCGGCCACGGCGGCGACCACGATCACGCAGCGGCTGGTGGCGTCGCACGGCAAGGATTTCGAGAAGCGCGAAACCCTTCGCCGGCTGATCACGGAGGCCGTGGACTTCAACACCGCGATCGTGTTTGCCAACCGCAAGACGGAAGTGGCCAACCTGCACCGCTCGCTGCTGCGCCACAACTTCAAGGCCGTGGCGCTGCACGGCGACCTCGACCAGCGCGCCCGCATGGCAGCGCTGGACGCCTTCAAGACCGGGGACGCCAATATTCTGGTGGCGTCTGATGTCGCGGCCCGCGGGCTGGACATTCCCGACGTCAGCCATGTCTTCAATTATGACGTTCCGTTCCACGCGGATGATTATGTCCACCGGATTGGCAGGACGGGGCGCGCAGGACGTCTTGGCGCTGCCTTTTCAATCGTCACGCGCCATGACGAGAAGATGGTGGCCGCGATCGAAAAGCTGATCGGACAGACCATCGCCTGGGAAGGACCGAAACTGTCGGAACTTCCGCCTTCGACGGCCTCGGCCGATGATGGCGACCGGCCCTCGTCGCGTGGAGCGCGCGGACGCGAGAGCGGGCGCGACAGGGGCCGGGAGCGCAGCCGCGCGCCCTCGCCCGAGCGCGCCGAAAGGGCTGCGCCAGCCGACAGGGCGGCGCAGGAACCGAGGCCGCGCAAACGCGCAGGGCGTACTGATGCGGTGCAGGCGGCGTCTTTCGTCCCCGAGGAAATGCCGCGGCCGATGCCCACGGCGAAGCCCGCGCGTCAGCCGCGCCGCGAGGCCGAAGACGATGACCGCCCCGTGAAGGGGCTCGGCGAGCACATGCCCGCCTTCCTGATGACGTCTGTACGGAAGTCGCCCGTTAAGTAGTTATCAAACAGCTTGTCCTAGTGTGCCCGAAAGAAGAGTTGGGTAACCCGATGACGCTGTTGCAAAATCATTCTGCAGGCACTTTGGCGGCGTCGGTGCTCAGCGAACTCGAAGCGCTTTCGCTTCCGCCGACACCGCATGTCTTTGCTGTCTGGTATGCCCATGCCGCCGGTCACGACCCGGCGTTGAGCGCGGCCATCCGCTCCCGGCAGACGCTCGGCCAGGTGCTGACCGCAGATATCATCGAAGAGCTTCATGACGCGCACATCCAGAATTCGCGCTCTGCCAAACTCGCGGAGCGGTCAAGCCGCGCCGTGATCATGGAGATCGACGGAATCGTCGATCTGATCAAAATGTCGCTCGGATCGACATCGGACTACAGCGAGAAGCTGTCGTCGCTTCTGGGCGACATGGTAACGGCCAATGATCCGACGGCGCTCAAGGAAATCGTGGCGACCCTCGTGAAGGCGACCGACGAAACACGCGGCATGAACGAAACCCTGGAGAAGGGCCTGCGCAACGCCCGCAAGGAAGTGGACGACCTGCGCAAGGTGCTGGAAGACACGCGGCTTGAGACCCTGAAGGACGCGCTGACGGGGATTTCGAACCGCAAGCATTTTGAGCAGACCATCCAGGCCGCGATCGAGAGCGCCGCGCAGTCCCGCCGGCCCTTCTCGCTGTTGATGGTCGACATCGATTTCTTCAAGAAGTTCAATGACACGTTCGGCCACCTGACCGGTGACAAAGTGCTCCGTGTCGTGGCGCAGTCGTTGCGCGAAAAGTTCCCGCCGCGCGCGACCGTCGCCCGCTTCGGCGGCGAGGAATTTGCGGTCATCCTGCCCGACGCCGATCTGATGGCTGGCTGGGTGGGCGCTGAAGCGGCGCGGCAGAGTGTGCAGGCGCGCGAGTTGGTCAAGCGATCGACCGGCGAGAAGATGGGCCGAATCAGCGTCTCAATCGGTGTCGGCACCTGGAAACGCAATGACAGCGCGCTGAGCCTTGTCGGCCGCGCCGACGCAGCCCTGATGCGGGCAAAGGCCAATGGGCGCAACCGCACGGTCACCGAAGACCAGCTCGACGTCAGCGCCGTCGCCTGAGCGGCGCGCGCATCCGGGGCGTTCTGACGTCCCGCGCACGGTTTCATCTTTCCCTTTTCGCACATGCGTGATAGCCGCACTCGTCAACCCGGTGCAGGCTGCGCTGCACGTCCGGGCAGCGGAGGTTGACGACGATGGCCGAATTCAGCGATGCGACGATCCGCGAGGGCCTGACCTTTGACGACGTGCTGCTGGAGCCCGGCCCTTCCGAAGTCCTGCCGGCTCATGTGGACATCGGCACGCGCCTGACCCGCTCGATCTCGCTCAATCTGCCGCTCGTCGCCTCCGCCATGGACACTGTGACCGAATCGCGCATGGCCATCGCCATGGCGCAGGCCGGCGGCCTCGGTGTGATCCACCGCAATCTTGACGCCGATCTCCAGGCCGAACAGGTCCGCCAGGTCAAGAAATACGAGTCGGGCATGATCATGAACCCGATCACGATCTTTCCGGACGAAACGCTGGCTGATGCGCTCGATCTGATGAAACGCCACCGCATCTCGGGCATTCCCGTCGTGGAACGCGGCCCGCAGGGCCACAAGGGCATGCTGGTGGGCATCCTGACCAATCGCGATGTGCGCTTCGCCACCGATCCGACCCAGCCCGTGGCCGAACTGATGACGAAGGATCGCCTGATCACGGTGCGTGAGGGCGTCAACCAGCTTGAAGCCAAGCGGCTTCTGCATCAGTTCCGGATCGAAAAGCTGCTTGTGGTCGACGAGCACTTCCGCTGCATCGGGCTCGTGACCGTGAAGGACATCGAGAAGCAGGTGGCCCATCCCCACGCGGCCAAGGATTCCCAGGGGCGGCTGCTGGTCGCTGCCGCGACCACCACAGGCGACGCCGGGTTCGAGCGCTCGGAATTGCTGGTCGATGCGGGCGCCGACATCATCGTCGTCGACACGGCGCACGGACATTCGGCAGGCGTTCTGGCCAGCGTCGCGCGTGTCAAGAAACTGTCGAACTCGGTTCAGGTGATCGCCGGGAATGTCGCGACCGCCGGCGGAGCTCAGGCGCTGATCGATGCAGGAGCGGACGCGGTCAAGGTTGGTATCGGGCCCGGTTCAATCTGCACCACACGCATCGTCGCGGGCGTCGGCGTGCCGCAACTGACCGCGATCATGGATGCGGTATCGGCAGCCCGGAAAGCGGGCGTGCCGGTGATCGCCGATGGCGGCATCAAGTATTCCGGCGACTTCGCCAAGGCCCTTGCCGCCGGCGCATCCTGCGCCATGGTCGGCTCGCTCCTGGCGGGCACTGACGAAACACCGGGCGAGGTGTTCCTGTACCAGGGCCGCTCCTACAAGGCCTATCGCGGCATGGGATCGGTCGGCGCGATGGCGCGCGGTTCGGCGGACCGATATTTCCAGCAGGACATCAAGGACGCGTTGAAACTTGTTCCAGAGGGTATCGAGGGCCAGGTCGCCTACAAAGGTCCGGTGTCTGGCGTGCTGCACCAGCTTGCTGGTGGGCTCAGGGCCGCCATGGGCTATGTCGGCGGGCGCGATCTTGCAGACTACCAGCAGAAGGCGCGCTTCATCCGCATAACCTCGGCCGGCCTGCGCGAAAGCCATGTGCACGACGTGATGATCACGCGCGAGAGCCCGAACTACCCCGGCCGGAACAGCTGAGGCCGCTGGCAGCGCGCGCTGTCGCCTGGAGGCACAACTTCGCAAGCTTGATCAAGGCAGGCCGCTAAGGTCACATCCGTTCGAGGGATGTGATGAAACGACAAGCGACCAGGAACGCCTATGCGGAGCGCATCGACCGGGTGTTGCGCCATATCGGTGCAAACCTCGACCGCCGGCACAGCCTTGACGACCTGGCCGAGGTTGCGTGCCTGTCGTCGTACCACCTGCACCGCGTGTTCCGCATGCTCACCGGCGAGACGCCGGATGAGGCGCTGCGACGCATGCGGCTGCATCGTGCGGCGATCGAACTGATCAACTCGTCGTCGACGGTGGAACGCATCGCCCACCGGGCCGGGTATGGATCAGTCGTGGCCTTCACGCGGGCCTTCGGGGCCCGCTATGGCCACTCGCCCGCCGTCTACCGCCGCAGTCGTCAAAGCCATCCATTCGGACATGTCCCCCAGCACAAGGCTACTGTCATGTACGACGTCAAGATCAGCAAGACGACCGGCTACCGCCTGCTCGGATTGCACCATTCCGGCGACTATCACCAGATCGCCAGCGCCTTCGACCGTGTCGGCGCCTATGGCGCGGCCCATGGGCTGGTCAACCCGACAACGGACTTCATCGGGATCTATTTCGATGACCCGCAAACGGTGCCAACGGCGAAGCTGCGGTCATTTGCCGGGATCGGCGTTTCGGAGGCGGTCAAGCCGGATGGGGATTTCCAGATCATGACAATCCCCGCAGGCCCCGTCGCAACACTTCTTTTCAAGGGCCCCTATCCCGAACTCGAACGGGTCTATCAGTCCCTTTATCGCGAGTGGCTGCCAGCCAGCGGGCGCGAGCCGGCGGACCACCCGTGCTTCGAGCGCTATCTGAACAGCCCGCAAGAAGTGCCGCCGACAGAGCTTCTGACGGAAATCGTGATGCCACTGAAAGCGACGTGACCCCCGAAAAAAGAAAGGCCCGGCACGTGCCGGGCCTTTCCTGCGATGCGGGTCCTGGCCTCAGCGGCGACCGGATTCGAGGTTTGTCTTGGCGTCGACGCGCTTGGCCGGCGGCGGATCGAAGTTCTGTGCGGTCGACTGGGCACAGGCGGCGAGCGAGGCGGCCAGCAGGGCAGCGGCGGAGAGCTTTAGCAGCTTGGTCATCGGTGGTCACTTTCATCAAAGTCAGGCACATCCTGAGGCGGATGCACGATAAGGATCGACTTGGGCCGCGTTTGGGTCCAAAGCCCTCGCAACGCCTTGTCGGCATGCAGCACTCCCGTCACGCCAAACTGTGACGGCATTGTGTTGATGTCCTTTCAACCATGAAAAACTGAACAGATTCCTATGACCCCTGCCGCACGCATCCAGGCCGCCATCGAAGTCCTGACCGATCTGATCGAGCGCAAACGCCCTGCGCCCGACGCCCTGAAGGACTGGGGCCTGAGCCACCGCTTCGCCGGCTCCAAGGACCGCGCCTCGATCGCGAGCCTTGTCTATGACGCCCTGCGCCGCCGCTCCTCCGCGGCCTGGCTGATGGGCGCCGAGACGCCGCGCGCCGTGATGGCAGGAGCGCTCAGGCTGCAGCGCGGCACGGACCCCGCTGGCGTGGCCCGTCTGTTTTCCGGTGAGCGGCATGCGCCAGAAGCCCTGTCCGACGAGGAAAAGGCCCGTCTTGCGGGTTCGCTTGAAGATGCGCCGGAGCACGTGCGGGCCGATGCGCCCGAGTGGATCTGGCCATCCATGCAGGCTGCCTTCGGCCAGAACGCTGTTGCGGAAGTCGTCGCCTTCGCGACCCGTGCACCGATCGACATCCGCGTCAACGAGCTCAAGACCACGCGCAAGAAGCTGATGGCGGAACTGGCGCACCTCAACCCCGAGGAAACGCCCTACTCGCTCGATGGCCTGCGTTTCCAGCCCGGCGAGGATGGACGCGGCCCATCCCTGCAGACCGAGAAGGCCTTTCTCGATGGCCTGTTCGAAGTGCAGGACGAGGGCTCGCAGCTGGCGGCGCGCCTGTCGCTGGCAAGCCCCAGCGATTTCGCCGTTGACCTTTGCGCCGGCGCCGGCGGCAAGACGCTGTCGCTCGCCGCGCTCATGGAAAACCGCGGCCAGATCATTGCCACCGAGAATGACAGCCGCCGCCTGACCCCGCTCTATGAGCGCGTGACCCGGTCGGGCGCGCGCAATGTGCAGGTGCGCTCGCCGAAGCTGCGCAATGATGACGCGGTGGCCGACATCGACGGTCTTGCCGATCTTGTCTTTGTCGATGCGCCCTGCACCGGCTCGGGCACATGGCGCCGGAATCCCGATGCCAAATGGCGTCTGCGTCCCGGTGCGCTGGCCGAACGGATCAAGGATCAGACAATCGTGCTCGACCGCGCCGCCCGGCTGGTGAAGAAGGGCGGCCGCATCGCCTACATCACCTGCTCGCTGCTGCCGGAGGAGAACGACGAAGCGGTCGAGGCCTTCCTCGCGCGCCACGCCGGCTTCGAGGTGATCGAGCCCGGCGCGGTCGCAGACAAGGCAGGACTTGGCGGGCTTGCCTCGTTCACATCGCACAAAGGCCATGGTCTGCAGCTAACTGCGCTGCGATGTGGAACAGATGGATTTTATGTGAGCCTGCTGCGTCGCTCGAACTGAAGCAAAGGCCGCCCGTCGGCGGGGCAAGCCGATGATCCGGGTCCTGTCGATCCTGTTCTCGGGAATCCTTGCGCTCTTGGTCGCCTTCACGGCCCTTTGGGGCTGGAAAACCATGACCGTCACGCGAGCTGATGAGGAGGTCTGGGTCGACCTCAACACCCGCATGCCGTTGCCGCTGCGCGGCTGGGCCTGCGGGCAGGTCAAGGCCCGGACCCAGGCCCCGAGCGCGCCGGATGGCTGCGCAGGACATTGGTAGGAGCGCTTGCCGCTTCGGCTACCCGCCCAGGGCTTTCCAGATGACAGCCGGCGTCGCGGGCATGTTCACATGCCGGACGCCATGCCCGGCCAGCGCATTCACCACGGCGTTCATGACGGACGGCAAGGCGCCGGCACAACCGGCCTCGCCGCAGCCCTTGGCCCCCAAGGGGTTGGTGGTGGCCGGAACCGGATGGCTGATGAAGGTAAAGAATGGCGCGTTGTCGGCACGCGGCATGGCATAATCCATGAATGAGCCGGTCACGAGCTGGCCGTCCTCGTCGTAGCGGGTCTGCTCCATCAGGGCCTGCCCGATGCCCTGGACGATGCCGCCATGGACCTGCCCTTGCACCAGCAAGGGATTGACCACCGTGCCGAAGTCGCCGCCCGCCGTGTAGCGCACGACCTCGGTGACGCCGGTGTCTGGATCAATCTCGACCTCGGCCACATGGCAGCCATTGGGATAGGCCGACGGAGCCGCCGTGAAGACATGGTCGACATCCAGCGACTGCGGCAGATCGGCGGGCAAGGCCGCGCCGCTGTTGATCCGGCGCGCAATCTCCATGATGCCGATGCCGCGATCCGTGCCGGTGATCGAGAAGCGTCCCGCCTTGAAAGATATGTCGCTTTCGCCTGCTTCCAGCAGGTGCGCCGCGATCCGGCGACCCTGCTCGATCACCCTGGCGCTGGCCTCCATGATCGCCGCGCCGCTGGCCATGATCGACTTCGACCCGCCTGTTCCGCCGCCTGCGATCAGCCGGTCGCTGTCGCCCTGCACAAGCCGGACCGACTCGAAGGGCACGCCGAGCGATTGCACCAGAACCTGGGCAAATGGCGTGGCGTGCCCCTGGCCATAATCCATGGTGCCGGTGATGATGGTGATCGTGCCATCGTTCTCGAAATGTATGCCGCCCATTTCGCTCATCGGCGGCGCCGTCACCTCAAGGAAGCAGCCGACACCGAGGCCGCGCAGCTTGCCGGCCTTGCGGCTGCCCTTCCTGCGTGCGGCGAAGCCCTTCACATCGGCCTTTTCGATCACTTCGTCGAACAGCGCGCGGAAGTCGCCGGTGTCATAGACCATGCCAGAGGCCGAGGTGAACGGCATGGCGGAGGGCGGAATAAAGTTCCGGCGGCGCAGCGAGAGTCGGTCGATGCCCATCTCCTCGGCCGCCTTGTCGATCAGACGCTCCATGTAATAGTTGCCCTCGGGACGCCCCGCCCCGCGATAGGCGCCCAGCGGCGTTGTGTTGGTGAAGACGCAGCGCGCGTTCATCTCGATGAGCGGCGTGCGGTAGAGGCTGGGCATGTTCTTGACGATGTTGAGGGTCGACATCATCGGGCCGACATGGGTGAGGTAAGCGCCCATGTTGCCAAGGCCGGTGACCCGGATCGCGAGGAAGCGACCCCTGGCGTCGAGCGCCAGTTCCGCCACGACGCTGTGATCCCGGCCATGGTGATCCGAGACGAAACTCTCGGAGCGCTTGTCGGTCCACTTGACCGGACGGCCAAGGGCGCGCGCGGCATGCAGAAGGCAGATGTACTCCGGATAGACCGAGGCCTTCATGCCGAACGAGCCGCCGACCTGGCCGGTCATCACCCGCAGGCGATCACGCGGCATCTTCATGACCTCGTCGGCGATGGCGTTGCGCAAGCCGAAGACGCCTTGCGAGCCGACATGCAGGGTGAAGCGCCCTGTCTTTTTGTTGAAGTCGGCAATGGCGGAGCGCGGCTCCATCGCATTCACGACCACACGGTTGTTGTCGAGGTCGAGGCGCGTGACATGGGCAGCCTCGGCAAAGGCCCTGGCGACCTTTGCGCTGTCGCCGAAGTGCCAGTCGAGCGCCACATTGCCGGGCGCCTCGTCGTGCAATTGCGCTGCATCCGGCTCGACGGCATCGGACATGCTGACAATGGCGGGCAGCGACGACAGCGAGATGGTCACCGCTTCCGCAGCATCCTGCGCCGCTTGCGCCGTGTTCGCCACAACGAAGGCCACGGCCTCGCCGACATGGCGCACCCTGCCCGTGGCCAGGACCGGACGCGGCGGCCGCTTCATTGGCGAACCGTCTGCATTGGGGTACACCATGTTGCAGGCGAGCGTGCCGTAGCCTCCGTCAGCAAGGTCCGCTGCCGTGAAAACGCCAAGCACGCCGGGCATCGCCTTCGCCGCAGCTGTGTCGATCGCCTCGATGATCCCGTGCGCATGCTGGCTGCGGACCATGACGGCGTAGGCCTGACGGGGCATATTGAGATCGTCCGTGTAGGCGCCCTCACCCCGCAGCAGCATCGGGTCTTCAGAGCGCGGCACAGGCTGGCCGACGGCGAACTTCTCCGTGGCAAGTGCGCCGTCAGTGACGCGGATGTTCATGAGCGACAAATCCTGGGTATTGCAGGCACTGACCGAACCGGCGCCCTGCTATCGCGGTGCCAATGTTGCACTGCGACAGTCTCGCCGAGCTGCCCGGGCAAGACAAACGAAAAACCCGTGATCAGCCCTGCAAAATCACAGCGCGACCAGATGCGAAACTCATGGCCAGGTGAGCGCGACAGCTGCCTCGCTCAGCGGCTTCTGAACCGCGCCAAGCGCTAGCCGAGCTTCAGCAGCACATGCTTCTTCTTGCCCATCGACAGCTTGGCGACGCCGTCGCTGTTGAAGGCGGCGGGTGTCAGGTTGGCGCGGTCGTCGGTGACCGTAACATCGTTGAGCTTGAGCCCGCCGCTCTTGATCTGACGGCGCGCTTCGCCGGTCGAGGGCACAATGCCGGCCTTGACGAAGGCGCTGAGCAGCCCGAGGCCGGCCGCGATCTCGCCTTCCGTCACCGAAACTGTCGGCAGGTCGCCCGCGAGCGTGCCCTCCTCGAAGGTCTTGCGTGCGGTCTCGGCAGCAGCGTCCGCCGCGGCGCGTCCATGCAGCAGCGCCGTCGCCTCGTTGGCGAGCACGATCTTGGCCTGATTGATGTCAGCCCCACCCAGCTCCGCAAGCTTCGCGATCTCGCCCATCGGCAAGGTCGTGAACAGCTTGAGGAACTTGACCACATCGGCGTCCTCGGTGTTGCGCCAGTACTGCCAGAAATCATAGGGGCTGAAGGCGTCGGCGTTGAGCCAGACCGCGCCCTGGGCTGTCTTGCCCATCTTGGCGCCGGAGGCCGTGGTCAGGAGCGGCGTGGTCAGCGCATAGAGCTGGTGCGTGCCCATGCGGCGGCCGAGATCGACGCCGTTGACGATGTTGCCCCACTGGTCGGAGCCGCCCATCTGCAAGTTGCAGCCGACGGTCTTCGCCATGTGCGCGAAGTCATAGGATTGCAGCACCATGTAGTTGAATTCGATGAAGCTCATCTCGTGTTCGCGCTCGAGACGGAGGCGGACGGAATCCATCGACAGCATGCGGTTGACAGAGAAGTGCCGGCCGACATCGCGCAGCATCTCGATCCAGTTGAGCTTGAGCAGCCAGTCGGCATTGTCGAGCATGATGGCGTCCGTCGGACCATCGCCATAGCGGAGCACCTTGGAAAAAACGCCCTTGATGCTGGCCTTGTTGGCCTCGATCTCTGCGACTGACCGCAGGGCGCGCGTCTCGTCCTTGCCGGACGGGTCGCCCACCATGGTGGTGCCGCCACCCATCAGCGTGATCGGCTTGTTGCCGCTCACCTGCAGCCAGTGCAGCATCATCGAGGTCAGGAAATTGCCGATGTGCAGGGACGGTGCCGTGCAATCATAGCCGACATAGCCGATGGCCTTGCCCCTGGCGGCAAGCGAATCGAGCCCCTCAAGGTCCGAACACTGGTGAATGAACCCGCGCTCCTGGAGGATGCGCAGGAAATCGGATTTGGGCGTGAAGGCGGTCATGATCGTGTCGTGCAGTGCTTGAACGGGATGCGGTCTGGTTTTGAACCGTGGCAGCGTCTAACACGGAAAGCCGGAATCCGCGCTAGCGGATTCGACTGTCACCGGGGGCCATGATGTCTGGACTGAAAGCCGTTGTCTTCGATGTGGGCAATATCCTGATCCGCTGGGAGCCCGACCAGATGCTCCGACCCTACTTCGGCAGCGACATCGATTACGCGACGTTCCTCGACTCAACGCGGCTGATGTGGATGAACCTGGAATTCGACGCGGGCCGACCCTTCGCCGACGGGATCGGCGAACTGGTGGAACGCTTTCCAGAGTACGAAGCGCCATTGCGGGCCTTCGACACGCGCTGGTCCGAATGCGTGCTCCACGCCATCGACGACAATGTCGCGACACTGCTGGCGCTGAAGAAGGCCGGCCATACGGTTCACGCCATCACCAACTTCGCCAGAGAGAAGTTCGACATCGCGCGTGCGCGTTTTCCGTTCCTCAACGCCTTCGACCATGCGCTCGTGTCGGCGGATATCGGCCTGATCAAGCCGGACTACCGCATCTATCACCGCTTTGTGCACGACGTTGGGTTGAGGCCGGAAGAACTCATCTTTGTCGACGACAGCGCCGTGAACATCGCCGCCGCAAAGGCTGTCGGCTACCAGGTGTTTCACATGCCCCATGCAGACGCCGCGGAATGCGAGGGGTTCAGGGTGCGGTTGAGGCAAGACGGGTTCGCGATCTGACGATCCTTTTGCCCAACCCTCACTCCTTCGGCGGCTTTGGCCCCACGCGTTTGTCGAGATAGGTGTTCACCGTGCTCATCAGCTCGTCGACGCGGCCGTCGAAGAAGTGGTTGGCGCCCTCGACGGTCTGGTGCTCGATCTGGATGCCCTTCTGGGTCTTCACCTTCTCGATCACGCTGATCACGTCCTTGACCGGCGCCACGCGGTCCTCCGAGCCATGCACGAACAGGCCCGATGACGGGCACGGCGCGAGGAAGGAGAAGTCATAGCGGTTGGCCATGGCGGCAATCGAGATGAAGCCCTCGATCTCGGGGCGGCGCATCAGGAGCTGCATGCCGATCCATGCGCCGAAGGAAATGCCGGCGATCCAGCAGGTCTTGGCCTCGGGGTTGATCGCCTGAGCCCAGTCGAGCGCGGAGGCCGCATCCGACAGCTCGCCCTGGCCGTGATCGAACACGCCCTGGCTGCGCCCGACGCCACGGAAATTGAAGCGCAGCGCCGAGAAGCCGCGCTCAACGAAGGTGTAGAACAGGTTATAGACGATCTGGTTGTTCATCGTTCCGCCGAACTGCGGATGCGGGTGCAGCACAATGGCCAGTGGCGCGTTGCGCTTCTTGGATGGCTGGTAACGTCCCTCGATGCGTCCGGACGGGCCGTTGAAAATCACCTCAGGCATGGATGGTCGACCTTTGTCTCTGCACAGAGCCCGGCATCCCGGCTGCTTCGGCCGGGATCAGGGGCGAACGATCCCTTGACTTCCGGCAACCAGCGGCCCAAATCTGAGGCTGTTAGAACTCTTCTAAGTGCCGTGAACGCAACGGGAACGTAAGACGCGTTGCGCTCGGTGGAACTTCATGGGTGCTGGCGTATAGCACGGCTGCCGGGTGCATTTTCAAGCATTTATCGCAGCCGACATCGAAAACATGGAATCGAGCGAAGCAAAAGGATTGCCTTTCGGCATGACGAGCCCCCTGCGCAGCTATCTTGACTGGAACGCCACTGCCCCGGTTCGCCCCGAGGTCATGGAAGCAGTCACGCGCGCGCTCGGCCTCTCCGGAAACCCCTCCTCCGTCCATGCCGAAGGCCGCGCCGCGCGCGCTGCCGTCGAACGGGCGCGCGAACAGGTCGCCGCGCTGGTCAAAGCGCCGGCCCGCCGTGTGGTGTTCACAAGCGGCGGCTCGGAAGCCAACGCCTTTGCGCTGACCCCTTCGCTGACTCTGAATGACAGGCGCCCGACCACGCACCTGCTGATGAGCGCGACAGAGCATCCGTGCGTCAGGGACGGGCACCGCTTTTCGAAGGCCGATGCCAGCGAGATGCCGGTGACCGCCGATGGGCTCATCGCACTGGACCGTCTTGCGGCAGCGCTCGCGGTGCCGCGCGACGGCCGCGCGCTTGTGTCTGTTCACATGGCCAACAACGAGACCGGGGCGATCCAGCCGATTGCACAGATCGGGCTGATGTGCCGGGAGCATGACGCGCTGCTGCATGTCGACGCCGTGCAGGCTGCCGGCAAGATCGGCATCGACATGACCACGCTTGGCGCCGATGTGCTGACCCTTTCCGCCCACAAGCTCGGTGGCCCCAAGGGCGCCGGCGCGGTGGTGTTCGGCTCCGACCGGATCGAGGTGCGGGACATGCTGATCCGCGGCGGCGGGCAGGAGAAAGGCGCCCGCGCCGGGACAGAGAATGTCGCCGGGATTGCCGGCTTCGGCGCTGCAGCGGAGTTGGCGTTTGCGGAACTCGAAGCGGAAGCGCCACGCCAGCGGGCTATGCGGGACTGGTTCGAAACGGAGTTGCGGGCAATCATGCCTGGGACAACTGTCTTCGCAGCCGACGCTCCGCGCCTGCCCAATACAAGCTGTTTCGCGACGCCGGGCGTCCGCGCTGAAAATGCGCTGATCTCAATTGACCTCGCCGGCGTATCAGTCTCATCAGGGTCTGCCTGTTCGTCGGGCAAGGTCAGGCCATCACATGTGCTTCAGGCGATGGGTGTTTCGCCCTCGCTTGCCGGCGCGGCGCTTCGGGTCAGCCTTGGCAGGTTGACTGTAGAGGCTGACCTCAAACGTTTTCTGGCCGCCTATGCCAAGCATCTGTCGGCCGTGATCTTGCAGAAGGCTGAGGCTGCGGCCTGAGCCCACACAACAACAACCCACCGGCGGGCCTTGAACCCGCACAGGCTGAGGAGACTGGAATATGCCTGCTGTTCAGGAGACCATCGATCAGGTCAAAGCCATCGATGTGTCGGAATACAAGTACGGCTTCATCACCGACGTCGAGATGGAAAAGCCCGCCAAGGGCCTGACCGAAGACACGGTGCGCTACATCTCGGCGCGCAAGAACGAGCCGGCCTGGATGCTGGAATGGCGGCTTGACGCCTTCCGCCGCTGGAAGACCATGACCGAGCCGAGCTGGGCGCGGGTGCACTATCCCGAGATCGACTTCCAGGACATCTACTACTACGCCGCGCCGAAGATGAATGGCGCGCCGAAGTCGCTCGACGAGGTCGATCCCGCCATTCTCGACGCCTACAAGAAGCTCGGCATCCCGCTGCGCGAGCAGGAAATCCTGGCCGGAGTCGAGCCGCAGAACCGCGTGGCGGTCGATGCCGTGTTCGACTCGGTGTCAGTGGTGACCACCTTCCGCGCTGAACTTGCCAAGGCCGGCGTGATCTTCTGCTCGATCTCCGACGCGCTGCAGGAGCACCCAGAACTCGTGCGCAAATACATCGGCACGGTCGTGCCGGTGACCGACAACTACTACGCCACGCTCAACTCGGCCGTCTTCACCGATGGCTCGTTCGTCTACATCCCGAAGGGCGTGCGCTGCCCGATGGAGCTGTCGACCTATTTCCGCATCAACGAGAAGAACACCGGCCAGTTCGAGCGCACGCTGATCATCGCCGAGGAAGGCTCCTATGTGAGCTATCTTGAAGGCTGCACGGCCCCGCAGCGCGACGAGAACCAGCTTCACGCCGCCGTGGTCGAATTGATCACCATGGACGATGCCGAGATCAAGTACTCCACCGTGCAGAACTGGTATCCGGGCGATGCCAACGGCAAGGGCGGCATCTACAACTTCGTCACCAAGCGCGGCGACTGCCGGGGCAAGAACTCCAAGATCTCGTGGACGCAGGTGGAGACTGGTTCCGCCATCACCTGGAAGTACCCTTCCTGCATCCTGCGCGGCGATGGTTCGCGCGGCGAGTTCTACTCGATCGCGGTCTCGAACGGCATGCAGCAGGTCGACAGTGGCACCAAGATGATTCATCTGGGCAAGAACACGACCAGCCGCATCATCTCCAAGGGCATCTCGGCGGGCCGCTCGCAGAACACCTATCGCGGGCTGGTCTCGGCGCACCGCAAGGCGACCAACGCGCGCAACTTCACCAACTGCGACAGTCTGCTGATCGGCAACCAGTGCGGCGCCCACACCGTGCCCTACATCGAGAGCAAGACCTCGACCGCCACCTTCGAGCATGAGGCCACCACCTCCAAAATCTCCGAGGACCAGCTGTTCTACTGCATGCAGCGCGGGCTCTCGGCCGAGGACGCCACCGCGCTCATCGTCAACGGCTTCGTCAAGGATGTGCTCCAGCAACTGCCGATGGAATTCGCGGTGGAAGCGCAGAAGCTCATTTCGATCAGCCTTGAGGGTTCGGTCGGCTAGACCTTGGATACCTGGACGGGCATGGCCCGCCCATCCGTGATTTCTGGATCAATCGCGAGCGGAACCGCGGCAGCACGCCGCGCAAGGCGCCCGCAGACAATGGACGATAACAATGCTCGAAATCCGCAACCTCCACGTCAAGATCGCTGACGAAGACAAGGTCATTCTCAATGGCCTCAACCTCAAGGTCGCCAAGGGCGAGGTCGCGGCGATCATGGGGCCGAACGGGTCTGGCAAATCGACCCTGTCCTATGTCATCGCCGGCAAGCCGGACTATGAGGTGACGGACGGCGAAGTGCTGCTCGACGGCGTGAACATCCTTGAGATGGCGCCCGACGAGCGCGCCGCGGCAGGCCTGTTCCTCGCCTTCCAGTATCCGATGGAGATTCCCGGCGTCGCCACCATGACCTTCCTGAAAGCGGCCATGAATGCGCAGCGCAAGCAGCGCGGCGAGGCCGAACTGACCACGCCGGACTTCATCAAGCGCGTGAACAAGGCGGCCGACCTGCTTGGCATTCCGAAGGACATGCTGCGCCGCCCGCTCAATGTCGGATTCTCCGGCGGGGAGAAAAAGCGCATGGAAATCCTGCAGATGACGCTGCTCGAACCCAAGATGTCGATCATGGACGAGACCGATTCAGGTCTCGACATCGACGCGCTCAAGATCGTGGCCGAAGGCGTCAACGCCCGCCGCGACCCCGAGCACGCCTTCCTCGTGATCACGCACTACCAGCGCCTTCTCGACTACATCAAGCCGGACACGGTCCACGTCATGAGCCGTGGCCAGATCGTCAAGACGGGCGGCGCGGAACTGGCGCTGGAGTTGGAAGCCAACGGCTACCGCGACTACCAGAGCGCGGCGTGAGGCTGTCATGAGCGCCAAGATCACCCCCATGCGTAGCGCCGCCGAGAGCGCGCTGATCGATCGCTTCCCCGCCGTGAAGGCCAGCCTGCCCGGCTTGGCCAGCGCGCGAGAGGATGCGTTCGCGGCCTTTGTCGCAGCCGGCCTCCCCACACGCCGCAATGAGGCGTGGAAATACACCGACCTGCGCGCCGCGATGCGCGAGGCCGCGCCTCTGGCCGCGAGGCCGAATGACGCCGAGATCACCGTGGCGCTGAAGGGCCCCAGCCCATTGGCCAGACAGGGCGTCGTCACCTTGTCCTTCGTCAACGGGCACTACGTGGCGACTGCGGGCACGTTGCCCGCTGGCGTCAGCATCACGCCCCTCGCTCAGGCGTTGACCGACGGGCATCCGCTTTTGGGCCGGATCGGCGCGCTCAAGCTGGCCAATGGCGACTTGGCGATGTCGTTGAACACCGCCTTCATGACCGACGGCGCGATCATCCATGTGGCTGAAGGCGTGACCGTGGATGGGCCAATCGCCCTGCGCTTCGTCACCAGCGGCGCGACAGCCGTGGCGACCGCCGCGCGCGTGCTGATGGTGGCCGAAGCCGGTTCGCAGGTGATGCTGGTCGAAAGCCATGAGGGACAGGGCGCCCTCGCCCACCAGCCCAACACGGCGGTCGAGATCATTGCGGGCGACAAGGCTGTCGTGAGCCATGTGCGTCTCGGCCTGAACAGCGCGGGCGCAGTGGCGCTGTCCACCCTGACCGCTGACCTCGGGAGTGAAACCTCGCTGACATCAGTCAACGTGGCCCTGACAGGCGCCGTTACCCGACATCAGGCCTTTGTGCGCTTTTCGGGCGGCGATGCGCGCGCGCAAATCAACGGTGCGACACTGCTCAGCGGCACGCAGCATGCGGATTCGACGCTCGTTGTCGAACATGCGGCAGAACCGGGCGGCGAAAGCCGGGAACTGTTCCGCACCATCATCGATGATGAGGCCTCGGGCGTGTTCCAGGGCAAGATCATCGTGCAGCCGCACGCGCAGAAGACCGACGGGCGCATGGCGTCCAACGCCGTGCTGCTGTCCGAGAATGCGGCGATGTATAACAAGCCCGAGCTCGAGATCTTCGCCGATGATGTCGCCTGCGCCCATGGCGCAACCTGCGGCGCACTCGATGACGAACTCCTGTTCTATCTTATGTCGCGCGGGATCTCGAAGGCCGAGGCCGAGGCGCTGATGATCGAGAGCTTCGTCGGTGCAGCCATCGATTTCATCGACCACGAGCCGATCCGCGATATCCTGCACGGGCTGGTGCAGGATTGGCTGCAGGCGCGGGCAGCGCGGCTCAATGCGGGGGCTCCGACGGTCTCATGAACGCGATCACGCGCCCCTACGACCTCGCGGCCATACGCGCCGACTTCCCGATCCTGGGCCGGCAGGTCTACGGCAAGCCGCTGGTCTATCTCGACAATGGCGCCTCGGCCCAGAAGCCGCGCCAGGTCATGGACGCGATGACGCGGCTGATGAGCGAGGACTACGCCAACGTCCATCGCGGGCTGCACTATCTCGCCAACGCCTCGACCGAAGCCTACGAGGATGCGCGCGAAACCGTGCGGCTGTTCCTCAACGCAGCCAGCAGTGAGGAGATCGTGTTCTGCCGCTCGTCGACAGGCGGTCTCAACATGCTGGCGTCCTGCCTTGGCCGGCACCTCGACATCGGTGAGGGTGATGAAATCATCCTGTCAATCATGGAGCACCATTCCAACATCGTGCCCTGGCACTTCTGGCGCGAGCGGCATGGTGCGGTGATCAAGTGGGCGCCGGTCGACGAGGATGGCAATTTCCTGATCGAGGAATTTGCCCAGCTCATCAGCCCGCGCACCAAGGTCGTGGCGCTGACGCACATGTCGAACGCGCTGGGCACCATCGTGCCGATAGCCGAGGTGGCGAAGATCACACGCGCCGCTGGCGTACCGCTGGTGGTCGACGGCAGCCAGGGCGCCGTGCATCTGCCGGTGGACGTGCAGTCACTTGGGGCGGACTTCTATGTTTTCACCGGTCACAAGGTTTATGGGCCGACCGGCATCGGCGTGGCCTGGGGCCGCAAGGACTGGTGGGAAAAGCTGCCCCCGTTCGAAGGCGGCGGCGAGATGATCGTGACCGTCACGACCGACACGGTGACCTACAATGATCCGCCACACCGTTTCGAGGCCGGCACCCCGGCGATCATTGAAGCGGTCGGGCTGGGCGCGGCGCTGAAGTACATGATGGCGCTTGGCTCAGATCAGATTCTTGCCCATGAGAATCGCCTGCGCGACTATGCACACGAGCGGCTCGGGCGGATGAACTCGATCCGGATCATCGGCAAGGCCGCCAGCAAGGGGGCGATCGTGTCGTTCGAGATGGCGGGCGCGCATGCCCATGATGTCGCGACCGTGATTGACCGCTCAGGCGTCGCCGTCCGCGCCGGGACGCACTGCACCATGCCGCTGATGACCCGCTTCGGGGTCACATCCACGTGCCGGGCCTCATTTGGCCTCTATAACACGCTTGAAGAAGTCGATAAGCTGGCCGAGGCGTTGGCGAAAGCCGAGAGCCTGTTTGCGTGAGGATGACGCCGTGACCGATGCAGCGACCGAGTTGAAGCCCAATGCGCCGACGATTGCGCCGGCGACGACGCTTGCGCCCGCCGAGATCGACCGCCTGACCGATGATATCGTCGCCGCGCTGAAGACCGTCTATGATCCGGAGATCCCGTCGGACATCTATGAACTGGGGCTGATCTACCGGGTGGACATCTCCGACGAGCGCCATGTCACCATCGACATGACGCTGACGGCTCCGGGTTGCCCGGTGGCCGGCGAAATGCCGGGCTGGGTGGAAAATGCGGTCGGCACGGTCCAGGGCGTCTCCGGTGTCACCGTGAACATGACCTTCGATCCGCCCTGGGATCAGTCGCGCATGTCCGATGAGGCGCGCGTGGCGCTCGACATGTGGTGACGCACGCGGACTGCGCCGTCAGACCTTGACGCCGACGCTGTCCGCTGCCGCGACAATCTGCCTCCAGGTCTCGTCATCGACGGGAATCCCTTGCTGCTGACGACTGATCCGGGTCTCGCGTTCGATGTCGCCCGGCGCGCGCACCTTGTCGAAGCCCTCGCGCGGCGCGGCGGAGCGGACATAGCTGGCGATGGCGTCGATGCGGGCGGAGCGCGCCGCCGTGTCAGGCTCCAGCTTCGCCGGATCAATCAGGATGCCGAACAGGCTGTTGATGATCCAGCTTTTGACGGGCTTGTCCTTGATCAGCGCGCCGCCGGTCAGGCCGGCCGACAGAATCTCGGCGATCAGCGCGATCCCCGCCCCCTTGTGGTCGCCGAACGGCAGCAGCGCTCCCATCGGCGCCGGCGGGAACACCACGGCCGGATCGTTCGAGGCGTTGCCCTCCGCATCAATGAGGAAGCCATCGGCGACGGCGACGCCCTTGTTGAAGGCCACGCGCGCCTTGCCATGGGCCATGCGGCTGGTGGCGAAGTCGAGGATGAGCGGCCTGCCCTGCCCGTCCGGAACGCCGATGGCGTGCGGATTTGTGCCCCAGCGCGCCTCGCGCCCGCCATGTGGCGCGACGATCGGCACGCGTCCGGCGACATTGACCCAAAACATCGCGATCAACCCAGCTGCTGCGGCCTGCTCGGCGTAGTCGCCGATCCGTCCGATATGGTGCGCGTCGATCAGGTTGAGCACGGCGACGCCGCCGGCCAACGCCATGTCGCAGGCGCGGGCAACCGCACGCCGCGCGGTCGGCTGGCCAAGCGCCACCTGCCCGTCGATCACCAGAAACGGCGCGGCGTTGATCCTGTCCACCGGCATGCTGGCGGGCGAGAGCAGGCCATCATGGACGGCTGCAATGTACAGCGGCAGCATGCCAACGCCGTGGCTGTCATGCCCGGACAGGTTGGCCAGCACGAAGTGGCGGGCAACCTCCGCGGCGTCAGCCTGCGGCCATCCGGCCGCGACGAAGGTGCGGGTGGTGACATCGGCAAGTTCTTCGGGTGAAAACAGGCGCATGGCAGGATCGTTCCGCAACAAGACGTTGTGATCCGGCTGACCCTAGCTGCTCTCGACGAATTGGCAACGAATGGCTATGTAAGGTGCATCTGTCCGCAACGCAGGGCCTTGAACCCTCGCGAGGAGGAAGACGCCATGTTCTCGATTCCCGGCCTCAAGGTCATTTCCCTCACCGATGCCGCCGCCCGGCGCGTCAGCGAGATCGCGTCGAAGGCCGAAGGCGCACTTGGCCTGCGCGTTGGCGTGAAGAAGGGCGGCTGCGCCGGCATGGAATACACCTTCGATGTCGCCCGCGATCTCAAGCCGGGCGACGAGCTGGTCGAAGACAAGGGCGCGAAGGTGGTCGTGGATGGCAAAGCGGTCCTGTTCCTGATCGGGACAGAGCTCGACTTCAAGGTCGACAAGCTGTCATCGACCTTCGTGTTCAACAATCCGAACCAGACATCGGCCTGCGGCTGCGGCGAGTCGGTCGCGATCACGCCGCAAAAGACACCACTGCCAACCGCGTGAGGCGCCATCCCCGTCGCGCCTGACGAGGGTGCCGGAGCAGAACCTGACCGGAAACCGCTTCCGGTTCGATTTTGGTCGGCTTCGAGCGAAGCCAATGCGTCCGCGGCAATCTTGTTGCACAACCCGGGTCTCCTCGCCCCAAGCAGGAGTGCGGCTTCGTGTCCGCCGTGCTGATGCCTGCCCCGGCTGAACCAGTCGTTCCGGCCAGCCGTAAGCAAGTCGAACCCGGAACCAGAAACAAAGGTCATCCCTGAATGTCTGAAGTGACGATCATCGTCGGCGGCGCCGGCGGCGTCGGGTCCGCTCTCGCGCGACGGCTGGTTGCGGCCCGCCGGCAGGTTCACCTCATCGGCCGCGATCCGGCCAAGCTTTCGGTCGTCGCGGCAGAGCTTGGCGCGTCAAGCGCCGTCGCCGATGTCCTTGATCCCGAAGCGCTGAAAGCCGCCATCGAGGCAGCAGGACCGGCCATCGGTGGCCTTGCCTATGCTGTCGGCTCCATCAACCTGAAGCCGGTGTCGCGCCTGACCGATGCAGACTTCGAGAACGACTTCCGCCTCAATGCACTTGGCGCCGTGCGCGCGGTGCAGGCCGCCCTGCCCGCCCTCAAGGCAGCGCAGGGCACGCCCTCCGTGCTGCTGTTCTCGACTGTTGCCGTGGCCCAGGGCTTCACCGCGCATGCCTCCGTCGCCATGGCCAAGGGTGCGGTCGAGGGCCTCACCGTTGCCCTGGCCGCCGAACTTGCGCCCAAGATCAGGGTCAACTGCATCGCGCCGTCGCTCACACGCACGCCTCTGGCCAAGGCGCTCACCGGCAACGAGCAGATGGCCACAGCCATCGCACAGATGCACGCCATGCAGCGCCTGGGCGAGGCCGATGATGTCGCCGCCATGGGGGCTTTTCTGATGTCGGCAGAGGCTGGCTGGGTCACGGGCCAGATCATCGGCGTGGATGGCGGCCGCTCGATGTTGCGCACCAAGGGCTAGGCCGTGGCGAAGATGCGGGCGAAGGGTGATCTGCCGCAGAAGACCTGCGAAGCCTGCGGCCGGCCCTTCGCCTGGCGCAAGAAATGGGAACGCGTCTGGGATGAGGTGAAGACCTGCTCGGAACGCTGCAAGGGTGAGCTCAGGCGCAGCCGCCGCGCGAAGGCCGCGCCATGACCCGCTTGCGCCTCGTGCTCGGGGACCAGCTCACACACGATCTTGCCTCCCTCGGCGACATCGATGCCGCGCGCGACGTCGTGCTGATGGCCGAGGTGCACGACGAGACCACCTATGTGCCGCATCACAAGCAGAAGATCGTCCTGGTGCTCTCGGCGATGCGCCACTTCGCGGCGGAGTTGCGCGCGGCCGGCGTCCGCGTCGACTATGTGACGCTGGACGACCCCGGCAATACGGGCTCTCTTGGCGGCGAGATCGGGCGCGCTGTGGCCCGCCACGCGCCGTCACGCATTGTTCTGACCGAGCCGGGCGAATGGCGCGTGCTCAGCGTCATGCGGGGCTGGGAGGAGCGCCTCGGGATCGATGTGGAAATCCGTCCCGATGACCGGTTTTTCGCTTCGCGTGCCCGCTTCGAACGCTGGGCGGAGGGCCGCAAGAGCTTTCGCATGGAGTTCTTCTACCGGGAGATGCGCCGCGAACACGCGGTGCTGATGGAGGGTGACGAGCCGGCGGGTGGGCAGTGGAACTTCGATCATGACAACCGCAAGGCGCTGCCAGCCGGCATCGCCGTGCCGAAGCGGACGCGCTTCGAGCCGGATGAGGTCGCGCGCGGGGTGATGGCGATGGTGCAGCAGCGCTTTCCAGGCCATTTCGGCGACCTTGAGCCGTTTGGCTGGGCCGTCACACGGTCCGGCGCGCTCGAGGCGCTCGATCACTTCATCACAGTGTGCCTGCCGCGTTTCGGCGACTACCAGGACGCGATGAAGTCCGCCGAGCCCTTCCTGTTCCACAGCATCATCTCGCCTTACCTCAACATCGGGCTGATCACCGCCCGCGAGGTCTGCGCGCGGGCCGAGGCGGAATGGCGCGAGGGCCGCGCGCCGCTCAATGCCGTCGAAGGCTTCATCCGGCAGATCCTCGGCTGGCGCGAGTATGTGCGCGGCATCTATTGGGCCCGCATGCCGGGCTATGCCGACACAAATGCGCTGAATGCCACCCGACCCCTGCCCGGCTTCTACTGGTCCGGCGACACGGACCTGAACTGCCTCGCCCAATCCATCGGCGATATCCGGCGCAACGCCTATGGCCACCACATCCAGCGCCTGATGGTGACGGGCAATTTCGCGCTGCTGGCCGGGATTGCGCCTGCCGCGATCGAGGCGTGGTATCTTGCCGTCTATGCCGACGCCTATGAATGGGTGGAGCTGCCCAATGTGCATGGCATGGCGCTGTTCGCCGATGGCGGGTTGCTGGCCTCCAAGCCCTATGCGGCCTCGGGCGCCTATATCGACCGCATGAGCGACTATTGCCGCGCCTGCCGCTATGACCCGAAGGTAAAGGCGGGGCCAAAAGCCTGTCCCTTCAACTACATGTACTGGAATTTTCTCATCGAGAATCAGGGCAGTTTGGAGGGAAACCAGCGCATGGCGATGCCATACCGCACGTTGGCGACCTTCAGCGACGCCAGACGCGCAGAGATCACGCGCGACGCGCAGGCGTTCCTCGCCGCCCTCGGCGAGGCCTGAGGCCGTGTTCAGCCGGTCAGGTCGTTGAGCCGGGCGCGCAGCCGGCCATGCTCAAGCTTGAGGCGCTGGAGTTCGTCCCGTTCGGTCGCGGACGGGCCTGCCTCGCCGCCGGTGAACGCGACGCCAAGCTGCCGTCCAGCGCGCCAGACGACCGAGGCCTGCAGGCGCATCTGGCGCACGGGCACGTCGAGCTCGAAGGACTGCGGAAACCAGACCGGGTTTGCTGTCTCAAGCCGCGCGCCCTGCTGCGACAGGTTCCGCACCTGGCAATCCCACGTCACAAGCTTGTTGGCCTCGCGCGCCACGGCGCCAAGCAGTGTACGCGTGCGCAGCGATGCGCGTCGTTCCTGGAGAGACCCGGCCATGTGCGACCTCCTTGCAAGGTCAGCGAGCATAGCCGTGTTCCCGGCAAACCGGGCATTTTCCGATTGTTAACCTGAATCGCGAGGCGTCCGTCGCGTCCACCGCGCACGGTCCGGAAAGCTCAGTTGGGCCAGTGCGATGCCTGCGGCGTCCCGCTGGTCCGGCTCGATTTCGCAGGATCTGCCCTGAACTTGATACCGACCACGGCCGCATTTCGCCACACGACGACGGCAAACCTGCGCATGTTCTTGGATGGCACATCAAGCCGGAACTGGGCCGGCAGGGTCAGCGGCCTTTCCAATTCCAGCCGGGCGCCGGTCACCGAGACGTTGCGGACGACACAGTTCCACGCGTTCGTGGACCCTTCATCATGGGCAACGGCTGCCAGAAGCGTCCGGATGCGCAAGGATCCGCGCCGTTCCTCGGCCTGATAGTCCAAAGCTCTGCTCAAATGCGCCATCGTCCTCTCCAATGGCCGCACCATACGAATCGGACCCCGGCGCGCAACAAGGACCTTCGCGGAGGCCTAATCAGCGCTTAACCGGTTGCAACAGCGCCAATTGCCATTGCGACAGCCGCCTGTGTCGGGTCGATCACCGGAACGCCAAGAGCGTCCTCCAGCGGCTTCCTGTGCCGCGCCATTCCGGCGCACCCCATGACGATGGCGCGTGCCCCGTCCACCTTCAGCAGGCCGCCGATCTCGATCATCCGGGCCAGGGTGCCCTCGCCGCTGGCCGTCTCGGCGACGCTCATTTCGAGCGCGCGCTCGCTGACCAGCCGGTCGGTCAGACCCATCTGGCGCATGTAGCGATAGTGGCGGGGAATCGACCGGCTCTTGATGGCGATCACACCGAACGTGTCCGCCCGCGCCAGCGCGGTCAGCACGCCGCATTCCGCGATGCCGAAGACAGGACGGGACGTGCCTTCACGGCAGACATGCAGGCCGGGATCGGAATAGCAGGCGATGATGAAGGCCGCGCTGTCATTGTCGCCTTCCACCAGCCGCCTCAGCGGCAGCGCGACGCTTTCGACATGCTCCTGCGTTTCGACGCCGAACGGGCCCTCCGCAAGCGTACGGCAGACCACCTCCGGGCCGAGCGGATTGTGGAAGCACTCCAGTGCGTCACGCAATCCTTGCGTGACGGCCTCGTTCGAGTTCGGGTTGACGACGAGGATGCGTTTGCGTGTCATGCTGGGGTTCCGTGTTTCGCAGCCACAGTTTCATCTCTCACGCCGGATTGTCCAGCCATGCCCGTTTCTGCATTCGACCTTGTCATCCGCAACGGCACCGTGGTCACCGCCACCGATGTCTTCAAGGGAGATGTCGGCGTCACCCGTGGGCAGATCGCTGCGATCGGCCAGAAACTGGCGCCGGGCCGCGAGGAGATCGACGCGAGGGGCAAGCTGGTGCTGCCCGGCGGCATCGACAGCCACACGCATATCGAACAGCTGTCCGCCGCCGGCATCATGAACGCCGACACGTTCGAGAGCGCGACGCGGGCTGCAGCCTTCGGCGGGACGACGACCGTCATCTCGTTCGCCGCGCAGCACAAGGGCATGTCATTGCGCAAGGTGGTCGACGACTACAGCGTGCTGGCGGCGCGTGGCGCGATGGTGGACTACGCCTTCCACATGATCGTATCAGACCCGACCGAGGCAACGCTGACCCGCGACCTGCCCGCCCTGATCGCCGAGGGCCACGCCTCGATCAAGCTGTTCATGACGTATGACAAGCTCAAGGTCGAAGACGAGACGCTTCTCGATGTGCTGGCGGTGGCGCGCGAGCACAAGGCGCTGGTCTGCGTGCATGCCGAGAACCACGGCATGATAGCCTGGATGGGGCGCAAGCTGCTGGCAGAGGGCAAGACCGCGCCGAAGTACCACGCCGTGAGCCATCCGCGCGCGTCGGAAACGGAGGCTTTCACGCGCCTGATTTCGGCTGCCGCGCTGATCGACCAGCCGATCATGATCTTCCATGTCTCGACGGCCGAGGGCGCCGCGATCGTCGGTGATGCGCGACGTCAGGGGCTCAAGGTCTTCGCCGAAACCTGCCCCCAGTACCTTTTCCTGACCGCGGCCGATCTCGACCGGCCGGGCCTCGAGGGCGCCAAGTTCATGTGCTCGCCCCCTCCCCGCGACAAGTCGGACCAGGAGGCGCTATGGGCCGCACTTGCGCTCGGAGACCTGCAAACCGTCTCCTCCGACCACGCACCCTATCGCTTCGACGCGAGCGGCAAGCTCTCGGGCGGGCCGAACAGCACCTTCAAGCAGATCGCCAACGGCTTGCCGGGCCTGGAAACGCGGATGCCGCTGATGTTCGACGCCATGGTGTCGAAGAAGCGGCCTGAATTCGCGGGACAAGCGCTTCAGAGCTTCGTCAACCTGACGGCGACCCAGCCGGCGCGCATCTACAACCTTGCCGGTAAGGGCAACATCGCCGTGGGCCTCGACGCCGACATCGCGATCTGGGACGCCAACCGCCGCGTCACGCTCACCGACGCGCTGATGGTCGGCAACACCGGCTACACGCCCTTCGCGGGCCGGACGGTGAAGGGCTGGCCCGAAACCGTGCTGGTGCGCGGGCGGACGGTGGCGCGGGACGGCGCGACGGTTGGCCCCCCCGGCTCGGGCCGGCACATCCTGCGCACGGGCGGCTGGGCGGCCGAGCCGACCGGCGGCTGAGCGCCGGCCTGAACATCTCTTGGGCTGGTCCAGGCCGTTCAGGCCAGGCAGGCAAGCGCCACTTCGAGGGTGCGGGCGCCATCGAGCCCGCTGACCATCACCGGTCCGCGGCCACGGATCGCGTCAATGAAGGCGTCGATCTCGGCGCGCAGGGGCTCCACGAACGGCACGCTGAGGCTGCGGCTGACGAAACTCCCCTGCGCGAGACGATCCGGCAGGCCGTCCGGCATGAAGCCGGAGAACTCGTTGACCGTGCGCAGGAGCATGTCGCAGACGATGAAGCGCTTGGCGGTCGACACGCTGATGCGGCGCTCCTTGAAGGGCGTCAGCCAGTTGGTGTTGATGTGCGCCAGCGCACCATTGGCCAGGCGGAACTGCAGGAAGGCGATGTCTTCATGCTGGCCCCGGGCACGGGTCAGCAGCGACTGGTGCTCGACGATCTCCGAGCCGCTGAGCCAGCGGATCAGGTCGATGTCATGCACGCCGAGGTCCGTGACGATGCCGACATCGCTGATGCGGGGCGGAAACGGCCCGACACGCGAGATCGCGATCGAAATGATGTCTTCGCCGCCGATCGCCTCGAAGAGCGTGCGGATGGCCGGGTTGAACCGTTCGACATGGCCGACCGTGAGGATCGTGCCCTTTGCCGCGGCGCGGCCGATGAGGTCATGCGCTTCTGCGCTGGTGGCGGCGATCGGCTTTTCGATCAGCACATGCACGCCGGCATCGATCAGGCGACGGGCAACATCGTGGTGCTGGACCGTGGGCACGGCCACGATCGCGGCGTCGATGCCACGCGCGATGGCCTCGTCGACATCGGCCATCGCCTCGGCCTGCGCCATGCTCGCGATCTGGCGCCGTGCTTCGGGATCAGGATCAACGATGCCGACAAGGTCGACGGTGGGCGACGAGGCCAGAATGCGGGCGTGGTTGCGCCCCATGGAGCCGACGCCGATCACGGCGAACTTGAGCGGATGGGGATCTGTCTTCATCGGGCAGGTGCTCTGGAGTTCGTGAGCCGACGCCGCAGACCACCCGCAGAGCCGGGCCGGGAGCAACCACGTTCATCCCCGGACGTCAAGGTGAACATCCGTGCGCCGGGGCCGCGTAACAAAGCAATGGCCTGCCGCGAAGTTGCACTGTGTTCCCGAGCCGTCCACCATGCGGGCGGCATCCCTTCGCTACGATCGCCTGCAGGACCCTTCGCATGAGCCCCGACACGATCACCGGCGCCGACCTGGTCGCCCGCCGCCTTGCCAAGGCCGGAATCCGTCTCGCCTTCGGCATGCCGGGCGGCGAAGTGCTGGCGCTGGTGGCGGCCCTCGACCGGGCCGGCATCCGATTCGTGCTGACACGGCACGAGACGGCGGCGGGCTTCATGGCGGAAGGCGTGTGGCACGCCACCGGAGCGCCAGCCCTTCTGGTCACCACCATCGGGCCGGGTCTGACCAACGCCGTCAACGTCATCGCCAACGCCCATCAGGACCGCGTGCCGATGATCGTCATCAGCGGCTGCGTCGATGCGGCGCTGGCCGAGAGCTACACGCATCAGGTGATCGACCATGGCGCGCTGATGCGCCCGATCACCAAGGCAAGCTTCCGGGCGCAGGCGGGCACCGAGGACCTCGTGACGGACAAGGCGCTCGGCATCGCGCTCAAGGGCCGGCCGGGGCCGGTCCATATCGACCTGCCGATCACAGTCGCAGAAGCCTTGCAGCCGGACCGGCCGCTGGTCATGAGCCGGGCTCCGGAGCCCCGGCGCCCCGCAGATCTGGGGCCGGCGCTGGACCTCGCCGCACGCTCCCGCCAGCCCCTGATCATCGCCGGCCTCGATGTCGCGAACAGCGCCGGAAGCGAGCCTCTGGTCGCCTTCGCCGAACGGATCGGCGCGCCGGTGCTGACGACCTACAAGGCCAAGGGCGTCCTGCGGCCAGATCACCCCCTTCATCTTGGCGCCATCGGGCTGTCGCCAAAGGCCGACGCCATCGTCAAGCCGCTGATCGAACGGGCCGACCTGATCATCCTGGCGGGGTATGACCCGATCGAGATGCGGCAAGGCTGGCGCAACCCGTGGCCCGCCGGCAAACCGGTGATCGATCTCGTCGCGGAAGCGCTCCCGCATGGCATGCACGGCGCGAGCCTCACCTTTGAGGGCGATGTCGCTGTTGCGCTGCGCGCGCTGACGGCAGCCCTCCCGCCCCCAGGCGCGACCTGGCCCGGGGCGGAGCCGGCGGCCGTGCGCCAGTCGCTGAAGGCGGCGTTCTCGGTGCCGGTCCAAGGCGACTGGGGCCCGCATCAGGTGTTCGAAACCGTGCGCGAGCGCACACCGCGCGGCACGGTCGCCAGCGCGGATTCCGGCGCGCACCGCATCCTGCTCAGCCAGATGTGGCCGTGCGACGCGCCGCTCGGACTGATCCAGTCCTCGGGATTCTGCACCATGGGCGGCGCGCTGCCCCTCGCCGCCGGCCACGCCTTCGCCACGCGCCGTCACACGCTGTGCTTCGTGGGGGATGCCGGGCTCGAGATGGTGCTTGGTGAAATCGCCACCCTGCGCGACCACCAATTGCCTGTCGTGATCATCTGTCTGGTCGACTCGGCTCTGGCCCTGATCGAGTTGAAGCAACGGCAGATGCAGTTGCCGCGCATGGCGGTCGATTTCGGCGCAACGGACTTCGCCGCCGTCGCTGCGGCTCTCGGTGGCCACGGCGTCACGGTGACGTCCACAGATGAACTCGCGCGGGAAACCGACGCCGCCTTCGCCCGCGACGGCTTCACGCTGATCGCGGCGCGGATCGGAGACCGCGCCTATGATGGCGCTTTCTGATGCTGGCGGAGATTGTTCCCCAGGCTGTCGCTCCGGGCGCTGCCGCAGTCAGGCCGGTGGCCGCGAAGCCGCCGCGCGACCAGCGCCTCGATTTCTTCCGCGGGCTTGGCATGCTGATCATCTTCCTGGCCCATGCGCCGGGCAACCCGTGGAATGACTGGATCCCAGCCCGTTTCGGCTTCTCGTCGGCCACCGAACTGTTCGTGTTCTGCTCCGGGCTCGCCAGTGCGTTCGCCTTTGGCGGGATTTTCGTCAGGCGTGGCTGGTTTCTGGGCACGGCCCGGATCGCCCAGCGCATCTGGCAGGTTTACTGGGCCCATATCGGCCTGTTCGTGGCGCTGGCGGCGCTGGCCGTGCTGGTGCAGCGGCTCGGCTGGGGCGACGCCTATTACCAGGAGCACATCGAGCCGATAGCCGGGGACCCCGGAACTGCGGTGCTCGGGTTGGCCACACTGCGCTGGCTGCCCGGCTATCTCGACATCCTGCCGATGTATCTCATCATTCTCGGGCTGATCCCGGTGATGATGGCGCTCAGGCGCCTGCACGCGGCTCTGCCCTTCGTCCTGTCGCTGCTCATGTATCTGTCGGTCTGGTTCCTGGGCTTCAACCTCACCGGCAACCCGTGGACCGGTTTTGGCTGGTTCTTCAACCCGTTTGGCTGGCAACTCGTGTTCTTTGCCGGTTTCGCGATCGGCATGAAGTGGCTGACGCCGCCGGAGTTCGGCCAAAAGCCGCTTTTGATCGTCTGCGCGGTGTTCGTCGCCGCAGCGATGATGGTGGCGCCACAGGCAGGTGACGATGCCCGCGCACTCGGTATGCCCGTAGAGCTGCGAGAACACCGGACCGATCC
>JAIXUP010000042.1 GCA_027483505.1 Hyphomicrobiales bacterium
CATGGAATTTCTTCACACGATGGTGCGCGTCGGCAATCTCGATGCGGCCCTGGATTTCTACGTCAACAAGCTCGGCCTCGTCGAAATGCGGCGCATCGACCGGCCCGAAGGCAAGTACACGCTCGTCTTTCTCGCAGCTCCCGGCGATGCCGAACGTGCGAAGGAGACAAAGGCGCCACTGGTCGAACTCACCTATAACTGGGATGAGCATGAATACACCGGCGGGCGCAATTTCGGCCATCTCGCCTACCGCGTCGATGACATCTACCAGACCTGCGACAGGCTGATGAAGGCTGGCGTCACCATCAACCGCCCCCCGCGCGACGGCTACATGGCCTTTGTGCGCTCGCCGGACGGCATTTCGATCGAACTGTTGCAGAAGGGCGATCCGCTGCAGAAGAGCGAGCCGTGGGCGAGCATGCCGAATACCGGCAGCTGGTGATCACGCGGCCTGCTTCGGCGGGCGGATCAGAAGGAAAGCCAGGAAAGCCATCAGCGCGATGACCGCGTTGATGGCGAGCGCGCTGTCCATCGACAGATGGGTCGCGGCCAGCGCAAACAGGAACGGGCCGGCCGCATTCACCAGAAAGCGCAGGCCCGTGATCCGCCCGACGAGTGTTCCATAGCCAACGGCGCCGAACAGCTGCAGCGGCACCGTGCCGCGCGCTATGGTGATCAGCCCCTGGCTCGCGCCGTAGAGCGCGGCAAAGATGATGGCGCTGGCCAGTGTGCCCGAGAACAGCAGCAGGATCGCAATGCTGGCGACTGCCGTACCAAGTGCGGCGCGCCCCGTCATGAGCGGATCAAACCGATGCCCGAGCGTGATTTCGACGAACCGGGCAAGCACCTGCGCGGGACCCATCACCATGGCGATGAGGGCCGCAGCCTCGGGGCTGAACCCCTCATTCTCGATGATCCGGAGCATGTGGACCGGGAAGGAGGAGTACACGAAGCCCGAAATGCTGACCGCAACCGTGAACAGCACCAGGGCCCGATGCCGTTCGGCTCCGGTCAGCACGGGAGGGGCGGCCACCAACAGGGCTAACGGGTCGGCCGGCTTGTCACTCAGCGGTACGGCCCGCTTCAGCAACGCATGATGGATCGGCGCGCAGATCGCAAGATGCGCCAGCGCGAAGATCGCCAAGGTCCAGCGCCAGTCGAGCGTGACCAGCATGAACTGGGTCAGCGGCCAGAAAACCGTCGACGCAAAACCTGCGATCAGCGTGATCAGGGTGATTCCCCGCCGCGCCTCGTGGCGATGGATCTGTGTCAGCGCCGCAAACGCGGCTTCGTAGAGAACGAGGCAGGCCGCAGCCTCTGCCAGAATGATGGTGATGGCGAAGACCCACATCGATGGCGCAATGGCGCAGCACAGCAGCGCAAACCCTGCCAGCACGGAGCCAACCCGCATCACCTCACGCGCCCCGCGGCGGTCGAGTTCGCGACCGACCAGAGGCGCGACCAGCCCACCCAGCAGCAGGCCGATGGTGAAAGCGCCAAAGAACCAGTCAAGGCCGACGCCGAAGTCACGTGCGATGGCAGGCGCCAAAACGCCGTAGGAATAGAACAGCGTGCCGTAGCCAATGGTCTGGGTCAGCCCCAGCGCCAGAATCGTCCGGTCATTCAGCCCGGCGAAAACGGCTGAGACGGTGATGCGCGGCAAGCTCGACATGATGATCCTGATGGGAGAACTTCGGCTATCGGCCGCTGATGTCATCTCCGTGACAGTTTCCGCAAGCATGCTAGAGAGGAGCGAGACACATTCCTTGCAATGAGACCTGTCCATGGCTGTCCAAGACTCTGCCTCCGCCCCCAGGATTTTCGGCCATCTGCCCGACGGCACGCCCATCCGCGAGGTCACCCTCCGCTCGGCGACGGGCGCGGCTGCCACCATCATGGAATGGGGCGCGGTGGTGCGCGACCTGACAGTGCCGGTCAAAGGCAAGCCGCAGCGGGTCGTTCTCGGCTACGGCGCCCTCGACGATTATCTCAGGCACTCGCCGCATTTCGGTGCGATCGCGGGCCGCTTCGCCAACCGGATCGCAGGCGGGCAGTTTCATCTCGACGGCAAGGCCTACCAGTTGCCGCTCAATCAGGCAGGCAAGCATTCGCTTCATGGCGGCGGCGATGGCTTCGGCAAGCGGCCATGGACCATCCTGCACCATGACGCCGCCTCGGTGACGCTGGCGCTGGTCTCGCCCGATGGCGACCATGGCTATCCGGGTAATCTGACGGTGACATGCCGCTACACGCTCGCGGAACCCGCGACGCTCCGGGTGGAGTTGATCGCGACGACGGACGCGGCGACCATCATCAACCTGTGCCATCACTCCTATTTCAACCTCGATGGCTCGGCCGACATCCTTGACCACGAGCTTGAGGTGCGCGCGAACCTGATGACGCCGGTGGACGAGGACCTGATCCCGACCGGCGAGGTTGTCTCGGTGAAAGGCTCGCCCTTCGACTTCCGCAAGGCCCGCCCGATCCGTCTCCTCAACGCCGATGGCACGCGCCACTGGTATGACCACAACTTCATCCTGCGCCGCGACCGGCGCGAAACGTCGCCGATGCCGGGGCCGGAGTTGGCTTTGGCCGCCACCTTGCACGCGCCGAGCAATGGCCTGTCCATGCAGGTCTGGACCACGGAGCCGGCGCTCCAGGTCTATGACGGCTTCAAGACCGCGACGCCGGTCAACGGCCTCGACGACAAACCTTACGGGCCGGCCTCAGGCATCTGCCTCGAACCGCAGCATGTGCCTGACAGCCCCAACCTCCCGCACTTCCCCTCGACGGTGCTGCGTCCGGGCCAGATCTACGGACAGGTGACGGAGTACCGGTTCGGCTGAGGGGCTCCGTCGCGTTGGCGAGGTCGCCTGAGGTTGTGCGCGACCTGCCGGATCGATACCTTTGAGGCTGACCTGCCGGCCTACGTAGTTTCCCTTCACGGACCGTTCATGTGAGAGCGCTTAGCCACATTTCCGCCTCGGTTTGTGATGGGGCATGGCGCACGAAGCGGATCAAGTGCACTCTGGAGTGTGGCTGTGATGGGCAACCGTTTGGCATTGCTGGCCGGATTGGTGTCGGCGTGCATCGTCTTCGGCCAAAATGCGATTGCATCAGACGAGTCGCGAATCATCGTGCTGGACCGGGCGGACGGCGCGACCACGCGGGTTCGGACCGAGGGGCCCTCCGGCGGATGCCCGCCGACTGTCATCTTCTCGCATGGACTTGGCGGCGGAATTGGCGGCAACTCTGCGCTGATCTCCCAGTTGGCGGAAAAGGGCTGGCGCGTGCTGGCGCTGGAACATGTCGAGAGTGGACCTGCGGCCCTGGCCGGAATGATGAAGGCCGAGGTTCCAGGGCACTACTTCAGGGCTCGCGCCGGCGATCCGCACCGTCATCAAGCGCGCTTTGCTGATCTGGATGCCGCCTATCGTGAAGCGACCAAGTCCTGCCGGCCGAGGCAGTTCCTGCTGGTTGGTCACTCGATGGGCGCAACCACGGCAATGCTTGAGGCAGGCGCGCATGCCCATTTCGGACGCATGGGTGCCGATCGCTTTGACGCTTATGTCGCGCTGTCGCCGCGCGGCGCCGGGATGCTGTTTCCTCCGGATGCATGGCAAAATGTGGACAAGCCGATGCTGATGGTGACCGGCCCCAAGGATGCATCAGTGGAGGGCGACTGGACCACGCGCCTCTCGGCTTTCGAAGGCCTTCCTGCCGGTCGCAAGTGGCTGGCGATCGTGCCGGACGCAAGCCACGCCGACATGGGGGGCTACACAGAGCCGGTGGCGTCAAAGATCACTGGACTTGTGATTGAGTTCGCGCGCTCGGTCGCCGCGGAGCGGCGGCTGCTGATGTCGAGCGTTGCCGGCGTTCAGGTGCGCGGCAAGTGAGCATGGCCGGCCCCGCCGGCCATGGTTCAGATGCCGGTCACGGTTCCTCTTGATTGAGGCATTGCGGCGCGCGTCACCCGCCTGGCGTATCATTTGTGGTCTTATATAAGACATAAGACCCTTGAGATTGTGGGGCAGGCCCGGTAAGGTCCTGCCCGTCCCGGCAGGCCAGCGATCCACGGTTCCGGGCAAGGACAGTCATGGCCAGTGTTCTGTGCGTCGGGATTGCGACGCTTGATTATGTCTACGCGGTTCCGGAGCTCCCGAGCCAGGGAACGAAGTACCGCGCCACGGATCTTGAGGTTGTTGGAGGCGGCATTGCAGCCAATGCCGCAGTCGCGGTCGCGCGCCTTGGCGGCAAGGCCTCGCTGCTGACGCGTCTCGGCGATGACGTGACGGGCCAGGCGATTCGCGCAGGCCTCGCCGCCGATGCGGTCGATCTGGCGTTGTCGCGGGCCATCGGCGGCTGCCGTTCGCCGGTGTCCGCCATCATGGTCGACCAGGCCGGCGAGCGCATGATCATCTCGTATTCGGATCCGGCCATGCCCACTGAGCCGGACTGGCTGCCGCAAGCTCTTTCCGCTGAAACAGGCGCGGTGCTCGGCGACACGCGCTGGGAGGAAGGGTCGCTCAGGCTGTTCCGCAAGGCCCGCGCGGCCGGGATACCCGCCGTGCTCGACGGCGACCGCAAGCCCAGTGACCCCGGTCTTCTCGCCGCCGCGACGCATGTCGCCTTCAGCGAGGTCGGCCTCGCCGAACAGACGGGCCTGTCAGACCCGCGCGACGCCTTGCTCAGCCTGGGGTCCGGCAAGGCCTGGCTGGCTGTCACGGCGGGTGAGCGCGGGGTCTGGATGATCGACAAGGGCGAGGTCAGCCACAGTCCGGCCTTCGCCGTCGATGTGGTCGATACGCTGGGCGCCGGCGATGTCTGGCACGGGGCCTTCGCACTTGCTCTGGCCGAACATCAATCTGAACGTCAGGCGGTTCGCTTCGCAAGTGCCGCCGCCGCCATCAAATGCACGCGTTTCGGGGGCCGCAAGGGCGCTCCGACCCGCACTGAAGTCGAGCAATTCTTGAGGGAACGCACATGACCACACTTTCACCGGGCAAACTGTGGGGCATGAGACGCAAAGGGGCGCCGGAAGGCGTCTCCGTCCAGACATCAATCCATGCGGCGCGGCGCCAGATGAGGATTTCGGCATGACCACACTTTCACCGGGCAAGCTTTGGGGCATGCGCCGCATGGCCGACCAGAATGGCCGCTTCAAGATGGTGGCGGTCGACCAGCGCCCGCCGATCAAGAACCCGATCAAGGCAGCGCGCGGCACAGCCGAAGCGCCTTATGAGGATGTGGCCGGCTTCAAGCTGATGCTGGTTCGTGAGCTTCAGGCGGAAGCGTCAGCCATGCTGCTCGACCCGCATTTCGCCTTGCCGCAGGGCCTGTCGGTGCTGTCGCCCGCCAAGGGGCTGATCGTCACGCTGGAGGATTCGATCTTCCGCGAGACGCCGGGCGGGCGGCTCTCCTCCGAGATCGACGACTGGTCGGTCGAGAAGATCAAGCGCTGCGGCGGCGACGCGGTCAAGGTTCTGGCCTGGTACCGCCCCGACGCTGACCTGTCCGTCAATCTCGCCCAGCAGGATTTCACGAGGCGGATCGGCGACGCCTGCGCACGCTACGACATTCCGTTCCTTTTCGAGCTTCTGGTCTACCCGCTCGCCAGGGACACCCACCAGACCACCGACTATGTCGAGATGCAGGGCAAGCACGCCCACCACGTCCTCGACAGCGTGCGTGAATTCGCCAAGCCGGAGTACGGCATCGACGTTTTCAAGCTGGAGAGCCCCGTTCCGGCCAAGGGCATCGGCGATGCTGACCGCACGCTCACGCAGAAGCTGTTCAACGAGATGGGCGCGCTCTGCGGCAGGCCTTGGGTGATGCTCTCGGCAGGGGCCTCGATGGCCGAGTTCAAGACCGTGATGGAATACGCCTATGCGGCGGGCGCTTCAGGCTATCTCGCCGGACGCGCCATCTGGGCCGAACCATTCAAGGCCTTCCCCGACTGGGACGCGATCCGCTCCGGACTGCGGGGCAGGAGCGTGCCCTACATGGCGGAGCTGAACGCGCTGACCGACCAGGCCGGACTGCCCTGGTTCGATCATCCGCTCTATGGCGGCAAGGCCGGCGTGGAACACCCAGACGCCAGCTTCCGGCACAGGTATGGCGTGATGTGATCCACATCGCGCTTGCGCGTGCAGCCGGGCGACGGCGACGCGCAGGCGCCCCACGGCTCCTCATCCTGAGCCCGTCGAAGGATGAGATCGCAAGAGCCAGAGATCTGGAACGCATCCTGCGACGGGCTCAGGATGAGGATTGAGGAATCACCCCATGCCTGTGATTGGCGTCCTGCCGCTGGCCCGTCCGACCTTTGATGTGCCCTTTGCCGGGGAAATGGCCGCCGCCTGCTTCAAGGCGCTGGAGGCCACCGGGCACCGCATCGTCGGCTCGCGAGACCTTCTGTTTGATGGCGCAGCGGCGGAGACCGCTCTGGCGGCGCTCAAGGATCAAAAACTCGACCTGCTTTTGATCCTTCAGGTCACCTTCACCGACGCCTCGATGACCGTGCGCATCGCGAAGGAGAATCTCGCCCCGCTCGCCCTCTGGGCTGTGCCCGAGCCGCGCGCCGGCGGGCGGCTGCGCCTCAACTCGTTCTGCGGCCTCAACCTTGCGGCCCATGCGCTGGGCCTGGCCAATATCCCGTTGCGCTGGCTGTATTCGGCCCCTGATGCGCCGATGATCCATGACGCGATTGGCGGACTGGTGATCGGCGACGAGCGCGATCCGGCTTTTCCCGCCGGCCCAAAGCCCGGCCTCGTCGAGCGCGAACAGGCGAAACGCGTGCTCGCCAGCCTCAAGGGCCGCAGCATCGGTCTGGTCGGCGAACATCCGGCAGGCTTCGACACCTGCGCCTATGATCCGGCCAAGCTGTCCGCGCTTGCCGGCGTCGATGTGACGCGCATCGGACTGCCCGAGGTGTTCGAGAGCGCGAAAGCCATCAGCGCAGGCCAGATCGCCGCCACCCGCGCCGACGTGGCCGGCAAGCTTACCGGCCTTGACGGCGTCGACCAGGGCCAGCTCGACAAGAGCCTCAGCGTCTACCATGCGCTGGACAGCCTCAAGACCGCACGCGGCTGCTCGGCCATGGCGGTGCGGTGCTGGCCGGAAATGTTCACCGATTATGGCTGCGCCGCCTGCGGGCCGATGGGCCTGATGACGGAAGCGAAAACGCCCTGTGCCTGCGAGGCGGACGTTTACGGCGCGCTCACGGGCATGCTCCTGCAGGAGGTGGCCGGAGCGCCCGCCTGGCTGGTGGACATCGTCGACATGGATGCGGGCAGCAACACCGGCGTGTTCTGGCATTGCGGCTCCGCGCCGCTGTCGATGGCCGATGAGCAGGTGCAGCCCCGCGCGCAACTGCACTCCAACCGGAAAATGCCGCTCCTGCAGGAGTTCACCCTGAAGCCCGGCCGCGTCAGCATCGCCCGCATCAGCCAGGCGCGGGGCCAGACCACCATGATCCTCGCCGGCGGCGAGATGATCCGCGCCCCGATGAGCTTCACGGGAACCTCCGGCGTGGTCCGCTTCGACCGCAGCGCGGAGGATGTGATGGAGGCGATGATGGAGTTCGGCCTCGAACACCACGTCGCGCTGGTTTACGGCGAGCATCGCGGCGTGCTGAGGGCGCTCGGCGGAGAAATGGGATTGCGTGTGGTGGAGCTGGCCTGATGCCTGACATTGTTCGATATGGCCTGATCGGGGCCGGCATGATGGGCCGGGAGCACATCCGCAATCTGGCGCTGGTTCCGGGCGCGGTGGTGACTGCCGTCTCCGACACCGATGCCGAGCAGCGGGAACTGTCCTCCGCGGCTGCGGGCGGCGCAAGGACCTTCAGGAGCCATCAGGATTTGCTCGCCTCCGGGCTTGTCGATGCGCTGGTGATCGCCAGCCCGAACGACACCCACAAGGCGATCCTCGACGACATCTTCGCCGCGCCCAAGGCCTTGCCGGTGTTGGTCGAAAAGCCGGTCTGCACGACATCAGCCGACTGCGACCGGCTCGCCGCCGACGGCGCTGCCCACAAGGCGCCGATCTGGGTGGCGATGGAGTATCGCTACATGCCGCCTGTGGCCGAACTGATCGGCGAGGTGAGGGCGGGCACGGTCGGTGATCTCAGGATGTTCGCCATCCGCGAGCACCGCTTTCCCTTCCTCAAGAAGGTCGGCGACTGGAACCGCTTCGCGGAACGGACCGGCGGTACTTTGGTCGAGAAATGCTGCCATTTCTTCGATCTGATGCGGCTGGTGACGCAGGACGAGCCGGTCCGCGTCTATGCCTCCGGCGCGGCGGACGTGAACCACAAGGACGAGCGCTACAATGGCCGCGTGCCCGACATCCTCGACAATGCGTTCGTGATCGTCGATTTCAGGTCCGGCATCCGCGCATTGCTCGACCTGTGCATGTTCGCCGAGGGCTCTTACTGGCAGGAGGAGCTGGCGGCGACCGGCTCAAGCGGCAAGGTCGAAGCCTTCGTGCCGGGCCCGGCCCGCTTCTGGCCCGGCGGCGGCGAACGCGAGAGCGAGATCCAGGTCTCGCCGCGCAGTCCGCAGAATCCGGTGCGCCGCAAGGTCCATGTCGATGAGGCGATCCTCAAGGCCGGCGACCACCATGGCTCGACCTATTTCCAGCACATGGGCTTCAACCGCGTGGTGCGCGAGGGCGGCGCGGTCGATGTTTCGCTGGAAGACGGGCTGAAAGCGGTAAGGATCGGCCTGGCGGCCGAGCAGTCGATCCGCGAGGGGCGGGCGATCGCTTTGTGAAATGCGCCGCCCGCCAGCACGGGGTCAGGCCTTGAGGCGGGCAGCGACCGTTGCAACGCGGGCGCCATAGAGGCGCGCGGTTTCCTTGTCGCCAGCTGGCGGGGTCACGTCCGGAGCGGCGTTGTCCGACTGCGTCACGGCGCCGAGCGAATACGACATCCGGTTGACGGCCTCCGGCGCAGCCTTGCTGTTGCCTTCGAAGTTGCCGGGCGGCAGGCCGGTCCCGACCCAGATCATGCCATGCTGCATGGCCAGCACGATCATCGAGCCAAGCGTGTTGTCCTTGTTGCCGCCGACCGTCAGGCCGTTGGTGAAGCCGCCCGCAACCTTGTCCTTCCAGCCCAGCGTCATCCAGACTTTCGAACTGGCTTCGAAGAAGGCCTTCAGCGGCGCGGACACGTCGCCCATGTAGGTCGGCGAGCCGAAGATGATCGCATCCGCCTTGCTGGCCTCGTCGACAAGGCTGTCGAAGTTCTGGGTCAGTCCCTCGATCTTCAGCAGAACCGGCGTGGCCCCGGCGCTTGCGACGCCGTCCGCGACGCTCTGTGCTGCTACGGCGGTGTGGCCGTAGCCCGAATGATAGACGATGGCGACAGTTGTCATGGGTGCTCTCCGAGAAGGTCAAACGTCCGCAAGTGGACCGCTCTCGGAAGCTGGCGATGCGCAGCGCAAACAAAAAGTGCGAAATCAAAATCAGATTGTGCAGTTTCGCAAATTGTCCGCGGCAACGGCGCATACACCGCAGTCACAGCGTCACGGCAGCGGCTGGCGGGCGCCGCCCTGCCTGCAGGCAGCGCAAGGTGGCACCCGTCGTTTCGGGACGCGCGGTTCAGGACAGATCGGCGTGAACGCCCGGCAAGTGATGGGGAGCGTTGATCATCATCTGCAGGGGAACCAGGGTCTTCTGCCTGAGGTCAGCAGCAGAACTGCTGCTTGAGACGACGACGCTCTTGACGGTAGCGAATGACAAGCCGACCACAACGATGACAAGCCCAAGCATGATTTTGACCATGACAAACCTCCCGCCGGGCGGGTTGCGCCCGGACATTGAACAGCACCTGATTGTCCTCAGAAGATCGAAATCACATCACAAGTGACGTAACGTCAGTTTTAGAGATGACGTAAGGGAAGTCAATGGCAAAAGTTGCGGAGGATGGTCGGCGTCGGCCTGGTCGCCATCCCGGCGCAAATCCGCTGATCCTGATAGGGTGCTCGCACCCTCAACGGTGCACAGCGGCCATGAACCGGCCCAGCTTCCCCGCGTCCAGATCGACCGGGCTTCTCACGCCGGAGCACAGATCGACGCCATAGGGTCTGACCTGCCTGATCGCGTCGGCCACGTTCCCGGCGTGAAGCCCGCCTGCAAGGAAGACCGGCAGCGGCGAGGCTTTCACGAAGGCCGCGCTGACCCGCCAGTCATGGACGCGGCCCGTGCCGCCGAGTTCGGGCGTCGGCGCACCCGGGCGGCCTGAATCGAGCAGGAAGGCGTGGTTGTGCGGGGCGTAAGGTGCGATCAGGGCGAGCGCGTCCTCGCCCTCGACATGGATCACCTGCACGCGTCTGATATAGGGAATGAGGCGCGGCAGCCGCGCCGCCTCGGCAGGATCGATATGGCTGACGATCTGGACGGTCGAGGCGCCGACCGTGAGCACATGCGCCGCGATGGCTTCGGCACTGGTCTCCGAGGTCAGCAGGAACGTCGCCACCGGCGGCGGCACCCGCGCCGCGATCTCGGCGATCAGCTCGTCCGCGATCGGGCCGGGGCCGGATGGCATCGCGCCCACCAGCCCGAGAGCATCCGCACCAAGGCTGATCGCGAGATCAGCCTCGGCGACGGATGAAATGCAGCAGACCTTGACGCGCGTGCGCATCAAGCCGTGCGTCAGTTCGCAGCGCCTGTTGCGACGCCGGCGTCCTTGATCGCCTTGGCCCATTTGGCGATTTCAGCATCGAAGGCCGCCTTGTGCGCCGCCGGCGTGCGCTGCGCTTCCGGGAATGCAGTCGTGCCGAACGAGGCGAAGCGGGCGTTGATGGCGTCATCCTTCATCGCAGCCTGCAGCGCGGCGCTCAGTTTGCCCAGCGCCTCGGCGGGCGTGCCCTTCGGCGCGTAAAGCCCGTGCCAGACGGTCATGTCGATGGCCGTGCCGCTTTCGCGCGCGGTCGGCACATCCTTGATGATGTCGAGGCGTTGCGGCGAGGTCACCGCATAAGCCTTGACCTTGTTGCCCTGGACCTGCGGGATCGCGCTGGTCGACTGGTCGCAGAGCGCGTCGACCTGGCCTGCGACCAGATCGTTCATGGCCGGACCCGTGCCGCGATAGGCGACCTGCGTGGGCCTGGACCCGGCGGCCTGGTTCATCAGGATGATGCACAGATGCGAGTTGGAGCCGATGCCGGCATGGGCCATGGTCAGCTTGTCGCCCTGCGTCTTGGCGAAGGCGAAGAACTCGGCGGCTGTCGTCGGGGCGAGCCCCATCTTGCCGGTGACGACCATTGGCCCTGTATTGATCATGCCGAGCGGCTCGAAGGCGGTCGCGGTGTCGTAGCGCAGGTTGTTGTAGAGCGCCGGCGCGGCCTTGAGCGCCAGATGATGGATCAGGACCGTATGCCCGTCGGCGGGCGACGCCGCCAGCCGCTGCGCGCCGGCCGTGCCACCCGCGCCGGCCACGTTCTCGACGACGACCTGCTGGCCAAGCGTCCGGCTCATGTGCTCGCCGACAAGGCGCCCGATCACGTCGCTGGGGCCGCCGGCCGCAAACGGCACGATCAGCGTGATTGGCTTGGACGGAAAGCCCTGCGCGAGGGCGGCCCCGCCGAAAGCGAGAAAGCCTGTGGCGGCCATGAACAGGGACTTGCTGAATGGTGGCATGGGGGACCCTCCCGAGGTCGGTTTGTGGTGTCGCCGCGATCGTGCGTCACGGCTTATGAAGATCAAAGCGTGCGCCGCTCTATCTCATGAAGGACAGATAGTGCGCGTCGTCGGTCAGGCAAAGGCTCACACGCCATTCGACCGGCTTGGCATCGAGCGAAAGGGCCAGCCGCTGCACCATCAGCGCCGGATGTCCCTCCGTCTTGCGCAGAATCGCCGCATCGGCCGCTTGCAGCGTGATCGCCTTCAGCTTCTCGCGGGCATGGGCGATGGTCACGCCATAGCGTTCTGCATAGAACGCATAAAGGCTGTTCGGCACCGGCCCGTCGGTGATCCCGGGGAACATGACATCCGGCAGCGACAGGGTCTCGACGATCATCGGCACGTCATCGATGGCGCGCATCCGGCGTACGCGCGCGACTTTCGCGCCCGGCTCCAGCCCAAGCTGTTCGCGTTCGGTCTCCGTCGCCGCGTAGACTGCCGCCTCCAGCACGACGCTTTCCGGAAAGCGCGCGACGCCATCATCCGGCACCAGCTTAAAGAACTGAAACAGAATGCGCTTTTCGTCATGTTGCGCGACGAAGGTGCCGCGTCCCTGCTGGCGCACCAGGAGGTTCTCGGCGGCCAGTTCATCCAGCGCCTTGCGCACCGTGCCCTGGCTGACACCGATCTCCGCCGCAAGCTGGCTTTCACTGGGCAGCAGGAAGCCGGCCGGCCACAGCCCGTCGACCATGCGTTTGACGAACTCGTCCTTGACCTGCCTGTAGAGCGGCCTGAACCCGACTTGCGGCGCAGTGACCGGCTGGGGAAACGGGTCCATTTTGATCTTGTCAGAAGTCATATGTCTTATATAAGACTAAAATCATGAGGCCGTCGAGAGGGACCAGGTGTCCGTCTTGCCAAAACATCGCAACAGGGAGTCATCCGATGTCAGCACCGCACCTGCTCGTTCATGAGCGCGAGGACAACGTGGGCGTTGTCGTGGTC
>JAIXUP010000077.1 GCA_027483505.1 Hyphomicrobiales bacterium
GAAAGCGGCGGGCTTTGGGCCCGCCGCTTCGCGTTTCTGATAGGTCTTTGGGTTCCGCGATCAGCGGAACAGGCGCAGCACGGCCTGGTCGGCCTGGACCGAGAGCGAGATCGCCTGCTGCGAGAGCTGCTGGCGGGTCTGCAGGGCCAGGATGTTGGCGGCTTCGAGGTTGGTGTCGGCGTTGACGAGGTTGCCCGCGCCGGTGTCCAGAACATTTGTCAGCTCCTTGGAGAAGGTCTGGCGGTTCTGGATGATCGAGAGCTTGTTGCCGAACTCGGTCTGGTAGTTGGCGACGATGCTCTTGGCGTTGGTCACGGCCGCCAGCTGGTTGCCGAAATCCGTTGCGGTGGCGCCGGTGGCCTGCAGGTTGCTCACGCCGAGCGCGGCGAGGGAGACATCCTTGCCGGTCAGCGTGGTGCTGGCGCTGCCCTGCGTGCCGGTCGCGATCTCGTTGAACGAGACCGTGAAGGAGGTCAGCGCACTGAGCAGGTTGCGGCCGTTGAACGACGCGTCGTTGGCGAGCTGGCCGATCGAGTTGAGCTGCTCGTTGAACTGCGACGCCAGCGAGTTGACGCGCGCAGCGGTCGGGCCGCCGGTCACGGCCGAGGTCAGGCCGGTGCCGAGCAGAGCGGCAGAGGCCGTGCCCGAGACCGTCACCACAGCCGAACCCGACGAGGTGATCGAGATCCTGCCGTTCTCAACCGTCGCGTTGTAGCCGGCAGCGCCGGCAGTTGCGTTGATCTGGTTGATCACGTCATTGACCGTCGAGGTGGCCGTCAGGCCGGCGAGGGTCACGGTGGTGGCGGTGCCGCCAGCGGGCGTCAGGATGATGGTCTGCGCGTTCGCCACCGTGGCCGCCAAAGTGCCGGCGGCGGCGGTGCCTGTCGCCAGGGTTGAACCTGTGACCGCAGTTCCGCCGAAACCCAGCGTGGCCGAGCTGGCCGTGGCGCGGTTGACGGCGCTGGCGGCTTCGGTCTGGTACTGGTTGATGATGCCCCTGGCGCTGTCCAGCGCCTTGGTGATCGCGTTGGCGGCCTTGTCGGCAGCCTGAAGGGTCTGGATGCCGTTGTTCAGGCCGTCCAGGATCGACGAGATCGAGGTGGAGCGGTCGGACAGGGCCTTCGAGGTGAAGAAGTTCAGCGGGTTGTCGAGAGCGCTGTTGATTTTCTTGCCGGTGGACAGGCGACCCTGCGCGATGGCGAGAAGGTCGGTGGTGTCGCTCAGCGAACGCAGATTGGTGTTCAGGCCAGCGGACAGCGTGATATCAGGCATAGTGTTCTCCTATGAATTCGTCCCCCTTCTGGAGGCGTGCCCCCTTTCTGCGACCTCAATTCTTTCCGGCTCCTTACCGCAACGCTTAAAACTTTAACCAAATTTCCTAACCCGCCATCATGGTTAGCAGGCGGTAAAGCCGAGCCCCGTGAAACGGCGGGACTTCGGTTGCACGATCTGTCGCCACATCATTTCGCACAGCGCCGAATCCCGCTAACGTTCGATCAGGACCAGAACGGAGGGGCGGCCATGGCGCTGAAAGTTGAGCTCAAGCCAAACGAACGGATCATCATCGGGACCGCCGTAATCCGCGCGGATGATCAAAGAACACGGCTATTCATCGAGGGAGAGTCGCCGATTTTGCGCGAGAAGGACATCATGACCGAGAAGGCGGCTGACTCGCCCGCCAAGCGGATCTACTTCGCCGTGCAGCTGATGTATCTCGAATCCAACACCGCCAAGTACCACGAAGTGTATTTCACGCTGATCCGCGAACTGCTCGAGGCGGCACCCAGCGCGCTGGGCCTGACCAGCGACATCAATAACCGCATCTTAAGCGGTGAGCTCTACAAGGCTCTCAAGGCAGCGAAAAAGCTGGTCGCTTACGAGAGAGATCTGATTTCAAATGTCCTACGCAATGAACGCCTACGCGAAGAGGGCCCATGAGGCGCCGGTCAGCCAGCGCGAGCTCGAAGCACAGGTTCTGATGTCGTCTGCGGCGCGCCTTCAGGGCATCCGCGACAACTGGGAAGACAAGCGGGACGAACTAGATGCCGCCCTGCTGATCAACAGGAAAATCTGGACTGTCCTCGCGGGCGCCGTGGCCGACGAAAAGAGCGCGCTTCCGCTTCAGGTGAAGCAGAACATTCTCCAGATCGCCATTTTCATCTTCAACCATACGATCGAGTTGACAGCGGACCGGGACCCCGACCCGGCGAAGCTCACCTCACTGATCAATATCAACCACCAGATCGCACTCGGCTTGCGCAGCCAGCCGAACCCGCCCTCCGCGCCAGAAGCGGCCTGATCAGCCCAGGCCGACCACCTTCACAGCGCCCACCTCAATGCCGTTCCAGTTGCGCAACGTCGGCGCCGCCAGAGTGTTGACGACAGCGCGCTGTTCGCCTTCAAGGCTGAGGTAGCGGCCCAGCAGCGTGGCCATCATCGCTTCCGAAGCCCGCGTCGAGCCATCGTCGATCTTCAGGGCGATGCCGAAGCCCAGCTCGGGCAGAGCGCCACAGAACACCGCTTCGGCACCGGTCTTGGTGAAGGCGCGCGCGCCAAGGGCCGTCATCGCCACGGTGTCGAAGCGCCCCGTGCCCGAGACCATGCGGGGGTTGGCGGCCACAGCCGCCCTGATCCGCGCTGCGGCCTTGACCCGATCAGGCCCCATGGCGGCCCCCTTGCCGCCTCCGGCGCCAAAGCGGGCGAAGCCGAGTGCCATCGCCTGCAAGGGAACCGCGTAGGTCGGGATCGAGCAGCCATCGATGCCCATCTCCACCGTGTCATGCGCAGCCCCCGTCATCTCGACGAGCGCCCCGCGGACCTCGCGCTGGACCCGGTGCGAAGCGTTGACATAGCCGGCCGGATCTTCGTCAAGCCCGCAGGACAGGCAGACGAATCCCGCGTGCTTGCCGGAGCAGTTGTTGTGCAGGGCGGTCGGCGTGCCGCCCGACACAGCCAGGGCGCGCGCGGCGCCTTCATAGACCGGCCAGTGCGAGCCGCATTCAAGACAGGAGGCGTCGCGCCCGGCCTTCGACAGCATCGATGCCGACGCGGCGATGTGATGCGCCTCGCCCGAATGAGACGAACAGCACAGGGCGATCTCGGCATCGGTCAGGCCGAAACGGTCGGCGAAGCCGCCCTCGACCAGCGGCAGCGCCTGCAGCGCCTTGACGGCGGAGCGCGGAAACACCCGCTGTCCGACATCGCCGACCGACAGGACCACCGCCCCGTCGGCATCGACCACCACGGCAGCGCCGCGATGGCGCGATTCGACAGCGCGCCCGCGCGTGACTTCGACCAGAACCGGATTGTCCATAAGCTTGCCCCGAAGAATGTCGGCCCCGTCATGTCCGATGGCGGCTCCCATGTCAAAGCGCGGCACTCGCCGATGCGTTGCCGCTCGCCTTTGGCTGACGTCTGGCCTAGATTGCCGCGACGGAGCGTTGCTGATGGCCGACTACGAGACCGAGTACAACAACCGGGCGCGGGTGCCGGAGCATATCACCATCATTCCGGGCTGGGCGCGGGATGCGGCAACCTATCGCGCCGAGGCGTCATGCGAACTGGGCGTGTCCTATGGCCCCTCGCCGCAGCAGTACTACGACCTGTTCCGACCGCAGACGATGAAAGGCGACGCGCTCGCGGTCTTCTTCCACGGCGGCTACTGGCAGGCGCTCGATCCATCCTTCTTCAGCCACATGGCACGCGGCCTCAATGCCTGCGGCGTTGCCGTGGCCTTGATCGGCTACAATCTGTGTCCCGCGGTCACCATCGCCGATATCATCGGCGAAACCCGCTTCGCCTGCGGTGTCCTGCACCGCCGCTTCGGATTGCCGCTGGTCGCGTTCGGTCATTCGGCGGGCGGCCACCTCGCGGCCTGCATGCTGGCGACGGACTGGCTCTCGGTGGCGGGCGACCTGCCGCCGCAACTCGTACGCGCCGGCTATGGCGTGTCCGGAATCTACAATCTCAAGCCCTTGACCGAAACCTCGCTGAACACGGCCCTGCAACTCAGTTTCGAGGAATCGGAACGCCAGAGTCCGTTTTTCTGGCCCGCGCCGTCGCGCCTCGTCTTCGACGCCGTGGTCGGCGCCGACGAAAGCGCTGAATACCTCCGGCAAAGCCGCCGGCTCGTTGACGCCTGGGGCCTCGGCGGCGTCAGCACGCGCTATGAAGAGCTTGAAGGCAATCATTTCACCGTGATTGCGCCCTTCACCGACGCCAACAGCGCGATGACGCGGCGGGTCGCAGCGCTATGCGGCGCTTGATTGCCCCGTCCAATCGGCTATGGCGTGAGATGGAATGAGGAGACGGCGATGCAGACCTTCTTTGTCGAAATCAAATGCAAGCTCGGCAAGACCTATGAGGTGGCCACCGCGCTCGCCGACCGCGAAATCGCTTCGGAGATCTACTCCACCGCCGGCAACTACGACATCCTGGCGAAGTTCCACATTCCCAAGGATGTCGATATCGGCCACTTCATCGCCCAGAACGTCCAGACGGTGCCGGAAATCCAGGACACCCACACCATCATCACCTTCAAGGCATTCTGATCGCGCTCGCCGGATCGGCCGGTTCAGGCCGTCCTCCGTCTGCTGAGTTTTCAGCAATTCGGCAAAGCGCGGCGCCGGTGCAGCCAAGAAGGCCGAGATTGCCCTCTTCCACGATGCGGGGTTGCGATCCGGCTGTCGCCAGATGCCGGCCAGCCTCGACGCGACGGTTATGGTCTGGGCGGCGCGGAATCGGCCGCATAGAACGATGCCTGCCTCTCATTGGAATCATGCTGACAAAGGCAGAAATCGCATATTTGGTGGATTCAGAAGCGGGCTGTCCGCCAGACCCCTTGCCGAAGCCGGCAGCAAGTGCAGATAGATCGACGAGAAACCCCTCTGCGGCGCCCCATGAGCGCGGCATAGCCGGACACGCGGGAGAACAGATGATGAAGACGACCCTCAGGCAGCTTGCGCTCGCCACCGCCGCAACCCTGACCCTGATCTGCGCCGCTGGCGCCCAGGAACTCAAGGTCGGCCTTTCGGCGGAGCCCAGTTCGCTCGATCCGCACTATCACAATCTCAGCCCCAACAATATGTTGAGCGAGCATGTCTTCGAAGGCCTCGTGAACCAGGACCCCAAACAGGCGCTTGAGCCGGGCCTGGCCGAGAGCTGGAAGGCGATCGACGACACGACCTGGGAATTCAAGCTCCGGCGCGGGGTCAAGTTCTTCGACGGCTCGGACTTCACCGCCGATGACGTAATCGCCACGTTCAAGCGCCTGCCCGCCGTGCCGCGCTCGCCATCGAGCTTCGCGCCGTTCATCGCCGGGCTGACCACCGAGAAGATCGACAGCCACACCATCCGCATCAGGACGGCGGCCCCCGCCCCGCTTGTGCCCACCAGCCTGTCGACCTTCGGCATCGTCTCGAAAGCCTGTGCCGAGACCATGAGCACGGAAGACTTCAACGCGCTGAAATGCCAGGGCGGCACCGGCCCGTTCAAGTACACCGAGTTCAAGCCCGGCGACCGCGTCGTGATGGAGCGCAACAACGCCTATTGGGGCAAGAAGCCGGATTGGGAGAAGGTCTCGTTCCGCTTTCTGACCGCTGCGCCGACCCGCGTGGCCGCCATGCTGGCTGGCGACGTCGATGTCATCGAGGGCGTTCCGCCCTCCGACATGGCGCGCCTCAAGGCCAACGCCAATCTGTCGGTGGTCGAGGAACTGTCCAACCGCGTGATCTATTTCCACATGGACCATTTCCGCGAGACCTCGCCCTTCATCACCGCAAAGGACGGCTCGCCGATCAGGAACCCGCTGCGCGATGTGCGCGTGCGTCAGGCACTGTCGATGGCGATCAACCGCCCGGCCATCGTCGAGCGCATCATGGAAGGCGCCGCCGTGCCCGCCGAGCAGGTCCTGCCGGCGAGCTTCTTCGGGACTTCCAAGACCCTGAAGCCGACGGCCTTCGATCTTGCCGGCGCACGCAGGCTTCTTGCCGATGCCGGCTATCCGAACGGCTTCAAGATGAAGATGCACGGCCCCAATGGCCGCTACACCAACGACACCAAGATCATCGAGGCCGTCGCCCAGATGTTCACCCGTCTTGGCATCGACACCGAACTTGAGACCATCCCGCCCGCCAACTTCTTCACCCGCGCCTCGCAGGGCGCTAACGGCGAGCCGGAATTCTCGTTCATCCTCGTGGGTTGGGGTGCCGGCACCGGCGAAACCTCGGGCTCGTTGCAGGCCCTGTGCGGCACCTTTGACCGCACGCGCGGCTGGGGCGCCGCCAACCGCGGCCGCTACTCCAGCAAGGCTCACGATGATGTCCTGACAGAAGCCCTGCGAACCGTCGATGACCCAAAGCGCGCGGCCCTTCTGGCGCGGGCTTCGGAATTGTCGATGAACGATCTGTGCATCATTCCTTCGCACTACCAGACCAATGTCTGGGCCTCGAAGAAGGGCATCAAGGTCACCGCACGCGCCGATGAATACACGCTGGCGATGGGGATTTCGCGCTGAGCGGAATGAAAGACCGCCGTGCCGCACCCGTGCGGCACGGCCATCGTCCGGGACAGTCGAGGCGCACGACACCATGTTGACCCGCAGATCCCTCATCGCCGCAGCCGGCGCGTTCGCCCTGCCGGGCCTGGCTGGCGCGCAGGACCAGCCCGATCTCAGGATCGGGCTCGCCTTCGAGCCAAGCTCCTTCGATCCCCACTTCCACAACACGACTCCCAACAAGTCGCTGGCCCGCAGCGTGTTCGAGCCGCTGGTGTTCCAGGACGAGCGGCAGACGGTTCGCCCAGGCCTTGCGACGGGCTGGCGCCTGGTCGACCCGCTCACCTGGGAGTTCGCCCTCCGGCCCGGCGTGCGCTGGCATGACGGCGCCGCGTTCGGCGCGGACGATGTCGTCTTCACCTTCGAGCGCGCGCCCGCAGTTCCGCGGTCGCCCTCTTCGTTCGCGGGCTTCATTGCAGGCAAGACGGTCGAGAAGGTCGACGACCTGACCGTCCGCGTGCGCACGGCCGAACCTTACCCGCAGATGCCGATCGACCTGTCGACCTTCGGCATCGTCCCGGCCAGCACACGCGGGGCGACCTCGGACGACTACAATACCGGCAAGTCCGCCATCGGCACGGGACCATTCCGCTTCGGCGAGTTCGTGCGCGGCGACCGCACGCTCCTGCTGCGCAACGAGGCCTACTGGGGCGGCATGCCGCCCTGGCGGCGGGTGATCATGCGCGTGCTGCGCTCCGATCCGACGCGGGTGGCGTCGCTGCTGGCCGGCGACGTCGACCTGATCGAAACCGTGCCGACCGCCGATCTGGCGCGCCTGCGCGGCGACCCGCGCTTCACTGTCACCAGCATCATTTCCAATCGCGTCATCTATCTGGCCATGGACCAGTTCCGCGATGAGAGCCCCTTCATCAGGGGCCCGGCGGGCGAAATGGTCCGAAACCCGTTGAAGGACGCGCGCGTGCGCCGGGCCCTGTCGCACGCCATCAACCGGCAGGCGCTCGTCGACCGCGTCATGGAGGGCGACGCCCGGCCGGCGAGCCAGTTCCTCGACGCCAGCTTCTTCGGCGCCAGCAAGACACTCGGTGTTCCCGCCTTCGACGCCGGCCTGGCACGGCGCCTGCTTGCGGAAGCCGGGTTTCCGAACGGATTCAGGCTGAAGATGCACGGACCGCAAGGCCGCTACGCCAACGACACCAAGCTGATCGAGGCGATCGCCCAGATGTTCACCCGCATCGGCATCCAGACCGAGATCGAGACGCTGCCGCCGGCGATCTTCTTCACGCGCGGCTCGACCGGCGGGCCAGGCAACACGCCGGAGTTCAGCATGATCATGGCCGGCTGGGGCTCGGCGGCCGGAGAGATGTCCGATCCGTTGCGCAACCTGGCCGCGACCTTCGATGCGGCTGCCGGGCGCGGCTCGTCCAATCGCGGGCGCTATGCCAATCCGGCGGTCGACGCGGCGATTGACGCGGCGCTCGCCACGATCGATGACACGGCCCGCAGCGCCGGGCTCGCCCGCGCGATGGAACAGGTGTCAGATGACATGGGGATCATTCCCGTGCTTTATCCGCTCAACACATGGGCTGCCCGGCGCGGGCTGGGCGTCGCCGCCCGCAGCGATGAATTCACCTTGCCGTTCCACGTGACGCGCCAGAGCTGAGGAACCGCCATGCTCGCCTTCATCCTCAGGCGCCTCGGACAGGCCACGCTGGTCATTGGCGCCATGATCGTGATCGTGTTCTTCGGCGTCAACGTCATCGGCGATCCGGTCTACATGCTGATCTCGCCGGAAATGGACCAGAACGCCATTGAGTCGACGAAGGTCGCGCTCGGCCTCGACAAGCCGATCTGGGAGCAGTTCGTCTATTTCGTCACAGGCGCGGTGCAGGGCGATCTCGGGCGATCGTTCGTCCATGGCGAGCCGGCCATCAAGCTGATCCTCAGCCGCATGCCGGCCACGATGGAACTGGCGCTGGTGGCCCTGTTGATGGCCATCGTCATCGGCCTGCCGCTCGGCGTCTATGCCGGGCTGAAGCCCGAGAGCCGCATCTCGAAGGCCATCATGGCAATCTCGATCCTCGGCTTTTCGCTGCCGACATTCTGGGTCGGGCTGATGCTGATCATGTTCTTTTCGGTCATGTTGGGCTGGCTTCCCGCAACCGGGCGCGGCGACGTCGTCCGCGTGCTGGGGATCGAGACATCGCTGTTGAGCTGGCAGGGCTGGACCTTCATCGCCTTGCCGGCGCTCAACCTCGCGCTGCTGAAGATCAGCCTCGTCATCCGCCTTGCCCGCGCCGGCACGCGCGAGGCGGCGCTGATGGACTATGTCAAGTTCGCGCGCGCCAAGGGCCTCGCGCAAAGCCGGATCGTCGGCGTCCACATCATGAAGAACATCATGATCCCGATCGTCACCGTGCTGGGCCTCGAATTCGGCAGCCTCGTGGCCTTCTCGGTGGTGACCGAGACCATCTTCGCATGGCCCGGCATGGGCAAGCTCCTGCTGGAAGCCATCCAGCGCCTCGACCGACCGGTCATCGTCGCTTACGTGATGGTCGTCGTGGTCCTGTTTGTGGTCATCAACCTTGTGGTCGACGTGCTCTACTCGATCCTCGACCCGCGCGTGCGGCTCACCGAAGCGAAGGCGTAAGGAGCCCCCATGACCGACGCCGCCATCAACGCCGCTGCGACCACGCTGCCCGCCATTGCGAAGGAGGAAACGCCGTTCACGCGCTTCCGCAAGGCCTTTGTCGAGGACAAGGTGGCCGTCGCTGGACTTGTTCTCTTCCTGATCATCGTCAGCCTCGCCCTCCTGGCGCCCTGGATCACGCCGCAGAATCCGTATGACCTGCGCAGCGTCGACATCATGGATTCGCGCCTGCCGCCCGGCGCGACCATGGGCGAAGGCTTCACCTCATGGCTTGGCACGGACGGCGTCGGCCGTGATCTCTACTCCGGCATTCTCTATGGCCTGCGCATTTCCCTGATGGTGGGCGCGTTGTCGGGGATCATCGCTGCCTCCGTCGGCATGGCTGTCGGCCTGACCGCCGCCTATGCCGGCGGGCGCGTCGAAACCGTCCTGATGCGCATCGTCGACCTTCAGCTGTCGCTGCCGGCGGTCTTGATCGCACTCATCCTGGTCGCCGCCCTCGGCAAGGGCGTCGACAAGATCATCTTCGCCCTCGTCGTGGTGCAGTGGGCCTATTACGCGCGCACGGTGCGCGGCACGGCGCTGGTCGAACGCCGCAAGGAATATGTCGAGGCGGCGCAATCGCTCGGCCTCTCCAACGCCCGCGTCGTCTTCCGCCACATCATGCCGAACTGCCTCGCCCCGGTCATTGTCATCATCACGGTGCAGACCGCGCATGCAATCGCGCTGGAAGCGACACTCTCCTTCCTCGGGGTCGGCCTGCCGCAGACCGAACCTTCCCTCGGCGTGCTGATCGCCAATGGCTTCCAGTACATGCTCTCGGGCAAGTACTGGATCAGCGTCTTCCCCGGCCTCGCCCTGCTGCTCACCATCGTCTCGATCAACCTGATGGGCGACCGGATCAGGGACGTGCTCAACCCGAGGCTCGAGAAGTGATGCAGACCCCCGTCATCTCCGTCGAGAACCTCAAGACCCATTTCTTCACCCGCGCCGGACAGGTGAAGTCGGTCGATGGGATCTCCTTCCACGTGAACAAGGGCGAGGTGCTTGGCCTCGTCGGCGAGTCAGGCTCAGGCAAGTCGGTCACCGGATTTTCGATCATGGGGCTGATTGACCCGCCGGGCCGGATCACGGACGGCTCGATCAGGCTCAACGGGAAGGAGCTGGTCGGGCTCTCCGACGAGGAGATGCGCAAGGTCCGCGGCCGAGAGGTCGCCATGATCTTCCAGGACCCGATGATGACGCTCAACCCGGTGCTACGCATCGACACGCAGATGATCGAGGCCATTACCGCCCATGAGAAGGTCTCGGATAAGGCTGCCCGCGCCCGCGCCCGCGACGCGCTCGCCAAGGTCGGCATCCCCTCGCCGGACGAGCGGCTCAGCGCCTATCCGCACCAGTTCTCCGGCGGCATGCGCCAGCGTGTGGCGATTGCGACCGCGCTGCTCAACTCACCATCTCTGATCGTCTGCGACGAGCCCACGACGGCACTCGATGTGACCATCCAGAGCCAGATCCTGGCCGAGATGCAGCAGCTTTGCGCCGAGACGGGCACAGCCCTGATCTGGATCACCCATGACCTGACGGTCATCGCCGGCCTCGCCCAGCGGGTGGCCGTTATGTATGCCGGCCGCATTGTCGAGACCGGCCCGGTCGACGCCCTGCTCGATGCGCCGATCCACCCCTACACCAGGGGCCTGCTCGGCTCACTGCCCTCTGCCGGCGTTCCCGGGCAGCCGCTGGCGCAGATTCCGGGCGCGACGCCGTCCCTGGCGCGCTTGCCGCCGGGCTGCGCCTTTGCCCCGCGCTGCGCCTTCGCCAGCGACGTCTGCCGCACGGCGGCGCCCGAAAGCCTGTCGCATGGACCGGACCGGGCCGCGCGCTGCCATCACCCGCTTGAAGCTCCGAAGGCTGCAGCCTGATGCAGACCTCCGCAGCCACGCCCCTCGTCGAGCTCCGGCAGGTCTCCAAGCGCTTCGTGAAGCCGCTCGATGCCGCTGCGAAACTGGCCAACCTGATGGGCGCCAGCAACCGTGAGCAGGTCGTCCATGCGGTCGATGGCGTCGATCTGGCGATCAACGAGGGCGAGGTCGTCGGCCTTGTCGGTGAATCCGGCTGCGGCAAGTCCACGCTGGGCCGCATTGTGGCCGGGATCCATCAACCCAGCAGCGGCACGATGGATTGGGAAGGCCAGCCCGTGTCCAGCCTGTCGGGCGACCAGCGCAAGGCGGCGACGCTGGCGGTCCAGATGATCTTCCAGGACCCGATGTCCTCGCTCAACCCACGCATGCGGGTGACCGACATCGTCGGCGAGGCGCCGGTCTTCCATGGCCTGATCGGCAAGTCGGAGCAGGAAAGTTACGTCGAGAACGTGCTCGACCGTGTCGGCCTTGATCCGACCTACCGCCGCCGCTACCCGCACCAGTTCTCTGGAGGTCAAAGGGCACGCATCGGCATCGCCCGCGCGCTGGCGGTCAACCCGCGCTTTCTGGTCTGCGACGAGAGCGTCGCGGCGCTTGATGTGTCGATCCAGGCCCAGGTGCTCAACCTGTTCATGAAGCTCCGGCAGGATCTGAGGCTGACCTACCTGTTCATCAGCCATGACCTCAGCGTCGTGCGCCATCTCTCGGACCGCGTGGTGATCATGTATCTCGGCCGCGTCGTCGAGTCGGCGGCGGCGGCGGAACTGTTCAGGGGGCCGAACCATCCCTATGCGCAGGCGCTTCTGGCCAACGTGCCGACGCTGGCCTCCCGCCACAAGCGCTTTGCACCGCTGAAGGGCGAAATCCCCTCGCCCCTCAATCCGCCTTCCGGCTGTCATTTCCATCCACGCTGCCCGATGGCGGGGCCGCGCTGCAAGGCCGAGCGGCCGGTCCTGCGCGAGATCGCGCCGGACCATGTCAGCGCCTGCCATCTCAATGATGGCGGCGTCGGGCAGAACTGAGCCTCTGTCCGAAGTTTGCGGACGGCAAAGCCCGGCAAATCCTGCCGACCTGGCAGCGGAAGGCGGTCCGTCCTTGCCTGCAGAACGGCTTGTTTACCAACTAAGCCATTGGAAAGTCGTCAAAAAGCAACTGGCACGCTTACTGCAATCCTATGCCTCCATCACATGGGCCGCGCCGTTGCGCGGTGAATCTGGAGGGGTGCGGCAATGGGTGTCTTCGGCGCAATGACAACAGCGATGTCTGGGCTTCGGGCCCAGTCCTATGCGTTGGAGAATGTCTCGGGCAACATCGCCAACTCGCGGACGGCTGGGTTCAAACGGGTCGACACGAGCTTCGTCGACCTGATCCCGGACACTGCGGTGAACCGCGACCTGGCCGGCTCCGTCCTGGCCCGGTCCTCGCTCACCAATTCGGTTCAGGGCGACATCTCGTCCAGTTCGATCGCCACCAACGTTGCGCTCAACGGCGACGGCTTCTTCATTGTCGCGGAAAAGACCGGCGAGCTCAATGGCCAGCCGAGCTTCAGCCAGGCCAATCTCTACACCCGGCGCGGCGACTTTGACTTCGACAGCAATGGCTACCTCGTCAACGGAGCCGGCTACTTCCTGAAAGGCTTGACCGTCAACCCCGCAACCGGCACCCCAACCTCTTCGGAGGCCGGCGTTGTGCGCATCTCGAATGAGGCCCTGCCCCCGAGGGCCACCTCCGAGATCGAATACGGCGCGACGTTGCCCGCGACGCCGCAGACGGCCAACTGGCAGGCGCAGAACGGCGCGGCTGGCTCGGAACTCATCGGCGGCGCTGCGAATTTCCCGGCCAGCGCAGCGATCTTCCCGGCCCAGGTTGCGGCCTCCGATACGCCGGCGCTTGAGGCCAGGACGATCCAGGGCGGCACCGTCACCGCCTATGACACGCTCGGCCGCTCGGCTCCTGTCAAGCTGGCCTGGGCCAAGGAAGTCGCCGGCCTGGGAACAGACAGTTGGGGTCTGTATGTCCAGACAAACCCGACTGCCACAGGCGCCGCCGCGATGTGGAGTCGCACGCCCGGCAACTTCACCTTCGACGCCAACGGCAACCTGACTTCGAACGCCAATGCGACCCTGCCTCCGATCACCATCAATGGCATCACACTGACCGGCATCCAGCTCAACGCCGGTGCCAGCGGCAACAGCATGAAGCAGTTCGGTTCGGGTCTGAACGGCCAGATCGAAGCGAATGGCATCCGCCAGAACGGCTACGCGCCCGGCGTGCTTCAGCGCACATCCGTTGCGGATGACGGCCGCGTGATCGGAACCTACTCCAACGGTCAGGTCGCCACGCTGGCGCAGCTTCTGACTGCCCAGTTCGCGGCGCCCAACGCGCTGAAGCGTCTTGACGGGGGCGCCTTCGCCGAAAGCGCGGAATCCGGCCTGCCCCTGGTCGGATCGGTCTCTGCGGGCGGCACACAGCTCGTGGGCGGATCAATCGAGCAGTCCAACACGGACATCGCCGATGAATTCTCGAAGATGATCGTCACGCAGCAGGCCTACTCGGCCAACACACGTGTCATCACCACCGCACAGCAGATGCTGTCCGACGTGATCAACATCATCCGCTGATTGCTGCGGACGGCTGCAGAAAGGGCTGACAGATGGGTCTTGGCAATGTCATGAGCAATGCCCTGTCCGGCATGCGGGTGACGCAGTCGGGGCTTGATGTCGTCTCGCAGAACATTTCGAATGCGGACTCGGCCGGCTACATCCGCCGCCGGGTCGATGTCGTCGAGCAGCCGCTCGGCAATCTCTCCGGCTATGCCCGCGTCAACGGCGTGCAGCGCATGCTCGACAAGGTCGTGCAGCGCCAGCTCTGGAGCGAGACGTCGGGGGCCGGCTACACCTCGGCCCGCGCCGACATGCTCAAGGGCCTCGATTCGCTCTATGGCGCTCCCGACTCGTCGAGTTCCCTCGGCGCAACCCTGTCGCGCTTCACCCAGTCGCTGCAGCAGCTCAAGAGCGATCCGGCCAACTACACGCTTCGCACCAATGTCGTGTCGAACGGCCAGGACATGGCGGCCCGCCTGCGAACCTTGTCAGACGGGGTGCAGGAGCTTCGGACGCAGGCCGAGAGCCGTCTCAGCGCCTCCGTCACCCGCGCCAATGACCTTCTGAGCCAGATCCAGAGCACGAACAGCAACATTCTGGAGAGCGCCAACCTGACCAGCGCCGTCGCGTTGCGCGACCAGCGCGACCGCCTCGTCACGGAACTGTCGGGCCTCATCGACATTCGCATCAGCGAAGACCAGACCGGCGGCATCAACATCTTCACCACCGGCGGCACGACGCTGTTCACCGGCTCCAATCCGACAAAACTGACGTTCGAGCCATCATCGTCGGTGGGCCCCGATCAGCTCTGGAACGCGGACCCCACCCTGAGCGGAGTCGGCAGCATAAAGGCGATCAACGAGTTCGGCGTGTCCGTCGACCTGATCGCCAGCAACGCCATCCGGTCCGGCGAGATTGCGGCCCTTGTCGAGATCCGTGACAAGACTCTGGTGGAGGCCCAGAACCAGCTCGACGAACTAGCCGCCAACATGGCAAGTGCGCTTTCCGACCGCGAGGTGGCCGGCGCGGCCGTGACAGCCGGCGCAGCGACAGGCTTTGATGTCGAAACAGCCGGGCTCCTGTCCGGCAACCAGATCACGCTCGACTACACCGACAGCGCCACGGGCGCGAAGGGGCGGTTCACGCTGGTCCGCGCCGACAGTGCGGCAGCGGTCTCGACGATTGCCACATCCGGGCTCAGCTCGGCCGACAACCGTGTCGTCGGCATCAATTTCTCGCTCGGCATGGCCTCTGTCGTCTCCCAGATCCAGACGGCGATCGGCCCCGGCTTCACCGTCAGCGCAACGGGCTCGGTGCTCCGCATCGTCGATGACGGCGCCGGCAACACGCGCGACGTGAGCGGCCTGACGGCGCGTCCCACGACCACCACCTTCGCAAGCGCTGCCCCCGGCGGCAGCCCTGAAATGCCCTTCTTCACCGACCGAGCGGCGCCGGGCGGCATCTTCACGGGGTCCTTCGAAGGCAAGCCGCAGACCAGGGGACTGTCGTCGCGCATCGAGGTGAATGCGCTGGTGGTGCAGGACCGCTCACGCCTCGTCCAGTACCAGACCGGGCCGGCGACGCCGCAGGGTGACCAGACCCGCCCGGACATGATGTACCAGCGCCTGACGACGCAGGTCCGGAACTATTCACCCCAGACCGGAGTCGGCGGCACGGCTTCGTCCTATCGCGGCACGGTGACGGATTTCGCCAGCCGCATCATCGAGACGCAAGGCAACACGATTGAGGGCGCGCTCAGGCTCGATGAAGGTCAGCAGATCGCCCGGAAGGCGATCGAGTCGCGCTTTTCCGAGACATCGGGCGTCACCATCGACCAGGAGATGTCGAACCTGGTCGAGTTGCAGAACGCCTATGCAGCCAACGCCCGTGTCATCTCCGCCGTCCGCGAATTGCTCGACGTGCTGCTGCGGATGTGATGCACATGAGGATGACCCGCCATGGCCATTGACCCGTTCATTCCCGGCGCGAACAGCGCCCGCAACAATGGCGCCCTTTTTGTCAAGATGCGCGCGCAGCTTGAAGACCTTCAGCGGCAGATCGGGACCGGCAAGAAGGCCGAGACCTTCGCCGATCTCGGCCTTGACCGGCGCACCAGCCTCGACACGCGCAGCAAGATGGCGACGATCGAGGGCTGGAACAAGTCGATCGAGCAGGGCGACCTGCGCATCCGCTTCATGATGCAGAACATCGAAGGCTTCGCCAAGAACGCCTCCGACAGCAAGGGCTTTGCCCGCAGCGGAACCTACTCGTTGAACACGAATGGCCAGTTGTCGGGGCAGGTACTGGCCACCGACAGGCTGTCGCAGTCCATCGACATGCTCAATGTCGATGTCGGCGGGCGCTACCTGTTTTCAGGCCGCAGCCACGACGTCAAGCCCGTGGAAGCCTTCAGCGTCATCATGAAGGCTGTCGGCAGCTCGGGCCCCGCGGGGGTGAAGACCTTGATCTCGGAACGCCAGCAGGCCGATGCCGGTGTCGGCAATCTCGGCCGCCTCACCAACACGCTGGCGGGCACCACCGTGACAGTGGCGCGCGAGGCGTCGGACCCGCCCTATGGCTACACGATTGCCTCGACGTCGAGCACGAGCCCGAACATTGCCGCAGCTCTCGCGGCGGGGCCGCCCGCCAGCGCGAGCTTCAACGTCGCGACCAATCCGACGGCGGGCGACAAGGTCACGCTCACGCTGAGCCTGCCCGACAGCACCACGGTCGACATCACGCTGGAGGCAAGGCAGGCCAGCGCTCCCGGCGCCGCCGAGACAGGCTTCGTGATCGGCGCCAGCGCGGCGGCTACCGCCGCCAACCTGCAGGCCTCGGTTACGGCAGCGCTGCAGAAGCAGACCGCCACCTCGCTCGGTGTTGCATCGGCGATGATCGCCTCGCGCGATTTCTTTGCCGGCAGCAGCACCAATCCGCCTCTGCGTGTGCCAGGTCCCAGCTTCGCGACGGCGACGGCGCCGCCCGCGCCGGGCGCAGCGGGTGCAACCGTGATCTGGTATAAGGGCGACGACAGCGCGGCGGTCCAGGCGCGGAACACAGCCAATGTTCAGGTCGATGAATCGCAAACCGTCGCAGCGGGCGCGCGGGCCAACGAACAAGCCTTCCGAGAGGGCCTGACCTCGCTGGTCGTCTTCGCGACGACCATCTTTTCGACGGCCGATCCCAACTCTGCCGCTCGCTATGAAGCCATGGCGGACCGGGTCGGGACCGGTCTGTCGTTCAACAATGTGCAGTCACCCGAGCACATCGCCGTCGAGATTTCCGCCGCCCAGTCGGCCATGAAATCTGCGACCGAGCGCCACAAGATCTCGACGAACTTTCTCGAATCCGCCCGCGCGAGCGTCGAGGACCCCAATGATTCCGAGGTCGCGGCCGCCCTGCTGTCGATGCAGACGCGCATGCAGGCAAGCTACCAGACGACCTCGATCCTCGCGAAGCTGACCCTGACGGATTATCTGCGCTGATCCGTGAAGTCAGCCTGCCGGCTCCTGGGCCTTGGTCGACATCAGGCCGGAGGCCACGTCGCCGAGCGTAGGCGGCTGGCTTTCAACAAAGGGCAGCGGCCTGCACACCGACAGGGCCGCCAGACCGAAACGGGCGGTCATCAGCCCGTTGAGCACGCCCTCGCCAAGCTTCGCCGACAGCCTTGCGGCAAGCCCCTGCCCGACAAGCTGCTGGATGACCGCATCGCCCGCCGCGAGCCCGCCGGTCACCAGCAGATGCGCGATGCTGGCCCGCGCCAGCCGCACCAGGCCGAAGAAGCCCGGACGCCCGCCATAGATTCGCGTGACGCTCATCAACAGGCGCGCACCGGCAAAAACGACAAAGACCAGATCGATCAGCGCGCGTGGACTGACCGCCGTCACCACCGACACCTGCCGGGCCGCCCTTGCGATCTCGTCCGCAGCCAGCCTGTCGAGCGGCTCGAGCAGTTCCCGCTCGGCCAGCGCGAGGATGTCGCGCGCGTCGATCATGCCGGGCAGCGCCGCCGCGAACCGCGCCCGGCCTGAGGCGGTCTCCGGGCGGTTCTGCTGCAATCCGACCAGCGCAGCGCAGACGCGCCGGGCCTCGTCGCCGGAGCGCGAAACCAGCACTGCGACAGCATCGGCCTTCAGCCGCTCGATCCGGCGTTCGCGCAGGAGGTCCCGAACGAAGCGGATGATGATCACCAGCATCGCGACCACGATCGCCCCCGCGAGGGCAACGGCGATCAGCCCCAGCACGTCGGAAGCACGGATCGCGTTGATCACCGCATCCTGCGCCCACATCAGCACCGAAACGCTAGCTAGGCCCACCAGCGAGGTCACGAGGACATAGGCCCAGCGCACCGCACGGCTGCGCCGGGCTGGCGCGGCCACGCTCCCGGCGTCGCCGGTCTCGGCCTCCGGCACGATGGCGACCTTGCGGTCGCTCGCCGCAAGCCCGGCGCTCGGCTCAAGCCGGAAGGCGCGGGGTTCCTCGGGTTTCACGGGCTTGTTCATGGGTCAGGCCAGCCAGTCGCCGATCAGGAAGTCGAGGGCACGGTCAAGGCGCAGATGCGGCAGGTGCGGCAGGCGTCCGCCGGCATCCGGCGCCATCAGCGGCGGGCGGAACCGCGGCGCGCGCACCTGCCAGCGTTCGGCGTCGCGATCGAAGATGGCGGCCGGATTGGCCGGAAGCTCGCCGGGATAGACCGCAGCATCGGTCCGGCCGTCGAAACGGTCGGTGCCGACCACCTCGCCGGCTTCCGGCGTTCCGGCAATGGCCGCAAGGCTCTTGCCGCGGTTCTCCACCCGCACCTCCTGCGTCGCCCGCACGGCAGCAATCGCCATGGCTCGCACATCGGCGCCGGAGCCTTCGGCGCGCGCCCTCGCCCGGCCCACGATCATTTCCATGATGCGCTCCAGCTTCTCATGTTCGCTGTGGTGAACATGGTCGGCCTTTGTGGCGGCAAACAGGACACGGTCGATGCGGGGGCTGAACAGCGCGTTCAACAGGCCGTTGCGCCCAACCGACAGGGCCGACAGCGCGTCCCCGAGCGCCGTTTCAAGATCCGCCAGCGCCGGCGGCCCGGCATCAAGCGCCGCCAGCACATCGACAAGCACAATCTGCCGGTCCAGCCGCGCGAAATGGTCCCGGAAGAACGGGCGCGCCACCAGCGCCTTGTAGGCCTCGAAGCGGGCCTGCATCAGCGCTCCCAGCGTACCGGAGCCAAAGCCGGCATCGGGCAACACATCGAGCGGCGCGAATGTCAGGGCGGGCGATCCATCCAGATCGCCCGGCATCAGGAAACGGCCCGGCGGGGTGACGGCGACCATTTCGGGATGCGCCCGCAAGGCCGAGAGATAGCCCTTGAAGGCGATCGCGGCGGCCTCCACCACCGCCTCGTCCGCCTGCGCCTGCGGGTTCTGTCCGGCGAGGAGCGACAGCCAGGCCTGCGCCATCGGCAGCCGGTGCTCCTTTCGGGCGTCCGCGACGGTCCGGCGCGACCATTCGGCATAGCTGACGTCGAGGAGACCCAGATCGAGCAGCCATTCCCCTGGATAGTCGACGATGTCCAGCGTCAGCGAGGATGGCCCTGTGCGCCATCCGCCTGACCCGCGCTCATAGTCGATTTCGATCCTCAACTCGCTGATCCGGCGCGTGGACTGCGGCCAGGCCCGCTCATCGCCGATCAGAGACGCCAGATGCGTCTCATAGGGGAAACGCGGCACCGCCTGATCCGGCTGCGGCGACAGGCGGGCCCGGGCGATGCGGCCCTCCGCCGACGCCCGCAGGAGCGGCAGCCGTGTTCCTGTCGTCAGATGATGCACCAGCGCCGTCGTGAACACAGTCTTGCCGGAACGCGACAACCCGGTCACGCCAAGCCGCAGCCTGGGATGGGCGACCCCGCTGATGGCGCCGCCGAGCGACAGCGCCGCATGACGGATGCTGTCCAGCCAGCCCGCCGAGGCCGCGCTCATTCGTCCGGCCCGTCGCCCAGTGTGGCGGGCGTGACAAAACGGTCGAGCCGGCCCGAGCGTTCAGCGAGGTCGGCCCAGCCCTCGGCCTCGAAGTCGATCACCGCCAGCCCGGCGGTCGGAAACTTGCGCTGCATGCGCTGAGCCGCGAATCTGTCGCCAAAGCCGGTCATGGCGCTGGCCAGTTCTTCCGAACCGGGATTGTGCCCGACCAGCAGCAAGGTGCGAACCTCGGCCGGCACGGCGCGCACGACCTCCAGCAACTGCTCGTAGGGCGCTTCATAGATGCGCCGCTCGAACCGATGCGGGACCTTTTCGCCGAGTTCCTGCTCGATCAACGCCCAGGTCTCGACCGTGCGGCGCGCCGACGAGACGATCGCGAAATCCGGCAGCAGATGTTCCGACTTCATGTAGCGACCCATCAATGGCGCCGCCACGCGCCCCCTCGCGGCAAGCGGCCTGTCGAAATCCGTCAAACCGGATGGCCAGTCGGACTTGGCGTGGCGCAGGATCAGAAGGCGGCGCATAGGTCGGGATCGCGCTCAAGTTCGAGGACAGGCGGGTCGCCGACTTACATAGGCACGTCGGGCCACCCTTGCCAATGGCATCCGGCCCCGGCCATGCTGTCTGGCGGCGAGTCCTTGCCAGTTGCGCGCGCATCAGCCAGATACAGGCAATGTCAACCCCATTCACATCCGACCTGTCAGCCCGCAAGGGCTACCACCACGGCAATCTGCGCGACGCGCTGATCGAGGCCGCCCGCCAGTTGCTGGCGGAGCGTGGAGCGCAGGGTTTCACCTTGGTCGATGCCGCGCGCCGCGCCGGTGTCAGCGCAGCTGCGCCCTATCGGCACTTCCGGGACAAGGAGGCCTTGCTGGCCGAGGTGGCGCTTGGCGGCTTCAAGGATTTCGCCGAACGGCAGAAAGGCGCCCTCGCCGGCCAGTCCGACCCGATCGCGGCGTTCCGCGCCATGGGCCTGGCCTATCTTGCCTTTGCGCAGGAGGAGCCGGGCGCCTATGCGGCGATGTTCATGGGGCAGCACCAAGGGCCACCGCCCGAGGGCATGCGCGACAGCGGCTTTGAATCCTTGGTCAAGGCGCTGCAGGCCCGCATCGGCGATCCGCCGCCGAAGGGGCTCGATCCGCTCAAGCTGGCGTGCCAGGTCTGGGCGCTGTCGCATGGCGTGGCGATGTTATCCGCCAGCGGCCAGTTGCAGAACGGCTTTGGCGTCAAGCCGCATGACCTGCTTCTGGAAGGCGTCGAGCGCCTCGTTCGTGGGGCTCTCGCGCTGGCGAACGACCCGCGCTGAAGATGACATCCCAGGTCGGACATTAAATTTCGGCAACCTGATCCGCCCTGACTTGAAAACACCCTGATCCTGTCTTATGTGAATGTAAGTCACATTAACATAGGAGACGTGACGTGGGATCTTGCAGTCAGAACTGGGGCCGGCAGCACATGAGCCGCGACGAATATCGGGCGTGGAAAGATGTGCGCAGGGCCGAGTGGCGCGCGCGGAAAGCCGAATGGCGCGAGCATGGCTGGCGTCCCGGCTACGGCTGGACGCCTTTCAACATCGCAGCGATGGTCATCGGCTTCATCGTCTTCGCCCCGATCGGATTCGCCATCCTGATCTGGAACCTCTGGTCGTCACGTCACCGCGAAGAGCGCCCTGCCTTCGCCGGCATGGGCAAGAGCGCAAGCTGGAGCGCGGCGCCTTGGTCGCAGACCAGCCGCGACCTGTCCCGCCACAGCGGCAACGCCGTGTTCGAGGACTACAAGCGGGCTACGCTGGAGCGGCTTGAAGAGGAGCGCCGCAAGCTGGTGGCGGAACAGGAAGCCTTCGGGACATTCCTGGATGACCTCAAGCGGGCCAAGGACCGCACCGAATTCGAACGCTTCATGCAGGAGCGCGAGGCACGGCGCGAACAGGACGCGAAGTCCAGCGAGATGTCAGGGTCCGAGAGCAAGCCACCGCAGGCCTGACGGGCAGGACATTAACGGGAGCCGTCGCAGCGATGCGGCGGCTCAGCTTGCGCGCCTGCCCCTGATCAGGACATAGAGAACCGCCATCAGGGCCAGATTGCCCAGCATGATGCCCCAGGTCAGGGCGTCGTGCGGAAACATCGCCAATCCTCCAGTGACGCCCGAAGCGGGCATCCGTCCCGCATGCATCTTGAACCGTGCCGACCGGCAGGCAACGCCTCCTTTGGGCCTAAGCCCAAAGTGCAATCGTCCTGCGCTGCGCACGAAGCCACCCTGTGTCAGTCGCCATGACGTTTGCCCCTCTCCTTGCAGCCCCCTGGGTGATCCAGCTCCACACACTGGCGGCAGTTGTCTCGGTCCTCCTGCTCGCGCCCATCGCGACGCTGCGCCAAGGGACCGCGCTGCACCGCAGCCTCGGCTGGGCCTGGGCTGTGAGCATGGTCGTCGTGTGCATCAGTTCGTTCGGAATCACCCATCTCGGTCGCTACAGCTGGATTCACATCCTGTCGGTCATCAGCCTGGTGTCGCTCACCCTGGGCATTGTGCATCGGCGTCGCGGCGATATCCGGACCCATCAGCGCTATATGACCGGCGCAGCCCTCGGCCTTGTCGGCGCGGGCATGTTCACCGTTTTGCCGGGCCGCATCATGCACGCGGTCTTGTTGGGCTGAGCTCCCGCGCGGCGGCAGTTGGATTTCTCAGGCTCTTGGGCTTATGAGTGCGCCATCGCGCGAAGCGCCTGCCATGCGAGAGCCTGAGATGTCCGACGAAACCCCTGCCCTTCCGCCGCTGCCGGACCGCCTCTCGGTCAACCCGCGCAGCCCGTTCTACAATCCGGACGCATTGCAGCACGATGTCGGCATCCGCTTCAAAGGCGCTGAACGCTTCGACGTCGAGGAATACTGCATTTCCGAAGGCTGGGTCCGCGTCGCCGCCGGCAAGTCCAAGGACCGTTTCGGCATGCCGCTGACGATCAAGCTGAGCGGGCCTGTGGAGGCCTGGTACAAGCGATGATGCGGAGCGGCGCCTAGTCCCCGCCGCCGCCCCCGCCACCTCCGCCGCCGTCACCTCCGCCACTGTCGCTCGGGCTCCAGTCGGTGTCGCCGCCTGTGCTGGCGACGCCGCCATCGCTGCCTCCGTCGCGGCGCTTGCGGTCATTCGGGCGGTTGCGCAGGATGCCGATGACGATTGAGAGCGCGCAGATGCCCAGAATGCCTCCGATCACCAACTGCTGATCGCTCACCTGGTCTCTCTCCGCACCATGAAGGCCAGTTTCTCGAACAGGCTGACATCCTGCTCATTCTTCAGCAAGGCGCCATGCAGCGGCGGGATCAGCTTGCGCGGGTCTCGCTCGCGCAGCACCTCGGGCCCGATGTCTTCGGAGACGAGCAGCTTCAGCCAATCGAGCAACTCCGAGGTTGAGGGCTTTTTCTTCAGGCCGGGCACCTCGCGCACCTCGAAGAACAGCTTCAGCGCCTCTTCGACCAGCCGCTTCTTGATGCCCGGAAAATGCACATCGATGATGGCCTGCATGGTCTCGGCGTCGGGAAAGCGGATGTAGTGGAAGAAGCAGCGGCGCAGGAAAGCGTCCGGCAGTTCCTTCTCGTTGTTGGACGTGACGATCACCACGGGCCGCCGCGCCGCCCTGATGGTTTCGCCGGTTTCGTAGACATGGAACTCCATGCGGTCGAGTTCGAGCAGGAGATCGTTCGGGAACTCGATGTCGGCCTTGTCGATCTCGTCGATCAGCAGCACCGGCCGCTCAGGCGCGGTGAACGCCTCCCACAGCTTGCCGCGCTTGATGTAGTTGGCGATGTCCGACACCCGCGCGTCGCCGAGCTGGCTGTCACGCAGGCGGCTGACGGCGTCATACTCATAGAGCCCCTGCTGCGCCTTGGTGGTCGATTTCACATGCCAGGTGATCAGCGGAGCACCCAGCGCCTTGGCGATTTCCTCGGCAAGCACGGTCTTGCCGGTGCCGGGCTCGCCCTTGACCAGAAGCGGCCGCTCCAGCGTGATCGCAGCATTCACCGCGATCCTGAGGTCGTCGGTGGCGATGTAGTGCTTGGTGCCGGCAAAGCGCATGGGCTGACTTTCGTGATCTGTGCGATGTCTAGGTTGGCCACGCGGAGTTCGCAAGAACCCGCGCCATCGTCGTCGCGAGCAGAGCAAAGCAGTCAAGGCGAACTTTCACTCATCCTCATCCTGGGCCTTGGGTTGATCTGGATTGCTTCGCCGCGCCCGCAAAGACGCGATTGGTGCATTTGCGCGACGACCAGCCGCGAACAATCCGCTACGGTTGGCCCAACCCTGGAGAATCCCCATGTCGAAGGCCCGCTATTCGAAAGACCGGATCGGCAATCACCTGCTGCATCCCGAAACGATGATGCTGGGTTATGGCTACGACCCGCTGTTGTCCGAGGGTGCCGTCAAGCCGCCGGTCTTCCTCACCTCGACCTTCGTGTTCAAGTCGGCGGAGGATGGCGAGGAGTTCTTCCATGTGGTGGCAGGGCGAAAGTCGGCTCCCAAGGGCGAAGCGGCAGGCCTGGTCTACTCGCGCTTCAACCACCCCAATTCCGAGATCGTCGAGGACCGGCTCGCGATCTACGAGCAGGCTGAATCCGCGCTGCTGTTCGCCTCCGGCATGGCCGCCATCGCCACCACCATCATGGCCTATGCCAGACCCAATGACGTCATCCTGCATTCCCAGCCGCTCTATGGCGGGACCGAGACGCTGGTGACCAGGACGCTGATCAACTTCGGGATGGCCGGCGTCGGCTTCGCCGATGGCCTGTCGCCCAAGGCTGTGCGGGCAGCGGCGAAGCAAGCGCTCGCGCTGGCAAGGAAGCGCAAGGGCCGCGTCTCGGTCATCATGATCGAAACGCCGTCCAACCCCTTGAACACATTGGTGGATGTGGCCCTGATTCGCGCGGTTTCCGAGGAACTTGAATCAAGACAGGAAGGCCTTCGACCTGTCATCATCTGTGACAACACACTGCTTGGCCCGGTCTTCCAGACGCCGCTGAAGCAGGGCGCGGACATTTCTGTCTACTCGTTGACCAAGTATGTCGGCGGCCATTCCGACCTGATCGCAGGCGCGGCGCTCGGGTCCGCCGAGATGATCAGGCCGGTCAAGGCGCTGCGCTCCGCCATCGGCACGCAGCTTGATCCGCACTCGTGCTGGATGCTCGGCCGCTCGCTCGAAACGCTCGGCCTCCGCATGAATCGCGCGGCGGAGAACGCCAGGATCGTGGCCGACTTCCTGCGCGCCCACCCTGCCATCGACAAGGTGCATGATCTCACGGCCCTGCCCCCACGCTCCGCTGCGGCGCGCGTGCACAAGGCCCAGGCCACCGGGCCGGGCTCGACCTTCTCGTTTGACGTCAAGGGCGGCAAGGCGGCAGCCTTCAAGGTGCTCAACTGCCTGACCATCTTCAAGCTCGCCGTCAGCCTCGGCGGCACCGAATCGCTGATGTGCCACCCCGCCACCACCACCCATTCGGGCGTGCCGAAGGAGGTGCGCGACCGCATCGGCGTGTCGGACGCCACCATCCGCGTCTCGATCGGCATCGAACACGTCGACGATCTGATCGCCGACATGACGCAGGCGCTGAAGGAGATTTGAGGGCATTGGGTTGCGCCGGGACGCATCTGTGTCGGGCTTGACTTGCGTCATCCACTCTCCATCCCCTCATCCTGGGCCCGTCGAAGGATGAGGATCGCAAGGCAAGCGCGTACTTCTCGTCCATGCAAGGTCATTGCCGGCGAAGCGAAGGTCATGGCCCTACCCTTGCGGCCAGAATCGTCTACGCTTCCGCAATGGCCGCCGCAGTCGATCCCGAAGCCTACAAGGAAGTCCTGCTTGTGCTCGGCACGGCGGCGCTTGTCGTCCCGGCCTTCCACCGCCTGAAAATCAGTCCGATCTTCGGCTTCATGCTGATGGGGGCGCTGCTTGGTCCGGATGGACTGGCCCGCCTCAAGAACGACCTGCCCTGGTTGGACTACATCACGGTCTCCGAACGCGAGCAGTTCGAGCATGTGGCGGAACTCGGCGTCGTGTTCCTGCTGTTCATGATCGGGCTGGAACTGTCGTTCGAACGGCTGAAGACCATGCGCAGGCTGGTCTTCGGCATGGGCGCGGCGAAGCTTCTGCTCGCCAACATCGCCATCGGCGCGGGGCTTCTCGCCCTGGGCCGCACGCCGACCGAGGCATTGGTCGTGGGCGCCTGTCTCGGCCTGTCCTCGACGGCGCTCGTGGTGCAGGTTCTGGCGGAGCAGAAGCGGCTGGGCACCATCACGGGCCGCTCATCCTTCGCGATCCTGCTGTTCGAGGACATCGCCGTGGTGCCTCTGTTGGTCTTTGTCAGCGTGCTGGGCGCTGCGGCCGGCAGCAGCCTGATGGGCAGCCTCTCGCTGGCATCATTGAAAGCGCTGGCAGCCGTCGCGACCATCTTCCTCGCCGGGCGCTATCTGCTGCGCCCCGTCTTCCGCCGCGTCGCCGCCACCCGCAGCCCGGAACTCTTCATGGCCGCCTGCCTTCTGGTGATTTTTGGCACCAGCCTGATCACGGCGGTGAGCGGCCTGTCCATGGCGCTTGGGGCCTTTCTTGCCGGTCTGATCCTCGCCGAAACAGAGTATCGCCGCCAGATCGAGGTCACCATCGAGCCTTTCAAGGGGCTTCTGCTGGGGGTCTTCTTCTTTGCCGTCGGCATGTCGCTCGATGTCGGCAAGATCGTCGCCCAGCCCTTCGCGATCGTCAGCGCGGTTGTGGCACTGCTGGCGGTCAAGGCGGTCGTTACCTATCCTGTGATGCGCGCCTTCCAGATCAGCCGACCTGCCGCGCTCGAAGGCGCGGCATTGCTGTCGCCGGCGGGTGAGTTCGCTTTTGTCGTTTTGGGCCTTGCCGTCAGCCTGCGGGTCGTCGGGGCTGATCTCGGTGGTTTTGCCTTGACCGTCGCCTCGCTCTCGCTGGCCGTCCTGCCGCTGGTGGCGATCGCCGGGCGACGCCTGGCGAAAAGCATCACGCCGCAGGCCGTCCTGCCAGAGGAAGCACTGGTGCAGCCCGATGGCCATGGCGCGGCCAAGGTCATCGTCGTAGGCTTCGGCCGCGTCGGTCAACTCGTCGCCTCCATGCTGGATGAGAACAAGGTGTCCTATCTTGCCATCGACACCGATCCGGCTTCGGTGGCGACCGGGCGGCGCGCTGGCAGGCCGGTCTATTACGGCGACGCCTCGCGCCCCGAATTCCTCGAGCGCTGCGGCCTCGGCAAGGCCAGCGCCGTCGTCGTCACCATGGACAGCCGCTCCGCCGTGGAGAAGGTCTCGACCATCGTGCGAGGCATGCGCGCCGACCTCGTCATTGTCGCCCGCGCCAAGGACCGTGCCCATGCCCGCCTGCTCTATGAGCGCGGCGTGACCGAAGCAGTGCCCGAGGCCTTCGAGGCCAGCCTGCATCTGGCCGAGGCCACGCTGATCAGCGCTGGTGTCCCGCTCGGCCTCGCCATCGCCTCGGTGCACGAACGCCGCGACCAGTTCCGCGCCGAGTTCCAGACGATCGACCGTGGCGAAGCCCGCACCAGCGTTGCACGCATCCGCTCGCGCCGCAGCACGAGCCCAAGCAGGACAAGCTGAGCCATGCTGGCTCTGACCATCTTGCCAAGCTTCATCCTTGCCGCGGCGGTCATTGAGATAACCCCCGGGCCGAACATGGCCTATCTTGCCCATGTCGCGCTGAACCAGGGCAGGATGGCCGGATTTGCGGCGGTCGCGGGCGTTGCGCTTGGCTTGAGCATCATCGGTGTCCTTGCCGCTTTCGGCGTCGGAGCCTTGATCGATGGCAGTCCCGTTGCCTACCAGATGATGCGCTGGCTTGGTGCGGCCTATCTCCTGTGGCTGGCCTGGGAGGCCTGGACACAGTCAAGCGAGGACCATGCGGACATGCCTGGCAAAGCCGCCGGGCTGATGCCGCTGTTCTGGCGAGGATTGATCACCAATCTTCTCAATCCCAAGGCAGCCGTGTTCTACGTTGCCATGCTGCCTCAGTTCGTGCACGTGGAATTGGGCCGGACGACAATGCAGCTGGCAATCCTCACCGCAGCGAATGTCGCTGTTGCAACCACGATCCATCTCGGGATCGTGCTGATGGCGGATCGCGTCCGCAGCGCATTGGCCAAAACCCAGGCCATGACCCGGATCCGGCAAGGCCTTGCCCTGTCGCTGGTGGCCGTGGCGATCTGGTTTCTGGTCAGCACCGCGCGCTGACAGGATGACAGGCCTGCCGGGGCAGCCTAATCTGGACATATGTTCCTCACCCTCTTCACCGAACTGCGCGCCGCGAAAATCCCGGTCACGCTGCGTGAGTTTCTCACGTTGCTGGACGGCGTCGACGGCCGTGTCGCCGAATATCGCGTCACCGATTTCTATCATCTCGCCCGCACTTGCCTCGTCAAGGACGAGCGCCACCTGGATCGCTTCGATCTGGTTTTCGCCCATGTCTTCAAAGGCATGGAGCTGTTGTCGGACTCTCTTCAACAGGTTGAGCTGCCCGCCGAATGGCTGCGGAAGCTCGCGGAGAAGCATCTCACGGACGACGAAAAGGCCCAGATCGAGGCGCTCGGCTGGGACAAGCTGTTCGAGACGTTGAAGCAGCGCCTCGAAGAGCAGCAAGGGCGCCATCAGGGCGGCTCGAAATGGATCGGAACCGCCGGAACCTCGCCCTATGGGGCCTACGGCTACAACCCCGAAGGCGTGCGCATCGGGCAGGACGGCAACCGCAGCTTCCGCGCGGTGAAGGTCTGGGACAAGCGCGAGTTCAAGGACTTCGACGACAGCCGCGAACTGGGCGTGCGCAACATGCGCCTCGCGCTGCGCAAACTGCGCAAGTTCGCCCGCAGCGGCGCAGCCGACGAACTCGACCTTGACGACACCATCAAGTCCACCGCCGAACAGGGCTATCTCGACGTCAGGCTGCGCCCCGAGCGGCGCAATGCCGTGAAGGTCCTGTTGTTCCTCGATGTCGGCGGCTCGATGGATTGGCACATCGAACAGGCCGAGGAACTGTTTTCGGCCGCCCGCGCCGAGTTCAAGCATTTCGAGCATTTCTATTTCCACAACTGCCCCTATGAGCGCGTCTGGCGCGAGAACCGCCGCCGTCACGACCAGATGTTGTCCACCTGGGACATTCTGCGCACGTATCCCGCCGACTACCGCTGCGTCTTCGTCGGTGATGCGGCCATGAGCCCCTACGAGATCGTGCAGCCAGGAGGCTCGGTCGAACACTGGAACGAGGAAGCAGGCGAGGTTTGGATGAAGCGGCTCACCGAACGCTTCCCCAAATCGGTCTGGCTGAATCCGGTCCCGCAGCTTCGCTGGAGCTACACCCATTCCACCGGCCTCATCGGCAAGCTCATGGGCGGGCGCATGTATCCGCTGACGCTGGAAGGCCTTGAGCGGGCGATCAAGACGCTGTCGCGGTAGCGACGATCTGCGTTCGCCGGCGGCGCTCACCGCGTCTTTGCGCCCAGCCGCGCCCTGAAGAACGCATCCATGTCATCGAGTGCAGTGCCCCGCTGGCGCAACAGCCGCGACATCCCGGTCAGGATGTCGACATGCCCGAGCCCCGGGTAGATCCGGGTGCCGGCGACAGCGCCAGCTGCCTCAAGCCTGGCCGCCATGGCGGTGGCGTTTGTGGGACGGACTGTCTTGTCATCAGCGCCGCACATCAGCAGCATTGGAGGCGCATCGCGCCTGGCGAAGTTGATCGGCTGCGTCGCCTTGGGGTCCGGCCATGCCCCGAATGCAGCCTCGGCATCGGCAGAACGCCACGGATGGAAATCATAAGGCCCGGAGATGCCGACCACAGCCTTGACAAGGCGCGGATCAACCCCCGCCCCCCTGAGATAGCGCGGTTGCAGCGCCAGCATCACTGCATTGTAGGCGCCCGCCGAATGTCCTGCGAGCCCGATGCGGGCTGGATCGCCGCCATGGCTTGCGATGTTGTCGCGCACCCAGGCCAGGGCCAGCGCGCCATCATCCAGAAACGCGGGAAAGCGGACCTCCGGCACAAGGCGGTAGTCGGCGATCACCGTCACGAAGCCGCGCGCCGCCAGCGCCGAGCCGACAAAGCCGTAGTCCTGCCGGCTGCCCGCGTTCCATGAGCCGCCATAGATGAACACCACCACGGGCGCACCGTCGCCATCCAGCGCGCCGGACGGACGATAGATGTCGAGTTGCTGGCGCGGATGCGGGCCAAAGGCAATGCCGCTGGCGGTGCGCCGGGCGCCCGGATCGCCGCCCGCAACCGCATTGAACATGGCCAGCGGCGAACACGACGCCTGCAGCAGCGGCAGGGCCAGCATCGACAGGACAAGGCGGCGCGGCGGCATGGCTGCCCCTTTAACCCGGTTTGACACGCCGTGACGGCGTGATTGCTGCAACTACAGCCGAAGCGGTCAAGCGGATGCGCAGGCCATTCGCTTCCACACAGGCGCTTGCGCAGGCCCGGCGCCATGGCATACACCCCGAGCATGTCCATTCTCCCGCCGCCGCTGGTCGATGAAGAAGAGTTCGGCCTGCCCAGCTATCGGCAGAAGCCGCGCCCGATCGGATTTGATCTCGCCTACAAGATCGAGGGTGATGTGCTGGTGATCGATTCCACCCGCAAGATCGACCGCGTTCGCCTCGCCAGCGTCGAGCAGGTGCGTTTCACCTTCAAGCCGGGCAACATCGCCTCCACCGGCTATGTCACCGAGCTTCGCCTCAGCGACGGCAAGACCATCACCATCGGCGACATCTCGTGGCGCTCGATGGTCGAGATCGAGCGCGGCGGGGCGCGCTACATCCGCTTCATCCGCGAACTGTGCGCCATCATCGCGCGGCTCAACCCCAAGGCGCGCTTCGTGGCCGGCAAACCGCCGGTCATCTGGGCCCTGTTCGCGGTAATCGCCACCGTCTCGGTGCTGATGATGTCCTACTTCGCCTTCCGCGCCTGGCAGCAGGGCGTTGTCGGCGCCGTGTGGATCGGCGTGGGTCTGGCGGCGATCGCGGCTTGGCAGATGTGGCCGATGGTCAGGCTCAACCGGCCGCGCGAACTCGCTTTGGGCGAAATACCTGACGACCTGATGCCGAAACAGGGCACCTGAGCGTCACCGCACCACCAGCACCGAACAGACGGCGTGGCGCACGATCGTGGTCGCGTTCGATCCGATCAGATAGGTGGCCATCGACGGCCTGTGCGAGCCCACGACGATGAGGTCGGCGCCCCAACTCTTCGCCTCCTCCAGCACCTCGCCGTAGATCGAGCCGAGGCGGACCACATGGCTCACCTTGTCGCGCGGCAGGGCCAGTTCGCCGGCGACAGCCGTGAGCTCGACGTCAGCCTCGGCCTTCGATGAGACGTCGAAATCGGCCGGCATGTACTCCATGTAGGTCACCGGCATCAGGGACCGCACGCTGACAAGGCGCAACTGCCCGCCCGAATGCGACGCGAGGGCCACGGCGCGGTCGAGCGCCGGGCGGGCGACGGCGACATCGCTGAGATCGATCGGGACGAGAATCATCTTGAACATCGGCCAGCCTCCTGTTGATCCAAACAGTATGGCGCGCCGTTCGTGGCAATTCCTTGATCCTGATCAGCGCGGCGCGCAATGCCCGCATGGGCGAGGGGCGGGCGGCGCAATTGACGCCAAAGGGCGGCGTCGGTCATATGAGACCCGTTGCGCAGGGCCATCCGTCCACCGCAGCCGCTGAGGCCAGCCCGATGTCATCGCCCGCTCCCAAGCTGTTCTCGCGCACCTCGCCCGTCACCTTCCTGATGACGCTGGCCTTCACCAACTGGATCGGCTTCGCCTGCTGGCAGGCCTTGATCAACAATTTCGGCAAGGAAGCCGCCGGCTTCACCGGTCTCGACATCGGCATGATGCAGTCGGTGCGCGAGATCCCCGGCTTCATGGCGTTCACCGCAATCGTGCTGTTCCTGTTCCTGCGCGAGCAGCTTCTGGCCTATCTCAGCCTGATCCTGCTCGGGGTCGGCATCGCGCTGACAGGCCATTATCCGTCCCTCACCGGCATCCTGATCACGACCTTCATCATGTCGGTCGGATTCCACTATTTCGAGACCGCGCAGCAGGCGCTGTCGCTGCAGATCGTTCCGAAGGATCAGGCCGCAAGGACGCTCGGCAAGGTCGCCAGCGCCGTCGCGGCGGCGCAGCTTCTCTCCTTTGGCGTGATTGCCTTGTCCTGGAAGCTCTTCCAGCCGAGCTGGCAGACGCTGTTCCTGTGCGCCGGCGGCGCGACCATCCTGCTGGCGGCGGGCGCATGGGCCTTCTTTCCGCGCGTTCAGGGCTCCACGCCGCAGAACAAGGGTCTCGTGCTGCGCAAACGCTACGGGCTCTATTACGCGCTCACCTTCATGTCAGGCGCGCGGCGGCAGATCTTCATGGCCTTCGGCGGCTTCCTGCTGGTCGAGCGCTTCGGCTATGACCTCTCCGCCATCGCCGTCCTGATGCTCGCGACCTACGCCACCAACGTCGTTGTCGCGCCCATGATCGGCGGGCTGATCGGCAAGCTCGGCGAGCGGCTGACCATCCAGATCGAGAACATCTCCCTGATCTGTGTCTTTTTCGGCTACGCGCTGGCCAGCCAGGGAGTCTTTGGTGACTGGGGCGCGTTCGTGGTCGGCAAACTCTTCGTGCTGGATGGGATTTTCGTCACGCTGATCATCGCCCAGAAAACCTATTTCCAGAAGATCGCCGACCCCGCCGACATCGCGCCGACCGCAGCGGTCGCCTTCTCGATCAACCACATCGCCGCCGTCGGCCTGCCGGTGACCTTCGGCGTCCTGTGGACGAAGATCGACCCGTCGGTCGTGTTCTACATCGGCATGGCGATCGCCAGCGTCTCGCTGAGCCTGGCGTTTCTGGTACCGCGCCACCCGAAGCCTGGCCATGAGACGACGCTTCTGGGCAAAGCCGAAATCGCGCCCGCTGAATGAGCACGGCGAAGGCCGCCTAGAGCCCCAGCCCCTCGTCCCAGTATGGAACCGGCCCATAAAGCCCTGCCAGGAAATCCAGAAACGTGCGCACCTTCTGCTCCATGTGCCGGCGGCTGGGATAGACGCCGTGGATGGCGACGCGCTTGCCGCCTGAAAACTCGGGCAGCAGCCTGACCAGCCGCCCGTCCTTCAGTTCCGGCCCGACATCCCAGGTCGAGCGCAAAGCGATGCCGAGGCCGGCCAGCAGCGTCTCACGCACCACCTCGCTGGAGTTGGTCCGCAATGGGCCATTGATCCGCACCGTCGCAGCCCCCTTTGGCCCATCAAGCCGCCACTGGTCGGCATTGTGCGCGATCAGCGTGTGCTGCTGAAGCTCGTCCAGCGATCTTGGCTCGCCTCGCGCCGCCACATAGGCCGGCGTGGCGCAGAGCACCCGGTGGTTGGGCGCGAGCCGCCGCGCCACCAAGCTCGAATCCTGCAGGTCAGCGATCCGGACCGCGAGGTCGAAACTCTCGCCGACAATGTCGACGAAGCCGTCGCTCAGCACCAGATCGACGGTCACGAGCGGGTTCTGGTCGAGGAAGATCTTCAGGTGCGGTGCGATGTGCAGCCGCCCGAACGATGTCGGGGCCGAGACACGCAGGACGCCCCGCGCCGTTGCGGCGCCCGAAGCCACCCAGGCCTCGGCCTCTTCGACGCTCGACAGGATCGAGATCACCCGCTCATAGAACCCCTGCCCCGCTTCGGTCAGCGACAGCTGCCGCGTCGTGCGTTGCAGGAGGCGGACGCCAAGCCGCTCCTCAAGGCGGCGGATGCGCTTGGAGATCACGGCCGGCGACAGCTTCAGCTCCCGCCCGGCCGCCGACATCGAACGCGCCGTGACGACGCGCGCGAACACATCAAGATCGCCTAGCCGGTCCATTTGTCCCCATCCCCGACAGCGCTCGCAATGCCACTCTCTCCACGGCCTGCCGGCCCAGATGTGAGACCAGAGCGACAGCCGTCGATCTTTTCCAATTCGGAAACAATGATCGGCTTTGTGTCATGTTTCAAGGGATGCGCGAATGCGCTAGCTAGACATCAAGGACGGGTGGGTTCAATCATCCGCGCGAGATCAGGGAGCTACGCCGATGTCAGCCATCGCCTTTCCAGCGCCGGACGCCACGATCATCGCACGCCGTCCCGCCATCCTCGCAGGGCTCGCCCAGCTGGTCGCGCCTGACGCGTTGATCACACACGAGGACGAGCTCCGCCCTTACGAAAGCGACGCGCTGACAGCTTTCCGCAAGGTGCCGCTGGCCGTCGTGCTGCCCTCGACCACAGAGGAAGTGGCCGCCGTGTTGAGCTACTGCAGCAAGGCTGGCGTACCCGTCATTCCGCGCGGCTCGGGCACCTCGCTGGTCGGCGGCGCGACCCCGCAGGAAGACGCCGTCGTCATCGGCGTGTCCAAGATGAACAGGATCATCGAGATCGACTACGCCAACCGCACGGCCAGGGTGCAGGCCGGCGTGACCAACCTCGCGATCACCGGCGCCGTGATGGCGGACGGGTTCTTCTATGCGCCCGACCCGTCGTCGCAGTTGGCCTGCTCCATCGGCGGCAACATCGCCATGAACTCGGGCGGCGCGCATTGCCTGAAATATGGCGTTACCACCAACAACATTCTCGGCCTGAAGATGGTGCTGCTCAACGGCGAGATCATCGAGATCGGCGGCGACCATCTCGACGCACCGGGTTATGACCTGCTCGGCCTGATGATCGGCTCCGAAGGCCAGCTCGGCATCGTCACCGAGGCCACGGTTCGAATCCTGCGCTCGGCGGAAGGCGCGCGGCCGGTGCTGTTCGGTTTTCCGAAGCCCGAACTGGCCGGCGCGGCGGTGGCCGCCATCATCGGAGCGGGCATCATCCCCGTGGCGATGGAATACATGGACAAGATGGCCATCGCGATCTGCGAGGATTTCGCCCATGCCGGTTATCCGATGGACGCGGAAGCACTGCTGATCATCGAGGTCGAGGGTTCCGAGCAGGAGATGGACGACCAACTCGTGCGCATCATCGAGATCGCAAGGAAGCACGGCGTCACCACCATCAAGGAAAGCAAATCCGCGATGGAGACCGCCGCGATCTGGAAGGGCCGAAAGTCTGCCTTCGGCGCGACCGGCAAGATCGCCGACTACATCTGCATGGACGGCACGATCCCGACAGGCCGCCTGCCCGAGGTGCTGACCCGGATCGACGAGCTGGTGAAGCACTATGGCCTGCGCGTCGCCAATGTCTTCCACGCCGGCGACGGCAACCTGCACCCCCTCGTGCTTTACAACATCAACGATCCGGTCGAGCGCCAGAAGGCCGAGGATTGCGGGCTCGACATCCTGCGCCTCTGCGTCGAGGTCGGCGGCTGCCTGACCGGCGAGCACGGCGTCGGCGTCGAGAAGCGCGACCTGATGCCGGTCCAATTTGCAAAATGCGATCTCGACCAGCAGATGCGCGTGCGCGCCGTGTTCGATCCGAAATGGCTGCTCAACCCGGCCAAGGTCTTCCCGCTCGAAGGCAGGATCGCGGCATGACCCTCTTCACCCCCAAATCCGAGGCAGAGGCCGCGCAGATCGTCGCCGATCTGGCGCTCACGAACAAGCCCGTGACCATCCAGGGCGGCGCGACGCGCGCCGGCATCGGCCGCCCGAACCAGACCGAGGCCACCATCTCCACCGTGCGCCTGACCGGCGTCACCCTCTATGAACCCGCCGAACTGGTGATCGCCGCGCGCGGCGGCACCACAGTTGCCGAGATCGAGGCGACGCTGGCTGCGAAGAACCAGATGCTACCCTTCGAGCCGATGGATCACAGGACGCTGTTGGGCACCAGGGGCGAGCCCAGCATTGGCGGCGTGGTGGCGGGCAATCATTCCGGCCCGCGCCGCATCCAGGCCGGAGCCTGCCGCGACAGCCTGATCGGCGTGCGCATCGTCAACGGGCGCGGCGAGGCGATCAAGTCCGGTGGCCGTGTGATGAAGAACGTCACCGGGCTTGATCTGGCCAAACTGGTCACCGGCTCCTGGGGCACGCTCGGCCTGCTCACCGAGGTCACCTTCAAGGTGCTGCCCCGGCCAGAACGCACGGTGACGCTGCTGCTCAAGAACCTGTCCGACGAGCGCGCCGTCGCCGCCCTGTCCGCGGCGCTTGGCTCACCCTTCGAGCCCAGCGCAGCCGCTCACCTGCCGGCAGGTCTCGGCAGGCCGCTGGCGCGCACCATCCTGCGCCTTGAAGGCTTCAGCGTCTCGCTGGATTACCGCATCGGCGCGTTCCGCACGCTGCTCGCTGCCTATGGCGAGATCACGCTGCTGGAGGGCGAGGATTCGACCCGCCTCTGGCGCGGCGTCCGCGATTGCGAATTCCTCGCCGAGCCGATGGATGCCGCCATCTGGCGCATCTCGACCGCGCCGACCCGCGCCCCGGCCATGGTCGCCACCATCGCGGCCGCCGTGCCCGGCGCGCGCTGGTTCTACGACTGGGGCGGCGGCCTCGTCTGGCTCGCCGTACCGTCATCAGGCGATGCGGCCAGCGCCACGGTGCGCGCCGCCGTCGCCAGCGCGGGCGGCCACGCCACGCTGATCCGCGCCCCGCGCGAACTGCGCGCCAGCCTCGACGTGTTCCAGCCGCTCGGTCCGCTTCAGACACTGACAGGCGGCATCAAGACAAGTTTCGATCCAACCGGCATTTTCGAGCCGGGCCGGATGTATGCGGGGATGTGATGCCAAAGCAAACCGAATTC
>JAIXUP010000060.1 GCA_027483505.1 Hyphomicrobiales bacterium
AAGCTGCTCGACCAGGGCCAGGCCGGCGACAACGTTGGCGTTCTGCTGCGCGGCACGAAGCGTGAAGACGTTGAGCGCGGTCAGGTTCTGTGCAAGCCGGGTTCTGTGAAGCCGCACACGAAGTTCAAGGCTGAAGCCTACATCCTGACCAAGGACGAAGGCGGCCGCCACACCCCGTTCTTCACCAACTATCGCCCGCAGTTCTACTTCCGCACCACGGACGTGACCGGCGTCGTGACCTTGCCGGAAGGCACGGAGATGGTGATGCCGGGCGACAACATCGCCATGGAAGTCACACTGATCGTGCCGATCGCCATGGAAGAGAAGCTGCGTTTCGCCATTCGCGAAGGCGGCCGGACTGTCGGCGCTGGCGTCGTTGCGAGCATCATCCTCTAAGAAATTTCACGGGCGCGTTCGCCTTCGGGTGGCGCGCCCTTTTGAGTCACGGAGATCAAGACCATGACCGGTCAGAACATCCGGATCCGCTTGAAGGCGTTTGATCACCGCATCCTCGATGCTTCGACACGGGAAATCGTGTCGACGGCAAAGCGGACCGGTGCACAGGTTCGCGGGCCCATCCCGCTGCCGACGCTGATTGAGCGCTTCACGGTCAACCGCTCGCCGCACATCGACAAGAAGTCGCGCGAGCAGTTTGAGATGCGCACGCACAAGCGGGTGCTTGATATTGTCGACCCCACACCCCAGACGGTGGACGCGCTGATGAAGCTCGACCTCGCTGCAGGCGTGGACGTCGAGATCAAGCTCTGATCGTTGACCTCCTCTGGAAAAGGATAAGCAGCCATGAGGTCTGGTGTCATTGCACAGAAGGTGGGGATGACCCGCGTCTACAACGACGCGGGGGAGAATATTCCCGTCACCGTTCTGAAAGTCGACAATTGCCAGGTTGTCGCGCACCGTACGGTGGAAACCAATGGTTATGTCGCGCTGCAGATCGGCGTCGGCAAGGCCAAGGTGAAGAACGTGTCCAAGGCCGAGCGCGCGCGCTTTGCCGTGGCGCAGGTTGAGCCGAAGAAGAAGGTTGCGGAGTTCCGCGTCGACGACAAGGGTCTGATCCCTGTCGGCGCCGAGATCACCGCCGACCACTTCGTTGCCGGTCAGTTCGTCGATGTGACGGGCACCACGACAGGCAAGGGCTTCGCGGGCGGCATGAAGCGCTGGAATTTCGGCGGTCTTCGCGCAACCCACGGCGTGTCGGTGTCCCACCGCTCCATCGGTTCGACCGGTGGGCGTCAGGACCCGGGCAAGACCTTCAAGAACAAGAAGATGGCCGGTCATCTCGGTGTGGACACCGTGACGACGCAGAACCTCAAGGTCGTTTCGACCGATGCGGAGCGGGGCCTGATCCTGGTTCAGGGGGCGGTTCCCGGCGTCAATGGCGGCTGGATCCGGGTTCGTGACGCTGTGAAGCGCGCGCTGCCCAAGGAAGCCCCGGTTCCGGGGAAGTTCAAGCTTGCCGAGGCAGGCGCAGCTCCGGCTGAAGCGGTGGAGGGTCAGTGATGAAACTTGATGTTATGACCCTTGACGGCGCAGCCGCCGGTTCGGTCGATCTGTCGGACGCGATCTATGGCCTCGAGCCGCGCGTTGACCTGATCCATCGCGTGGTGCGCTATCAGCTCGCCAAGCGGCAGGCCGGTACCCATGCCACCTTGCTGCGCAGCGAAATCAACCGCACCAAGAAAAAGCTCTACAAGCAGAAGGGCACCGGCGGCGCACGCCACGGTGCCGCCTCAGCCCCGCAGTTCCGCGGCGGCGGTCGCGCCTTCGGGCCGGTCCAGCGCAGCCATGCGCATGACCTGCAGAAGAAGGTGAGGGCGCTCGGCCTGAAGCATGCGCTCTCGGCAAAGGCCAAGGATGCGTCGATCATCATCGTCGATGATGTGAAGCTGTCCGAGCCCAAGACAAAGGCGCTCAAGGGCCAGTTCGCCAAGCTCGGGCTCGGCAGCGTGCTGATCATCGGCGGCGCCGAGATCGACAAGAACTTCGGTCTTGCTGCCCGTTCGATCCCGAATGTGGACGTGCTGCCGGTCCAGGGCATCAACGTGTATGACATCATGCGCCGCGAGAAGCTCGTTCTGACCAAGTCAGCCGTCGATGCGCTGGAGGCGCGCTTCAAATGAGCATGGACCCGCGCCACTACGATGTGATCATCTCGCCGGTGATCACGGAAAAGGCGACCATTCTGTCGGAACAGAACAAGGTTGTCTTCAAGGTTCGCAAGGACGCAACGAAGCCGCAGATCAAGGCTGCGGTGGAGAAGCTGTTCGATGTCAAGGTGAAGGGCGTGAACACGATCCTCACCGAAGGCAAGATCAAGGTGTTCAAAGGCCGCCTCGGCCAGCGCTCCGACGTCAAGAAAGCGATCGTGACCCTCGAAGAGGGCCAGAAGATCGACGTGACGACGGGCCTGTGAGACGGAAGGGACCCGGACAATGGCACTGAAACTTTTCAAACCGACAACGCCAAGCCTTCGCCAGCTCGTGCTGGTGGACCGCAGCGATTTGTACAAGGGCAAGCCCGTCAAGGCGCTGACCGAGGGCAAGAGCTCGTCGGGCGGCCGCAACAACCTTGGCCGTGTCACGGTCCGGTTCCGCGGCGGCGGCCACAAGCGCGCGCTGCGCCTGGTCGACTTCAAGCGCCGCGGCCATCTCGGCATGCCGGGGGTGGTCGAGCGGATCGAGTACGATCCGAACCGCACCGCGTTCATCGCCCTGGTGAAGTATGAGGACGGCACGCTGTCCTACATCCTCGCTCCGCAGCGTCTGGCGGTCGGTGACTCCGTGATCGCTGCCGAAAGCGCGGACGTGAAGCCGGGCAACGCCATGCCGATCGGCAACATCCCCGTGGGCACGATCGTGCACAATGTGGAGCTGAAGATCGGCAAGGGTGGCGCGATGGCCCGTTCGGCCGGCAACTATGCCCAGATCGTCGGTCGCGACCAAGGCAACGTGATCCTGCGCCTCAACTCCGGCGAACAGCGTCTGGTCAACGGCCAGTGCTTCGCGACGATCGGGGCTGTGTCCAACCCGGACCACATGAACATCTCGCTCGGCAAGGCTGGCCGCAACCGCTGGCTCGGCAAGCGCCCGCACAACCGCGGCGTCGCCATGAACCCGGTCGATCACCCGCACGGCGGCGGCGAAGGCCGCACCTCGGGTGGCCGTCATCCGGTCACGCCGTGGGGCAAGCCGACCAAGGGCAAGAAGACGCGCGTCAACAAGCGCACTGACACATTCATCGTGGCCTCCCGCCACGCTCGCAAGAAGAAGGGCTGAGGCTCATGGCTCGTTCTGTTTGGAAAGGTCCGTTTGTCGACGGATACCTTCTGAAAAAGGCCGATGCTGCTCGCAGTGCGAGCCGCTCGGAAGTCGTCAAGATCTGGAGCCGTCGCTCCACGATCCTGCCGCAGTTCGTCGGTCTGACGTTCGGCGTCTACAACGGCCAGAAGCACATTCCCGTGACGGTCACCGAAGAAATGGTGGGGCAGAAGTTTGGCGAGTATTCGCCGACCCGCACCTTCTACGGTCACGCCGCGGACAAAAAAGCGAAGAGGAAGTGAGCCATGGGTAAGGCTGCTACTCCCCGCGCGCTCAGCGACAAGGAAGCTCAGGCCGTTGCGCGCAATCTGCGCATCAGCCCCCAGAAGCTCAATCTTGTGGCTGGCCTGATCCGCGGCAAGAAGGTTTCCACGGCGCTCGCCGATCTCGAGTTCTCGCGCAAGCGGATTGCACTCGACGTTCGCAAGTGCCTGCAGAGCGCGATCGCCAATGCCGAGAACAATCATTCGCTCGATGTGGATGATCTGGTCGTCGCCCATGCGCATGTCGGCAAGGGCCTGGTGATGAAGCGCTTCCATGCCCGCGCCCGCGGTCGTGGCGCCCGTATCCTGAAGCCGTTTGCACACATCACGATCGTGGTGCGTGAAACACCAGCGGCCAAGGCCTGAGGAGAGAACGATGGGTCAGAAAGTCAATCCGATCGGTCTGCGCCTCGGCATCAACCGTACCTGGGACTCGCGCTGGTTCGCGCAGGGCGCCGAGTACGGCCAGCTGCTGCATGAGGATTTCGCGATCCGGGCCGAACTGATGAAGGTTCTGAAGCAGGCTGCTGTTTCGAAGATCATCATCGAGCGTCCGCACCGCAAGTGCCGCGTCACGATCCTGTCGGCCCGCCCTGGCGTGGTCATCGGCAAGAAGGGCGCGGACATCGAGAAGATCCGCAAGGTCGTCATGAAGATGACCACTGCGGACGTGTCGATCAACATCGTCGAGGTGCGCAAGCCTGAAGTCGACGCCACGCTGGTGGCCGACTCGATCGCCCAGCAGCTCGAGCGCCGCGTCGCCTTCCGTCGCGCCATGAAGCGCGCCGTTCAGTCGGCGATGCGTCTGGGCGCCGAAGGCATCCGCATCAACTGCTCCGGCCGTCTCGGCGGCGCGGAAATCGCCCGCCAGGAATGGTACCGTGAAGGCCGGGTCCCGCTGCACACCATGCGCGCGGACATCGACTACGGTGTCGGAACGGCGTTCACCACCTACGGCACTTGCGGCATCAAGGTCTGGATTTTCAAGGGCGAAGTCCTTGAGCATGACCCGATGGCGCAGGACAAGCGCATGAACGAAGAAGCGTCCCGTCCGTCCAGCGGCGGCGATCGCCGTCGTGAACGCGAACAGGCCTGAGGTTGATCGAGGTCCATCATGCTTCAGCCCAAGAAGACCAATTTCCGCAAGCAGTTCAAGGGGCGCATCCATGGCGTCGCCAAGGGCGGCACGGAGCTGAATTTCGGCCAGTTCGGCCTGAAGGCTCTCGAGCCTGAGCGCGTCACCGCGCGCCAGATCGAAGCTGCCCGTCGTGCCATCACGCGCGCCATGAAGCGCGCGGGACGTGTCTGGATTCGCGTGTTCCCGGATGTTCCGGTCTCGAAGAAGCCGACAGAAGTGCGCATGGGCAAGGGCAAGGGGGCGCCTGAATTCTGGGCCGCCCGTGTCAAGCCTGGCCGCATCATGTTCGAGGTGGAAGGCGTGAGCGAGGAGACGGCCCGCGAGGCGTTCCGTCTCGGCGCCGCCAAGCTGCCGATCAAGACGCGCTTCATCCAGCGCATCGCCGAGTGAGGAGGGCGAGATGAAAAGCACCAAGCGCCTGTCCGATCTCAAGGTGATGAGCGGAGACCAGCTGCAGGACGAGCTCCTGAAGCTGAAGAAGGAGCAGTTCAATCTGCGTTTCCAGCGGGCCACCGGCCAGCTGGAGAACACCTCGCGTGTCGGTGAGGTCCGCAAGGACATCGCCCGCGTGAAGACGCTGGCGCGCGGCAAAGCCGGCGCGGCGAAGGCCTGAAGGAGCAAGCAATGCCAAAACGTGTACTTCAGGGCGTCGTCGTCAGCGACAAGCAGGAAAAGACGCTCGTGGTGAAGGTCGAGCGCCGGTTCACCCATCCTCTTCTCAAGAAGACGGTGCGCCGGAGCAAGAACTACCACGCGCATGATGAAACCAACCGCTTCAAGGCGGGTGATCAGGTCTGGATCGAAGAGACCGCACCGATCTCCAAGCTGAAGCGCTGGGTTGTCCTGGAAGACGCGCCCAAGGCGTGACTTCCATTCGTTTGGCTGGGGGCCTTCAGGCGCGCGGTGGATCCACGCGCCATTCCATGAAGCTCCCGACAGTCGTAGTCCGGCCGCAAGGCCGGAAACCGGTCTGAAGTTAGAGAAAGGATCACGGCCATGATCCAGGTGCAAACCAATCTCGAGGTGGCGGATAATTCCGGCGCACGTCGGGTTATGTGCATCAAGGTCCTCGGCGGCTCCAAGCGCAAGTACGCTGGCGTCGGGGACATTATCGTCGTGTCCATCAAGGAAGCGATTCCGCGTGGACGCGTGAAGAAGGGCGACGTCATGAAGGCGGTCGTCGTGCGCACGGCGAAGGACGTTCACCGGACGGATGGCTCGGTCATCCGTTTCGACAAGAACGCGGCTGTTCTGATCAACAATCAGAAGGAGCCGATCGGAACCCGCATCTTCGGGCCCGTTCCGCGCGAACTGCGTGGCAAGAACCACATGAAAATCATCTCGCTGGCGCCGGAGGTGCTCTGATGGCCGCGAAAATCAAGAAGGGCGACAAGGTTGTCGTCATCACGGGCCGTGACAAGGGCAAGTCCGGGGAAGTGCTGAGCGTGCGTCCGACCGAGGGTCGGGCTGTCGTGCGCGGCATCAATCTGGTGAAGCGCCACACCAAGGCCACCATGCAGACGGAAGGCGGCATCGTCTCCAAGGAAGCTGCGATCCAGCTGTCCAACCTTCAGATCGCCGATCCGAAGGATGGCAAGCCGAGCCGCGTCGGCTTCAAGGTGCTCGAGGATGGCCGCAAGGTCCGTTTCGCCAAGCGTTCGGGAGATCTGATCGATGGCTGAGGCTCAATACACCCCGCGCATGCGCAAGCACTACGAAGACGTGGTGCGCCCTGCGATGATCGAACAGTTCGGCTACAAGAACGCGCTCGAGGTTCCGGCGATCACCAAGGTGGTCCTGAACATGGGCGTTGGCGAGGGCACCGCCGACCGCAAGAAGGTCGACACTGCCGCCGCCGACCTTGCGCTGATCGCCGGCCAGAAGCCGGTCGTCACCAAGGCTCGCAACGCCATCGCCGGCTTCAAGCTGCGCGAGAACCTGGCCATCGGCGCCAAGGTCACGCTGCGCAAGCAGCGCATGTATGAGTTCGTCGACCGTCTGGTCACGATCGCGCTCCCGCGCGTCCGCGACTTCCGCGGTCTCAACCCGAAGTCCTTCGATGGCGCGGGCAATTTCGCCCTCGGCATCAAGGAGCATCTGATTTTCCCGGAGATCGCCTATGACAAGGTCGATCAGGTTCTGGGCATGGATGTGATTGTCTGCACAACCGCCAAGACAGATGACGAGGCGCGCGCGCTTCTGAAGCTGTTCAACTTCCCGTTCCGGCAGTGAGCCCACGCGCTCATACGCGGCAACCAGGAGATCACGATGGCTAAAAAGAGCTCCATCGAAAACAACAAGCGCCGCCAGCGCCTTGTGAAGAAGTTTGCGGGACGCCGTGAGCGCTTGCTCACCGTGGCCAATGACGACAGCAAGGGCATGGACGAGCGTTTCGAAGCCCGGCTGAAGCTCGCGGCATGCCGCGCAACGGCTCCAAGACACGCATTCGCAACCGCTGCGAAGTGTCCGGCCGGTCGCGCGCCGTCTACCGCAAGCTGAAGATGAGCCGCATCGCGTTGCGTGAGCTTGGCAACAAGGGTCTGGTTCCAGGCCTTGTGAAGTCGAGCTGGTGAGGAGGAGAGGTCCATGACGATCATTGATCCGTTGGGCGACATGCTCACCCGTATCCGGAACGCGCAGATGCGCCGGAAGTCCCGTGTCTCGACCCCCGGCTCCAAACTGCGTGGCCGGGTGCTTGAGGTGCTGAAGTCCGAAGGCTACATCCGCGGCTACTCGCTGACCGAGTTCGGCGATGGGCGTTCGGAGTTCGACATCGAACTGAAGTACTATGAGGGCCAGCCCGTCATCCGCTCGATCGAGCGTGTGTCGAAGCCGGGCCGCCGCGTCTATGCCTCCGTTGACACCATGCCCCGCGTGGCCGACGGCCTTGGCGTGACGATCATCTCGACCCCCAAGGGCGTGATGGCCGACCATGTTGCGCGCGAGCACAATGTCGGCGGCGAAGTCTTGTGCAAGATCTTCTGACGGGAGAATGAAACCATGTCTCGCGTAGGAAAAAAGCCAGTTGCCGTGCCCGCCGGCGTGACCGCTTCGGTCGCCGGCCAGCAGGTCAAGGTCAAGGGTGCGAAGGGCGAACTTTCGTTCAGCGCACCGGAAGAAGTGACGGTCGCCATGGACAATGGCATGATCACAGTGTCGCCGAAGGGGCAGGACAACCGCTCCCGCGCCATGTGGGGCATGTCCCGCGCCCAGGTGGCCAATCTGATGACGGGCGTGACCCAGGGCTTTGAAAAGAAGCTCGAGATCACCGGCGTCGGCTACAAGGCTGCGGTTCAGGGCAAGATCCTGAAGCTCTCCCTGGGCTACTCGCATGATATCGATTACGAAATCCCGGCCGGCATCACGATTGCGACTCCAAAGCCGACCGAGATCATCGTGACTGGCATCGACAGGCAGAAGGTCGGCCAGACCGCTGCCGAAATTCGTGACTATCGCGGTCCCGAACCCTACAAGGGCAAGGGCGTGAAGTATGCTGGCGAGTTCATCTTCCGCAAGGAAGGCAAGAAGAAGTAAGGACGCGTCGTCATGACGAAGCTCAATCCCACTGAACGCCGCAAGGCGCGCGTCCGCCGCGCGATCAGGGCTGCCGCCAATGGCCGCCCGCGCCTGTCCGTGCACCGCACGCACAAGCAGATCTATGCGCAGATCATCGACGACGTGAAGGGTGTGACGCTGGTCGCCGCCTCTTCGCTCGAAGCTGACCTCAAGGCCTCGATCAAGTCGGGCGCCAATGTCGAGGCTGCGGCGGCCATCGGCAAAGCGATCGCCGAGCGGGCCGTCAAGGCCGGCGTCACGGCCGTCGTGTTCGACCGCGGCGCCTATATCTATCACGGCCGCGTCAAGGCCCTGGCCGAAGCCGCCCGCGAGGGTGGTCTCGACTTCTGACATTCCCGGCGGCGTCAGCTGCCGGTTTATCGTCCTTTGGCGATGCTTTCAGGTTGACATCACCTGAAAGCATCTGTCTTTAGGGCGCTGCTCAAGCGAGCGGGCAGGCGGCAGGCCTGATCCCGCGCAAGTAAGAGGACATTATGGCTAGAGAACCCCGTCAGGAACGTGGTGAGAAAGTCGACAGCGAATTTGTCGACCGCCTCGTTCACATCAATCGCGTTGCCAAGACCGTGAAGGGTGGCCGCCGCATGGCGTTCGCCGCTCTCGTGGTCGTCGGCGACCAGAAGGGCCGCGTCGGCTTCGGCCACGGCAAGGCCCGCGAAGTTCCCGAGGCGATCCGCAAGGCGACCGAGTCGGCCAAGCGCGCCTTGGTCCGCGTTCCGCTCAAGGAAGGCCGCACCCTGCATCACGACGTCGTCGGCCGCCATGGCGCCGGCCGCGTCATCCTGCGTTCGGCCCCGGCCGGTACCGGCATCATCGCCGGCGGCCCGATGCGCGCCGTGTTCGAGACCGTCGGCATCCAGGATGTGGTGTCGAAGTCGCTCGGCTCGTCGAACCCGTACAACCTCGTCCGCGCCACATTCTCGGCGCTCAAGAACGAGGACAGCCCGCGCGGTGTTGCGGCTCGCCGCAACCTCAAGGTCTCACAGCTTCAGACCCGCCGTCGCGATTCCGACGCTGCGGCTCTCGAAACCGAAGCCTGAGGAGAGTGACCGATGGCAAACAAGACCATTGTTGTCGAGCAGATCGGCTCGCCCATCCGCCGGGTTCACCAGCAGCGCGAGACGCTGGTGGGTCTCGGCCTCAACAAGATCCGTCGTCGCTCCACGCTTGAAGACACGCCCGCTGTGCGCGGCATGATCGAACGCGTGAAGCACCTCGTTCGCGTCGTCGACGCAAGCTGAGGAGGGAGCAGATGAAACTCACAGATCTTCGTGACAATCCCGGGGCCACCAAGGAGCGCATGCGCGTTGGCCGCGGTATCGGCTCGGGCAAGGGCAAGACCGCAGGGCGCGGCGTGAAGGGTCAGAAGGCCCGCACCGGCGTCGCCGTTAAGGGCTTCGAAGGCGGCCAGATGCCGCTGCATCGTCGCCTGCCCAAGCGCGGCTTCTCCAATATCGTGTTCGCCCGCGACCTCAACGAGGTCAATATCGGGCGCGTGCAGCAGGCGGTCGACGCCGGCAAGCTCGCGACCGGCGCGGCCGTGACGATCGAGGCGCTGGTGGCGGCGGGCGTGTGCTCGAAGCCGCGTGACGGCGTCAAGATCCTCGGCATCGGCGAGATCAAGTCCAAGCTGACCTTTGAAGTTTTCGGCGCCTCCAAGTCGGCTGTCGAAGCGATCGAGAAGGCCGGCGGCTCGGTCAAAATTCTGGCTGCGTCTTCACAGGCGTGACGCGCACACCTAGATGAGACGAATGGGACGGCGGCCGTGGGTTGGTTCAACCCGCATGGCCGCCGTTTTCCTGTCAAACGGACCTTAGGGGATTTGCATGGCATCGGCTGCTGAACAGCTTGCTTCGAGCCTGAACTTCGGGGCGCTCGCCAAGGCGACCGAGCTGAAGAAGCGCATCTGGTTCACTCTGGCAGCGCTCGTCGTGTTCCGGCTAGGGACCTATATTCCGCTGCCGGGCATCAATCCGGACGCCGTGGCCGATCTGTTCAAGCAGGCGCAGTCCGGCATCCTTGGCCTGTTCAACATGTTCTCGGGCGGTGCGGTCGGGCGTCTGGCGATCTTCGCGCTCAACATCATGCCGTATATCTCGGCCTCGATCATCATCCAGCTGCTGACCTCCGTGCTGCCGTCGCTGGAAGCGCTGAAGAAGGAGGGCGAGTCGGGCCGCAAGGTCCTGAACCAATACACGCGTTATCTCACGCTGGTGCTGGCGCTGTTCCAGGCCTGGGGCATCGCGATCGGCCTGCAGAGTTCGGGCAATCTGGTGCAGGACCCGGGTCCGTTCTTCATCATCTCGACCGTGATCACGCTGGTTGGCGGCACGATGTTCCTGCTCTGGCTCGGCGAGCAGATCACCAGCCGCGGCATCGGCAACGGCCCTTCGATGATCATCTTCGGCGGCATCATCGCCGAGTTCCCGGGGCAGCTGATGCAGACGCTCGAACTCGGCCGGCAGGGCGCCCTGTCGACGCCGCTGCTGCTGGCTGTGCTCGTGATGGCGATCTGCGTCATCGCGCTGTGCGTGTTCATGGAGCGTGCCCAGCGCCGGCTCCTGATCCAGTATCCGAAGCGCCAGGAAGGCAACAAGGTCTATCAGGGGCAGACCTCGTTCCTGCCGCTGAAGCTCAACACGGCGGGCGTTATCCCCCCCATCTTCGCCTCCTCGCTGCTGCTGCTGCCGGCGACGATCGCCAGCTTCCAGCAGGCCTCGGGCGGAACGGGCTGGCTGTCGACCATGGCGACCTATCTCGGCCATGGCAGGCCGCTGTTCATGCTGCTCTATGCCGCGCTGATCATCTTCTTCTGCTTCTTCTATACGGCCATCGTGTTCAATCCCACCGAGACGGCCGACAACCTCAAGAAGCAGGGCGGCTTCATTCCGGGCATCCGTCCGGGCGAGCGCACCGCCGAGCACATCGACTACACCCTGACCCGGATCACCTGCATTGGCGCTGCCTATCTGACAATCGTTTGCTTGATCCCGGAGTTCATGATCTCGTATGCCCAGATACCGATCATTCTGCTGGGCGGCACGTCGCTCCTGATCGTGGTCACGACCACGATGGACACGGTCGCCCAGGTGCATGGTCACCTATTGGCCCATCAGTATGAGGGGCTGGTCAAGAAAGCAAAACTCAAGGGTGCGAGGCGCTGATGAAACTGATCCTGCTGGGTCCGCCGGGGGCGGGTAAGGGCACGCAGGCGGCTCGACTGGTCGAGAAGCATGGCATTCCGCAGCTCTCCACCGGTGACATGCTGCGCGCTGCGGTGGCGGCCGGAACACCGGTGGGCATCAAGGCGAAGGCCGTGATGGACGCAGGCGGGCTGGTGTCCGACGAGATCGTGATCGGAATCATCGCCGACCGGATCAATGAGGCGGACGCGAAAAAGGGCTTCATCCTCGACGGGTTCCCGCGCACGGTGGCGCAGGCCGAGGCGCTCGATATCATGCTGGCTGAAAAGCACATGAAGCTTCGTGCTGTCATTGAATTGCGCGTCGACCAGACGAAGCTGGTGGACCGTATCGTCAAGCGTGCCGATGAGGCGAGGGCGGCTGGACAGCCAGTGCGCAAGGATGATGACCCGGAGGTTTTCAAGACCCGTCTCGAAGCCTACAACCGCGATACGGCTGTGGTTGCGCCATACTATGAGAAGCGCGGGCAGCTCACGGTCGTTGACGGCATGAAGCCGGTCGATGACGTCACCGCGGCCATCGAGAAGGCGCTGGCGTAAGGGCGGCATTTCGGCTTGACATGATGTCTCGCGCGCGTTAACGCCCACTCAACCTCAGATCATGCGTCCAGATCGCCTTTTCGGGCATCGGGTTTGTTTTGTTTGAAGTTACTCCGCAAGGGCCGGCCTCCACCGGACGCGGGGAATGAAACCGGCGGCTTCGGCCAGCCTCATGATGGAGAGAGCGATGGCTCGTATCGCGGGTGTCAACATCCCGACCAACAAGCGCGTTGTGATTGCGCTTCAGTATATTCACGGCATTGGCCCGAAGTTCGCTTCGGAAATCTGCGAGAAGGTGTCGATCCCGGCCGAGCGCCGTGTCGCCCAACTCTCGGACGCCGAGATCCTCCAGATCCGCGAAACCATTGACCGCGACTATCAGGTCGAAGGCGATCTGCGCCGCGAAGTTTCGATGAACATCAAGCGCCTGATGGACCTTGGCTCCTACCGTGGCCTTCGCCACCGCAAGGGTCTGCCGGTCCGCGGTCAGCGCACGCATACCAATGCGCGCACCCGCAAGGGCAAGCCAAAGGCCATCGCCGGCAAGAAGAAGTAATGGGTGCAGGCAGCCGGCACCGGGCAATCGGGTTTTGGTCCGATTGCCTTACGCCAACTGCCGATTGCCTCGGACCACCTCAACACTCCCCAGCGCCTGGCATCACGGGCGCGCCTGAAGGACACGAAGAATGGCTAAAGAAGCAACACGCGTGAAGCGCCGCGAGCGAAAGAACATTGCCTCCGGCATCGTTCACGTGAACGCCTCGTTCAACAACACCATGATCACCATCTCGGATGCGCAGGGTAACACGATCTCGTGGTCGTCCGCCGGCGTGATGGGCTTCAAAGGTTCGCGCAAGTCCACCCCGTATGCCGCGCAGGTTGCCGCCGAAGACGCGGCCCGCAAGGCTGCCGAACACGGCATGCGCACGGTCGAGGTCGAGGTTCTGGGCCCGGGTTCGGGTCGCGAGTCCGCGCTGCGCGCCTTGCAGGCTGCCGGCTTCACCGTGACGTCGATCCGCGACGTGACGCCAATCCCGCACAATGGATGCCGCCCGCGCAAGCGCCGGCGCGTCTGATTTCGTTTCACACCGCCGTGGGGCCTGCGCGAGGCCCCGCGACGTTTTCGGGCGATGGTTCGCGGCCATCGCCAATTGACCCCTATCAGGAAAGGTGCGGTCGTGATTAGCAAGAATTGGCAGGATCTGTCGAAGCCCAACAAGCTTGAAGTGAAGCCCGGCGAGGACGCCAAGCGCGTCGCCACCGTCGTGGCGCGGCCGCTGGAGCGCGGCTTCGGCCAGACGCTCGGCAATTCGCTGCGCCGCGTGCTGCTGTCGTCGCTCCAGGGCGCCGCCGTGACCGCCATCCAGATCGATGGCGTGCTGCACGAGTTCTCCTCGATTCCCGGCGTGCGTGAAGACGTGACCGACATCGTGCTGAACGTGAAGGCCATCGCCATCAAGATGCAGGGCGACACCGCCAAGCGCATGACGCTGCGCAAGCAGGGTCCGGGTACGGTCACCGCCGGCGACATCAACACGGTGGGCGACGTTTCGATCCTCAATCCCGACCTGGTGATCTGCACGCTCGACGAAGGTGCCGAAATCCGCATGGAATTCACGGTTGCGACCGGCAAGGGCTATGTCCCGGCCGAGCATAACCGTCCGGAAGACGCGCCGATCGGCCTCATCCCGGTCGACGCCCTGTATTCTCCGGTGCGGAAGGTGTCCTACCGCGTCGAGAACACCCGCGAGGGGCAGAACCTCGACCGCGACATGCTGACCATGACAGTGGAAACCGACGGCTCGATCTCGCCGGAAGACGCGCTGGCCTATTCTGCGCGCATCCTGCAGGACCAGCTTGCCGTTTTCATCACCTTCGAGGAGCCGCGCAAGGAAGAGGCGGTCTCGAATGCGCCGCAGCTTCCGTTCAACCCGGCCCTCCTCAAGAAGGTCGACGAACTGGAACTGTCCGTCCGTTCGGCCAACTGCCTGAAGAACGACAACATCGTCTATATCGGCGACCTGATCCAGAAGACGGAAGCCGAGATGCTGCGGACCCCGAACTTCGGCCGCAAGTCGCTCAACGAAATCAAGGAAGTCCTGGCCGGCATGGGCCTGCATCTCGGCATGGAAGTGTTGGGCTGGCCGCCGGAAGATATCGAGTCGCTGGCGAAGCGCTTCGAGGAGCATTATTGAGCGGCAGCGTCCGGCCGGGCTGGCCCGGCCTTCGCTGACCATAAAGAGCACCCGTACCTTGGCACGGCGGGCGCATAACGAAGGAGAGCCACAATGCGTCACGGATTTCGCGGTCGTCGTTTCAACCGCACCACTGAACACCGCAAGGCCATGTTCTCGAACATGTGCAATGCCCTGATCAAGCACGAGCAAATCGTCACGACGCTGCCGAAGGCGAAGGATCTTCGCCCGGTAGTGGAAAAGCTGATCACGCTCGGCAAGCGCGGCGACCTGCATGCGCGCCGCCAGCTCATCGCCCAGCTCAAGGACGCCGACATGGCGAAGAAGCTGATCGATGTGATCGGCCCGCGCTACAAGGATCGCAATGGCGGCTACACCCGCATCCTCAAGGCCGGCTTCCGCTATGGCGACAACGCCCCTCTGGCCGTGATCGAAATGGTGGACCGCGACGTCGAGGCGCGCGGCAAGGACTCCGGTCCGACCATGAAAACCGAAGGCGCCGAAGCGGCCTGATCCTGTCAGCGCGCGACGGATGCGAACACGGGCGGCCTTCGGGTCGCCTTTTTTCGTTCCGATGGTCCTGTCGTCCTTGCGGCGATGGCCCCGATGTTGCGTTGAACCCTTTGGAGGCCTATCTCGACAGACAAACGCCGTTCCTGTCCGGAGATGTCCATGCCGCGCGCTGTCAGCCCTGTTGCCGGATTGCTGTGCCTGTTCCTTGTTGGCCTCGCCTCCGCGACGCCTGCCTCCGCGCAACTGCTGCGGCAGACGCCCGAGAGCCGGCAGCAGGTCACGCTGTCCTTCGCGCCGGTGGTGCAGAAGACCACCCCCGCCGTGGTCAATGTCTACGGCATCCGGCAGGAACGCCGGACCACCAACCCATTCATGGACGATCCGTTCTTCCGCCGGTTCTTCGGCGATGGCGGGTTCGGCGTGCCGCGCGAGCGGGCCCAGCAGTCGCTGGGTTCGGGCGTCGTCGTCGATGCGAGGGCCGGGCTGGTGGTCACCAACCACCATGTCATCGAGGGCATGACCGAGGTGAAGGTGGCGCTGGCGGACAAGCGTGAGGTCGAGGCCGACATCATCCTGCGCGATCCGCGCACGGACCTGGCCGTCCTCAGGCTGAAGACGACAACCGGGCTCTCCTCGGCCCTCGAGATCGGCAATTCGGACGATCTGCAGGTCGGGGACTTCGTCCTTGCCATCGGCAATCCCTTCGGCGTCGGGCAGACCGTGACCCAGGGCATCGTGTCGGCACTGGCGCGCACGCAGGTCGGAATCGCCGACTTCCAGTCCTTCATCCAGACCGATGCCGCGATCAATCCCGGCAACTCCGGCGGCGCCCTTGTCGACATGCAGGGCCGGCTGATCGGCATCAACACGGCGATCTTCTCCAAGACCGGGGCCAGCCACGGCATCGGCTTCGCGATTCCGGCGACGATGGTGCGGATCGTGGTCGACTCGGCCCGCGCCGGCAGCGCTTCCGTGCGCAGGCCGTGGTTTGGGGCCCGGCTGCAGGGTGTGACACCTGATATCGCCGAAGGGCTCGGGCTTGACCGGCCGACCGGGGTGATGGTCGCCGCCGTGTTCGACAAGAGCCCTGCCGAGGAGGCCGGTCTGAAACGTGGCGATGTGATTCTCCAGCTTGACGGCCAGGCGGTCGAGGACCCCGACAGCTTCGGCTATCGTCTGGCGACGCGACCGCTCGGCGGCACCGCTTCCGTGAACGTCCTGCGTGGACGCAATCGGCTCACTCTTCCGGTCAAGATGATGATCGCGCCGGAAACCCGTCCGCGCGATCCGGTCAGGATCACCGGGCGCGGACCATTCTCAGGGCTGACGCTGGTCAATCTGTCGCCGGCTGTCGCAGAGGAACTCACCATCGAGGTCGGTTCGGAAGGGGTGGCGGTTATGGAGGTCGATCCGGACAGCCCTTCCGGGCAGATCGGCTTCCAGAAGGGCGACATCCTCGTGGCCATCAACCGCGACAAGATCGCGGTATCACGCGATGTGGAGCGGCTGACCAGGGACCGGGCGCGCGGCTGGGAAATCACGGTCAACCGCAAGGGGCAGGTCTTCACCACGGTCGTGCGCGGGTGAGCGATCTGTTCGCTGCCTCCGGGCTCGACAAGGCGGGTCCGCGCCCGCTGGCGGACCGGATGCGCCCGACCTCGCTCGGCGAGGTGGCCGGTCAGGACCATCTGGTCGGCGCCGACGGCTCGTTGACCCGGCTTCTGGTGTCCGGGTCCATCGGCAGCGCGATCTTCTGGGGTCCCCCCGGCACCGGCAAGACCACGGTGGCACGCCTTCTGGCGGGCCGGACCGATCTGGTCTTCGAGCAGACCAGCGCGATTTTCTCGGGTGTGGCCGACCTCAAGAAGGTGTTCGACGGCGCACGGGCGCGCCGCCTTCAGGGCAGGGGCACGCTTCTGTTCGTGGATGAAATCCATCGCTTCAACAAGACACAGCAGGATGCTTTCCTGCCCGTGATGGAGGATGGAACCATCACGCTCATCGGAGCAACCACGGAGAATCCGTCGTTCGCGCTCAATGCCGCGCTCCTGTCACGCGCACGTGTGCTGGTGTTCAAGCCGCTTGACGAGCCCGCCATCGTGGCGCTGCTGGCCCGGGCCGAGGCGCTCGAAGGCAAGCTCCTGCCGCTGACGGCTGCGGCGCGCGAGTCCTTCATCCGCTTTGCTGATGGCGACGGTCGTGCGGCGCTGACGCTCAGCGAGGAACTGTGGCGCGCGGCCCGGCCGGGCGAAATGCTGGATGAGGCGGCGCTCGGCGAGGCCT
>JAIXUP010000062.1 GCA_027483505.1 Hyphomicrobiales bacterium
GTGACGCCGCTGTCGCTGGGCATCGAAACGTTGGGCGGGGTCTTCACCGGCATGATCGATCGCAACACGACGATCCCGACCAAGAAGTCGCAGACCTATTCGACCGCCGATGACAACCAGTCGGCCGTCACCATCCGCGTCTTCCAGGGCGAGCGCGAAATGGCGGCGGACAACAAGCTGCTCGGCCAGTTTGACCTGGTCGGCATCCCCCCTGCCCCGCGCGGTGTGCCGCAGGTTGAGGTCACCTTCGACATCGACGCCAACGGCATCGTCTCGGTCACCGCCAAGGACAAGGCCACCTCGAAGGAGCACCAGATCCGCATCCAGGCTTCCGGTGGCCTCTCCGACGCCGACATCCAGAAAATGGTCAAGGAAGCGGAGGAGAATGCGGCCGCCGACAAGCAGCGCCGCGAACTCGTCGAGGCCCGCAACCAGGGCGAAGCGCTGGTGCACTCGACCGAGAAGTCGCTCAAGGATTACGGCGACAAGGTCTCGGCCTCGGACAAGACCGGCATCGAGACCGCGCTTGACGCGATCAAGGCTGCGCTCGCCGGGGAAGACCTTGAGGTCATCAAGAGCCGCACAACGGACCTGATGCAGGCCTCGATGAAGCTTGGCGAAGCTATGTATGCCGCGCAGGCCGCTTCGGAAGCCGAAGGCGGCGAGGCCGGCGGCGCGGATGCCAAGAAGAAGGAAGACGTCATCGACGCCGACTTCAAGGACGTCACCGACGACAAGGGCGACAAGAAGAAGAGCGCCTGAGCGACTTCACAACGGCAACACTGTCATCACCGCCCTCGTGGCGGTGATCTCGTTGGGGAGAGTACACTCTCCCGCTATGAGGTGCCCGACGCAAGGCCGGGCATGATACTGGAAAAGGGGCTGGCGTTTCCAGATGTCCAAACGTGACTATTACGAAGTCCTCGGTGTGCCCAAGGATGCCGATGAAGCGGCGTTGAAGTCGGCTTTCCGGAAGCAGGCGATGCAGCATCATCCGGACAAGAACCCTGGCAACAAGGAAGCCGAGGTCAAGTTCAAGGAATTGAACGAGGCCTATCAGGTGCTGTCCGACCCGAACAAGCGGGCGGCCTACAACCAGTACGGCCACCGCGCCTTCGAGAATGGCGGCGGGGGCGGCGGGCCGCAAGGCGCCGAGTTCGGCGACTTCATGTCCGACATCTTTGACCAGTTCTTCGGCCAGGGCGGCGGCGGACGCCAGCGCACCCAGGGCGGACGCGAGCGCGGCGCCGACATGCGCTACAATCTCGAGATCACGCTGGAGGACACCTTCAAGGGCAAGACCGCCTCGATCCGCGTGCCAACCGCCGTGACCTGCGAAACCTGCACCGGGACCGGCGCAAAGCCAGGCTCGAAACCCAAACAGTGCGGCACCTGCGGCGGTTATGGCCGCGTGCGCGCCAGCCAGGGCTTCTTTTCGATCGAGCGCACCTGCCCGACCTGCAACGGGCGCGGCGACGTGATCGACGACCCATGCAAGGCCTGCAACGGCGCGGGACGCGTCATGAAGGACCGCAACCTTTCGGTGAATGTTCCCGCCGGCGTCGAGGACGGCACGCGCATCAGGCTGGCCGGCGAGGGCGAAGGCGGGACCAAGGGCGGTCCATCGGGGGATCTGTACATCTTCCTGTCGGTGAAGCCGCACCACATCTTCCAGCGCGAAGGCTCGGACCTGTTCTGCCGCGTGCCGATTTCCATGACCAAGGCCGCACTTGGCGGGGAGGTCGAGGTGGTGACGCTCGACGGCGCCAAAACCATGGTGAAAATCCCCGAAGGAACGCAGACCGCCAAGCAGTTCCGTCTGCGCCGCAAGGGCATGCCGGTGCTGCGCTCGAGCGATGTCGGCGACCTCTACATTCAGGTGCAGGTCGAGACGCCGATGAATCTTACAAGGCGGCAGCGCGAATTGCTGGCCGAGTTCGAGCGCGAGTCCTCCGGCGAGACGCATCCGGAAAGTGCCGGATTCTTCGATCGGATGAAGGGCTTTTTCGACGGTTTCGGCGGCGCCGGTCCGAAGACATGACGCGTTGGAAACTCCGCTTGTAAGGGTTTGTCCTTAGCGTGACAGCTTGACGCTCACGCCAGAGGGAGTAAGGCTGAGCGTCACAGGAATTTCATATGCGGCGTGCCTTTCGTGTTTGAGCCAACCCGTCACAACCTTGATCGTCGGCCGCCGCGCAAGAAGCGCGTCGCGGATGACGAGACCCGGTTCCTGAAATCGTGGATCGAACGGCCCTTGCTCACGGGCGCTGTGATGCCGTCGGGCAAGTTCCTCGCCAAGGCCATGGCCAAGGAGGTCGATCCGCGCGAACCGGGGCTGATCGTGGAAATCGGACCGGGGACGGGGCCGGTGACAGAGGCGCTGATTGCGCGGGGGATCACGCCCGACCGTCTGGTGCTCGTGGAGTTCAATCCCGATTTCGTCGATCTGCTGCGCAAGCGCTTCCCGCTCGCCACCGTCATCCAGGGCGATGCCTATCGTCTGGCTGACATCCTGCGCGACAAGCTGCACGGACCGGTCGCGGCTGTCGTGTCGAGCCTGCCGCTCTTCACCAAACCCCCAGAGGTCCGGCGCAACTTCCTGCATCAGGCATTTTCGCTGATCGGCAAGGGCGCGCCCTTCATCCAGTTCACCTATGCCGTCGTTCCGCCGATCGCGGAGCGCGGACCGGGCTATATCTCAAAGGCGTCGAACTGGATTCTGCTGAACATCCCGCCTGCTCGGGTCTGGGTCTACCGCAAGGTCTGATTGCCGCGACCCTTCCTACTCTTGCGGCCGCGCGGCTTGGCCCATCCTTGCAATTCTGCAACGCAGTGCTGTCATAGCGCCCCGATGCAATTGTCATCGCGGTGGCTTATGTCAGCCTTATCCTGCTTTCGTCCCTTCCTGATTGGATATCCTCGCCATGACCGCGATTCTCGTCTTCTCCGGTTCTTCACGTCCCGGCTCGATGAACCACAAGCTGGCCGAGCTGGCAGCGCGCAAGATCAATGCCGCGGGCGGCAAGGCGACGCTGATCTCGCTGGCGGACTATCCGCTGCCGCTGGTCGATGCCGCCGGCTTCGGCAATGCGCCTGAAGCCGCCACCAGGCTGCGCGCGTTGATCGACGCCCACAAGGGCCTGTTCATCACCTCGCCCGAGTACAATGCCGGTTATGCGCCCGCGCTGAAGAACGCGCTCGACTGGGCCACCGTCGCCAAGCCGGGCGCTCCGGCGACGGGGCTCGCCGGCAAGGTCGTCGGCCTCGGCGCGGCCTCCCCGGGAGTGATGGGCGGCTATCGTGGCCTGACCCAGCTGCGGACCGTGCTGGAGCTGGGCATGGGCGCTCTGGTCATTCCGGAAATGGTCGCGGTCGGCAACTACGGCGCCGCCTTCACCGAGGCAGGCGATCTGGCCGACGAGAAAACCGCCAGCTACTTCGACATGACCATCGCGCGACTGGTCAAGGAAGCCGCGAAGGCCTGAGCCTCGATACGGCATTCGACGACGCTCCCCGAATCGGGCAACGAAGCCCGATCGGAAGGAGCGTCTCCCATGGCCCAGATCAACGACCACCGCGACCGCGTGATCGTCGCGCTGGATGTTGCGACGTTGCGTGAGGCGTATGGGCTGGTGAACCAGCTCGGTGACATGGCGAGCTTCTACAAGATCGGCTACCGGCTCGCCTTTGCCGGCGGGCTGCAACTGGCCGAGGATCTGCTGCGCGAGGGCAAGAAGGTCTTTCTCGACCTCAAGCTGCACGACATTGGCAACACGGTCGCGGAAGGCGTGCAGTCCCTGACCCGACTCAGCCCCACCTTCCTCACGGTTCACGCCTATCCGCAGACCATGCGCGGGGCGGTCGATGGCCGGGGCGACAGCGCCATCGCGCTGCTCGCGGTGACGGCGCTGACATCCTATGACGACGACGACCTGCATGACGCAGGCTATCGGCTGGCCGTGCGGGACCTCGTGGCCCTGCGCGCGCAGCAGGCGCGGACAGCGGGTGTCGATGGGATCGTCTGCTCCGCTGCCGAAGCAGAGATCGTGCGCGCCGCAGTCGGGCCCGGCATGCTGATCGTCACGCCCGGCATCCGTCCGTCCGGAGCGGCAAGCGGCGACCAGAAGCGGACCCTGACGCCGGCGGAAGCGATCCGGGCCGGGGTCGACCACATGGTCATCGGCCGGCCGATCATCCGCGCAGCGGACCCGCGCGGGGCGGCAGGCGCAATCATGGACGAGATCGTCCAACTCCCGTAAGAGTCCCTGCCGACCGGGACAGGCCGGCCGCTGGAACTGGTGGAGATCTTTCATGCCGAAGGGCTATGTCATCGCGCGCGCTGTCGTGACCAATGCAACGCAATGGGCTGTCTATGCCGCTGAAGCAACCAAGGCGATCAAGCAGTATGGCGGCACGCCGCTGGTGCGCGGCGGGCAGATGAGCGTCGCGGAGGGCGAAGGCCGGGCGCGCAATGTCGTCATCGAGTTCGAGAGCCTCGAAGCGGCCAAGGCCTATGCCTACTCGCCGGAGTATGCGGCAGCGCGCAAGCTGCGCGAGGGCGCCGGCTATATGGACCTCATCTGCGTCGAAGGAGCCTGAGCGATGCCGAAAGGTTACTGGATCGCCCGCCTCGACGTGCTGGATCAGGCCGCGTATGGCGAGTACCGCAAGCTGAACGCCATCGCCTTTGCGAAGTTCGGCGGGCGGTTCATCGTGCGCGGCGGCCCCTACACACTCGCCAAGGGCGCGGGCCGGCAGCACAATGTCGTGATCGAATTCCCGACAGGCGACATGGCAAGGGCCTGTTACGAGTCGGCGGAGTACAAGGCCGCGTTGGAGCACCTCAAGGATGTCGGCCAGACGGACCTCATCATCATCGATGGCTATGACGGGCCACAGCCAGGCGATAGCCAGAATCGTTAACGACGCGGGGAGTGCAGTTCCCTGCGTTAACCAAGGATTGACCTTCCTGCGTCACTCTCGTCCGAAGCCAGAGAAAGCGGCTCCTGCCATGATGCGGCCAGAATCACGCCGTGGCGGAGCCGGTATTGACAGGCAGATAACGGTTCATTGCGCCAGTTCCGGCGCAGGATCAGAGGACCAGAGACTTCCATGCCCAGCGACGTCCAACGCCGCGACCAACGCAAGACCGCCAGCTTCCATGATGCGGCGGCGCGCGATCTCTACGCCCGCCATTTCGGCGCCATCGGCATTGCTGCGGTTGCGGCCCATGCCAGCCTGCGCAAGGCAACGCGCGCCACGCCTGCAGCATCCGACATTCCCGCCATTCTGCGCTTCGGTCCCGAAGGCGAATGATTCCTTTTTGACAGCACACTGGATTCGAGACCCATGACTGTCACCCGGCGCTCGATCCTCAAGGTCGGCGCCGGTCTTTTTTTGACCGGCGTCAGCGGCGGAGCCTATGCGCGGTTCGTCGAACCGGGCGGCTCCATGGCCCTGGCCCGCTACCGGCTGACCCCGAAGGGCTGGACACCGGGGCTGCATCTCAGGCTGGTGGCGCTCGCTGACCTGCATTGCGGCAGCGCCCACATGCCGCTGTCCCGCGTCAATGAAATCATCGACATCACGCATTCCCTGCAGCCGGACGTGATCGTCCTGCTGGGCGACTACATCACCGGGCGTCGGCGCATGGTTCACGAGGTCAGCCCTGCCATGTGGGCCAAGGCCCTGGCACGGCTGAATGCGCCGCTCGGCGTGCATGTGATCCTGGGCAATCACGAATACTGGGACGATGCCGTGGTGCAGCGGCGCGGGTACGGCGAGACCGTCGGCCAGAAGGCGCTGGAGGATGCCGGATTGCCGGTGCTGAACAACCAGGCGCTCAGGCTCAGGAAGGACGGCATGCCGTTCTGGGTGGCGGGCCTTGCCGACCAGCTCGCCTTCAAGATCGGCTATGACCGCCAGCGCGGCGGGCTCTATCGCGGGCTGGATGACCTTTCGGGTACGCTGGCGCAGGCGTCCGACGGGGCACCCGTGATCCTTCTGGCGCACGAACCTGACATTTTCGCCAGCCTGCCGGACACGCCGCACACGGCCAATCTGGCCCTGACCCTGTCGGGTCACACGCATGGCGGCCAGATCAACATCCTCGGGTGGCGTCCGATCATCCCGTCGCAGTTCGGCTCACGCTTCGCGTACGGGCGGATCATCGAAGAGGAACGAAATCTGATCGTCTCGGCCGGGCTCGGCACCAGCGGTCCGCCGGTGCGCCTCGGCGTGCCGCCGGAGGTGGTCGTCGTCGAACTGGGCGCCTGAGCCCTACTTGACGATGACCTTGGCGCCGACCTTCACGCGCCGGTACAGATCGATCACATCCATGTTCCGCATGCGGATGCAGCCTGATGACGAGGCGCGACCAATCGACTCGGGCTCGTTGGTGCCGTGGATGCGGTAAAGCGTGTCGCGGCCGTTCTGATAGAGATAGATGGCGCGGGCGCCGAGCGGGTTGAGCGGACCGCCCGCCATGCCGCCGGCCCGGTTGCGCAGATGCGGCCAGCGCACGAGCATCTCGGCGGGCGGAGTCCAGGAGGGCCATTCAGCCACGCGCGCCACGTCTGCCGTTCCGGTCCAGCCGAAGGCCTCGTCGCCGACGCCGACGCCATAACGGATGGCCTTGCCGCCGGGCAGCACGAAGTAGAGCAGCCTGTCCTGCGTGTAGATCACGATCGTGCCCGGCTTCTCCGAGGTCGAATAGTCAACCTCGTAGCGCTCGAACTGAGGGTCCATGTCGACCTTCGGCACCAGCGCCATGTACTGCGCGTCGCGGGCGCTGAAGGACGGGTCGGGCACGCCGCGGTAGCTGCAGGCTCCGAGCAGGACGGCCATGGAGGCGAGCACGATTGTGCGGCGAATGTGAGTCGGCTGTGTCATGACAGAAAAGTGCATCAGCTATGGTTAACCAAGTCTTTCCACGTGATAAACCGATTCGTCCGCGCGGCGGCGTTTGGTGGCCGTGCGTGGCAAAGCTGCAACGCTGGAGATGCACCTTTTGACCACGTTCCTGCTGACACACCCCGCGTCGCTTGGCCACGAAACCCCTGCCGGCCATCCCGAGCGGGCTGACCGGATCAGGGCGATCGAGGCCGTGCTCGCCGGCGGTGATTTCGATGCGCTCATTCGCGAAAGCGCGCCCCCGGGCGTGGATGCCGACATCCTGCGCTGCCACCCGCAAAGCCATCTCGATATGCTGGCCGCCCGCAGCCCGGCGGAAGGGCTGGCGGCGATCGACGCGGACACCGTGATGTCGCCCGGCACGCTTGCTGCGGCGCTGCATGGGGTCGGCGGCGCCGTGTCGGCGGTGGACGCGGTTGTCTCGGGGCGTGCGCGCAATGCATTTGTCGCCACGAGGCCGCCCGGGCATCATGCGGAGCGAGCCCGCGCCATGGGCTTCTGCTTTTTCAACCAGGCCGCGATCGCTGCCCGGCGGGCACAGGCAGCACATGGCCTGGAGCGTGTCGCCATCGTCGACTGGGACGTGCACCACGGCAACGGCACGCAGGACATCTTCTGGGATGATCCAAGCGTGCTGTACGTATCAACCCATGAATCGCCACTCTATCCCGGCACGGGCGCAGCGTCCGAGCGCGGCGAGCATGGCACCATCGTCAACGTGCCGCTGCGGGCAGGCGATGGCGGCGAGGCCTTCCATGACGCCTTCGAGGCGGTGGTGCTGCCGCGCGTGAACGGCTTCAAGCCGGACCTGATCATCATCTCGGCGGGCTTCGACGCGCACTGGCGCGACCCGCTCGCCAATCTCAATCTGACCGAGGCGGATTTCGCGCTCGCGACCCGGGAACTGATGGACATCGCCGACAAGCAGTGCGCGGGGCGCATCGTCTCCATGCTGGAAGGGGGCTACGATCTCAGGGGCCTCGCCAGCTCGGTGGCCGCTCATGTCACGGCGCTGATGAAGGGCTGAGCCTCAGCCGCTCACCCGCTCCACCTGGGCGCCGCAGCGGCCGAGCTTGGCCTCCAGTGCCTCGAAACCACGGTCGAGATGATAGACGCGGTTGATCATGGTTTCGCCTTCCGCCGCCAACGCGCCGATGACCAGCGAGACCGATGCGCGCAGGTCGGTGGCCATGACGGGCGCGCCCGTCAGCTTGTCGACGCCATCCACATAGGCGGTGTCGCCATCGAGCCTGACTTTCGCGCCGAGGCGGGCCAGTTCCTGCACATGCATGAAGCGGTTCTCGAAAATGGTCTCGCGGATGCGCGAGGTCCCCTTCGCCATGCTCATCAGGCCCATGAGCTGTGCCTGCAGATCCGTCGGAAAGCCGGGGAACGGCTCGGTGGTGACATCGACCGGCATCAGCCCATGGCCGTTGCGCCGGATGCGCACGCCGGCGTTCTCCTTGATCACATCGACGCCGGCCTGCTCCAGAACCGTCAGCGCGGCCTGCAGGTCGCTGGCCTGTGCGCCTTCGAGGAGCACATCGCCGCCGGTCATGGCGACAGCCATGGCGTAGGTGCCGGTCTCGATCCGGTCGGGAACCACCGAGTGACGCGCGCCCCTGAGGCTTGAGACGCCTTCGATGGTGATCGTCGAGGTGCCGGCGCCCTGGATCTTCGCGCCCATCTTGATCAGGAAATGGGCGAGATCGACCACCTCGGGCTCGCGGGCCGCATTCTCGATCACGGTGGTGCCGCGCGCCAGGACGGCGGCCATCAGGGCCGTGTGGGTGCCGCCGACTGTCACTTTCGGGAAATGGATATGGCCGCCGGTGAGTCCGTCGGGCGCGGTGGCGATGGCGTAGCCGGCCTCGATCTGGATGGTGACGCCGAGTTTCTCCAGCGCCATCAGCAAGAGGTCGACCGGGCGCGTGCCGATGGCGCAGCCGCCCGGCAGGGAGACCTTGGCCTGGCCGGTGCGAGCCACCAGCGGCGCGATGACCCAGAACGAGGCGCGCATGGTCGAAACCAGCTCATAGGGCGCGCAGGTATCGACAATGGTGCGGGCGCACAACGACAGGGTCTGGCCCGTCTCGACCGTCTGGCCGATGCGCTTGCCCGGAACCGTCCGGTCGACGCCATGATTGGACAGAATGCGCGACAGGTTGCTGACATCCGAGAGGCGCGGCACGTTGTCGAGCGTGACGGTATCGTCGGTCAGCAGGCTGGCGATCATCAGCGGCAGGGCCGCGTTCTTGGCGCCCGAGATCGGGATCGCGCCGTTGAGGCGGTTGCCGCCGGTGATGCGAATACGGTCCATGTCAGTCCTTCGATTCCGTTCCGGCCGGCGTCTCCGCTGGCCCGTTGCCTGTCTTCCCGGCCCTGTCTTCGGCGGCGCGTCCCCTCGCCTGCGCCTTCCGGCGCCGGAGGTTCTCGCGCAGGGCCCTGGCCAGCCGCTCCGCCTTGATATCCCTAGCTTTGTCGTCAGCCATCAGACCCTACAAACCGGCTGAATTGAGGCAATTGACCGACAATGGCACGTTGGCAACAGCTCATTTGGGCCCCGCATACGGTCTGCAACCGGCTGGTTCAAGCAAAAGCTATCAGCGCAAACCATTCAGATAGTGTTAACCACGTGCTCCGCTGCGGCAGGACGGATCAACGCGCCATTGCCGGTGGATGAAACCCGCCGGTGATCGCCTCGAGCATCCGCCCGACCGCGATCACGCCGAGGTCTCCGGCGGCTGGGCCGAGAATCTGGACCCCGAGCGGCAGGCCGGCAGGGGATGTCATCACCGGGGCCGACAAGGCCGGCAGGTCGGCGCCGCTGGCGAGCGAGGCCCAGACGAGGAAATCGAGATAGGGCCGCGCCTCGCCGTTGACGGGCAGCGTGCGCGCATGGATGTCCGGGTTGTGGTCATGGGCCAGATGCGCCACGGGCGCCGCCGGGCACAGCACCACATCGAAGCGCTCGAACAGCCGGGCCCACTGCTTCCTCACCGCCAGCCGCCGCGCGCTGATCTGCTGGTAAAGGCCCGGTGTCATGCGCGCGCCGCGGGCCTGCAGGGCGCGATGCGAAATGTCCGTCGGCGAGAACTGCGCCGCCATGGCCTGGATCTTGGTCCGCACTTTCGGCGGCAGCCCGTACGCCACGATGGCGTGGTTCAGCAGCGCGAAGACCTCGAAGGCCTCCTCGAAGCTGAAGCCGGGACGCGCCGCCTCAGCGATCACCGCGCCTTGCGCCTCCAACAGGCGGGCAGCCTTGATGACGCCCTGCTTCGCGAGCGCATCGGCACTGGCGAAGGGATCTTCCGTCCAGACACAGACGCGCAGGCCATCGGCGCTCAGCTTGCGCGGCGGCAGGAGCGTAACGGGCGAGGCACTGCCGGGCTCGCGTCCGCCCGCGATGACCGACAGCACCAGTTCAATGTCATCCGGCGTGCGGGCGATCGGCCCCGCCACGACCAGATCGGGGTTACGCGCGGTGCGCCGCTCGGGCGGCGGCGGGACCATCCCCCAGGTGGACACCAGATTCCAGCTTGTCTTGAGCCCGTACACACCCGTCGCCGCGCAAGGCCAGCGAATTGACGAGCCGAGGTCGGACCCCAGTTCGAAAGCGCTCATACCGGTGGCGACGGCCACCGCCGCGCCGCCTGAGGAACCGCCGGGACTGAGGGCCGTATCCCACGGATTGTTGGTGACACCGTAGACAGGGTTGTAGGTCTGGAAATCGCCGGAGAACACCGGTACATTGCTCTTGCCGATGATGACCGCGCCAGCGGCGCGCAGCCGGGCGACGGCGGCGGCGTCCTCCTCCGGCACGCGCTCGCGATAGGCATTGGCCCCGGCGGTCGAGACCAGGCCTGCGACGTCGAACGCGTCCTTGATGGTGATCGGCAGGCCATCGAGCGGACCCGCCTGCCCGGCGGCCCGGCGAGTGTCGGAAGCCCTGGCCTGGGCCCGCGCCGCCGTCTCATCAAGGCCGACAACCGCGTTCAGCGACGGGTTCAGGCGCTCGATGCGCGCCAGATGCAGCTCAAGCAGTTCGACAGCGGAGATGCTCCGGTCCGCAAGCCTGCCAAGCTGGGCAGTTGCGCTGTCGAGGGCGAGATCGGCTTGGGCTGGTTTGGCCATGGCTCTCACGGGGTGCGCTTCTGGATGGCTGACGGCGCGATCCCGCGCCGTCGCAGGCCTTCACGTCAACAGCGCTCGTCAGGCGAATGTCAAGCGGACGCCATTCGCGGCAAGATCGAAGATCTGGCTGCGCTGCGGATGGGCCGTCCCGTCGAACAGTTCCCGAACGGTCGCTTCCTCAGAGAGAAACAGGAAATCGCTGGCGCCCTCCCCTCGCGGATAGGCATCGATCGAGTGCCAGGTGCCGGGATGCAGCATGATGCCCTGCCCGCGCATGTCGAAGGCGACCATGTCTTCCGGGCGCGGCGGCTGGTCCGAGGAGACGCCGACCACCAGCACGCAGGACGGGCCGCTGATCGGCTGCCGCGTCTCGGTGACATGCAAATGCCGCTCGATGATCTGGACGGAAGCTTCGCGCGGATGCATCCGGACATATTGCAGCCGCGATGGTCCTTCGGCTGCAAAGGGCATGACCCAGGCGTCGAAATTCGGGCGGCCGAAGCTGCGCTGGCCTACGGGGCTGAACAGCCGCCCGAACGGCGCGAAGGCGTCCGCGCTGATCGGCACGACCGGCAGGGTGATCTGTCTCATGGCGCGGCTCCTCATCTTGCCGGAAAAGCAAACGGCGGACCATCAAGGCCCGCCGCCAGTCTTCTCGTCGTTGCCCGGGCCGGCCTTACTGGCCGACAGCGCCGGTCTCGCGCAGGGGCTTGTCGAGCAGGGCGAGATCGCGGGCGAGGATCGCCGCAAGGCCTGCGGGCGCGCGCTCGGTCTTGTTCGGGATCACGGTGCCGAGATCGGCCAGGCGCTTGTTGGTGGTGGGATCTTCAAGCGCCTTGTCGAGCGCGTCGACCAGCTTGGCCTGGATGTCTGCCGGCAGGCCCTTGGGTCCGAAAATCGCGTTCCAGCCGCTGATCTGATAGTCCGGCAGGCCGCCTTCGGCAGTGGTCGGAACGTTCGGCAGCACGGCGATGCGCGCCGGCGTGGCGATGCCCATAGCCTTGATATTGCCAGCAATGATCTGCGGGGTCAGGTTGGTGACCTGATCGCACATGAAGTCGACCTGGCCGCCCACGAGATCGTTGAGCGCCGGACCGGTGCCGCGATAGGCGACAGCGTTGAGCTTCGGCACGCCCATCTGGGCTTTCAGCAGCACGCAGGTGGTGAAGGCGGTCGAGCCGACGCCGGCATGGGCCTGGTTCACCTTGTCGGGGTTGGCCTTCACGTAGGCGACGAATTCGCGCAGGTTGTTGGCCGGAAAGTCCTTCTTGGTGACGATCACGATGGGCGTGATGCCGGCCACGCCGATCGGCGTGAAGTCCGTGACAGGATTGTACCTCAGGTTCGGGTAGAGCGCGGGCGCCGCGGCATGGGTGCCCATCTGGCCCATGATCAGCGTGTAACCGTCCGGGGCTGCCGCCGCGACGCGGGCCGTGGTGGTGGTGCCGCCGGCGCCGGCGACGTTCTCGATGATGATCTGCTGGCCAAGCGTCTTCGACATGTGCTCGGAGACGATGCGGGCGATGACGTCCGTCGGACCGCCGGCGGCGAAGGCCACCATCATCGTGATCGGCTTGTTGGGGTAGGCCTGCGCCTGGGCGCCATTGGAAAGGGCAAGACTGGCGGCGATGGCAGCTGCGCCGAGGGCGGCGCGGCGGGTCAGGGTCGTCATGGGTGGTCCTCCGGGGATGGTCGGTGCTTCTTGTCCTGCGAGCGCAGCGCCCTTGGGCGATGTCTCGTGTGGCTATACGCACAGATAGGGCTTCGACCGCAAAATCGAAGCCCTGTTTGTGACAATCTGCAAACGTGGTTGTCAGCTGTTCTCGGTGAACACCACGTCGCGCTTCTTCGAGATCGACGGCAGCAGCGCCACCACCAGGATGACAAGCGCCACCAGCAGCAGCCCCGCCGAGATCGGGCGCTCGACGAAGGTCATGAACGAGCCTCTGGAGATGATCAGCGCCTGCCGCATCTTCTCCTCCAGCAGCTTGCCCAGCACGTAGCCCAGCAGCAAGGGCGCGGGCTCGAAGCCGAACTTGACCAGAGCGTAGCCGAACAGGCCGAAGAACGCCGTCATCGCCACGTCGACCGGCGAGTTGTTGATCGAGTAGATGCCGATGCAGCAGAACAGCAGGATCGCCGGGAACATCAGCCGGTAAGGCACCTTGAGCAGTTTCACCCAAAGCCCGATCAGCGGCAGGTTGATGATCAGCAGCATCAGGTTGCCGATCCACATTGACGCGATCATGCCCCAGAACAGCTGCGGGTTCTTGGTCATCACCTGCGGGCCGGGAATGACGCCGTGGATCGTCATCGCGCCGACCATCAGCGCCATCACGGCGTTGGGCGGGATGCCGAGCGTCAGCAGCGGGATGAACGAGGTCTGTGCGCCGGCGTTGTTGGCGCTTTCGGGGCCGGCCACACCTTCGATCGCGCCGCGCCCGAAGCGGGACGGATCCTTGGCCAGTTTCTTCTCCAGCGTGTAGCTGGCGAAGGGGCCGAGCACCGCGCCGTTGCCGGGCAGGATGCCGAGGATCGAGCCGAGGACCGTGCCGCGCGCGATCGGCCCGGCCGACTGGCGCATCTCCTCGCGATTGGGCAGAAGCCGCCCGACCTTTTGCCGGACCACATCGCGGGTTTCAGGGTTTTCGAGGTTCTTGATGACTTCGGCGAAGCCGAAGATGCCCATGGCGAGGACGGCGAAATCGAGCCCGTCCGACAGCGGCGCAAAGCCGAAGGTCATGCGTTCCTGTCCGGTCTCGAGATCGGTTCCGATGGTCGAGAGCAGCAGACCCAGCATGATCATGGCGATGGCCTTCAGGATCGAGCCGCGCGCCAGCACGACCGCGAAGCACAGGCCCATGACCATCAGCGAAAAGTATTCCGCCGGCCCGAACAGCAAGGCGAGCTTGGTGAGAGGCGCGCCGAGCGCGGCGATCAGCACGGTCGCGACCGAGCCGGCGATGAACGAGCCGATGGCCGAGATGCCGAGAGCGACACCGGCGCGGCCCTGCTTGGCCATCTGGTGCCCATCGAGCGTGGTCACGACCGAGGTCGCCTCGCCGGGAATGTTGACCAGGATCGCCGTGGTCGAGCCGCCATACTGCGCGCCGTAGTAGATGCCCGCCAGCATGATCAGCGCACCGACCGGGTCGATGCCGAAGGTGATCGGAAGCAGCATGGCGATCGTGGCGATCGGACCGACGCCGGGCAGGACGCCGATCAGCGTGCCGATGAAGCAGCCCACGAAGCAGAGCGCGAGGTTCTTGAGCGAAAGCGCGACGCCGAAGCCGAGCGCGAGGTTTGAGAACAGATCCATCGCTCAGTATCCCAGCAGCCAGGGGGCGAGCGGGATCGGCAGACCCAGCGCGTATTTGAACAGCCCCGCGCAGAGCGCGGTCATGAAGGTGGCGAAGATGATGACCTCACCCCACTTCGTCTCGGGCGACGCGAAGGCCGACACGATCGCCACCAGCGGTCCGGCCGCGATCAGGCCGATGGCCGGGAAACTCAGATCAATGACGGGCGCGACATGGTAGATCACAAAGACCGCCGCCACATAGGCCGCCAGCATGCCGGCCCGGACCGCGTGACCGTCGGTCGCGATTCCCATGCGCGTGGCCACGAACAGGGCCGCGAGGAAAATCACGGAGGCGATCAGCATCGCCGACGCGACCCGTTCGGGCGTGCCGGTGATGTCGGAGCCGCGGATGGTCAGCGCAAACAGGCATGAGCCCAGCAAGACGAAGAACAGTCCCCGGATCGACCAGCGCTCCAGCTCAGGGCCCTCGACGCGGAACGAGGTGAGCAGCAGCAGCGCGCCGAGGCCGGCGACTATGACCGCGAGCGATTTCGGCAGCATGCCCGGGCCCATGGCGCGCAGGGTGCCCATGCCCAGATTGGAGGAGGCCCAGTAAGCGCCGAGCCCGATGGCGATCAGGAAAAGGCCACCTGCGAAATCCTGCGGTGACGCGATGCGGAATTTCCCCATGGACTTTGCCTGCCCCCAGATTGTGCTTTTGTTTTAGGTTGAATAAGCAAGTTTATCCGCCCTGTCCACTTGGCTGGCTGACAAAACCGGGAGCCTCCAGAGGGCGCATGCCGATCACCGAGCTGCCGACATCGCTGCCGCTTTTTCCGGGCTTCCGGTTGCTGGACATCGAGGTTCCGGGCTCGCGCGTCAGGCTGCGGACCGGCGGCAATGGGCCGCCGCTGCTGCTGCTGCACGGCTATCCGCAAACCCATGTGCTCTGGCACAGGGTGGCCGCGCTGCTGAGCACGCGCTTCACCATCATCGCCGCCGATCTGCGCGGCTATGGCGACAGCGCCAAGCCTGCGGGCGGAGCCGATCATGCTGCCTATTCCAAGCGCGCCATGGCGAACGACCTGGTGCCGGCCATGGCGGCGCTCGGGCACAGGCGCTGGTTTGTCGGCAGTCACGATCGCGGCGCACGCGTCGGCCATCGCATGGCGCTGGATCATCCGGACAAGGTCATCAAGCTGGCGACGCTGGATATCGCCCCGACCCGCGAGATGTATGCAGGCACGACTGACGCTTTCGCCCGCGCCTACTGGCACTGGTTCTTCCTGATCCAGCCTGCGCCCTTTCCCGAGCGCATGATCGGCGCCGATCCGGATGCCTACTGGCTGAAGAAGTGCGGTTCGGGCTCGGCCGGACTGACGCCGTTCGCCCCCGAAGCGCTGGCCGAGTACCTGCGCTGCTTTCGCGATCCGGCCACCATCCGGGCTTCGTGCGAGGACTACCGCGCCGCCGCCACCATCGACATCGCCCATGATGACGCCGATGCGGGTCGCAAGATGGACCAGCCGCTGCTGGCGCTCTGGGGCGAGCACGGCGCCGTGAACAGGTGCTTCGACGTCCTGGCGCTGTGGCGCGAGCGCGCATCGGATGTGCGCGGCCACACCCTTGCAGGCGGGCACTATCTGGCGGAAGAACTGCCGGATCAGGTGGCCGCCGAGTTTCTTGCTTTTTTCCAAGGAGACATGACATGACCCGCACCAACCGCGTCTACAGGATCGCCGTGATCGCCGGCGACGGCATCGGTCAGGAGGTCATGCCCGAAGGCGTGCGGGTGCTGGAGAAAGCGGCCAGGCTGTTCGGCTTCGAACTCAGGCTCGATCATTTCGACTTCGCCTCGTATGACTACTACGCGAAGCACGGGCAGATGCTGCCGGATGACTGGCAGGAGCAGATCGGCAAGCACGACGCCATCTTCTTCGGCGCCGTCGGCCTGCCGGCCAAGATCCCGGACCATATCTCGCTGTGGGGCTCACTGCTGCAGTTCCGCCGGGCTTTCGACCAGTATGTCAACCTCCGCCCCGTCCGCCTCATGCCTGGCGTGCCCTGCCCTCTGGCAGGCCGCAAGCCCGGCGACATCGACTTCTGGGTGGTGCGCGAAAACACCGAGGGCGAGTACTCCTCGATCGGCGGGCGCATCTTCGGCGGCACCGAGCGCGAAATGGTCATGCAAGAAACCGTGATGACCCGCATCGGCGTCGATCGCATCCTCAAATTTGCCTATGACCTCGCGCAGTCCCGGCCCAAGAAGCATCTGACCAGCGCGACCAAGTCAAACGGCATCGCCATCACAATGCCCTACTGGGACGAGCGCGTCGCCGAGATGGCGAAGAAATACCCCGAGGTGCGCACGGACCAGTTCCACATCGACATCCTCACTGCCCATTTCGTGCTCAAGCCTGACTATTTCGACGTGGTGGTTGCCTCCAACCTGTTCGGCGACATCCTGTCCGATCTTGGCCCGGCCTGCACCGGCACCATCGGCATCGCGCCGTCGGGGAACATCAATCCGACCGGTGATTTTCCGTCGCTGTTCGAGCCTGTGCACGGCTCGGCGCCCGACATCGCCGGGCTGGGCATCGCCAACCCGGTCGGCCAGATCTGGTCAGCGGCGATGATGCTGGAGCATCTGGGTGAAGTGGACGCCGCCAAGGCCATTGTGGCCGCCTGCGAACGCGGATTGTCCGACGCCCGCACCCGCACCCGCGATCTGGGTGGATCGGCGAACACCGTCGCTGCCGGCAAGGCCATAGAGGCGACTTTGGCATGACCTCAGCCGGCCCCAGGCCGCCAGCAGCAACCTCCACCAGAAATCATTTGTGAAATCATCGGAGTGGCATTAGCCATTTTTGACATGTGGGACAGCCTGACAACGTACATCGGAAGCCTCGGCACCGTCGGCAAGGTGATCGAGATCATCGCGCTCAACATCGTCTTGTCGGGTGACAACGCCGTCGTGATCGCCCTCGCATGCCGCGGCCTGCCGCCGGCGCAGCGCAATATGGGGATCGCACTTGGCGCGGGCGTTGCCGTGGTGCTGCGGGTCATCTTCACGGTGGTCATCGCCTCTCTGCTCAACATGCCGTTCCTGCGCATCGTCGGCGCGGTCCTGCTCGTCTGGATCGCCATCAAGCTGCTCACCGAGGAGCCCGGCGACGAGGACGGCATCGCGTCGAGTGACAAGCTGTGGAAGGCGGTTCAGACCGTCGCCATCGCCGACATCGTGATGAGCCTCGACAATGTCCTCGCGATCGCGGCTGTAGCCAAGGATTCGATCCCGCTGCTGATCACGGGCCTCGTCATCTCGATTCCCCTCATCGTGGCTGGCGCGTCGCTGATCACCAAGCTGCTGGAACGTTTCCCGATCCTGATCTGGGCCGGCGCCGGCCTGCTGGGCTGGGTGGCTGGCGAGATGCTGGATTCCGATCCGTTCCTGATCCAGCAGTTCGGCGCGGAACTGCTCCACAAGCTCGAATACCCGGCAGCTGTAGCCGGCGCGCTGATCGTTCTGGGTGCAGGCTTCCTCATCCGCAGGCGCCGCGTGGCGCATGTCTGACCGCGTGGGCCGTTCCCTGCGGGCTGACTGCCAGGCAAACGGGTCCATCCGTTGCAGAAGGCTTGAAGCATCCCCTCTGAGACGTCAGCGGCGTCTCCGGGGATGACGCCTTCCAACCTTCAAATCCGACGATCCCGATAGACTGGAACACCATGGATTTTTCGTCTTCGCAGTTCTGGATTTCGCTGGTGCAGATCGTCTGGATCGATCTGCTGCTGTCCGGCGACAACGCCATCGTCATCGCCCTCGCCTGCCGCAACCTGCCGCCCGAGCAACGCCGAATGGGCATTCTGCTGGGGGCGGGCGCGGCGATCGGCCTGCGCATCCTGTTCGCGGTGATCATCAGCTACCTGCTCGGCATCCCGTTCCTGAAGATCGTCGGTGGGCTCCTGCTGTTCTGGATCGCTGTCAAGCTTGTGCAGGGTGATGAAGATCATGCCGAAGTGGAAGGCGGAACCACGCTTTGGGCTGCGGTTCGCACCATCGCGATTGCCGATGCCGTGATGAGCCTCGACAACGTGCTGGCCGTCTCGGCGGCGGCTCATGGCGACATCTGGCTGTTCAGCTTCGGCATCCTGCTGTCGATCCCGATGATCATCTATGGATCGAACGTGATCCTTGCGCTCCTCACCCGCTTTCCGATCCTGGTCTGGCTGGGCGCGGCACTGCTGGGCTGGATCGCAGGGGACATGATCACCAACGACCCGCAGTGGATCGCCTATTTCGGTCCCTGGAAGGGGCTGATGTCCTATCTCGGCGACACGATCGGCGCGCTGATCGTGCTGGCCGCCGGCTTCTTCCTGAAATGGCGCAACGAACGCGCGGCGAAGGCGGCCTCCAGGCCCTAGATTCCGGCCACCGCAAGGGCGTAGTGCACGCCCGCCCGCTCCACCAGCTTGGTGGCGAAGGCGACATGCGCGCTGCCCGCGACCTGCCAGCGGCCGTCGGGCCCCGGCAGCGCGGCATGGCGGTCGGTTTCCGGCAGCCCGGTCCCGGCCCATTTGCCATGGGCTTCCTTGACCGCCCACATCTGGGCGAAGGCGCGGTCGCGCCCGGCATCGGGCAACTGGTGCAGCCAGAGCTGTTCGGCGCGGTGAAGCGCCGAAAACGGAATGTCGCCCGCGCCGCAGCGTTCGATGTCGGCGCCGATGCGCTTCAGGCCCATGGCTACGAGCACCATGCCGTCTCGCGCGGCGTGCGACAGATGAAGGACCTCCCCGCCCGGTCCTGCGGCGAGAAGGCGGCCCCTGGAATCATTGCCCAGTTCAATTTCGTCGGGAAATGCGCCAAGCTGGATGGCCAGGACCGCCCGGCTCGTGGCGTGCCGCAAGGCGCTGCGCTCGGGCCGCGTCGCCGGCGACCGGCCCGTCGCAATCAGCCAGGCGGCGGGCAGCGAATCGGCGCGTTTGAAGCTGTCGAGCCACAACATCGACGGATGGTGCGCAAAGGCGGGCAATGCGTCAACAACAGGCGGGTCGCCGCCGCCAAGGCCCGGACCTGGAGGATACCACATGCCCATGCCCAACCGCGTGACGCCATCGGGCGATCTCGAAGCCTCGTCAGCACGCGGGCTGCTCTTCGGCAACCGTGGCGGACGATTCCATGACGTCGCCACCCGGAGCATCACTGGGCGGCCCTGGGCCTCGCGCCAGTGGATCATCTGCCGATGCGACTTCAAGGGCCGCGCGGCACGATTCCGCGACGACGGGCGCGCAGTCTGGGACGGCTCTCGCTACACGGAACTGTTCTTCTGCGATGAGGTGACGGCGCTGGCGGCGGGGCACCGGCCCTGCATGGAATGCCGCCGTGAGGACGCAATGGCCTATCGGCGCGCGGCCACCGCGGGTGGAGCCTTTACCATGCTTGTGCCTTGCCCGGCGCTCGACGCACAGCTTGATCAGGAGCGCCGGACCGGCCGCGCCAAGCGCCTGCACAGTTTTCCCTATGGCGACCTGCCGGACGGCGCGATGGTCAGGATCGGAGCAGCGGCGCATGCGGTGAAGGGCGCGTGGCTGCTGGTCTGGTCACAGGCCGGCTACACCGCCGCGATCGCCATGCCGCGCGGGGTTGCCGCGTGCCTGACCCCTCCGACCAGCCTTGCGGCGCTGCGGGGCGGTTATCAGCCCGTCTGGCACCCGAGCGCCGCCCTCATTGATTCCGGACCGGCTTGACCAGCCACCGGTCCATGGCCGTCATCCCGGCCGGGCGCGCTCCATCGGATCAGGCCGGCTCAGCCTCCCGCGCCGCCATCATCGCCTTGAAGGCCGGGCGGGCGTGGCAGGCGGTGAGCCACTTGTCGACATGGGGCGCATTGGCGAACAGTTCGGGCGCCGGTCGTGCATAGCGGAAGATCTCGGCGACGTTGATGTCCGCCACGGTGAAGCGCCCGCCGACCATGAACCCGGTTTTCGCAAGGTGCGCATCGAGCACGGCGAAGTAGCGCCCGAGGACCGCCACCGCCGCGTCCGCCTTGGCCGGGTCGCGCTCCTCCGGCGGCTTGCCGACACGGTTGTAGAGGATCTCGATCGTGTGGGGCTCGCAGGAGGTTGCCGCCCAGAGGGTCCACTGGGTCATCAGCCCGTCCTCGGCGGCGTCCTTCGGACCGAGCGCGCCGCCATATTTCCTGGCGAGATACAGGTTGATGCCGAGCGACTCGTTCAGCACCAGACCGTCATCGTCGATGGAGGGGATCTGCCCGCTCGGATTGATGGCGAGAAAGTCAGGGCTTTGCGTTGTCATCCCCGCATAGCCCTTGCCGCCATCCGGCAGGCGATAGGCCTGGATCACAGGCACATGCTTGAACGCCAGCCCCATCTCGTTGCAGAGCCAGATGTTCCGTGAAGCGCGGCTGCGATAGACGCCATAGATGGTGAGTGTCATGCGGTCCCCCGAATACCATCTGACCCTTGTCGTCCGTCACGCCATCTGGCGCAAGGTCTCCCGCGCGATCACCAGCCGCTGGACTTCCGACGTGCCCTCATAAATGCGTGTGATGCGGGCGTCGCGGGCATGGCGCTCGACCGGATAATCCCGGCAGTACCCTGCCCCGCCAAAGATCTGGATCGCCGTGTCGGTGGCGCGATGCGCGGCCTCCGAGGCGAACAGCTTGGCCATCGAGGCTTCCTTGGCGAAGGGCTCGCCGCGATCCTTTTTTGCAGCCGCATCCATGATCATCAGCCGAGACGCCTGCAGATCGACCTCGCGGTCGGCAATCATCCATTGCAGCCCCTGAAAATCAACGATGGCCTGGCCGAACTGCTTGCGCTCCCTTGCATAGGCTTTCGCCGCGTCCATGGCGGCGCGGGCGATGCCCAGCGACAGCGCCGCAACCCCGATGCGGCCTCCGGCCAATTCCGCCACGGCGATGCGGAAGCCGTCGTTCTCGCGGCCCATCAGCGCGGTCGCCGGAACGCGGCACTGGTCGAAATGCACCATGTTGGTGGCCGAGCCGTGCTGGCCCATCTTGTGCTCGGCCTTGCCGATGACGAGGCCCGGCGTGCTGGCCGGCACCAGAAACACCGAGATGCCCTTGCCCTTCGGCGCGTCCGGATTGGTCACGGCCCAGACCACGAAGATTCCGGCATACTCGGCGCTGGTGATGTAGATTTTGGTGCCATCTAGCACGTAGTCGTCGCCGTCCCTGCCGGCGCGCAGGCGCATTGCGGCAGGGTCCGAGCCGGCGCCGCTTTCGGTCAGGCAGAACGCGCCGGCTGCGTAGGTTCCATCCGCCAGCTTCGGCAGATGCGCGCGCTTCTGCGCCTCGCTGCCGCAGGCCTGGATGACCTCGCCGACCATGTTCGAGACTGACACGGTGACGGCGGTGGAGGCGCAGGCATAGCCGAGTTCCTCGATGGCGAGGGCGAAGGCCATGGTCCCGGCTTCCGTGCCGCCGTATTCGGCGCGAACATTGAGCGACATGAAGCCGTTTTCGGCCAGAAGCCTCAGATTCTGCAGCAGATCGGCACGGCCCTCGCCGCGGTCGAGCGTCTCGGCGAAGGGCTCCAGCCTGTCCGCGGCCAGCTTGCGCGCCGTGTCGCGGATCATCACTTCTTCATCGGTCAGGGCGAAATGCATGGCGGGCCTCGTCGTCCGCCGCACATTGGACCCATGGCGGCGCTGGGGCAACGCCCAAGGCGCCGCAGGGCGCTTGCGCGAGTCCACAGCATGATCGACATTGCGGGACATGACGCCACTTCAGCCGGCCCCATCCCCGATCCTTCTGCGCCCGCCACGCCCTGGCGAGTATGGGTGGATCATCGCACGCCATGGTGCGGTCTACGCACAGGAGTATGGCTGGGACATTGCGTTCGAGGGTCTTGTCGCAGGCCTCGTGGCGGAGTTCGTCAGGAGCCATGACCCGGCACGCGAGCGCTGCTGGATCGCGGATCTGGATGGCGAGCCGGTCGGCTCGATCTTCTGCACCCGCAAGGACGACGAGACCGCCAAGCTCCGCATGCTGATCGTCGACGAGAAGGCGCGTGGCCATGGCGTCGGCAGCCTGCTGGTCGACGCCTGCATGGCGTTTGCGCGCGAGGCCGGCTACCGGCAGATGACGCTGTGGACCAACGACATTCTCACCGCCGCCCGCAAGCTCTATGCGGCGCGGGGCTGGGTTTTGACGCAGGCCGAGCCGGTGCAGCAGTTTGGGCAGGCGATGGTCAGCGAGACCTGGGAGGTCATGCTGTGACCGCCCTCAGCCCTCGATCACATGCGGCACGAAGCGCGCCGTGTCGCGTGTGATCAGCCCCTCATCCTCGCGGATGCCGATGCCTGCGGGTTGGCTCGCCACCAGCCATGAGCCGATGATGGCGTGGCCGCCGGGGAACTGGGCAGTTTGCGCGAGGGCCTGCACCACCGCTCCAGCACCGTAATCGCCGCTTGTCGCCTGCGCTTCGGCGCCGCCGCGAACAATCCGGATGTTCGCGCCCTCGCGGGAATGCACCGGCTTTTCCACACGGTCGGCCAGCCTGCCGGCGCGCGGATCGTCGCTGAAATAGGCTTCCAGCAGGTTCGGGTGGTTCGGCGCCATCTCCCAGAGCATGGGCAGGAGCGCCTTGGTCGAGAGCAGCGCCTTCCAGGGCGGCTCGATAAACTGCGTCCGGGATTGCGCCAGATGCACCGCGAACTCTTCGCGGAACAGCCATTCCCAGGGGTAGAGCTTGAACAGGACGTCGATCGGCTCATCGTCGAGGCCGGTGAACTGGCCATCCGCCGTGACGCCGATCTGGCTGATCGCCAGTTCGCGGGTCCGGTGTCCGGCCTGCCGCGCGCAGTCGGCCAGGTATGAGACGGTGGCGCGGTCCTCGACGCTGTCCGCGACCGACGCGCAATGCAGCGTGAAAGCGCTGCCGCCGCGGATGTCAGCAAGGGCCTGCACCAGCCGCTCATGCAGCGAGTTGAACTGGTCGGCATCCTTCGGCAGCACACCCGCCGCGATCTGATCCTCCAGCCAGCTCCACTGGAACACGGAGGCCTCGAAAAGCGAGGTCGGCGTGTCGGCATTGTACTCCAGCAACTTCACCGGGCCCGAACCGTCATAGGCGAGGTCCAGCCGGCCATAGAGGTTGCGGTCGCCACGGCTCCAGCTGGCGCGGACGACATCATGGAAAGCCTCCGGCACGCCAAGCTTCGTCATGACCGGACTGCTCTTCAGGGCGACGTCCTCGACGAAGGCCAGACAGAGCTGCTCCAGCTCCCCCGTCGGGGCCTCGATGGCGTCCTCGATCTCGCGCAGCGTGAACGACCAGGCCACAGTCTCGTCCCAGTAGACGTTGCCGCCGGCGCTGTGGAACGGGAAACCGTAAGCCTCCGCCTTCCCGCGCCAGTCAGGACGCTCCGGCAAGGTGATCCGCCGCATAGCGTCAGCTGCCGCTCGAGACGGCGTGTCCGGTCGAGCCGAAACCGCTGCGCGACACTGTACCGCCCGCGCGCGACGAGACCGTCACGCGTCCGTCCGGGCTGGCGGTGCGGGTTACGGTCGTGCCCGAGCCGGTCGAGTAGGAGCGGCCGAAGCTGCCGCCTCCGCCGCCACCACTGCTGCGGCTCTGTGGCGCGCATTCGGGCTGGCCGGGCGTGTTCGGACCCTGCGGGCAGTTCGCCGGGCCGGCACGCGGCGGAAACAGCGGCTGGCTCTGCGGCTGGGCGGCGTTGGCGAGCGAGCGCGCGACCAGCGCCCCAACCAGAGCGGGCACGAAGACCGACGCGCCGTTCCAGGTCGCACTGCGGCACTGGCCGGTCCCGAATTGCCCCTCGCAAGCTGTCTGGCTGTCGAAGCGCGGCGCGCTCGACAAGGCGGCCTGCTGGGCTGTCGCGAAGGCGCGTTCGCAGATCTGCGGCGTCATCCCGGTGGCCGCGCGGCATTCATCGACCGAAGCGAAGGCCTGCGCATCGGGGCTGACGGCATCGTCCGCGCCCGGTCCGATATGCGTCTGGCCGCGTGGCCAGAAAGCCGCTACGGCGAGCAGGCCGACCGCGCCGATGGCGATGTATTCAGAGCGCTTCAACCACCCCTCCGACGGTCGGATAATAGGTCATGGACGCGGCATTCAGCATGCCGGCGACGAGCGCGATGGCGGCAAGCACGATGGCCGATGCCATGGCGTTGTTCTGGATGTTGGCCGACAGGCCGGGCAGAAGCATCCGCGTGATCGCATAGGCCGACAACTGCACGACCAGCGCAATGGCGCCCCACAGGATACAGTCCGGCACGCTTGACGCCTGCGCGATCGCCTTGGAGAGCGGCAGCGCGAAACCAATGAGCGAACTGCCGAAGGCAAGCGCCGCCGAGGCGTTGTGCGCCCGGATCAGCGCGATCTCGTCATGCCCGGTGATGCGGATGTAGATCACGGCAAAAATGAAGGTCAGAACCAGCCCGATCGCGCCGTACAGGAAGAAGTTCGGGACGCCGCTCAGCGAGGGGTAAATCATATGCATGCCGGTTCTCCTTGCGAGTCAGTCTACCGCAAAGAGGCTCCGTTTGCACGCCTCCGGCGGGTTCAGCTCGCCAGGACCCGCTGTGGCGGGAAGGTGATCTCGGCCAGCGTGCCCTCGTTCTTGGCGCTGGTGATCGCAAGCTGGCCCTTGTTGGCCTCGACCAGGGCCTTGGTGATCGGCAGGCCCAGCCCGGTTCCGGTGCCGCGCCGTGTCGCGGAGACCTGGCGGAAGGGCTCCATGGCGAGCGCGAGTTCCTTGTCGGTCATGCCGACGCCGGTGTCGCGGACGCGCAGGATGACCTCGCCGCGATCGCCCAACGTGGTCGAGATGATAACCTGGCCGCCGGCATCGGTGAACTTCACGGCGTTGGAGAGCAGGTTGATCACGATCTGGCGCAGCGAGCGGTCATCGGCCACCACCGCCGGCAGCCTCGGCTGCAGTCCCGTGCGCAACACGACGCGCTGCCGGTTGGCCTCCGGCTGCAGCAACGAGACGGCGGCGCTGGCGATCTCGTTGAGGCTGACGCCGGTGAAATTCAGGTCCATCTTGCCGGCTTCGATCTTGGCGAGATCGAGCAGGTCATTGATCAGGCTGATGAGATAGCCGCCCGACTGGTGGATGTCGCCGAGATACTCCTTGTAGCGCTCGTTGCCGATCGGCCCGAACCGCTCCTCGCTCATCACCTCGGCAAAGCCGAGAATGGCGTTCAGCGGCGTGCGGATTTCATGGCTGATCTTGGCCAGCACATCCGACTTCTGTGCGCTGGCCCGCTCTGCATGGCGCTTGGCCTCCAGCAGGTCGGCCTCGGCGCGCTTCCACGCCGTCATGTCGCGCAGCACGGCAGAAAAGATCTTGTCCTCGCCGTCGGCGACGCGGCCCATGGTCATGAACAGCGGGATGCGGCCACCCTGGCGCACCCGGCCCTGCACCTCGCGGCCATCGTTGAGCAGCGACGCCACGCCGCCGCCCTTGAGACCGTCCAGATAGTCGAGAGCGGTGATGTGGCTTTCCGGCGCGAGCAAGAGCGTGAAGTTCTCGCCGCTGACCTCGCGCTGGTCATAGCCGAACAGCGCCTCCGCCGAGCGGTTGAGCGACAGGATGCGGCCACGCTCGTCGAAAGTGGCGACGCCGTCGGTCGCGGTGTCGAGAATGGCCGTCAGTTCGCGCGCCTTGTCCGTCGCCCGCGCGACGTCAAGCTTCAGCGCTTCGACGCGGGCCATGTTGCCCTGATCCAGCGCACGCCGGAACGACATCAGCGTGGCCGGTTCGCCATGCCACATGATGGCGGACAGGCGCGCGTCGACCGGCTCGGGTTCGCCATCGGGACGGGTCAGGGTGAAGACGCCGCCGCCCTCGTTGGGCGCCGCCCCGCGGAACAGGCGATCAACGCCATAGGCTTTCAGATCATCAAAGCCCGCGACATCGAGCAGATCGAGCAAGGTGCGGTTGGCATAGCTGATCGCGCCGACACGGAGCACCAGCACGCCGATGGGCAGCTTATCGAGCAGCGCGACATACATGTCATCGCGCGGCGGCGCAGGCGGCGCCAAATGGACGACCCGGTCGACCAGGAACGGCCCGGACACGGGCGGCGCGGGCACGTCGATGTCCTCGGACTGCGACGGCGTTGCATCATGGGGCGGCTCGCCTGCGACCGCAGGCGCATCGGCCGATTCTGGTTCCTCACCCTCGATGCGGGCTCCAAGCGCCTTGGCGATCTCGCGGAAGGCATGGCGCTCGCTGCGCGACAGGCGCGGTGGCGGATCAAGCGGGCGGATCGGCACGATGTTGGTCGCCGGAGCCGGTGGCGTCGCCGCTGCCGCTGGCTCGGATGGCTGGACCGCAAGCATGGCTGGCAGTCTGTCTTCCTTATCGGGTGCGGCCAGGCCGGGCTCGCTTGCAGGCTCCAGCGGCTGCGGGGCCGGACTTTGCGCGTCCATCCCGGCGGCCTCGGCTGGCGACACCTGATCCGGCCCGGCATCCGGGACCGTGACGGGAAACGGCTCCGCCGCGCGGGTGTCGATCACGCCAAAGCCGCGCCAGCCGGTGAACTGGCGGGCGGCGTCGCTGATCGGCAATCCCGCCAGCGTCACGGGGTAGGCCCGGTCGCTGCCCGGAATGCGCCAGAGCGTCGACCGCCCGCTCCAGGTCTTGCCGGCCTCGAAGGCCGCCTGCACGCCTCCGGACGGGTCGTGGACCAGTGCGCCGCACAGCGCGCTCCAGTGCCGACCGACCATATCGCGGCCCAGTTCATGGCCGAAGACATCGAGCGCCTCGCGCGAGACCGATGTGATGAGCCCGTCGGCTGTCACCTCCCACAGGAAGCGCACCTTGTCTGGCAAGGGTGCCGGCGCCGGCGCAACCGGCGCCGGTTCAGGGGCGACGGCGGGGCCGCTTTCCGCGGTTGATGCGGCAACGGCGGGGGGCGCAGCCGCAGTGGACGGGGCCTGGGCCGCCACCACCAGCAGCGTACGGCCATCGTCATGGCGGACGCGGCGGCAAGCGGCTGTGAGCACAATGGGTCCGGATGCCGACGGCAGCTCAAGGCGCTCGAGGCGCACGCCACTGACCGGCGCAAGGCCGCTCGCCAGCACGTCAAGCCGCGCAACCGTGGCCGCAGACAGGCCGGCGCGGATCATTGCATCGGCGACGGCATTGCCCGCGATGATCCCGACCGGCTCGGACGGCACAAGCAACAGCGCCGCCCGCTCGTTGGCGAACAGTCTGAAGCCGGGATCACCGTCGAGGCGCGCCAGCAGGTCAGCCCAGATCGGATCGGGAGGAACAAAAGCAGAGGTCAAAAGCGGCCCGTTATGATTAATGAACCCTTAATATACCGTGTCAGCCAGCAGAATCCATTGGTGAATCCGCCACCGTTCCGCCTCCTTGGAATGACGGTTAATCAGGCAGGTCACCGGCCTTGAATATTGCATTGCAGCATGATATTGCACTGCACAATAAGAGGTGACGCCAGCTGTTGATCCTTGCGTGCGAGGTCGCGGCAAACTGATCCGAACATTTCTGCAAGACTTCAATCATGCAACCGAGGACAACGACCATGGCCAATCCCAAGATTCCCTACGAAGTGCCGCCGGAAATGCGCGACTTCGCCGAAAAGAGCGTCGAGCAGGCCAAGAAGGCTTTCGACGGCTTCATGGGCGCGGCCCAGAAGGCCGTCGAGACGGCGCATGGCTCGACTGAATCCGCCCGCGCGAACGCCGAGCAGACGACGCAGAAGGCGATGGCCTATGCCGAGCAGAACGTCGCCGCCGCTTTCGACCTCGCCCAGAAGATGGTGCGCGCCAAGGACCCGGCCGAGCTTCTTCAGCATCAGGCCGAGTTCATGAAGGCGCAGATGGCCAGCTTCCAGAAGCAGATGACCGAGTTCGGCGCTGCCGTGCAGAAGGCCGCCACATCCGCCACCAAGATGAAGTGACCAATCCGTTCCGGCAGGGCAGGGAAGCCCGCCTTGCCGGTCCGTCATCCACCCAGAGACCCAGCCCGCCCAAGACAGGATCGCCCGTCATGTCAAAACCGTCCAAGCCCGTTTCCCTCGCGCCCGTCACCGCGCTTTCGAAGAGCGCAGTGCCCGCTGAGCCCGCTGTGAAGGCGCCCGTGGCCGCCGTTCCGGCGAAAGCAGCCGAGCCTGCACCGGTCGCCGCAAAGGCAGCACCGGCGCCTGGCACTGCCGTGAGCGCGCCGATCGTGAGCGCCCCAGCAGCACTGAAGCCCGAAGCTCCGAAGGTCGCAGCAGTTGCACCGGCCCAGCCCGCCAGTGCTCCGGCGGCAGCACCGGCCCCGAAGGCCGCGACCTCCAATGTCGTGACGCTGGCCGCGCCTGCGCCAAAGGCGTCGAACTCCAAGGCCGCCCCCGCGAAGGCGCCGACCAAGACGGCAGCGAAGGCCAAGTCCACGCAACCGGCGGCAAAGACGGCCCCGGCAGCTCCGGTCGCCGTCAAGGCGCCGCCAAAGGCAGCCACGCCCAAAGCGGCTCCTGCTCCAAATGCGCAGCCGAAGACCGCCGCGCCGGCTTCTCCCTTCGCCGGGGCGTTCGACATCGGCACGCTTGCCATGCCCGGGTTCAATCTCTCGGCGTTCCAGATGACCGGTCTCGATTTCACTGCCTTCACCGGCAAGGCAGCGCTGCCGGACTTCAGCAATGGTCTGACAGACGTCTTCACAAGCCAGGTCGTCAATGCGGCCCGCATGGTCCGCGACATTCAGGCCACCTTGCTCGACCATGCCTGTGCCGAACTGAAGATCGGCATGAGCGAACTGGAAGAATGCGCCCGCTCGACCTCCGCCTCCGAGGTTGTCGTGATCCAGGCCCGCGCCGTCCGCCGGAGCGCCGACGCGCTTTCGGCCACCGTCAAGACCGTCACCGAAAAGAGCCGCAAGGCCCTTCAGCCGCGCTGACCGGAACCTGGGAGACCCCAGAGCGGCGCGCGGACCGGACCGGTTCGCGCGCAGCTCTCGGTGTCGCCGCTTTGTCGGCGGCGAGCCTTGCATTTCCGGGCGCATGGCCCTAGACGTTCGGCCCGCATTGTGATCAGTGCGATGCCCGTGTGCCGCCATAGCTCAGTTGGTTAGAGCGCTAGATTGTGGATCTAGAGGTCCCCCGTTCAAGCCGGGGTGGCGGTACCATTATTACCTTGTAAAATCAGTACTTTATGGAAAGTGAGCTCGGTCACCTCAGGCGGGGCGGCCGGTGCTGTCGCCACGTTGTCGCCACGATAGCTTCATTTGCCGCCACGCCATACCCCGAGTGCGCCGCGATTGCGATCGACTCGCGCTCTTGGTTTTCGGTGGTCTGGTCGGCGGTCGAGACGCGGACATACAGGGTAACACGGCGCATCGGCGGCACTCCTCATTTCGGGGTGCTTTGAACCGTAACTGGGCTCCAACTGCCGTCCAAGCGAAAGACACCCGAAAATGGGGGTGATCTTGCCATGCGTGCTGACGTAGGAAAGGTTCAGGATTTCCACACCCGGAAATGCACCCGGGAAACGGACGATTTCAAACCACAGGAGCGCCTGCTTTGGGGCCGGAGGCCGACCGGCTGCCTTTAGAGATACATGATGACAAGCTGACCTTCATCCCGAGATCGGCAGTGTCTCGACTTGCCCCATTGTGAGCGTTGGCTCGACCTAACGCCGCTCCCCATAATCGATAGGTCCAATGACCCGCCCGGTGATTGCGGCAATCCGTGTGGCCACCCTAGCGTAGAGCCGCGCGCCGTCGCGGTCCTGCCGCTGGCGCGCAAGCCGCTAAACATCAAGAGCTTGCCTGTAGGCCGCCTCGCTCGTTTCATGCGCTTGAACAAGCGCGTTGGCTGCGGCGTCGACGGCAGCTTCCTGCGCGCGCCATCTGCGCATTATAAGGATCAGTTCGACGAGGGATCGGGAGAGTTTCAAAGCAGTGATCTAGGGCGCTCCACTTGGCTGCTTCGAGTCGTTCATGGACCATACGATTTCGAGGATAATGCAAAATTCTGTCAGTGCCCGACCGGTTATGCCGGGGCCGCTGGCTCGTCACGACGCTGTCTGGTTCCTTGCGCCGCTCCTGAGAAAACCCCACATCAGGCGATGAACAACCATCAGGACGGATCAATATGACCCGCTATTCCATACTCGATCTTGCGCCTGTGCCAGAAGGGTCGAGTCCTGGCGACGCCTTGCGCAACACAATCGATCTGGCGCGCCATGCCGATCAGTTGGGTTTTACGCGCTACTGGCTGGCCGAGCATCACAACATGGTCGGCATCGCCAGCGCAGCGACTGCGGTCGTGATCGGGCAGGTGGCGGCTGCGACAATCCGGATCAGGGTCGGTGCAGGAGGCATCATGCTGCCCAACCATGCGCCGATGATCATTGCCGAGCAGTTCGGCACCCTCGCGGAGCTGTTCCCCGGCCGCATCGATCTCGGCCTTGGCCGTGCACCGGGCACTGACCAGATGACCCTGCGTGCGCTGCGGGTAAATCCGATGGAAGCCGACCGCTTTCCCGACGATGTGCTGGAACTGCAGGCGCTGTTGGCCGAGCCCCAGCCGGGCCAGACATTGCGCGCTGTCCCTGGTTTCGGCACCAATGTCCCCTTATGGATTCTGGGCTCCAGCCTGTTTGGCGCGCGATTGGCGGCAGCCTTTGGTCTGCCCTATGCTTTTGCGTCTCATTTTGCGCCTGATGCCTTGATGCAGGCGCTTCAGGTCTACCGGGCGCAGTTCAGGCCCTCGGAGCAACTTGGCGGTCCCTATGCCATGGCGGGACTCAACATCATTGCGGCCGACACCGATGCTGAGGCCAATCGCCTCTTCACCTCTGCGCAACAGCGCGCCACCTTGATGGTGCGCGGCACGCGCGGATATCTGCCTCCACCCATCGATACGATCGAGTCCTTCTGGTCCCCTTCGGAAAAGACCCAGGTCGGTCGAATGCTTAACTGTTCGATTGTCGGTGGACCGGAAACCCTGCGCCGCGGCCTTGAAGCATTCATCGCCCGGACCGGTGCCGATGAACTGATGGTAGCTGCGGCGATCTTTGATCACGGCGCGCGCCTGGAATCTTACGCGATTGTCGATGAGGTGGCACGCGATCTGGGCCTGGCGGCATAGGACCGCGCAGCTTGAACCGCGGACGACCAAAGCCAACGGCGAAAGTGATGCGGTTTCGGTCGTGGAACTGCTTTAATCCTCGGCAAACTGCATGGGCTGTGCCAGAGGGCTCAGCAGTGACGAGCGTCTCGGTCTGGCCATTCCGCTTCAGCAATTTCCTGAGGAACCTCAATGCTGATATTTTGTCGCGGCGCTTCCTGACGAAGCTTCGAGCATCTTCCCCCTCGTGGTCGACGGCTCGCCATAGGTAGTGCGTCACGCCGTCGATCTTCACGAGAACCTTGTCGAAATGCCAGTGCCGATCCTTGAAGGATCGCATCGCCTAACGCGGCTACGCCTAATCTCCAGCCGCGAAGATCGTCCCGAACCGGATCCACCAGAACCGCACCGTCTCGTGCGTCACGTCGATGCCGCGCTCGTGCAGCAGGTCCTCGACGTTCCGGAGTGACAGCGGATAGCGAACATACATCATCACCGCCAGGCGGATGATCTCGTGCGACGTCTTGAAGTAGCGGAAGATGGCGGGTCTGGTCATGCCGGAGAGGTTAGGGCGGCTGTCCCAACCCGCAAGCCAGTTTTCCTCTGACAGTACCCTATCGGCTAGTCACGGCTTTTGTCCGAAAGCTGCTGTTGGCATGTCCCCAAAACTCAACTGTCCATACCGTGCGAACCGGACAAAGGACTCCATGGCGATTGCGGAACTCTGCCGCACGACCGGCGAACAATCAGCTCCACGGGCAGGCAGACGGCTTTGTCAACGTCCTGGTTGCGTAACCAGGCGACGATCATTTTAGCTGCCTGCGCGCCAATCAATCCCGTTGGCACGTGCACGGTTGTCAAGGAAGGGGAGACATGGGCCGCCATGTCGACATCATCAATGCCGACGATCGAGAGAGCATTTGGCACGGATAGGCCACGGGCCTGTGCCTCGACCATGGAGCCGATTGCGATAAGGTCAATGCCGCCGATGATTGCGGTTGGTGGCTCTGCGAGATCCAAGAGCTTGGCGCAGCCCATCCGACCGCCCGCCAAAGTGGTCGGCTGTTCGCATGCCAGCGCCAACGGCAGAGTCAATCCAGCTGCCTCGAGAGCCTTTCGGACGCCTTCCAGCCGTGCTTCCTGGCGGTCGTTGAACTTGAGCCTTCCCGTGATCATGCCGATGCGGCGATGCCCGTTTTCGATCAGATGGCGGGCCGCGAGGGTGCCCGCGAGGACGTTGTCGACAACCACGGCGGGTTGGCCCGGCGATGTACACCAGGTGAGCACCAAAGGTACGCCAGCCGCTTCCACCATTGCCCGTGTTTCTGGGGAGCGTTCCGCGCCGACTAGGATCAAGCCGTCGACGCCGCGGGCCAAGAGCGTTCGTACGGCGTCCGCCTCAGCGGCGATGTTGTAGTCATGCGAAGCGACCAAGAGCTGATAACCCGATGCGGCAAGGTTTTCCTGCATTGCCTGCAGCGCCTTGGAGAATATTCCGTTGTCGAGGGTTGGCATCACCGCCCCGATCGTCATGGAACGCCCTGAGGCCAGCGCTCTTGCTGCAGCATCCGGACTGTAGCCGAGGCGCTGGGCGCTGAGCCGCACCCTGGCCAGGGTTTCGCCTGAGAGCAACTCCGGTTGCGAAATAGCCCTTGAAACGGTGGCGGGTGACACTCCCGCGTCGCGGGCGACATCCGCAAGGCGAGGTTTGCGGTTCAAAATCATGGCATCAACTTACTGAAAAATCTTTCATGCGTAAACCATTCATAATCGAGATATCGATGCTCGCCACCCATGCAGAATTCGCGTTGACAAGCCGTCTTCTTCCTGAAACCGTGAATGAAAGCGCTCTCATTAAACGTGTGATCTCGCGAGGATCTGCCTTCATGCTTGGACGACGCACATGGATCGGCCTGGCCACCGTGCTCGCCATTGTCGTGACATGGTTCCTACTGACCACCATCACCGGTATGGTCTCTGGTGGACGCTTTCCGTCGCCAGCGGAGTTCTGGGCCTCGTTCCGGCAGATCACCGGGCGCGGTTATGCCGGCGGTGATCTTCTCCAGCACGCGCTGCACAGCCTGAAACTCGTGGTCATGGGCTTTGCGGTAGCTATTGCGACCGGCGTGCCCCTCGGCCTTTGGATGGGCTGGAGCCGCAAGGTGGAAGCTGCCATCAACCCAGTCTTTCTCGTCATCCGTCCGATCCCACCGCTGGCCTGGATTCCGCTGGCGATCCTCTGGCTCGGCCTTGGGGATGCGGCAAAGATCATGGTGATCTGGTTTTCAGCCTTCGTGCCGTCAGTCATCAATAGCTTCACGGGTGTGCGCACTATTGATCGTCCGATCCTCGAAGCCGCGCGCATGCTTGGCACGCCGCGCCTGCGAATGGTGACGGAAGTTATTGCGCCGGCTGCAGCCCCGATGATCTTCACGGGGCTGAGACTCTCGCTGCAGGCCTCGTGGACCACGCTGGTCGCGGCCGAATTGGTCGGCGCGCTGGTCGGCGTCGGCTTCGTGCTCAACATGGCGCAGCAGGATCTCTATCCGGGCATGATCCTTGTCGGCATGGTCACGGTCGGCGTGCTTGGCTGGGGCACAACCAAGCTTCTGGCCATGGCCGAGCAGCGCGCGCTCGCCTGGAACGTGGCAGCGAGGGATTAGGCGATGAATGGCGCGCCCCTCAGCTTTCGTGAGACCGTCGCATGGGGGACGCTCGGCGTCGTGCTGTTCGTTGGCCTTTGGACCTTGCTGACCGCGTCTGGCATTGTCCCGCGCCAGTTCCTGCCGACCCCACTCGATGTCATCCAGCGCATGCTGCACCTGATGACCTCGCCCTTCGCCGGTGCAACCCTGCCGCAGCATCTGGCTTCGTCTTTCCAGCGCTATGCCGTCGGCGTGCTGCTGGCTGCGCTGGTGGGTGTGCCGCTTGGCCTGTTGATGGGCTGGTTTCGCTTGCTTGATGATATCGTCACGCCGATTTTCGACGGTCTGCGCTTCATTGCGCCCATCGCGTGGGTGCCGTTCGCCGCGCTCTGGTTTGGCACGGGGATAGGCGGGCCAGTGATGATCATCTTCGCCGGGGCTTTCCCGCCGTGCCTCATCAATGCCTATCGCGGGGCGCGCTTTGTCGAACCTCGTCTGATCGAGGCAGCCCGCATGCTTGGCACCGGCAACACCCGCACAATCCTCGAAATCCTTTTGCCCGCTGCAACGCCCTCTATCGTGTCTGGCCTTCGCGTTTCGGCGGGTCTCGGCTGGCAAAGCCTCGTCGGCGCTGAACTGATCGTCGCCGCGGCCGGAGTCGGGTTCATGATGGTGCAGGCACAGGCCAATGTCGCGACGCCGACCGTGATGGCCGGCATGATCGCTATCGGTATCGTCGGCATGATCATCGATGTCTTGCTTCGGCAGGGTGAAGGCTGGCTGCGCCGCCGCCGCGGCCTCGAAGCTTGAGGAGACGATGATGGGCTCGATCCGCTTCGATCATGTTGACAAGGTTTTCGGGCCGAACACGGGCGGCATCAAAGCGCTCGAAGACATCAATCTAAAGATCGGCGAGAAGGAATTCGTCGCCATTGTCGGGCCATCAGGCTGCGGCAAGACCACCTGTCTGCGGATGGTCGCGGGTTTTGACGCCCCGAGCGCGGGCGTGGTCAGCGTCAGCGGCAAACCGGTGACAGCGCCGGGGCCTGACCGCGCCGTGGTGTTCCAGCAATTCGCGCTCTTCCCGTGGAAGACCGTGCGCGAGAACATTGAGCTTGGCCTGCGCAACAAAAACCTGCCCGCGGGCGAGCGAGCCGATCTGGTGGCGAACGCTCTGAAACTCATGAACCTCGAAAGCCATGCGGCGGCTTTTCCGCACCAATTGTCCGGCGGCATGCAACAGCGCGTCGCCATCGCCCGCGCCTATGTGCTCGATCCAGAAGTGCTGCTGATGGACGAGCCGTTCGGCGCGCTTGATGCGCAGACCCGCGTGGTCATGCAGGAGGAACTGGTCCGCCTCGCCCGCGTCAACCCACGCACCGTACTGTTCATAACCCATGCTGTGGAGGAAGCGGTCTATCTGGCTGACCGTGTTGCGATCATGACGCGCCGTCCTGGCCGCATCAAGGAGGTGCTCGACATCCGCGCGATCCGGCAAGCAGAGAACTGGGACAAACACCCGCGGATCGAGGATGTGATGGATTTGGAGTCCTTTGTACATCTGCGCACCCAGATTTGGAAATCGCTGCGCGAGGAGAAGGGCGCAAATGTCATCTGATATCGCCCACCTGCCGAAGCTGACGCGCGATCTTACCGAACCGGAACCGATCCCGGCTGCGGGCATTGCGCGCGCCCTTGAGTTGATGCAGTCAGGCCGCCTGTTCCGCTATGGCGAGATGGGCGCGGATCAGGCTGACGCATCGTTGCTGGAGCTGGAGTTCGCAGCCTTCGTCGGGCGGCGCTATTGCGTGGCGGTCAACTCTGGTGGCGCTGCGATCTTTCTTGGCCTGAAAGTGCTGGATGTCCAGCCGGGCGATCCGGTGCTGGTGAACGGCTTCACGCTCGCCCCCGTGCCCGGCGCGATTGCGCACGCCGGCGCAAGAGCTGTGATCGTCGAGATCGGACAGGATTACTGTATCGATGCGGCTGACCTGCGCGCCAAGGCGCTAGCCTCAGGCGCAAAGGTGCTGCTCCTCTCGCATATGCGTGGCCACATAGCAGACATGGACTCTGTCATGGCTGTCTGCCGCGAGGTTGGCCTCCAGTTGGTGGAGGATTGCGCCCATTCGCTTTGTGCGTCGTGGCGCGGCCAGACCATCGGTACGTTCGGTGCCGTCGGCGCCTTCAGCGCACAGACATACAAGCATCTCAATGCAGGGGAGGGTGGCTTTCTCGTGTTGGATGACGCTGACATGGCCGCGCGCGCTATCATGCATGCTGGCAGTTACATGCTTCATGCCCAGCACCTGAGCACGCCCGGCCCCGAAGTTATGGCCCGTTGGTCTGAACGCACGCCCAATTTCAGCATGCGGATGACGGCACTTGCCGCCGCGATGCTGCGCCCGCAACTGGCTGAGTTGTCGCGCCGCGCAGCTCGCTGGAATGAGATCCACGACCGGATCAGTTCCCGCCTTTCTCGCGCGCAGCAGGTACGGCTGCCCGAGCGCAGCCCCCATGAGCGCTACTCGGCCACCTCCGTCCAGTTTTCGTTGCAGGGCCTGTCGCAGCACGAAATCAGGGAGGTGATCGGCCAATGCGGTGCGCGCGGCCTCCCGGTCAAGTGGTTCGGTGCGCCACATCAGATTGGCTTCACCAGCGCGCCGCGCCACTGGCACTATGCGGGCGATCAGGGGGCACTGTCGCAGACACACGCCGTGCTGGCCGGGCTATGCGACATCCGCACCCCGGTGACGCTGACGGATGAGGAATGTGACCTCGTAGGCGACATCGTCTGCTGGGCCATTGATGCCGTGGTTTCAGCCGAAGCTGGGCGCGGAGCAGGAGAAACCACCGCCGTCAGGCGGGCGGCGGGATAACAACAGGCAATTGACGCAGAGTCAGTCAACACCAGGGGAGACAGTACCATGAGGACAATTTTCGCAGGCCTTGCGCTCGCCGCAGCGCTGATGGGGGCCGCGCCTGCCAGCGCCCAGACGTCGGCGCCAATCGGCGTCAGCTACCAGCCATCGCTCTATTGGGCGCTGCCTTTCCACTATGCCAATGTCAAGGGTTGGTGGAAGGATGTCGGCCTCGCGCCGAATTTCACCACCTTTCCGGCTGGTGCGCCGCAGATCGCGGCGGCCCCTTCCAAGTCATGGGATGTCGGCGGAACGGGCTCGGTTCCGGCGGTGCTGGGCGCGGTGCGCTTCAACATCCTCACCATCGGCATCACCAATGATGAATCCAAAACCAATGCCATGATGGTCCGCGGCGAGCGCTTCGATGCCATCAAGGCCAACCCTCAACTCCTCAAGGGCCAGCGCCTGTTGCTGACCACCAATTCGACGGTCGATTACGCTTCGCGCAAGTGCCTGGTGAAGATGGGCCTAGCCGCCAACGACATGCAGTTCGTCAACCTCGGTCAAGCGCAGATCATCACGGCGCTGACATCGAACAACGGTGACTTCGCTGGCGTCTGGGCCCCGAACACCTACACGCTCGAAGAGCGGGCTGGCGCAAGGTATCTCTGCTCCGGCGGCGATGCCGATGCCATCGTGCCCGGTGCGCTTATCGTACGCGGCGACTTTGCCAAGGAGCGCCCGGATGACGTGGCCAAGTTCCTCGCCGTGTACCTGCGCGGCTGGTCATGGGCCAAGGCCAACCCGGCGGAAGCCCGCACCCTTGCGCTTGATTTCTACAAGCAAGGCGGCCTCGAAGTGTCTGCCCGCGCTATGGATCAGGAATTCGCCCTGCGTCCGACCTTCGGTCTCGACGAACAGCTGAAAATCATGACTCGCGGCGCCGCAGGCTCCACGGTTGATGGCTGGTTTTCCGAAATCGGCAAGTTCATCACCGAGGTCGGCACCATTCCCGCCAATCCGGACGCCAAGAACTACATCACCGACGACTTCCTCAAGCGCGTTGCAGCTGACCCCAAGCTGAAGGCCTTCGCCACCGAGTTCGACAAGAAGTGATATCAAACGCGCGGGCCGCAGCGATGCGGCCCGTTTTTCCCAAGTTGCAAGGACAGCACCACCATGGCCATCACCCATCTCAAGCGCGCAGCAAAGACGCCCGAGACCGAGATCGACACCGCGCGCAAGGTCGTGACGGAGATGCTGACCGCGATCGAGGCGGGTGGCGAGCAAGCGGTGCGTGACTATGCGCTCACACTCGACAAATGGGGCGGTGATATCGTCATGACGCCGGCCATGATCGCCGAGCGCACACAGGGCATTCCACAATCTGTCAAAGACGACATCGACTTCGCAGCCAACCAGGTGCGCCGCTTCGCAGAAGCGCAGCGCGCCTCGGTGCGGGATTTCGCGCTTGAGATGTCGCCTGGCCTCTACCTCGGCCAGAAGCTGGTGCCGGTAAACACGGCTGGCTGTTATGTGCCGACGGGCCGCTATGCCCACATCGCCTCGGCCTATATGTCGGTTGCGACCGCCAAGGCGGCGGGCGTCAAGACGGTCGTAGCCTGCTCCGCACCGTTCAAGGGCCAGGGCATCCATCCCCATGTCCTCTACGCCATGCAGGTTGCCGGTGCTGACATCATCATGTGCCTTGGCGGTGTGCAGGCGATCGCGGCCATGACATATGGCCTGTTCACAGGCCAAAAGGCAGACATCATCGTTGGTCCGGGCAACAAGTTCGTGGCCGAGGCCAAGCGCATGCTGTTTGGCAGCGTCGGCATCGATGTGTTTGCCGGCCCGTCCGAAGTCGCCGTTATCGCTGATGATGGCGCGGATCCATTGATCGTGGCGACCGACCTTGTCGGACAGGCCGAGCATGGCCACGAAAGCCCGGCCTGGCTGATCACCACCTCGCGCCGCATTGCAGATGAAGTGACGCGCCTAATGCCTGAGCTGATTGCGACATTGCCGCCGACCGCGCGCGATGCCGCGGGGGCTGCCTGGCGCGACTACGGCGAAGTGGTGCTCTGCGGCAGCCGCGAGGAAATGGTCACTGTGTCGGATGAGTATGCCTGCGAGCATCTGGAGGTGCATTGCAGCGATCTCGACTGGTGGCACCAGAACCTCACCAACTACGGCTCGCTCTTCCTCGGCGAGGAAACCAATGTGGCCTTCGGCGACAAGGTCTCCGGTCCCAACCATATCCTGCCGACCAAGTTCGCGGCGCGCTACTCAGCGGGCCTCTCAGTGCACAAGTTCCTCAAGCCCCTGACTTGGCAGAAGATGACGCGCGATGCCTGCAAAATCATCGCGCCCGTCTCCGCCCGCATCTCGCGCTTGGAAGGCATGGAAGCGCATGCCCGCACATCGGATGCGCGCCTGGCAAAATATGCGCCCGGCACCAATGTGGACCTTGGCCAGCCGGTGGAGGCCTGATTGGCCTTCCGCCTTGGCCACCTGTTCGACCTGACCGGGCGCACTGCGCTTGTCACCGGCGGCAATAGCGGCATTGGCCTCGCCATGGCGCGGGCGCTGGGGCTGGCCGGGGCTGGGATCGTGCTGGCAGCAAGGCGACAGGAGCAGACCGCCGAGGCTGTTGCTGGCCTGATGCTCGAAGGTATCGTCGCCAGTGGGCTTGCGGTCGATCTGGCAACGTCCGATTGCGGTTACATCGTTGCCAATGGACTCGGGGGTTTGCAGATATCGCCAGACATTCTCGTCAATGCCGCCGGGATCAACCTGCGTCAGCCTTTCATGGAAGTCAGCGCCGAAGCGTTCGATCTCCACCTGGCGCTGCACCTTCGCGCACCCTTTCTGCTGACGCAAAGTCTGGCCCCGGCGATGGCGGCCCGCGGGCACGGCCGTATCATCAACCTGGCATCGTTGCAGAGCACGCGGGCCTTTCCGAATTCCGCGCCCTATGGAGCAGCCAAGGGTGGCATCGTCCAACTCACGCGCGCCATTGCCGAGGAGTGGTCGCGCCACGGTATCACCTGCAACGCCATCGCGCCCGGCTTCTTTCCGACGCCTCTGACCGAGCCTGTATTCAACGACCCCGAGCGTGCCGCCAAGAACGCCGCGCAGACCGCCATCGGCAGGAATGGTGCGCTTGATGATCTGGCGGGTGCGACGGTGTTTCTTGCGTCCGTCGCCGCAGCATACATCACCGGACAGACGCTGGCTGTCGACGGCGGCTTCACAGCGAAATAGGACGTCACTTGATGAAAGCGCTCGTTTACACCGGCCCGAATAGCCTAGTCTATCGTGACGAGCCGGATCCGGTGGCGGAACCCGGCGAACTCGTTGTCCGCGTCGAAGCTGTCGGCATTTGCGGCTCGGACATGCACGCGTATCACGGCCATGACAGCCGTCGCCCCGCCCCGCTGATCCTCGGCCACGAGGCTGCAGGCCACATCGTTGGTGGCGCGCGCGATGGTGAGCGCGTCACTATCAACCCGCTGGTGGTGGACCCCTCATGCTCCTATGCAATACAAGGGCGTTGGCATCTGTCGCCGACGCGGCAGATCATCTCGATGCCGCCGCGCTCCGGTGCGTTTGCCGAGTTAGTTCGAATCCCCGAGCGCAACGTCGTCGCTATTCCAGATCACATGCCCATCTCACACGCCGCGCTGGCCGAGCCGGTGGCTGTGGCCTGGCACGCGGTAAGGTTGGGCGCTGAGCGCGTGCACCAACCGCTTGCTGCATGCAGCGTTGTGGTACTGGGTGGGGGCGCGATCGGATTAGCGTCCGCCATCGTGGCACGGCATTTCGGCGCAAGGGATGTCCGCATTGCAGAGCCGAATGTGCTTCGACAGATGGCCATTGCCGATCAAGAGGGCTTCGATGTCTATGCGCCGGGCACCCTCGGTGAACCTCAGGCCAACAGCATCGATTTGGTTATCGATGCTGTTGGAGCATCTGGAACGCGTGCGTCCGCCTGCGCCATGGTCCGCCCTGGGGGCGTCATTGTCCACGCGGGATTGCTGCCTGGCTTGGATGGGCTGGACGTCCGCAAGATTACGCTCCAGGAAGTCACGGTCACCGGCACCTATTGTTACACGCCCATCGACTTCCAGCAGACTGTGGATGCGTTGGCGGCGGGCGCGTTTGGCGCCCTGAAATGGTTCTCGGAACGTCCGCTTGAGGATGGCGCGAATGCATTCCGGGACATAGACGAGGGCACTGCCGGCGCTTCAAAGCTCGTTCTGCTATGCTGAGTGATCGTGATCCATGGCGTGTGCCAGAAGGCAGACTTTCGAGCCCGGTTTTCCAGTTCGCTCGGTCAAGTTGACACCCGCTTCAGGTGCAGAGCTTCCCACTGCAATTGGCTGGAAAGTCTCGCTCAATCTGTGTGGAGAGGCGTTTTGGGAGATGACGATAACTCGCTCCTCGCATGCTCGGAAGCTTGGGGCGAACGCGCCACAGAAATCCTGCGCGTAGTCGTCGCAATCATCGTTGATCATTCCAAAGAAATTAGCGAAGCGCTTACCTGAAACCGGTTCGCAAGTCATTGCATGATCGGCCTTAGGCGTTGGTCATTTCACGTTAGGAGAGCAGGCTGGTCAAATGGCCTCAACCGAGAGCGTCAAGAACCAGTCGCGCACCCGCCTTGCACCGGGTGACAAGGGCGGACCTTTGGGAGTCACAAGATAGTAGCTGAAGTCGGTTGGATAGGATTGCCCGAACGGATTGACGAGGGCTCCTGACGTCAACTCGCCCTGAACGAGCCACTTGGCAAAGAGCGAAATCCCGAGGCCGTTGATTGTCGCACTGAGTTGGAAGTGACGATCTTCGAGCATCATGCTTGGCTGATCCGTACGCAGCACCGTGCCGCAGCCGGCCATCCATTCCGCCCACATCCGCTTGTCATCGACATGGAGCAACCTACAGCGCTCGACGTCGCGAGGAACTTCGATCGCGACCCTGTCACGATACTCGGGGCTGCAGACCGCAACCAGTCGCTCGTCCCACAACTTTATCGCATCGACGTTTGACCAGTTACCCTTGCCCCATTGAATGCCAAAATCGGCAAACGCGCGCGGGTCGTCAAAATCGACAAATGTGTTGTTGTGATTGAGCAGGATGACTTCGATGTCAGGACAAGACTGTTGCAACCGGCTCATGTTCGCGGAGACAAGGCGGCTCGCGAACATCGGAACGAGCGCAACTCGGACATTGGTTTTCCGCCGCGTTACGAGCTCGATGCCCTCTCCGATACGCTGCAGTCCGGCATCGACATGGCTGGCGAGGGCCACTCCCTCATCAGTCAACTCAAGGCCATGGGCGGTCCGACTGAAGAGCGAAACGCCAAGATCCGCCTCGAGTTTCTTGATATGATAGCTGACCGAACTCTGCGTGCTGCCATAGTGTCGTGCCGCCTTGGTCACGCTGCCAAAGCGGGCGACGCTGTCGAAAACATGAATGGAATTGATGTTGCGGATCCGGACCATCAGCAGCCTTGAGCGCTATCATTCTTGCCGGATGTTATCATCGAAAAATTGAATATCTAGCGCCAATCTTTCGGATACCCGGTAGCATAAGCGGCGCATAACATCCGTTCAGGTATCTTCTTCTGACGGTGTCGCACGATGGCCGAAACGATCCTCCGTGTTGACTTGCTTGCCAAGAGCTTTGGTGGCGTCAAGGCGGTTCGTGATCTGTCGTTTGATGTCAGCGCCGGCGAAATCCTTGGACTGATTGGACCAAACGGCTCTGGCAAATCGACAACGGTCAATGTGCTTGCCGGACTGTTGCCACCAACATCCGGCTCGATCCGGCTTGGCGCTGACGCCATCGAACATATGCCGGAGGCTGACCGCGTCAGCAAAGGGCTCGCACGAACATTTCAGACTGCACGTCTGTTTCCCGAATTCACCGTGCGCCAGCATGTCAGAACGGGTTGTCACACGATCCGCAGGACCAGCGCCTTTGCGTCAATCCTGCCCTTTGGCTCGGTAGCGAGGGAACAGGTCGAAACCGATCAGCATGTCGACGAGATCTTGCAGCTTTGCACGCTCGCGCAGATTGCCGATCGACCGGTTGGCAGCATTTCCTCGGCGCAGCAGCGCTTTCTGATGATCGCCACCGCACTGGCTACAAAGCCTCGCATCTTGCTTGTCGATGAGCCAGCTGCAGGGCTTGTCGAGCACGAGCGGCAAGCCCTGGCGGATCTTATTCGCAACATCCGCAAGCGCAACATAGCAGTGCTGATCATCGAGCATCACATGGCCTTGATCATGTCTCTGTGCGACCGGATTGTCGTCCTGAACTTCGGATCAAAGATCGCCGAAGGCGGCCCGGCAGAGATCCGCGCCAATCCCGCCGTCATCGACGCTTATCTTGGCGAGGCGGCCTGAGATGCTAGCGCTGCGTGATCTTCGTGTCAGCTATGGCGCAATCGAGGTGGTCCACGGGATCAGCCTCGATGTTGCGGCGGGCGAATGCGTGGCGCTGATCGGCGCGAATGGGGCAGGCAAGTCCTCGACGTTGAAAGCGATCTGCGGCCTCGTTCCCGTCGGTAGCGGGTCAGTCCAGTTCGAAGGACGCGACATCACCAACGCCAGCGGGCATGCCATTGTGCGAGCCGGGATTACGATGTGCCCCGAAGGACGCCAGGTCTTCCCGCAGATGAGCGTCATCCAGAATCTGCGCATGGGTGCCTATACCCGCACTGACAAGGATCAGGATGCAGATCTGGTGCGCATGATGGACATGTTTCCAATCCTCCGGGAGCGTCAAAACCAGGCGGCGGGCAAGCTCTCGGGTGGTGAGCAAGAAATGCTCGCCATCGCGCGTGCGCTCATGGCACGTCCGCGCATCTGTCTGTTCGACGAACCATCCCTTGGCCTTGCTCCAAAGATTGTCGCCAGCGTTTTCGAAACCCTGGCACAGATCAAAGCCATGGGGATGACCATCCTACTAGTTGAACAGAATTCGATGATGGCCCTGAACCTGGCTGACAGGGCCTATCTCTTCGAAGCCGGCAAGATTGTGATGCAAGGCCCGGCAAAGGAGTTGAAGAGCCATCCGGATGTGATGCGCGCCTATCTCGGCCACTAACAAAAAACAAATCGGAGGAAAGCATGTTCAATCGCGTAAAGACCGGGGCTTTAGCGGCGCTGGCTATGGCATTAGCAACCACCTCGGCTTTCGCGGCCGAAAAGAAACTGACCATTGGCGTTGCCGATGCCCTGACCGGCGGTGGCGCTGTTTACGGACTGCCGCAGGCCAACGCCGTGAGGATGGCGGCTGACGAGATCAACGCCGCCGGCGGAATCAAGGTTGGCTCCGATACCTACAAGATCGACGTCATCGCCTATGATGACAAGGCCAACCCGACCGAAGCAACGAATGCCGTCCGCAAGCTGATTGATCGCGATGGCGTGAAATACATCCTAGGTTTCTGCTGCTCGGGCTCGACGAGCGCGGTCGCGTCCTTCATCGGCAACGAGAAGGCAGTGATGCTGGTGGGTAATGCAGCCGAGCGCTCCATCACCACCAAGAAGATCCCCAACCTTGTGCGCACGCGCCCGCCGGCTGACTTTACCGGTCAGGCAGCTGGCACATTCATCGCTCGAAAGGGCCAAAAGCGGATTGCCGTCATTGGCGCGCTCGATGTCGGATTTTACGCTCAGTATGTCGACTCAGTCGAACGCGAGTTGAAGAAGGTTGGTTCGGAGATCATCGCCCGGGAAGTCTTCACGCTGAGGGACCGCGACATGACCCCGCAGCTGACCAAGATACGCGCGCTCAACCCGGATGCCATCCTAGTGGTCGGCTATGTCGAATCCGCCGCCTTCGTCTATCGGCAGGCGGTCGAATTGGGGATGAACATTCCGCGCTATGGCTTCACCAGCGGCAGCGAGGAACAGTTTCTGCGGGTGACGACATCTGCACAAATGGAGGGTGTGTGGGATCTGCGCCCGACAGAACTGGACCTGCTTTCCGCCAGTAAGAACGGCATCGCCTACCACGCAAACTACACAAAGAGATACAACGCCACGCCGTCGCCGAGCTCTCCTTATGCCTATGACCAGCTTTACGTGCTCAAGGCTGCAATTGAGGTAGCAGGGACGGTCGATGATACGGTAGCCGTGGCCAGGGCCATTCGCGCCCTCGCCATCCCTCCACAGGTGGTGATGCAGTATCTGCCGGTCGACGGGAAGATGTTCGACGTCAATGGGCAGGCCTACACCACCAACGGTGCTTTCCAGTGGCAGAAGGGCAAATGGGTCTTCGTCGAGGATCTGCCTTCGGATGCGAAAGCCTACTCGCAGTTCCTCAGCACGCTGAACTGAGGGCGGCAGGCCGATGCTGATCGAAATTCTCCAGCAGACAATCAACGGTCTGGCGATCGGCGGCGTCTATGTGCTGATCGCACTCGGCCTGACCACTGTTTTTGGAATCCTCGGGATCGCCCATTTCGCTCATGGTTCGGTGTCCATGTTCGGCGGCTATCTCACCTTTTTCCTGGTAACATCGCAAGGGTTACCGCTCATTGCGGCGATCCCCATCGCGCTTGTGGTCGGGTTCCTGCTCGGACTGCTGATCGAGATCGTCGCTTATCGCCCCGTGCGAAATGCCAACCATATCAATGCGTTCATCGTCGCCCTCGGCCTCACCATGATGGTCGAGGGCATCAATCTCCAACTGTTCGGACATGAACAGGTCGTCATCCCGACAGGTTTGAGCAAGGTGTTCCGGCTTGGCGGGATCACGGTTCCGGAGTTGCGCATTTATGTGATCATCGCAGCAATCGTGCTGGTTGCGGCGATGATGCTGTTCGTTGAAAAAACCAAGACCGGGCAAGCCATCCGGGCTGTCGCGGAGAACCGCGATGCGGCGATCCTGATGGGCGTAAACGTCAAGTCCATCCCACTGATCGTATTCGGCATCTCGACATCGCTCGGCGTTGCCGCTGGCATCATGGTCGGCGCGCTGTTCGCGATTGCTCCCGGTATCGGCGAGGGCTTTGTCGTCAAGGGCTTCGCAGTCCTGATCCTCGGCGGGCTCGGCTCTTTCCCAGGGGCCATCCTTGGCGGCACCGTCCTCGGCATCACAGAATCCATCGCTGCCGGCTTCATTTCATCCGCTTACAAGGATGTCATCGCTTTCGTGGTGATGATCCTCGTGCTGCTGATCCGTCCGCAGGGATTGCTGGGGCGCTCACCATGAACCGGACGCTGACAATTCTGGTCTGGCTCGTCGCCTTTGCATCACTGGCCATGCTGCCACAGCTGCTGACCATCAAGTACTACCTGCACCTGAGCATACTGGCCCTGATCTGGGTGATCATGGCGCAGGGTCAGAACCTCATTCAGGGTTACACCGGGTATGTCTCGATCGTTGGCGCGGGCTTCATGGGCATCGGTGCCTACAGCTCGACGCTTCTCGGCATTCATTTTCATCTGCCGACCTGGGCGACAATCGCGATGGCACCATTGGTAACCGCGCTGTTTGCGCTTGCCACAGGCTACCCCAGCCTTCGCGTCAAGGGCCACTACTTTGCCATCGTCACGCTGGCCTTCAACCTCATCATTGTCATCGTTCTGATAAACTACAAAGAACTGACGAACGGTGAGACCGGCATTTCGAACATCCCCAAGCTTTGGGGCGGCAGTCGTGACGCATATTTCTATCTTGTGCTGGTCCTTGCGGCTTGTCTGACTTTGTTGGCCGCGCTGATCGCGCGCTCACGGGTTGGAGAAATCCTGCTGGCCATTCGACAGAACGAAGATCTGGTGGGTTCCATCGGCATTGCTGCATGGAAGTACAAGCTCTTCGCCTTCGTGGTTTCTGCCATGTATGCTGGCCTTGCAGGTGCGCTTTATGCTCACTTCCAGGGCTTCATCAATCCGGAGATCTTCGGCGTTGCGCAGTCGCTCGATGCTATTCTGGCGGTGATCCTTGGAGGGTCAGGCACAATCGCAGGGCCTGTGATTGGTGCCTTCCTGGTTGTCTTTCTGCCCGAATTGCTGCGCTTTGCCGACAGCTTCCGCTTGATCCTCTATGGGTTGATCCTCGTCCTTGCGACCATCTTCATGCCAATTGGTATCGTCGGGGTCTGCAAAGCCGCGATCAGAAGACTTAGCCGCAAGGATATTCGTTCGGATGCATGATCCTGCGGCTGAGTTTCTGGCGGATGTTCGGGCATTTGCTCGCACTCATGTGGAAAGGGATGCCGCTGCATGGGCTCGCGGCGAGACACTCGACCCTGCGGTCACGTTTCATGCCGCCGGCATCGGCCTCACGCGCATGGAAGTACCCGTCGCATCAGGTGGCCTGGGCCTCGGCTTTCGCACAAAGGTCGAGGCATGCGCCATCATCGCTGCAGTGGACTTTGGTCTCGCCATGTCGCTGGTCAACACGCACAACGTTGCCAAGCGCATTGCCATGACCGCATCGGAAACGGTCGCCAGCAGGCTCTTGCCTGATCTGGTCTCGGGGCGGGCCTCTGCCTGCACGGCCCTGACCGAACCATCTGCAGGCTCCGATGTGTCCGCTATGCGATGCACGGCACGACCGACTGATGGGGGATGGATCCTCGAGGGCGAAAAGACGTGGATCGTCAATGCCCGGCATGCCCGCCTGTCCATCGTCTATGCACAAACTGGCGAGCATGGCGACGGCGCTGGCATCGCCGCGTTTCTCGTCGATCTGACAAACCCTTGCTGCGAGCGCTATCCAATCGAATCAGGGTTTTCGCAGACCAGCATCGGCACCGGAGGCTTCTGGCTGAACCGGTATTTTGCACCGAACGAACACGCCGTCCTGCCCGCTGGCACCGCCTTCAAGGCCATTCTCTCCGAGATCAACGGTGCTCGCATCTATGTCGCGGCCATGTGCTGCGCCATGGTGTCGGCGGGCCTTCGCCTTGCCTGCGCCCATGGCGAAACCCGGCAGAGTTTCGGCAAACCGCTTGACCAGCACCCCACATGGCGTGAGCCACTGGCCAGATGCGCCACACATCTCGCCGCCGCTTGGGCTCTGGTAGAGGCAGCCATTGTTGCAACGGAGAATGGTGCTGATACCCGCCATCTTGCCGCGGCTGCCAAGGTCAACGCTGTCTCGCTTGCACAAGTTCAGCTCCCGGCAATGCTGCATGCGATGGGTGCCGAAGGGCTGAAGGAGGCCTACCCCGTTACCCGGCATATCGGTGCTTCCCAGATCGCAGCCCTGACAGATGGCAGCACCGCGATGCTCCTGGACCGTCTGGCGCGCTGGAACCCCACACCCATTTCACTCTGAGCCGAGCAAGGACCAACATCGTGCGTGTCTTTCAGATCGAGGGGAGTTGGGGTTTCGATCACCTCAATCTCGCAGAGCGGCCCAAACCGGAGCCCGCAGCTGGACAGGTTCTCATCCGCATGCATGCGGCGTCATTGAATGCGCGTGATCTCATCGTTCCGGTTCGCGGGTATGGCCGTGCCACCGGCGAATTACCGCTGATCCCGATCTCGGATGGTGTCGGCACGATTGTCGCCGTGGGCGATCATGTCACCAGGGCAAAGGTCGGCGACAGGGTCTGCCCAGCCTATTTTCAGGGCTGGATCAGTGGCGAGCCAACGCAGGAGCGTTTCGCAACGGCCCTCGGCGGGCCGCTTGATGGCGTAATGACAGAGTACATGTGCCTTTCTGAGCAAGGGATCGTGCGCGTTCCCGACTACCTGACAGATGAGGAGGCTGCCACGCTGCCGTGCGCAGCGCTCACCGCGTGGAGCGCCATTGCGACCCACGCGACCACTCGGCCAGGTGACCGTGTTCTTGTCCAGGGTACTGGCGGCGTCGCATTGTTCGCGCTTGCGTTCGCCAAACTCCATGGCGCCCATGTCACGATCATCTCATCGAGCGATGACAAGCTGGCGCAAGCCCAAAGCCTCGGCGCCGACAGGACCGTGAACTACAGCACGACGCCGGAATGGTCACGGCTCGCCCGGGAGATTGCTGCGGAGCGCGGGGGCTTCGACAAGATCGTGGAGGTTGGCGGCGAAGCGACACTCGCGCAATCAATCAAGAGCGTCCGAATTGGCGGCACAATTGCCCTGATCGGCGTTCTGTCTGGCTTGTCGCCAACCTTGCCACTTGGTGCTGTCGTGACACGACAGGTGCGCTTACAGGGCGTGACCGTCGGACATCGTGATGGGTTCGAGGCGATGTTGACGGCAATGACACAGCACAGACTACGCCCGGTCATCGGCAAGACATTCGGTTTCAGTGATCTGAAGGCTGCCTTGGTCGAGAGTGCCAAACCGACGAGGCTTGGCAAGACAATCATCCGGTTTGATCATGACGCTGCATAGTCTCCCACCGTTTCATCCGCGCCGCCACGCGATCGAGCGGCCGGATGATGTTGCTTACCGGATCAGCACCGACCCCGATGCGGTGACGTTTGGCCAGTTGGAAGCCCGCGCAAACCAGGCCGCGCACACGTTTCGCCAGCTGGGACTGGAACGCGGCGATCACATCGTCATCCTGATGGAGAACCGTCGCGAATTCCTCGAAATCTGCTTCGCAGCCGACAGGACCGGTCTCTACTACACGACGGCCAGTACGCATCTGACGGACGACGAGATCCACTATATCATCATGGACTGCGGCGCATCCCTAGTGCTCGTCTCGGACACGTTGGTTGAGCGCATAGGTGCCGATGCGGATCAAATGCCGAAGAGCTGCCCAATCATGATCATCGGGCGAGGTCGGGACCTGCTGCCGAGCTTTTCCGAAATTGCTTCCACCGCTTTGACAACGCCGATCCCCGACGAGTCGCAAGGGCTCGATATGCTTTACTCCTCTGGCACGACGGGACGGCCGAAAGGCGTTAAATGGGCGCTGCCCGATCAACCCGTCGGCAGTTCGTCCATGCTGATAGAGCTGTTGTCGGGGTTGTTCGGCTACGGCGTGGGAACCCACTACCTTTGCACGGCTCCACTCTATCATGCAGCTCCGCTGCGTCATACCATGGTGACAATCCGCACTGGTGGCTCGGCGGTCATCATGCCAAAGTTCGATGCGGAATCCGCGCTCGCCCTGATCGACGCCGAGCAAGTCACCCACAGTCAGTGGGTGCCAACCATGTTTGTCCGCCTATTGAAACTGCCGGACTGCGTGCGGCAGCGATACTCGCTCAAATCGATGACTATGGCCGTGCATGCCGCTGCGCCCTGCCCAATCGACGTGAAACATCGCATGATCGAATGGTGGGGGCCCATCATTCACGAATACTACGCGGGGACCGAGAACAACGGCTTCACGGCTTTGACGACCAGCGAATGGCTGCACCACGCCGGTTCAGTTGGAAAAGCCAAACTAGGCGTCATCCACATCTGCGACGAGACTGGCGCTGAATTGCCGACAGGTGAAGAAGGTGAAGTCTATTTCGAGAACGGGCACCAGTTCGAGTATCACAATGACCCTGTCAAAACCGCTTCCAGCCGGAATGCTCGGGGTTGGACGACATTGGGCGATATCGGCCGGCTCGATAGCGAAGGCTTCCTGTACCTCACGGACCGAAAGTCGTTTGTGATCATCTCGGGTGGCGTCAACATTTACCCGCAGGAAGTCGAGAACCTGCTTCTGCAGCATGATGCAGTACTCGATGCAGCTGTCATCGGCATTCCGAATGACGAGTTCGGAGAAGAAGTCAAAGCAGTTGTTCAACTTGTCGATGGGCGTGAACCCAACGAGACTCTCTCGAAAGAACTCGTCGCATTTTGCCGCGCCAAACTGTCAGCATACAAATGCCCACGGAGCATCGACTTCCGAGCCGAGTTCCCGCGATCCCCAACGGGAAAATTGCTCAAGCGCAAGATACGGGACGAGTATCGTCTGGCGCAATTTGCAAGATGAAGACCGGCCCGGTTCAACAAGGGGGTCAAGACGCGTTCTGACGTTGCCCCCGGGTTTTGTCCAGTCCTGAGTTCGTTTCCGGGGTTGGGTTTGCCCTGCTGGGCGGGTGATGCGGCGGGCGATGGCGCGGAGCATTTCGCATAGCGCAGCGCCAGAGCCCGACGCGGGTTGAAGCTGGAGGCGAACTCGGCCGGCGTCTGCCAACCGAGTTGCGAGTGGGGCCGCGAGCCGTTGGAATCTGCTCGCCAGATGGCTAGAATCGCTCGAGCGTGGCTCAGGGATGAGAACAACATTTCGTTGAGCAGCTCGTCCCGCAGGCGACCGTTGAAGGATTCGATGAAGCCATTCTGCATCGGCTTTCCTGGCGCGATGTAGTGCCACTCGACCTTGCTCTTGTCCGCCCAGCCGAGGATGGCGTTGGAGGTGAACTCGGTCCCGTTGTCACTGACGATCATCTTCGGCTTGCCACGACTAACGATCAACTGATCCAGTTCCAGCGCCACCCGGATGCCGCCAAGCGAGGTGTCCGCCACCAGCGCCAGGCATTCCCGCGTGCCGTCATCGACGATGGTCAGGATGCGGAAGCGGCGACCATCGGTGAGCTGATCCGAGACGAAGTCCAGGCTCCGGCGTTCATTGGGCTTGAGCGGGATCAGCATGGGCGCTCGCGTTCCGATGGGCATGACGCGGACGCCAAAACCGGTGAGGGAATCGTCGTACACGATGCAGGCGGAAGCCCCCGCCGAAAGGGCGTCAATGGACCTCTTGGTCAGGCGTTCCGTCGGCATCGTCAGACCCTTAGTCGAGGTGAATTGTCGCCACCATGTCGCCACCGCGACAGGAATTGAGAGGAATCGAGAGGAATGAAGATAGCAGCTATTTCCCGAATTTTCTAGGATCAGCAGACACTTAGTCACAACAGAGGAATGGTAAGGAAACTGGTCTACTCGGATTGTGGATCTAGAGGTCCCCCGTTCAAGCCGGGGTGGCGGTACCATTCCTTCCTTACGGCCTGTGACAATCGTTCGGCGGCAACCGTTTGCGCTGCCCTTGTTGCAGGGGCGCAAGGCCCCCATATCTGTTTTGCGGGTCGTCAGGATCCGTCACGGGCGCTGCATGAGGCGGGTCTGTGCCTTGCAACGAAGTGCCATCCGGGCTTCGCACATGACACGATATCCAAGCCTGTCCCATCCGTTCCTGCTCGGCTTTGACGAAATCGAACGGGCGCTCGACCGCGTCGCCAAGACGACGAGCGACGGCTACCCGCCGTACAACATCGAGCGGATGAACCGGACAGAGAACGAACCTGATCGTCTGCGCATCACGCTCGCGGTGGCGGGGTTCACACGCGATCAGCTCGACATCACGATCGAGGAGAACCAGCTCATCATCCGCGGGCGGCAGGTCGAGGACAAGTCGCGCGCCTATATCCACCGCGGCATCGCGGCGCGCCAGTTCCAGCGGGTCTTCCTGCTGGCGGACGGGATGGAGGTGCTCGGGGCCGACCTCTCCAACGGATTGCTGTCTGTTGATCTGGCCCGGCCGGAGCCCGAACGCATCATCCGCAAGATTGACATCATTGCGCGCGATTGATCGCGCTCCGGCCCGGGACTTGCAATCTGGAACTTGCGAGCCGGGACCTGCACCACGAAACGCCGCGCATCAGGAGTGCATCATGAACGCAACCGACAAGATCAAGCCCGCTTTCGATCTCAGCGATCTGGCCGCGCTCGGCACGGGCCAGGTGGCCTATGTGCGCCCGATGAGCGCCGCCGAGGTACAAAAGCTGGTGCCGCAGATCGATGACCTGCCATCAGGCATCGACCTTTACGCGCTGCTGGGGGCCGACGGCACGCCGATCATGATCGCGGACTCGCGCGACGAGTTGACCGCCAACGCCTGGGAGAACCAGCTCGTGACGGTCAGCGTTCACTGAAGCGGCATCACAACAAGGCCGTGACGGCCCTGATCAGCAGATCAATGTCCTGATCGCGCGACAGCCGGTGATCGCCGTCCTTGATCAGGGTGAGCGTCACCTGATCGGCGGGCAGATGCTCGACCAGCTTCATGGCATGCTGCCAAGGCACATCGGGATCCTGCATGCCCTGCAGGATCCTGACCGGGCAGCCCGGCTCGATCGGCGCACCAAAGAGCAGATGGCGCCGTCCGTCCTCGATGAGCGCGCGGGTGATCGGATAAGGTTCGGGCGCATAGATGGACGGCCGCAGCCACTGGCCGGTTTGCATGATGGCGGCCTGCACGTCGGCGGGAAAGCGGCTCCACATCAGCTCCTCGGTGAAATCCACCGCCGGCGCGATGAGAATGAGGCCTCCGGCCGCCTGTCCCCGCGCCCTCATGGCTCGCGCCGCCAGCAGGGCCAGCCAGCCACCCATCGACGAGCCGACCAGGACCGGCGCGCTGCCGCCCTCAGCGTCGATGACGGCCATGGCATCAGCGAGCCAGACCGAGATGGTGGAGCGGGAGAAGTCTCCCTCGCTCTCGCCATGGCCGGTATAGTCGAAGCGGACGAAGCGGCGCTCCTCGCGTTCCGCCCAGCGTGCAAGCGCCTCGGCCTTGGTGGCGCGCATGTCTGAGCGGAAGCCGCCGAGCCAGATGATGGCAGGCGATCGCGTGCTTTTGCCGGCGATGACAGCAAGCCTGCGCTGGCCCGGCGCATCCGTGCGCACGATATGGTCGGGGGTGGCCTTGTCCATTTTGTTCACCAATTTCCGTCACAAGCTGATTGGTCCATATCATGTCGATTGTCAGCCTTGATCACGTCGCTTGCCCCAGATTTGAGAGCCGGAGTTGATCCCCACTTGGCCGAACCCCCTTCTCATGCGCTGACAGGGCGAACGATCCTCCAGATCATCCCTGAACTGCATGCCGGCGGCGCCGAACGCACGACGGTCGACATTGCAGCGGGCCTGGCTGAGGTTGGGGCGCGGGCGCTGGTGGCGACCGAAGGGGGCCGGCTCATCGGCGAACTGCAGGCCAAGGGCGGCGTCTGGCTGCCGTTCCCTGCCGCCGCCAAGAACCCACTCGCCATGATCGGCAACATCCGCAAGCTGTCGCGGCTGTGCGCGGCCGAGCACGTCGAGTTGATCCATGCGCGGTCTCGGGCGCCGGCCTGGGTCGCACTTGCTGCGGCGCGGGCCATGAAGCTGCCCTTCGTGACCACCTATCATGGGTCCTATGCCGGCGCTTCCGCGGTGAAGGTGCTGTACAATTCGGTGATGGCGCGCGGCGACGTTGTGATCGCCAACTCGCACTACACCGCGGACCTGATCTCGCGGATGCACCCCTTCGCCCGGTCGAAGGTGCGGGTGGTGCACCGGGGCACGGATTTCAGCACCTACCAGCCCGCGCTGGTCGAGCCGGAGAGGATCGGCGCACTGCGCGCCGCCTGGGGCATCGAACCGGAGCAGCGCGTGGTCCTTCTCGCCGGCCGGCTGACCAGCTGGAAAGGGCAGCGGGTGCTGATCGAGGCGGCGCGGCTTATGAAGCAGCGGGGCGCGAGCGAGGATGTGGTGTTCGTCCTTGCCGGCGATGCCCAGGGGCGCAACGATTATGTCCGCGAACTTGACGGGCTGATCGCCGCCGGCGGCCTGACGGGTGTCGTGCGCCGCGTCGGCCACTGCTCGGACATGCCTGCGGCCTTTCTGGCGGCTTCGGTCGCGACAGTGACCTCGACCGAGCCGGAGGCCTTCGGGCGCGTGGCGGTGGAGGCGCAGGCCATGGGCGTTCCGGTCGTGGTCTCGGACCTCGGCGCGGTGCCCGAGACCGTGCTGGCCCCGCCACAATGCCTGCCCGGAGAGCGGACCGGATGGCGCGTGCCGCCGGGAGACGCAGCGGCGCTGGCGGAAGCGCTGACCGAGGCGTTGGCGCTCAGGCCAAGCGCCAACGATGCGATGGCCATGAGGGCGAGGCGGCATGTCGAGCGCTCCTTCTCGCTGCCGCACATGGTCAGCGAGACGCTCGACGTCTACGCCGCGCTGCTTGGCAAATAGGCGGCTCGCCACCAAAGACTGACTGTTTCGGCAGCATCAGCGCCCGTAGGCGTTGACAATGCTGCCGGTTGTGCAATTTGTGCATGCCGTGTGCTTCGTGCACGATTTCGCAGGAGAGACTCCCATTCGCAGACCATTCCGAGCCCTTCCCGTTCCCCAGAAAGACGGCCCTCGCACCAATCGCGACATCCGCATCCGGGAAGTCCAGCTGATCGACCAGAACGGGGAAAACAAGGGTGTCGTGTTGACTGTCGATGCCCTGAAAATGGCCGAGGACGCCGGGCTCGACCTGGTTGAAATCGCGCCCAATTCCGTCCCTCCTGTCTGCAAGATCCTGGATTATGGCCGCTTCCGCTTTGCGGAGCAGAAGAAGGCCGCAGAGGCGCGCAAGAACCAGAAGGTCATCGAGATCAAGGAAATCAAGCTGCGGCCTGGCATCGACAAGCATGACTACGAGGTCAAGATGCGGTCGCTGAAGGGGTTCATCGAGGAAGGCGACAAGGTCAAGATCACCTTACGCTTCCGTGGCCGCGAGATGGCGCACCAGCATCTGGGCATGGAAGTCCTGCACAGGGTCAAGGCCGAGACGGCCGCCTTCGTGAAGGTGGAATCAGAACCCAGCCTCGACGGCCGCCAGGTCGTCATGGTGCTGGCGCCCAAGTGACGACTTGAGCCCTTGCGATAGAGCAAGCCTGGCCCCAGCGGTCAGGCTTTCTTGTTTTGGGGCTGGTGCATTGGCCGCTCTGGCGCGACAATTGCTGTCACGAACAGCCACGCCCTACAGAGCAGGTTCCGGATGAATTACGTCGCCAAACCGATGCAGCCCGTCGATCCCGGCATTGATGTGAGCCAGAACCACTACTGGACCTATCATAACCTGCCGACGCTGCTCGCCTGCAAGAAGCCGGTCACCGCCTCGAAGGACGAGGACCTGTTCATCGCGGTGCATCAGGTCTGCGAAATCTCGTTCCACCAGATGATCATCGATCTGGACCGCACGCTCTCGGCCATGCGGACGGGCATCGACGCGACAACGGCGGCGATCGGCGACCTTGCCGAGGCCTGCTACTTCCTCAAGCGGGTGCTGCAGTTCTGGCGCACCGTCAACGCCACCATGCCGATCCTGTCTGACATGCGCGGCTTCGCGGAATTCCGCACAGCGCTTGGTCCAACCTCGGGCTTCCAGTCCTGGCAGTTCCGCCGGATCGAGATCATGAGCGGAATCCGCAAGCAGTACTGGACCGGCGGAACCGCGGACGCAGAGGGCAACATCCACGAGGCCGAAAAGCAGTTCGAGCGCTACTACGGCCCCGACGTGGCCACATGGTTCCACAACTACACGGATCACAGCCTGCTGGCCTATGTCGAGACGCTGACGGCCATCGCGGAAGGACATTCCGATGATCCGCGCGGCTGGCTCGACGCCCATCCCCAGGCGGGGCCGCTGACCCGGCTGATCGCGTCCTACGACCGGGCGCAACTGGCTTTTCACCGGGCACATCTGCAGCTCGCCGTCGTCCAGCTCACCCGGGTCGGAGTCGAGGTCGGCACCGGCGGAACGTCCTACAAGGACTATCTCGCGAAGTATGAGGCCGAGCTGGCGCCGCTGTTCCCGAAACTGCACCCCAGGGGCATGACGGAGGCTGAATAGCATCCTGCCGCCGCGCTCGACGGAACGTGACCGCCCATGCTGGCCAGCCCTGCAATGAACAGTTCACAATCCCTGCATTCCACGGTCTAACAGGGGCATGGACCGCTCCGGAACGAATCTCATGACTCTGTTGATCGCATTGTCCGCCCTCGCCTCCGCGCTTGGCCTGGCCGGGGGGCTGGGGGCCGGCTGGTTCTCTGGCATTCCGCTCTATGTCGGCATCGCCGGCGCGCTGATGACGGCGGCGCTGGTGATGAGCCGCAGCATCGGGCCGTTCCTGCGCTTCTTCATCGTCTTCTACGCCATGGGTTATGTGGGCCTGATCGCCATGATCGCGGCCGGGCCGATCCTGCCCGCGTCGCTGACCGGCTATACCCCGCCGCCGCTGACGGCCTTCACCTCCGCAGCGTTCGCGCTGCTCGCCTTTGGCATGAGCCGGGTTCCGGTGATGAGGCAGATCGTCGGCATCACCGACAAGTACTTCTCGACAAACGAGCGCGCCAGCTATGATCTGGGCTTCGGCAAGCCCTTCACCTTCTCGGTTAAGTGGATGGCGATGGGCCTTCTGGCCATCATCATCCTGATCAACCTCGGCCAGGTCTGGATCTCGGTCAGCCTGTCCTTCTTCAACCGCAACTGGTTCGACGCCATCCAGGCCAAGAACGGCGCCGAGTTCTGGCGGCTGCTGTTCCAGGTCTGGGTGCCGCTGGTCGCGATCCTGATCGCCTCGAACTTCATCGAGTTCCTGATCGTCTCGGCCTTCAAGATCCGGTGGCGCTCGTGGCTGACCGAGAAGCTGTTCGGCCGCTGGCTCGAGGACGGCACCCATTATCGGCTACAGTTCGGCGACGCCCGCGTCGACAACCCCGACCAGCGCATCTCGGAGGACATCCGCAAATACATCGAGACGACCTATTCGCTGACCATCTCGATGATCCAGCAGATTTCGTCACTGGTGTCGTTTTCGGTAATCCTGTGGGGGCTGTCCTCCAATCTGACCCTGCCAGGCCTCGACACCAAGATTCCGGGCCTGCTGTTCTGGATCGCGCTGGCCTACGCCACGATCGGCACGCTGGTCGCGCATCTGATCGGCAAGAAGCTGATCCGGCTGAACTTCCAGCAGGAGGTCTATGAGGCCGACTTCCGTTTTGGCCTTGCCCGCCTGCGCGAGTATGGCGAGCCTGTCGCGCTGCTCGGCGGCGAGAAGGCCGAGAACAAGCGTCTCAGCCACCAGTTTGGCGAAGTCATCCGCAACTTCTTCGACATCGTCCGCGTCCAGAAATGGCTCTCGGCCTTCATCCAGCTCTACGGCTCGTCCAATTCCATTGTGCCGATCGTCATCACCGCGCCGTTCTTCTTTGCCGGCCAGATCACCCTCGGCGTCCTGACACAGACCAGCCAGGCCTTCGCCCGCGTCGATGCGGCGCTGTCATTCTTCATCGACCGCTATTCGCTGCTGGCTGATTTCAAGGCTGTGGTGGATCGCCTCTCCAGCTTCGACACCTCGCTGGCCAAGGCCGAAGCCATCAAGACCGACAGCAAGATCAGCCTGACGCATGCCACCGGCGCGCATCTGCACCTGTCGGAACTGACCCTGATGCTGCCGGATCGCCAGCCCATCGTGAAAGTCGACAACCTCAGCCTCCAGGCCGGCGAGCGCACCTTGCTGATCGGCCCGTCGGGCTCGGGCAAATCGACCATGTTCCGCGCCATCGCCGGCATCTGGCCCTTCGGCGAAGGGCAGATCGCGGCGCCCGATGGCAAATCGGTGCTGCTGCTGCCGCAGCGGCCCTATCTGCCCCTCGGCACGCTGCGCGCCGCCGTGAGTTATCCGGCCGTGTCCGGCGCCTACAGCGATGACGCCATCAAGGCGGCCCTGATCGCGGCGAAACTGCCGCAACTCGCGGAGCGGCTGAACGAGGAAGCCTACTGGGTCCAGGTCCTGTCGCTCGGCGAACAGCAGCGTGTCGCCATCGCGCGGGTGTTGCTGGCCAAACCGGACTGGCTCTTCCTCGACGAAGCGACCTCGGCCATGGACGAGCCGATGGAACTGGCGATCTACGATGTCCTGCGCCGGGAACTGCCGGGCACGACCGTTGTCTCCATCGGGCATCGCTCGACGCTGAAGGCGATGCATGACCGCATCATCGAGATGAAGCCGGTCGGCGCTTCGGAACGCCTGTTCAGCCCGGCCTGACCAGGCTCAGAGAGCGCGCTCGAAGCGGATCTCGCCACCGACGCCGGTAATCACGAGGCGTCCCTCAACGAGGTCCCATTTGCGGGCGCCGCGAAGCGCCACAAGAAAGGCGCGCTCGCTGTTCATCTGGCCACCCTCGCAGGCCCGCTTGGTGACCGCCACGGGTCCGACCGCAAGGCCCTGCTGGTTCAGCGGATAGGCTGTCGCCGAATAGGTGTTGCAGCCGCCGAACCCCTTGGCGCGCAACTGGTCATCGACCAGCAGCGAGGGGCGCTCGCCGGAAACCGGCTTGCCGCCGACACTGACCGCCGTCCAAGCGGCGCCGAGCGGGAACTGCTTCTCAGGCCGCGGCTGCGGAATGATGCTTTCCTCTTGCGTCGGCGCACGGGTCGGCCCGCGTCCGGCGCCTTGCGCGAACGCAAACGCCGGCAGGCAGATGCCGATTGCGGCGGCAGAAAAAACAACAAAACGACTCTTGAGCATCGACAAACCCGCCAGAAAAACGAAGCGGACCATAGATCATGTCCGCCGAAAGGGGAATCCGGTTTTTGCCCGCCCAAAACAAGCCCGGGCGGCTCGCCGGAACCTCTTCCAGCTGCGTTTACCGCGCCGCAACCACGCCGCCCGAAACCGGCGCAGCGTTAGACCGGCCGAAACCTTCATGGCGTCAGATGAGGGCCGTTCAGCCGGGAGTTCGATGGTTTTGGAGCAGATCACCATCCTTCTGACAGTCCTTTGCGTGGTGTTGGCGGTCGCCGCCGGCATCGCGACCGTCGCTGCCTGGGTGCTGACCAAGGATCACCGGCGGCTTCAGCAGCGGGCCGACGAGCTGGGCGCGGCCAAGGAAGTGCTGAACGACCAGCTTTTCGTCGTGGCCGAAAGCGAGGAGCGGCACCGCAGCCTGATCGAGGCGCAGGGCGACCTCATCGTGCGGCGCCATCTGGGCGGAGCGGTCATCTTCGCCAATGCCGCCTACCGCGACCTGCTGGGCCCGGACGGCGATGCCGCACCGCTGACGGCGAACCTCGTTGAAGTCCGAGCCGATGGCGCCCGCCTCGTCGATGAGCGCTTCGCCACCGCACAGGGCGAGCGCTGGATTTCCTGGGCTGAGAGCCACGTCCCGCTGCCGGACGGTTCGACCGTGATCCAGCGGGTCGGGCGCGACGTGACCGCCCGCGTGGCGTCCGAACAGCAGCTCGACGAAGCCCTCGCCCATGCCAAAAGCGCCAACGAGGCCAAGTCCCGGTTTCTCGCCACGGTCAGCCACGAGTTCCGTACCCCGCTCAATGGCATCATCGGCATGGCCGACCTGCTGAGCGACACGCGCCTTGATCAGGAACAGACCACTTACGTGCGCGCGCTGAGAACATCAGGCCAGGCCCTGCTCTCGCTCATCGAGGAGATCCTCGATTTCGCCAAGGTCGAGGCGGGCCGCACGACGCTGACGGAGGAGCCATTCGACCTCGTCGCCCTGGCTGAGGGCGTGGTGGAGTTGCTCGCGCCCAAGGCCCACGACAAGGGCCTCTCGCTGGCCAGTTTTGCGGACCCCGGCTTTCCCCATCTTGTCATGGGCGATCCGGACCGGGTGCGCCAGATCCTGATCAACCTCGTCGGCAACGCCGTCAAATTCACAGAGGCCGGCGGCGTCGGGTTGCGGCTGCACTGGCAGGATGGCGTCGTGAGCCTGCGCATCGAGGATACGGGGCCCGGCATCGCGGCCGACCGCATCGGCGCCATCTTCAAGGATTTCGAGCAAGCCGACGAGACGACAGCCAGGACGCATGGCGGTTCGGGACTGGGACTGGCGATTGTCAAGCGCCTGCTCGACCTGATGAAAGGTGACATCACAGTCGCCAGCACGCCCGGCGAAGGCTCGTGCTTCACCGTGGCGTTGCCGCTGAAATCGGTCGAGCCGGCCGCGCCCTTCGTGCCGGAGGCCAGCGGCTTCAATGTCGTGATCGTCGGCGCCGGCCCCTTCGACCGCAACTACCATGCCGAATTGACAAGGCTGGCCGGCGCCGAAGTGACGCTGTGCGCCAATCCCGAGGACGCGCAGGCCTTGTTGCTGGACCGGCCGATCGACGTGCTGCTGGTTGATCTCGCGGTGGGTCCCGAGCGGGCGAGGGAGCTTGCGATCCTGGCGCGGGCCGCCCGGGTCGGCCGCCGTGTCATCATCCTGTCGCCGTTCGAACGCCGCAGCTTCGGTGCGCCGGCGGCGGCCGGCTTCGATGCCTTCCTCGTCAAGCCCGTGCGCGGGCGCTCGCTGCTGGCGCAACTGAGGGAGCAGGCGCCCCGCATCGACGCGGCGCCGCAGCTTCCATCCCCTGACGGCGATGGCGAGCCGCCGCTGCGCCCGCGCGTCCTGCTGGCCGAAGACAATGAGATCAACGCCCTGCTCGCGCGCCGCACGCTCGAGAAGCTGGGCGCCGAGCCCGTCTGGGTGCGCAATGGCAAGGAAGCCTTCGACGTGATGGCCTCGGTACTGGCGGGCGAAGCCGAGCCCTTCGCCCTCGGCGTCTTCGATGTACGGATGCCGATCATGGACGGGTTGACCGCTGCCCGGCTGATCCGAGACGAGGAGGCGGCGATGGGTGTCATGCACCGCATGCCCCTGATCGCGGTGACGGCCAATGTCGCCGCCGAAGACCGGCAGGCCGCCATGGCCGCCGGCTTCGATGACTGCCTGCCCAAGCCGCTGGTGCGTGACCAGCTCAAGCTCTGGCTCAAGCTAGCGCTTGATCCGGCGCAGTCCCACGCCGCCTGACGCGCAGGTCCTGTCGGTTGTCCGTACCTGTCATGCAAATGTCATCTTGATGTCACATCGATGTTCATGGCGTATGTGACATCAGGCGCCTGCGGGTGTCGGGTTGCGAATCGCCGCAACGGAACACACGCAGGATGGAACCGACCAGCCATGTTCAACGGCTCGCCTTCTGACAATCCGCGGTTTGACTTCGGCGCCTTGCGCGTCCCTGAGCCGGCGATGGCCTTCCTGTCGAGCCTTCCGCCGCAGATCGTGCCGTTTCCGGCCCGCCAGTTCCCCAATCTGGGCCTGCCGAAAGTGCTTGGCCGCTCCGGCACGCTCGAGATCCGGCTTGCGAAGAACGCGCGCGATGTGCGACGCGCCCAGCGGCTGCGCTATCAGGTGTTTTATGAGGAAATGTCAGCCTCGCCGAATGCGCGCTGCAGGTTCCTGCGCCGCGACATCGATGCTTATGACGGCATCTGCGACCATCTGCTGGTTGTGGATACCGCGCGGCTTGACATCCGCAAGGGTCGCAAGCCGCGGCCCATGGTTGTCGGGACCTACCGTCTCCTGCGGCAGGATCAGGCCGGCGGCTCAGGCTTCTACACGCAGGGCGAGTTCGACATCGCCGCACTGGTCCGGCGTCACCCCGGCAAACGCTTCCTCGAACTGGGCCGCTCCTGCGTTCTCGAAGCCTACCGCACCAAGAAGACGGTGGAACTGCTCTGGCATGGCATCTGGGCCTATGTCCGCCATCACCGCATCGATGTGATGTTCGGCTGCGCCTCGCTTGAGGGCGTCAATCCCGCCGAACTCTCCGAGCGGCTCGCCTTCCTGCATCACCACGCCCGCGCCAGCGGCGAATGGAGCGCCCGCGCCCACCCCTTCAATCACGTCGCGATGGATCGTGTGTCCGCCGAGGCGCTCGACGCGAAGGCCGCCCTGAAAGCGCTGCCCCCGCTGATCAAGGGTTATCTCAGGGTGGGTGCGCGCTTCGGCGAGGGCGCCGTGGTGGATCGCCAGTTCGGCACGACGGACGTGCTAGTTGTCCTGCCGGTCAGCCAGATCGACCGGCGCTATGTCGACTATTACGGCGCCGACGGCGAGCGCTACGCCGCCTGAGCGTCACCGCGCGCACTGTTGAAGCCGTTCACCGTGCGGGCCAAAAAGGGTCGCGTCCCGGCAGAGGCGCTGGTAAAGAGCGCTGATGAACGTGCTTTTGACGCCAATCCTCGTCTGGACTGCCGACGCATGAGCGGCGCTGCGCCTCCTTCCCTGCGCGGGGCCGCGCTGCTCGCCGTGTTCGAACGCGAAGGTTACCGCCCCGTCGAGCCCGCTATCCTGCAGCCGGCGGACATCTTCCTCGACGTCTCGGGCGAGGATCTGCGCAAGCGGATGTTCATGACACAGGATGCCGAGGGCCGTGACATGTGCCTGCGGCCGGAGTTCACCATTCCGGTCTGCCGCGATCATCTCAGCCAGCACCGTGACGGCGACATCGGGGCCTATGCCTATCTCGGTCCGGTCTTCCGCATGCGCAGCGGCGAGAGCGGTGAGTTCCTGCAGGCCGGCATCGAACTCCTCGGACGCAGCGACACCGAGGCGGCGGATGCGGAGGTTCTGGCGCTCACGGTCGAGGCCGTTGCCCTCGCGGGCCTTGCAGCACCCCAGACCAGGCTAGGCGACGTGGCGGTGATCAAGGCCGTCGTGAAGGCGCTGAAGGTGCCGCCCACCCCGGCGCGCCGCCTGATGCGCGCGATCAGCGCCGGCAAGGGAGCGGAGGCCATCACCGCAGTCGCATCGGTCACGGGGACGCAGGGCTTCGCCCAGCCGGGCCTGATCGCGGCCCTGCAGGGGCAGGACTCCGGAGCGGCGAAGTCCTTCGTCGAGGACATCCTCGCGATTGCCGGAATTTCCAGCGTGGGCGGCCGCAGCGCCGGAGACATCGCCGCGCGCTTCCTCGCCAAGGCCAGCGAACAGCAGTCCGTGCCGGACGAAGCGCAGGCCATTCTCGGCCGCGTGCTGGCCGTGGAGGGTGACCCGGACAACGCCGCCGTGCAGCTCAGGCGCATCGCCGACGAGGCCGGGCTCGATCTCTCGGCCGAGCTCGACGCCTTCGAGGCCCGCACCGGCTTCATGGCGGCGCGGGGGCTCGATGTCGGCGCCATGCAGTTCAGCGCAGGCTTTGCGCGCAATCTCGATTACTACAGCAGCTTCATTTTCGAACTGCACGACCCCGCGCCCGGATCGCCCAAGCCGGTTGCCGGCGGCGGGCGTTATGACTCGCTGCTCAGCCGGCTGGGGGCCGCCGCGCCGGTTCCGGCTGTCGGCGCTTCGATCTGGCTCGACCGGCTGAACGGGAGGCCGGCATGAACGGGGAGCTTGATCCGGCTCTGGTCCTGGCAGTGCCGTCAAAAGGGCGGCTGCAGGAGAACGCCGCCGCCTTCTTTGGCCGCGCCGGGCTCGGCTTCGTGCAGCCGCGGGGTGAACGCAACTATCGCGGCGCCATCAAGGGCCTCGGCGATGTCGAGATCGCCTTCCTGTCCGCCTCCGAGATCGTCGCCCAGCTCGCCTCGGGAGCGGCGCACCTCGGCATCACCGGCGAAGACCTGGTGCGCGAGCAGATCGCGGACGTGCCCGGAACGGTCGAACTCCTGACCTCGCTCGGCTTCGGCCAGGCCAATGTGGTCGTGGCGGTTCCGCAGGCCTGGATCGACGTGGCGCGGATGGCCGATCTCGATGACATCGCCGAAGACATGCGCCTCGGGCACGGACGCAAGCTCAGGGTCGCGACGAAGTACATCAACCTGACGCGGCGCTTCTTCGCGGAGAACGGCGTCACCGATTACCGCATCGTCGAGAGCCTGGGCGCGACCGAGGGTGCGCCTGCCGCCGGCACCGCCGAGGTGATCGTCGACATCACCACCACCGGCTCGACCCTGGCGGCGAATGCGCTCAAGGTCCTCGATGACGGCGTCATCCTGGCGTCGGAGGCCAATCTCGTCGCCTCGCTCAAGGCCCCGTGGGGTCCCCGCGCCCGCAAGGCGGCGCATGCGATCCTGACGCGCATCGCGGCGGAAGAGGTCGGCCGCGCCGTACATGAGGTCAGGGCGCGGCTCGATCTGGTCGACCAGGCGCTTGCGGACAGGCTTGACCGGGAGCACAAGGCCCGCCTGCCTTTCGGGCTTGAGGCTCCGGGCGGCATCGTCACCATTCATTGCCCCCGCGCCGCCGGCTTTGCCCTGGTGGACGATCTGAGGGCGCTCGGCGCGACCGACGTGACCATGCGCTCGCTCGACTATGTCTTCCGGCAGGACAATCCGTTGCTCGACCGGCTGATGGCGCGCCTCTGAGCAAAACGGCGCACACACGAAAAAAAGAGGCCACCCCGGGGGAGAGGTGGCCTCACAGGTACGATCCGGCCGGGGGAGTGGCCGATCGTGATGGGGAAGGAAGTCCCGAAGGGCTTCATGAGGGTATACGTAGTCTCCCGTAGGCCGGATCAACAACCGCCTAAAAAATTTTCAGCGGCTGCGTCATGTCGGCTTCGGGTCACCCTTTGATCATCTGGTAGGCCGGAAGCGTCAGGAAGTCGGCGAAGTCCGGCGCCAGCGACATCTCCTTGAACAGCTTCGCCGCCTCCGGGAAGCGCCCGCCGCTGAACGCAGCGTCGCCGATCTCGGCCCTCACCTTGTCCATCTCCTCGGCGTAGACCGTCTCGAACCAGGCCGGAGTCACCTTGCGGTCGCCTTCCAGCTCGACGCCGTACTTGATGAACTGCCAGATCTGGGCGCGCGAGATCTCGGCGGTCGCGGCATCTTCCATCATGTTGTAGATCGGCACCGCGCCACGGCCACGCAGCCACGCTTCCATGTACTGCACACCGACGCGGATGTTCTCGCGGAAGCCGGATTCGGTGCGGGTGCCCGTGTGCGGCTCCAGAAGATCGGCGCGGGTGACCTGCACATCCTCGCGCAGCTTGGAGAGCTGGTTCGGCGACGGCATCATACGGTTGAAGACCTCCATGGCCACCGGCACGAGGTCCGGATGCGCCACCCAAGTGCCGTCATGGCCGTTGCCGGCTTCACGCTCCTTGTCGGCCTTGACCTTGGCGAAGGCGGCTGCGTTGGCCTCAGGGTTGTTCTTGATCGGGATCTGGGCCGCCATGCCGCCCATCGCGAAGGCGCCGCGCTTGTGGCAGGTCTTGATCAGCAGGAGCGAATAGGCCTGCAGGAAGGCCTTGCTCATCACCACCTGCGAGCGGTCCGGCAGCACATAGTTGGGGTTCTTCGCCAGCTTCTTGATGTATGAGAAGATATAGTCCCAACGGCCGCAGTTGAGGCCGGCCATGTGGTCCTTCAGTTCATAGATGATCTCGTCCATCTCGAACGCCGCCGGCAGCGTCTCGATCAGGACCGTGGCCTTGATGGTGCCGATCCTGAGGCCGAGCACGCCCTGCGCATGGACCATCACGTCGTTCCAGAGCCGCGCCTCGAGATGGCTCTCCATCTTCGGCAGATAGAAATACGGACCCGAGCCGGCCGCGATGGCGGATTTGGCGTTGTGGAAGAGATACATGCCGAAATCGAACAGCGATCCGCTCATCTCCTCGCCGTCCACCGTGACATGCGCTTCCATCAGGTGCCAGCCGCGTGGGCGCACGATCAGGACGGCGGGGGTCGGGCCAAGCCTGTAGGCCTTTCCGGTAACGGCATCCGTGAAGTCGAGCATGCCGGCCCAGCGGTCCTTGAGGTTGAGCTGGCCCTCGATGCAGTTGGTCCAGGTCGGCGAGTTGGCGTCCTCGAAGTCGGTCATGAAGACCTTGGCGCCGCAGTTCAGCGCATTCACCACCATCTTGCGGTCGGTCGGCCCGGTGATCTCGACGCGGCGGTCCTGCAGGTCTGCCGGGATCGGCGCGACCTTCCAGTCGCCGTCGCGGATATGCTTGGTCTCGGCAAGGAAGTCAGGCGTCTCACCGGCGTCGAAACGCTTCTGGCGTTCGGCGCGCAGGGCGAGCAAGCGCCTGCGGGTGGCATCGAAGCGGCGATGCAGATCCGCCACGAAGGCAAGCGCGTCGTGGGTGAGGATCTCGTCAAAGCGGGCGTTCATGGCGCCCGTGATGGCGACGCCTTTCGGGGTGGATGTGAGGGCCATCGTGCGACTCCTTGAATAACGGCTGCGACGCTTATCGCGCGACCGTACTTTCTCCGGAAGTAGCCCAAGAGGGCGATCACTGTTTCCAATTTGGAACAAATACATCGTCCACGGCCGCGGACCCGCGACCGGCGCGCTGCGTGCCGCTAAGGATCACCCGAGCGCGATGATCAGCGCCAGCCCAATGCTGCCGACCGCGATGCGCCAGTAGGCGAAGGGCTTGAAGCCGTAGTTCGAGACGATGTCGAGCAGCTTCCTGACCACGACAAGGCCCGCGAGGAAGGCCGAGATAAAGCCGATCGCGATCAGGACCACATTGTCGGTGCTGAGCTGCTTGTAGCTCTTGAGAAGATCATAGGCGAAGGCGCCGGCCATGGTCGGCATGGCGAGAAAGAAGGAGAACTCGGCCGCCGCCCGCTTGGACGCCCCCAGCAGCATCGCTCCGACGATCGACGAGCCCGAGCGCGATACGCCCGGCACCATGGCAAGGCACTGGATCAGGCCGATCTTGAGGTACATCAGCGTTGGAAACGCCATGGCGTCATCATGCTTCACCTCAAGGTCAAGGTCATCGACGACAAGAAGGATCAGTCCGCCGGCGATCAGCGTGCAGCAGACCAGGAATGGGTTGAACAGCACGCCCTTGATGAAGCCGTGCAGCAGAGCGCCGAAGAAGGCGGCCGGCAGGAAGGCCAGCAAAACGCCCAGCACAAAGCGGCGCGAGGCGGCGCTCGACGGCAGCGTGATGGCCACGTGCCAGAGCTTGCCGAAATAGACCGAAAGGATGGCGAGGATCGCCCCAAGCTGGATCAGGACGGCAAAGGTCTTGCCGAAATCATCGTCGCCAATGCCGAGAAAATGGTCGAGCAGCAGCAGATGGCCCGTCGAGGAGACGGGGATGAACTCGGTCAGCCCCTCGACCAGCCCCAGAACCAGCGCCTTGATGTAGTCCATGTCGCGACAGGCCCTTTCCCCGGCCAAGCTGATCGCCTGCCCATACACACCTTCACGGCAATACCCGAATCGGGTTGTGGGCAACGCTTCCGGGTTCTATACGCGGGGACCCTTCCGCACCACCCGGCGCATGCTCCAGTCCCGCGCCGGGCAACCCAGACGCCAGAAGACTTCATGCCGCGCCTCCTCCATGCCCCGTTCTGCCCGCACTCACGATTCATCCGTCTCGTCATGGGCGAGATGGGCATGGAGGCGGAGCTGGCGGAGGAACGCGCCTGGGAGCGGCGGCCCGAATTCCTGAGCCTCAATCCGGCTGGAACGACGCCCGTCCTGATCGAGGAAGGCACGCTGGTGGTGCCCACCGCCGATGTCATTTCCGAATACCTCGACGAGACGCGGGGGCTCGCGCTCGGCGAACGCCGGCTTCTGCCCGACCCGCCAGCAGAGCGCGTCGAAGTGCGCCGGCTGACCAACTGGTTCAACCACAAGTTCTTCGACGAGGTCTCCGGGCCGCTGACGCTGGAAAAGATCAACAAGCGCTTCATGCGCAATGACGAAGGCGGCGGACCGCCTGACACAGTCTCGATCCGGGCCGCGCGCAACAATGTGCGTTACCATCTGCAGTATATCGGCTGGCTGACCGCACGGCGGAACTGGCTTGCGGGACCCAACATGTCCTATGCTGATCTTGCTGCCGCAGCCCATCTGTCCTGCGTGGACTATCTCGGCGACGCGGCCTGGGATGAGAGCGAAGGCGCGCGCGCATGGTACGCGAAGATGAAGTCCCGCCCGAGCTTCCGCCCGCTGCTCGCCGACCGCGTGGCCGGGATGGCGCCCTCGGCGACCTACGACAACCTCGACTTTTGACGCCGGCAGCCCTGAAGCAGGCGGTTCTGGCGCGGGCGGAGGCGGAAGGCTTCGACATCGCGCGCGTGACCACGCCTTCGGCTGTTCCGGATGCCGCCGGCCGGCTCAGGCAATGGCTCGATGCCTCGCACCACGGGACGATGGACTGGATGGCCGACCGGGCCGACTGGCGCGGCGACCCAGCCAGGCTCTGGCCGGAGGCGCGCTCGGTGATCATGCTTGGCCTGTCCTACGCGCCGCCGCACGACCCGCTGGCGGTCCTCGCGGAGCCCGCGAAAGCCGCATTGTCGGTCTATGCAGCCCGGCGGGACTATCACGATGTGATCAAGGGCAAGCTCAAGACAGTGGCCGGAGCGCTGGCCGCCAGCAATGCTGCCATCAAGGTCTTCGTCGACACCGCGCCAGTGATGGAGAAGGCGCTGGCCGAGGCCGCGGGGCTCGGCTGGCAGGGCAAGCACACAGTGCTGGTGTCGCGCGAGCATGGCTCCTGGCTGTTCCTGGGCGCGATCTTCACCAGCGCCGAGCTGCCGGCGGATGAAGCCGGAATTGACCATTGCGGCCGCTGCACGCGCTGTCTCGACATCTGCCCGACCAAGGCCTTCCCGGAGCCTTATGTGCTCGATGCGCGGCGCTGCATCGCCTATCTGACCATCGAGCATGCGGGCCATATCGACCGTGACCTGCGCCCCGGCATCGGCAACAGGGTTTTCGGCTGCGATGACTGCCTCGCAGTCTGTCCGTGGAACAAGTTCGCTGGCGCCGCCCGCGAATCACGGCTGGCCCTTCGGGAGGACCTTCTCGGGATGCCGCTGTCCGCCCTCGCGGCGCTCGATGATGCATCCTTCCGCAGGCTGTTCGCGGGGACGCCGGTCAAGCGGACGGGGCGGGATCGTTTCGTGCGCAACGTCCTGATCGCCATCGGCAACTCGGGCGCAGCCGAACTGGGCGACGTCGCGCAAGCCCGGCTTGACGACGCCTCGCCATTGGTGCGCGCCATGGCGGTCTGGGCGCTGGCGCGGCTGGCGCCAGGGCGCGCGCGTGAGCTCGCCGCCGGATTGGTGCACGCGGAGACCGATGCCGCTGTGCAGGCGGAGTGGCGCACCGTGCTGGACGGTGCGGCATGAGGCTCGTCGTTCTCGGCATGGGTTATTCGGCGGCGCAATTCGTGGCGCAGGGGCGCGCGCGCTTCGCCAGTGTCAGCGTCACGGTGCGCAGCGCGGAGAAGGCCTCCCGCCTGCGGGCCGGCGGCTTCGAGGCCTTCGTCCTGTCCGGACAGATGGTTGACCCTGCGCTGGAGACCGCGATCCGGGATGCAGACGCGCTGCTGGTCTCCATTCCAGCGGAAGATGGCGGGGACCCTGCCCTGCCGGTGCTCGGCGAGGTGATCCGGACAGCGCCGCGCCTTGGCTGGATTGGCTATCTCTCCACTGTCGGCGTCTACGGTGATCATCAGGGCGCGCTGGTCGACGAGACCTCCGCCTTGCGGGCAACCTCGGAGCGTGGGCTCAGGCGGATCGCGGCCGAAATGGGCTGGCTCGATCTCGGCGTGGCCTCCGGCAAGGCCGTCCAGGTTTTCCGGCTCGCGGGGATCTACGGGCCGGGACGCAACCAGCTTGTCTCGGTCGCGGACGGATCGGCGCGGCGGATCATCAAGGCCGGCCAGAAATTCAGCCGCATCCATGTCGAGGACATCGCCGGGGCCTGTCTCGCCTCGCTCGACAGGCCCGATCCGGGCGCCGTCTACAATGTGGCCGACAATGAACCGGCGCCGCCGCAGGACGTGATCGCCTTCGCGGCCGGGCTGCTCGGCCTTCCGGCGCCACGCGAGGAGCCGTTCGACAGCGCGACGCTCTCGCCCATGGCGCGCTCCTTCTACATGGACAGCCGCCAGATCTCGAATGCGAAGCTGCGGACGCGGCTGGGCTATGTGATGCGCTATCCGACCTACCGCGAAGGCCTCGCTGCCCTGTTCCGGGCGGGCGAAGGCCAACGAAGCCGTTAGCCTGCCTAGCAGCACGCCTATTTCGTGCCGAACATCCTGTCGCCGGCGTCGCCGAGCCCCGGCACGATGTAGCCGTGATCGTTGAGATGGCTATCGATGGACGCGGTCCAGATGCGGACCTCCGGATGTGCGTCGCGCATCTTGGCGATACCCTCCGGGGCCGCGAGCAGGCACACGAAGCGCAGGTCTTTCGCGCCGCGCTCCTTGAGGCGGTCGACGGCCGCGATGGCGGAGTTGGCGGTGGCCAGCATCGGGTCCATCACGATGACCATCCGGTCGGCGATGTCGGAGGGAGCCTTGAAGTAGTATTCGACGGCCTGCAGCGTCTCGGGATCGCGGTACAGGCCGATATGGGCCACGCGGGCTGCCGGCACCATCTCGAGCATGCCATCGAGGAAGCCGACGCCGGCGCGCAGGATCGGGGCGAAGACCAGCTTCTTGCCGGCGATGATCGGGGCCTGCATCTTCTGGAGCGGCGTCTCGATTTCGGTCATCGTGATCGGCAGATCGCGGGTGACCTCGTAGCACAGCAGCATGCCGATTTCGTTGAGCAACTGCCGGAAGCTCTTGGTCGAGCGCTCCTTGTCGCGCATCAGGGTGAGCTTGTGCTGCACCAGCGGATGATCGACGACCGTGACGCCGGGGTCTTTCTGACTTGCCATGCTCGCATTCCCTTCCAAGACTCTCAGAATACCGTTCCGTCGCTGATGATGGCCAGCGGCGGGCCGCCATCCGCACGCTTTTCTTTCGCGATCCGCCGCCCTGCCGCCCAGGTGCCGCCTTCGAGCACCTTGGCGAGCGGCAGTTCGTCCGCGCTCAGCCCGAGCCGCGCGCGCATCTTCGCAGCAATGATGTCGAGCAGCGCCACGGTCAGCGCGCGCCACTCGACGACGAGTGCGGACGACACGTCATGCCTGCGCGTCCAGTCAGCCGGGTCCTTCAGGGACAGCACGCCGAAATCGAGCAGCAGGCCGCCGTTGCGGTACTCGGGAAGACCGGTGAGGCCATCAATGTCGCGGACATCGTGACCGGCCCATTGCAGCGGCTCGATCAGCGAGTAGGTCAGCCATTGCGACAGTTTGTGGAAAGGTACCGCGCTGCCATGCCCCGGGAGCGGCATGCCGTGCGGATGAAACCACGTATCGCCGCAGCCGGGGACGGCGCCGGCGCGCTCGGGCCAGATGCCGCTGAATTCCTTCAGAACCTCCACCAGCATCATCGACGCCAGCAGCGGATTGCCTGACTCCAGCGTTTCGAGGAACAGGTCTGCAAGGATCGAGGGCCGCTGATTGCCGGGCTGGTCGGCATGGCGGTCGGCCAGTTCCTCGCCAAGCCGGTGCAGCAGCGCGGTCCGCCCTTCAAGGCCGACCAGCGGATTGTCTGCTCCGACCTGGAAGCCGCGGCGCAGGTCGCCGACCGAGAGTCGCTGCAGCCGTTCGGCATCGACCCTGAGCGGTTCGCCCGGATGAGCCGAAAACAGGCCCTCCCGGAACATGGTGAAGGAGGCCAGCCCGAGCCCCTCGGACTTGCTGGCTTCGACGCGCGTGATCGGCTCGACAAAGCGCCAGCCCATCCCGGCCCCTGCATCCAGCAGCACGCTGACAATCACAAGGTCATAGGCGGCCTTGACGCGCGCCCGCTGCGACGTCCAGGCCGTCGCCTTGTCGAGTTCCGCCCACAGATCGCGGCCGCCGGCGCGGAAATGCCGCCAGCGCGCGTGAAACGGGATCTCGCCTGTCGGATAGTTCGCGCGCGTCGTCTCGATGACGTAGTCGACCACCGCATCGAGGCGGCTCTCGTCGAGCGACAGATGGGCCAGTTCGCCGGCGCGGGCATGGTCGAGCAGCTTGCGGGCGGCCATGCGCACCGCTCCGCTGTTCATGAGGCGCTGGTTCAGGCCATGATGGCTGAGAATGCCGGACATCGCTCAGAACTTGTCCAGCCCGCGGCCGACCGTGGCCTTCAGCGCATTGTCGCCGGGCGCGCCCTCGGGCGCATAGTAGCCGGCGGCCTTCTTGGCCTCCATCTCGACCGAGGCATCCTGCGGGATCAATTCGGGCGGGATCGGCACACGTTCGCCGATCTCGATGCCGGACTGGACCATGGCGTCGTACTTCATGTTGGACATCGACATCAGCCGGTCGATCTTCGTCACGCCGAGCCAGTGCAGGATATCCGGCATGAGCTGCTGAAAGCGGGCATCCTGCACGCCGGCCACGCATTCGGTGCGCTCGAAATAGGTGGCGGCGCTATCTCCGCCCTCCTGCCGCTTGCGGGCGTTGTAGACGAGGAATTTCGTGACCTCGCCGAGCGCCCTGCCCTCCTTGCGGTTGTAGACGATAAGGCCGACGCCGCCGCGCTGGGCTTCGATGGTGGCTTCCTCGATGCCATGGGTGAGATAAGGCCGGCAGGTGCAGATGTCGGAGCCGAACACATCCGAGCCGTTGCATTCGTCATGAACGCGGCAGGCGAGCCGCTTCTTCGGATTGGCGAGATCGGCCACGTCGCCGATCACATAGGCCGTCATCGAGCCGATCGGCGGCAGGAAGACCTTCATGTCCGGCCGCGTCACCAGTTCGGTGAACATGCCGCCCGTCTGCTCGAACAGGGTGCGGCGCAACTCGTTCTCGCTCGTGCCGAAACGCTCGGCGACGCCCGGCAGCCACCAGACCGAATCGACCGCGATCTTGGTGACCGAGATGTCGCCGGAGGCATGCAGGATGCGGCCATCAGGCGCGAGCCTGCGGGCGGCCATGGCGGCCGTGATCTCGGGCAGGTTCAGCCGCGCCTTCGTCACGGCAATGGTCGGGCGGATGTCGACGCCCTCGGCGATCTCGCGGGAAAAGTCGCGCGCCACGCGGTGGCCCCATGGATCGAGCGAGACGATCTTGCCGGGCGTCGACCATTGCGGATAGGGCCCGATCTCGGCAGTCGGGTAGGTGTTGGTGAGGTCAGGCCGGGCCGACGGGTTCATGGCGCGGGCAGAGACCGCCAGTGCCCGATAGAGCGAATAGGCGCCGCCATAGGCGCCGATCACGTTGCGGTCGAGCGGCGTCGTCGTCGCCCCCACAACGGGACCGCGCTCCTCGATCGTGGCGGCGTCCCACTTCACCGGAAAGCGCGAGGTCGCCGTGCCCGGTTCAGGGTGGGAGGTGAGGCGGATATGAGTGGACCGGTTGGCGGTCATCACGGGGCTCCAAAACAAATGTGGCTCCGGACGCAAGAGGCCGGAGCCGTTCGATCAGGTATCGCAGCGCCTGACGACCGTAAGTTGGCGCGGCGGAAGCCTGACGTCAACGCCGGCGCGCCGCCATCACGGGCAGCGCCCTCGGAATCGCGCAAAAATGCCGCGATCCCACACCCAGAGGCCCGGAAGATGCCAGTGGTCTCTCGACGGCGCCCATTGTCGGGCTTAAACAGGCGTCATGACAGACATGCCCTTCGCACTCGATCCGCGCCTTGAAGGCGACACCTATCTTGTGGCCGACTGGCCACTGTGCGAGGTCCGGCTGATCAAGGACGCGCGCTATGTCTGGCTCGTGCTGGTTCCGAAGCGCGCCGGCGTCACCGAGATCGTCGACCTGTCAGCGATTGACCGCGTACGGCTGAGCGCTGAGATCGACAGGGCCGCGCTTGGCCTCAAGGCGTGTGTGCCCTGCGACAAGCTCAACATCGCGGCGCTCGGCAACATGGTGGCACAACTGCATGTGCATGTGATCGCGCGGCGCAAGACCGACGCCGCCTGGCCCAAGCCCGTCTGGGGCCTCGGCAATCCGGAAGCCTATGACAAGGCCGAACTGTCCGGGCTGATCGCACGCCTCATCGCAGCCTTCGACTCAGGCGGTCGCCCATGAATCCGTATCTGCCGATCACGGCGCGCGCCGAGCTTTCGGCCCGCACGGGCTTTGCCGCCAACCTGTTCGACCGGGCCGCCGAACTGCGCGATTCGCCGGAGGCGCAAACCGCGCTGCGCGCCGGGCCACTGGCGCGGTTTGCGGTGGTGGCCGGCGAACGGCCGGTGCTTCGCCGGGTGGGCGATGGCTTCACGGTCTGGCATGATGCGCAGGCGCTGGCCGAACTCGGCGATGCGGAACACGAGATCCTGCTGGGGCGCGACGATGGCGCGGGGCGGTTCGGCGTCCGCATAGCCGCAGCGCTCGGCGATGCGCTGAAGGGCAGGCCCGAGCTTCTGGTGCTCGACCTGCGCTCGCTGGCCATTCAGGGGCTGGTGCCTGTCGCGGAGCTGGGGGCGGTCGGCGAGACCAAGGCGATGACCGACTGGCATGCGCGCCACCGTTTCTGCGCCAATTGCGGCCAGCCCACCGCCGCCAGCCCCGGCGGCTGGAAACGCGAATGCAGCGCCTGCGCCGCGCAGCATTTTCCCCGCACCGACCCGGTGACCATCATGCTGGTGACCCATGGCGATCGGTGTCTGCTGGCCCGCCAGGCGCGCTTTCCGCCCGGCATGCATTCGGCCATCGCAGGCTTTGTCGAGCCGGGCGAAACCATCGAGGACGCGGTGCGCCGCGAGACACTGGAGGAAACGGGGCTTGCGGTCGGCAAGGTAACGTATCTTGCCTCCCAGCCCTGGCCATTTCCCTCATCGCTGATGATCGGTTGCCTGGCAGAGGCTCTCCATGACGAGATCACGCTCGACGGGACGGAGCTTGAGGCCGGACGCTGGTTCAGCCGTGAGGAGGCCAGGCTGATGCTGAAGGGGCAGCATCCGGAGGGCCTGACAGCGCCGGTGCATATCGCCATCGCGAACACCCTGCTGACGCATTGGCTGGCGAACTGAGCCGGGATGGCGCGATGGCCGCGCCAAGCGTCGTCGTCAGCCTTCCTTGAAGCTTTCGCGGAAGGGGTGGGCCGGGTAGACGCCGAGGATTTTTACTTCGCGCGAAAAGTACTCCAGTTCCTCGAGCGCGCGCTTGAGCGCCGGATCGTCCGGATGGCCGTCGACATCGACGTAGAACATTGTGGCGTAGAAGTGCCCGTCCAGCATGTAGCTTTCGAGCTTGGTCATGTTGACGCCATTGGTCGCAAACCCGCCCATGGCCTTGTAGAGCGCTGCCGGAATGTTGCGCACGCGGAAGACGAAGGTGGTGATCGTCGGGCCGCCGCCTGCCCGGGCATATTCGGGATACTTCGACAGGATGACGAAGCGCGTGGTGTTGTGCTTTTCGTCCTCGACATCCTCCGCGAGGACATCGAGCCCGTAGATCTCGGCGGCGAGCTTCGAGGCGAGCGCGCCACGGGTGGGGTCCTTCGCCTCCGCGATGATCCGGGCTGAGCCCGCGGTGTCGCTGGCGACCACGGGGCTGAGGCTGTGCTTGCGGATGAAACCCATGTTCTGGCCGAGCGCCACGACATGGCTTTCGGCGGTCTTCAGGCCATCCAGCGTCGCGCCCTTCACGGCCATCAGCTGGAAATGGATCGGCAGGAAGAACTCGCCGATGATGTGCAGGCCCGATTTGGGCAGGAGCTGGTAGATGTCGCCGACGCGGCCCACGGTCGAATTCTCGATCGGAATCATGCCGTAGCGCGCGGTTCCATCCTGAACCGCGGCCAGCGCGTCCTGAAAGGTCGGGCACGCCAGCGGCGTGCAGTTCGGGAAAACCTCCAGCGCGGCGGCCTGGCTATAGGCGCCGGGCTCGCCCTGGTAACAAACGACGGTCATGAAGAACTCCTCAGTGTGCCGCGAGGGCAGCGCGGGCGCGCACGAGATCGTCGGGCGTGTCAACCCCGCGCGGGACATGGGCGATGATGCGCGCGTCAATGCGCATGCCATCCTCGAGCGCGCGCAGTTGCTCGAGCTTCTCGCGCAATTCCAGCGGCGAAGGCGGCAGCGCCACGAAACGCTCCAGCGCGCGGCGGCGATAGGCGTAGACGCCGACATGGTGGTACAGCGGCCCGTCGCCGTAAGGGGCCGTGGCGCGGGTGAAGTAGAGCGCGCGCATGCGGCCCGGGCTGATCATGCTGCCCACCAGCTTGACCACGCTTGGAGCCGCCCTTTCGTCCTCTTCGACAATTTCCGCTGCCAGCGTCGCGATCTGAACGGCTGGATCGGCCAGCGGCTCAATCGAGATCGCAACGGCGCCCGCATCGATCGTCGGGAAGTCGCCCTGGAGATTGACCACGATGTCGTGCCGTCCTTCGGGGTCGAGCACGTCCGCCGCCTCCTTGATCCGGTCCGAGCCCGACTGGTGGTCGGAACGGGTCATCACCGCTCGGCCACCAACAGCCTCGACAGCGGCGACGATCTCGGCCGAATCGGTGGCCACCGCCACCGGTCCGATGCCGGCCGCGATCGCCTTGCGCCAGACTCGCACGATCATCGGCTCGCCGTTGATATCGGCCAGCGGCTTGTTGGGCAGGCGTGTGGCAGCCATGCGGGCAGGGATCAGGACAAGCGGGTCGGACATCGGGGTCTAACTTTGGTCGGCGTCAAAAAGTCTCAAACGGTTACGTGCTTATAGGAGTTGCAAACACAAGCGCAAAGCGGCTAATCAGCAGGGAAATCAGGGCGGCGGTGGCCGTCCTTGGACGAAGCGCGCGTTCCGGCGGCCATCACGGCCCGGGAAGCGGCAGACGAGGGTAACGATGGACTCGTTCGAACTGAACAAGATCGCTGGCGCCGTGCTGGGCGTTGCGCTGGTGGTGATGGGCCTGAACATGCTGGGAAGCATCGTCGTCAACCCGTCCAAGCCGAAGGTGGCAGGCTATGAACTCCCCGGCGGCGAAGTCGCGGCCGCTCCGGCCGCCGGCCCGGCCGCCGCTGCCGACACGCCCATCGAAGAGCGCATGAAGGTGGCTGATGCCGGCCGCGGCGAACGTGCCGTCGGCTCATGCAAGGCCTGCCACTCCTTTGAAAACGGCGGAGCGAACAAGGTTGGCCCGAACCTGTGGAAGGTTGTGGACGGACCCAAGGCGCACATCGACGGCTTTGGCTATTCGGCTGCGCTCAGGGAGCGCAAGACCAAGGGCGAAAAGTGGGGCGTCGCGGAGCTTGACGGCTTCCTCAAGAACCCGAGGGCGTATCTCTCCGGAACGTCCATGAGCTTTGCGGGCATTGCGCGCCCCGACCAGCGCGCCGACATCATCGCCTATCTGTCATCGCTGAAATGAGTTTCAGTCCGGTTCCAGCGGCATCGTGATCCGAACAAGCCGGGCCGAACGCCCGGCTTTTTCATTTGCGGCGTCAAGGCGACTGGCAACGCAAGCGGTTCGCGACATATTGTTCAGGCGAATCAGACGCGGCGGCAACCCGACCACGACAGGAGGCGGCGCATGGCACGATGGACACGGCGCGAGGCGTTGAAGGGAACAGCGGCCGCGCTCGCCCTGCCTGCGCTCGCGTCGCCGGCGCTGATCAATCCGGCTTTCGCCGAGACCGGCTGGACAGAGACCCATGGTCTTTCGACCTTCGGCGAGCTTGGCCTGCCGGCGGATTTCAAGCACTTCGCCTATGTGAACCCCGCCGCTCCCAAGGGCGGCTTCGTCACGATCCAGCTCAGGAGCGGCGGCGGCAACCAGAGCTTCGACACCTTCAACACGCTCAACTCCTTCGTCGACAAGGGCGACGGGGTGGGCGGCACCGAACTCATCTTCGACAGCCTCGTCACCAGCCATGCTGATGAGCCGCTGACCGCCTATGGCCTGCTGGCCAAATCCATCCTGATTGCCCCGGACAAACTGACCTACCGCTTCAAGCTGCGCGAGGAAGCCCGCTTCCATGATGGTTCGCCGCTGACAGCGGACGATGTCGTCTTCTCGATGAACATCATCAAGACCAAAGGGCACTCATCCTATCGCCTCTTGCTGCGCGAACTGGAGAGCGCCACTGCCGATGACCGTCACACGGTCACCATCAAGCTGACGCCGAAGAAAAGCCGCGACCTGCACCTGCTGGTCGGGTCGCTCAATGTCTTCTCGCGAAAGTTCTGGGAAGGGCGTGATTTCGAGGCCGCGATCCTCGAACCCATCCTTGGTTCGAGCGCCTACCGGATGGGGCGTTTCGAACAGGGGCGTTTCATGGAGTACGAGCGCGTGGCGGATTACTGGGGCAAGGATCTTCCGGTCAGCCTCGGCCTCAACAACTTCGACCGCATCCGCTACGAGTATTTCCGCGACCGCAATGTGGCCTTCGAGGCCTTCAAGGCTGGCACCATCACCTTCCAGGAAGAATACACGGCACGGCAATGGGCCACGGGCTATGACTTTCCGGCGCTGCGCGATGGGCGGGTCAAGCGCGAGGAACTGCCGCGCACCGGCACCACTGCGGCGCAAGGCTGGTACTTCAACACCCGACGGGAGATGTTCAAGGACAAGCGGGTCCGGGAAGCGATCGCCATCTGCTTCGATTTCGAGTGGACCAACAAGAACATCATGTTCGGCCTGAGGGCGCGCACGACGTCCTTCTTCGAGAAATCAGACAAGAAGGCCGAAGGGCTGCCCTCGCCGGAGGAACTGGCGCTTCTCGAACCCTTTCGGGCCACGCTCGACCCGGAGGTCTTCGCCGCGCCCTGGGTGCCGCCGGTCTCGGACGGTTCGGGCAATGACAGGACATTGCTGCGCCGCGCCAACGAACTGCTGTTGGCCGCCGGCTGCAAACGCGACGGCGCCATCATGCGCCTGCCCGACGGCAAACCTTTCGAGATCGAGTTCCTCGATTCCAACCCTGCCCTGCACCCGCACACCCAGCCCTTCATCGCCAATCTGAAGAGGCTTGGAATCGAAGGGCGCTTGCGCACGGTCGATCCGGCGCAATACCAGAACCGCACAAACGGCTTCGAGTTCGACATGGTCAGCCTGGCGCTCGGCGGCTCGCAGATCCCCGGCGACACGATGCGCCTCGTGATGGGCTCGGAAGCAGCGAAGACACCCGGCTCGCGCAACTATGCCGGCATCGCCGACCCGGCCATCGACGCGCTGCTCACCGTGATCGCCAACGCGACCTCCTACAAGGAGGTTGTCGTGGCCTGCAAGGCGCTCGACCGCGTCTTCCGCGCCGGACGCTACTGGATACCGATGTGGCATGCGCCAAGCGTGTGGCTGGCCTACTGGGACATGTATGAGCGGCCCGAGACCCAACCGAAATTCGGTGAGGGCGCCCCTTCGACCTGGTGGTTCAACCCGGACAAGGCCCGCCGGATCGGGAGAGCGTGAGGCATGTTGGCCTACATCGCCCGCCGCGTGCTGCTGATGATCCCGACCCTGTTCGGCATCATGCTGATCTCGTTCGTGCTGGTGCAGTTCGCGCCGGGCGGGCCGGTCGAGCGCATGATCGCGCAGCTGCAGGGCCAGGATTCTGGCACCTCGAGCCGCCTCGGCGGCGGGGGCGGCGATGTGGCGGGCGGCGCGCCGGCGGCCGGAGCGGGAACCGGCGGGGATGTCACCTCGGCCTATCGCGGGGCGCAAGGGCTCGATCCGCAGTTCATCAAGGAACTGGAAAAGCAGTTCGGCTTCGACAAGCCGGCCCATGAGCGGTTCTTCAAGATGCTGGTGGACTACTCCACCTTCAATTTCGGCAAGAGCTATTTCCGCGATGCGCCCGTGCTGCAGCTGATCAAGGAAAAGCTGCCGGTCTCGATCTCGCTCGGGCTGTGGATCCTGATCATCGGCTACGCGGTGTCGATCCCGCTCGGCATCCGGAAAGCGGTGTCGGATGGCTCGAAATTCGATGTCTGGACCTCGGGGCTGGTGATCCTCGGCTATGCCATTCCCGGTTTCCTGTTCGCCATCCTGCTCATCGTGCTGTTCGCGGGCGGCTCGTTCTGGCAGGTCTTCCCGCTGCGCGGGCTGACCTCGGACGGCTGGAAGGATATGCCGTGGCACCGCCAGATCCTCGACTATCTCTGGCACATCACGCTGCCGGTGACGGCGATGGCGCTCGGCATCTTCGCCACCAAGACGCTGCTGACCAAGAACTCGTTCCTCGATGAAATCCGCAAGCAGTATGTGCTGACCGCGCGCATGAAGGGGCTGAGCGAGACCGGCGTGCTCTACGGCCATGTCTTCCGCAACGCGATGATGATCATCGTGGCGGGCTTTCCGGGCGCGTTCGTCGGCGCGCTGTTCACGGGCTCCCTGCTGATCGAGACGATCTTCTCGCTCGACGGGCTCGGGCTCCTGTCGTTCGAAGCCATCGTCAACCGCGATTATCCCGTGGTGTTCGCGACTCTGTTCATCTTCTCGCTGGTTGGGCTGGTGGTCCATCTCATCTCCGACCTCATGTACACCTGGATCGATCCGCGCATCGACTTCGAGACGCGGGAGACCTGATGATGGATGCGATTGTCTCCTCGGCGAACGTCATTCCGCCGCCTCCGCCGAAGCGGCCCTTCCTGACGCCGATCAACCAGCGACGGCTGTCGAACTTCACTGCCAATCGCCGTGGCTACTGGTCGCTGGTGATCTTCATGGCGCTGTTCGTGCTGTGCCTGTTTGCCGAACTGATCGCCAATGACCGCCCGATCTTCGTCAAGTACAAGGGCGAGTTCCTGATCCCGATCGCCGTCGATTATCCGGAAGAGAAATTCGGCGGCTTCCTCGCCCGCACCGACTACCGCGACCCGGTGATCCAGAAGGAAATCGCCGCGCATGGCTTCGCCATCTGGCCTCTGATCCGCTTCAGCTATTCGACCCACAATCTCGACCTGCCGGTGCCCGCCCCTGCCCCCCCGACCTGGCTGCTGAAGGACGAGCAATGCAAGGTGCAGGCGCAGAAAGCGGGCGGCAGCACCTGCCGCGACATTGAGTGGAACTGGCTCGGCACCGATGACCAGGGCCGCGATGTGGTGGCGCGGCTGATCTATGGCTTCCGGCTCTCGGTCCTGTTCGGCCTGACGCTGGCGATCATCTCATCCGTCATCGGCATCGCGGCCGGCGCGGTGCAGGGCTATTTCGGCGGCTGGACGGACCTGATCTTCCAGCGCGTGATCGAAATCTGGACCTCAATCCCGTCGCTTTATCTCCTGATCATCATCTCGTCGGTGATCACGCCAAGCTTCTGGGTGCTGCTGGGCATCCTTCTGCTGTTCTCATGGGTGGCGTTGGTCGGCGTGGTGCGCGCCGAATTCCTGCGGGCCCGCAATTTCGAGTACGTCCGCGCCGCCCGCGCGCTCGGCCTCTCCAGCTCAAAGATCATGGTCAAGCACCTGTTGCCCAACGCCATGGTGGCGACACTGACCTTCATGCCCTTCGTGCTCAACGGCTCGATCACGACGCTGACCTCGCTCGATTTCCTCGGCTTCGGCCTGCCCCCCGGCTCACCCTCGCTGGGCGAGTTGCTGGCGCAGGGCAAGAACAACCTGCAGGCGCCATGGCTCGGCCTTGCGGGCTTCCTGGTGATCTCGCTGATGCTGTCACTGCTGGTCTTCATCGGCGAGGCGGTGAGGGATGCGTTTGACCCGAGGAAGACGTTCGCGTGACCTCCCCCCTCCTCGCCGTCGAAAACCTCTCCGTCGCCTTCAGCCAGGGCGGCCAAAACACGCTCGCGGTCGACGACGTGTCATTCACCCTCCAGCCCGGCGAGACGCTGGCGCTGGTGGGCGAGTCGGGTTCCGGCAAGTCCGTCACCGCCCTGTCGATCCTCAAGCTGCTGCAGTATCCCTCGGCCTCGCATCCTTCAGGCCGCGTGATGTTCATGGGCCGGGATTTGCTCAGCGCCAGCGAGGACGAGCTCAGGCAGGTGCGCGGCAATGACATCACCATGGTGTTCCAGGAGCCGATGACCTCGCTCAACCCGCTGCATACCATCGAGAAGCAGATCGGCGAGATACTGGCCCTGCACAAGGGCCTGACCGGCGAGACTGCCCGCAAGCGCACGCTGGAACTGCTCGACCTTGTCGGCATCAGGAATGCTGCCGAGCGGCTCGACGCCTATCCGCACCAACTCTCCGGCGGACAGCGCCAGCGCGTGATGATCGCCATGGCGCTGGCCAACGAGCCCAAGCTGCTGATCGCGGATGAGCCGACCACGGCGCTCGATGTCACCGTCCAGGCGCAAATCCTCAAGCTGCTCAAGGAGCTGCAGCAGCGGCTCGGCATGGCCATGCTGTTCATCACCCATGACCTTGGCATCGTGCGCCGCATCGCAACCCGGGTCTGCGTGATGCTGAAGGGCAGAATCGTCGAGGAGGGCAAGGTCGCCGAGGTGTTTGCCACGCCGCAGCATGCCTACACCCAGCGTCTGCTGGCGGCGGAGCCGAAGGGCAAGCCGAAGCCGATACCGCCGGATGCGAAGACCATTCTCGAAGCCGGCCCGCTGAAAATCTGGTTCCCGATCAAGAAGGGTTTCCTGCGCTCCACGGTCGGCCATGTGAAGGCGGTCGACGGCGTCTCGATCACCATCCGTGAAGGCGAAACCGTCGGCGTGGTTGGGGAATCCGGCTCCGGCAAGACCACGCTCGGCCTCGCCATCCTGCGCCTGATCTCCTCCGAAGGACCGATCGTGTTCCTGGGCGAGAACATCAACGGGCTCAAATCCGCCGCGATGCGCCCAAAGCGCCGCGCGATGCAGGTCGTCTTCCAGGACCCTTACGGGTCGCTCTCGCCTCGCCTGTCGGTTGCCGGCATCGTCGAGGAAGGCCTGCTGGTGCAGGACAAGGGGCTGACCTACGAGGAGCGCCGCGCCGTCGTCGCGCGGGCCCTGACGGATGTCGGGCTCGACCCCGCCGCAATGGACCGCTACCCGCACGAGTTCTCCGGCGGCCAGCGCCAGCGGATCGCCATCGCCCGCGCCATGGCGCTCGACCCCGGCTTCGTGGTGCTGGACGAGCCGACCTCGGCGCTCGACATGTCGGTGCAGGCGCAGATCGTCGACCTGCTGCGCGACCTGCAGGACAGGCGCGGGCTCGCCTACATGTTCATCAGCCATGACCTCAAGGTGGTGCGCGCGCTCTCGCACCGCGTGCTGGTGATGCAGAACGGCAAGGTGGTCGAAGAGGGCGAGGGTGAGGCGATCTTCGCCGCGCCGCAGACCGACTACACCAAGGCGTTGTTCGCCGCCGCTTTCAACCTCGACGCACACGGGGCTGCACACGCGGTGCGGGAATAGGCCATGCCGCGCGCCATGATCATCGTGCTCGACTCGGTCGGCTGCGGCGCGTCCGCCGATGCCGCCGATTATGGCGACGCGGGCGCGAACACTCTTGGCCACATCGCCGAACACTGCGCGGCAGGCAAGGCGGACAGGGCCGGGCTTAGGTCAGGACCGCTGAACGTGCCGAACATGGCGGCGCTCGGCCTCAGCGGCGCGCACCTCGCCTCCACCGGTGCCCCGCTGGCGGGCGTGCCGGTGCCGGACAAACCGGCTGGGGAGTATGGCTGCGCCCTCGAGATCAGCCAGGGCAAGGACACCCCCTCCGGCCATTGGGAGATCGCCGGCTGCCCGGTGCCGTTCAAATGGGGTTACTTCCGCGACAGGGACAACAGCTTTCCGCCCGATCTCGTGGCTGGCATCCTCCGCGAGGGCGGGGTTCCCGGCATTCTAGGCAATTGCCACGCGTCCGGAACCACGATCATCGACGAACACGCCGCCGAGCACATGCGGACGGGCAAGCCGATCTGCTACACCTCGGTCGACAGCGTGCTGCAGATCGCCGCGCATGAAGCCACCTTCGGTTTGAAACGCCTCTACGAGCTGTGCAAGACCGTGCGGATCCTGGTCGATCCGCTCAACATCGGACGCGTCATCGCGCGACCCTTCATCGGCTCGCCGGAAGCAGGGTTCCAGCGGACGCCCAACCGCAAGGATTTCGCGGTCGCCCCGCCAAACGTCACGATCCTCGACAGGGCGCACGAGGCCGGCCGCGCCATCGTCACCATCGGCAAGATCGGCGACATCTTCGCCCATCGCAACACCCAGACCGAGCGCAAGGCCGTCAGCAACGACACGCATTTCACGATGGCGGTCGAGACCATGCGAGAGATGCCGGATGGCGGCTTCGCCTTCGTCAATCTCGTCGACTTCGACACCGAATTTGGCCACCGCCGCGATGTGCCCGGCTATGCGGCGGCGCTGGAAGCCTTCGATCGGCGGCTGCCGGAACTGCAGGCGGCGCTGAAACCCGGCGACCTTGTCCTGATCACGGCCGACCACGGCAATGATCCGAGCTGGCCGGGCACCGACCACACGCGGGAGCATGTGCCGATCCTTGCCTTCGGGCCCGGCATCGCCGGCAAGGCCATCGGCAAACGGGCCAGCTTCGCCGACATCGGCCAGCGTGCCGCAAGCCATCTTGGCCTTGCCGCGCTGCCAGCCGGGACAAGCTGGAGATGATGGGTTGATTTGGTAACCCCCATCGTCTATCCAGCCGCTGCTGACGGTTGTTCGCGTGTCTCTTGCGTTCGATCAACCCTGTGCGGCGCTGCGGTAGCTCAGTGGTAGAGCACACCATTGGTAATGGTGAGGTCGAGAGTTCAATCCTCTCTCGCAGCACCAGCCACTCGCATGGGAACCGATGATGTTCCGGTTCTGGCAGAGAAGGCTGGCGACTTCCGGGGTTTAGGCAAAGGCCCCGCACGCAGAGAGAGCCAAAAGCAGAGAGTTTCGGACGCTTCCTGGGACCGCATTGAGGGCAATTCTCGGTACTCAAGTGGGTGTTTTCCTACTGTGCCCGGTGCGCGAACCAGAGAGCGGTTCGAGTTTCCGCAGAGATTGGTTTGAATGTCAGGGATGCTGACGTTGCCCCCGCTTCCGGCTTCCGGTTTTTCAGCATTCGCCGCCTCACAGGCTAGAAGGCGACCACCAATCGGCAACCGGCATTTTCGATCATTCTGGGAAATGTTCCGCTTGGAATGCGGTCCGTTACAATGGACGCGCACTCGTCCAACTTCCCGAGAACGAACGTTGCGACACGGGAGAACTTCGTGTGGTCGGCAAGCAAGACAGGGTGTCTCGAATTGAGCAGCATGGCTCCGGGAACCCTGTTCCTGTTGCCGTGGCTGATCATGTTCACCAAGCTCGTGCTTGTGGGAAGCCATCTCGAGCTGATCCTCACGCACGCCGCGATCACCTTGCCGGTCGTGATCTGGGTGCTGCTGCCATACATGGATGCTTTGCCGCGCGAACTGGTCGAATCTGCGCAGATTGATGGTGCCCGGCAGGACCAGATCCTTCGGCTGGTCGCGATTCCCATCGTTTCAGGCGGGATGGTCGTTGCGGCGATCCTGAGCTTCGTCTTTTCTTGGAACTATTTTATCTTCGCCCTCGTCCTGTCAGACATCAGGACCAAGACGGCGATTGTTGCCAGCACGGCAACAGGCCTTCTGTCCTGTGACGCAGCATCGATAACTGTCTGCGCCATGTGGATGATCGGCACCTTTGCCGAAGCAGCAAGCTGATCATACCAGGCATGCGCCGTGTTGCAGGCAATGGCGATCGCCTCGACACCCGCCTGCTCCAGCGTCCTTATTCCGGTGAGCATGGCCGGCAATGGTTCATCGGTTCCGGCAATAGCTGCGCCAACCCGGTCAGGAATCTGCGGAACAGAATAGACAATCAGGGGAACGTGATCCTGTTCGTGTTCAGCAGGTGTCGTCTCCATCACCTTCTGCATGACGTCAACTGTGGCCAGAGGGCCCATGCCGCCCATTATCCCGATCAGTCAGCGCCTCGCCATGCAGTTAGTCCTTTGCAGATCGAATGCGGCATCGCCGGCCGGGACCAATGTCAGCGGCTGACACCCCGAGAAACCTGCTCCGCAAAATCCAGCAACCTGGCGTCTGCACCATGCCAGGACATCAGCTGTAAACCTGTGGGCAAGCCCGTCGAGGTGATGCCGTTCGGAATGCTGATCCCGCAAAGATCAAGGTAATTCCCTGCTCTGGTGTAACGGGACATCGGGATCGTCGATTCATCGACCGTGTTGACGGGGACTGCTGGCAGAGGCGTGCTCGGCAGGGCGATGATGTCGAAGCGGGCCCAACCTGACCTGAATTCAGCAATCGCTGCCACACGATCCTGCACGAGCGCCGCGTAACGTGCATCATCGATGTCGCGTCCGGCCAGAATGCGTTGGCGGACATGAGGATCCAGCGGCGTTGCAGGGTCCTCGGCGAGTGCTTTATGCTGGCGATAGGCATCATGGGCAACGATGCTGCCGTTGAGCGCCTGATACGCGGTCATCTCCCTGGGGAAAGAGAATATTTCGACCGTATGGCCAGCCGAGCGCATGGCCTCAATCGATCGTTCGAAGTTCGCAAGCACCTCAGGGTCGCAAGGCGCAAGCTGATCGGCGGCGGGCACACCGACATGCAGCGAGTTTCCGCTTACCATTTCCGGCACAGGCAGTCCAGCCATCACGCAGAACAGCAGCCGTGCATCCGCGACGGTTTGTGTGATCGGGCCGAGCGTATCGAAAGCCGGGCCAAGGGGGGCAATACCTTCCAGCGGGATTCGGTCAAAGCTCGGCTTGAACCCTACAATCCCGCACAGCGACGCCGGAATGCGGATTGATCCCCCGGTATCGGAGCCGATGGCTGCGGGCACCAATCCGGCAGCAACAGCGACCGCAGACCCGCTGCTTGATCCGCCGGGCACGCGATGCACGTCACGATCGACCGGGTTCCATGGCGTGCCCATCGCATGGTTGGTTCCCCAGCCGCCGATGGCGAACTCCACCATCTGTGTCATGCCGATGATGACAGCCCCCGCGTCAATGAGGCGCTGGATGGCCCGGGCGGTCATTGCGCCTCGCTGCGGCGGATAGCACTTCGACCCAAACCCCGGTGATCGATCCCCGATTTGCGCGAGGTCTTTGACAGCGATCGGCACGCCGTGCAGGGGGCCAACAGGACCACGCTGCGCTGCAACCCGATCCAGCTCTTCGGCCCGCCGTATCGCGCCTTCAGCAAAAACCTCGACGAAAGCGTGCAGTTTGCCGTTCTCTGCGTTGATCGCTTCGAGACAACGCCGCACGACCGAAAGGGCTGATAGCTGGCCACTCGCAATCTGGCGCTCGATGTCCTTCATGGAAAAGTCCAAGCCCACCGCGCTGTCCCTTCTGATTGATGCTGCCCGCAAGCGAAATGTGAGCCTACTCTAGGCAGTCGGCGCCTATGGCTCAATCCCGGGCTTCGAGAGCACGTGGCATCAAATCTGCCGATGCACGCATGAGGAGAGGCTCACAAGAACAGTCGTGTCGTTCCGGCTCTGGGACTGGCGAAAATCACCGAACTGAAACGATGCGGTCAGCCTGGCAGACCTTTACGTCGGTAGCGTCGATCCATCAACCCGCCAGGCCAGAGCCGATCGGACCCGAAGACGTGTTGAACAGCATCATGCCGTCCGGCGCCGTGCGGCGATCGGGCCAGCCGGGGCTTCGGCCATGGCAGAAGTCGACCCAGGCCGACTGCACAGCCTCTGTGACAGTGCGCATCTCGGCCGGGTCCGCGCCAGCCATCATCGGGGCGACGGGCCAACAGTCAATATTGCCGAAGACGAAGGGGATTTCGATGCAGTGACACGCTCCATAGCGGGCGTCCGGCGCTGGCTTCCAATCGAAACGGTAGACCCAAGCCTCGCCGCCGAGCGCTGCGCGCCTGTCTGCAACTGTTTTCGCCGCCGAGCCGAAGACGTGCTCGGTCAGTTCCTCGCTGAGTGCGAGCCAAGGCGCCAGGCCGCCGGCGATCCGCGCCTCGATCCGCGCAAGGCTGGCATCCGGCAGGCCGATCGCCGGCGGCAGCACCTTCAGTTCGGCGAGCCCGGTGGCAGCCATCATGCGCGCGTCCTGCGCATGCCAGGCGTGCATCTCGTCGAGCGTCCAGCCTAGCATCAGAGGAATGTGGGGCGAGGCGCCTTCAGCGGCAGCGGTCGACGGCGTCCGTGGGAGTTCGGGCAGGCCGGATATGAGCTGCCAGGGCAGCAGCCGGCCTGGACGCTGGGCGAAGGCCATGACGACCGCACCCTGCGCAGCAAGGATGGACTTTACATCCAGGGCCCGCAACGCCTGGACGTCGCCATCGCGCAGGCCGGCCTTCTCGAAAAAGTGGCTGGCGATCTCGCGGGCCTGGGACAGGTCAAGGCTCGCGCCCGGCGCGCTCTGGACGATCCCGCGCTGGAGGAGACCACTCGCCAACGGGCTCGAGAGCAGGCCGAAGAGCGCCCCGCCACCGGCTGACTGGCCCGCCACCGTCACCCGGTCAGGATCTCCACCGAACGCTTCGATATTGTCCCTTATCCAGCGCAGCGCGGCGATCTGGTCCAGCAGGCCGCGATTGGCCGGCGCGCCTCCCTCCGCCTCGATGCCGGGCAGGTAGAGATATCCCAGCGCGCCGAGCCGGTAGGTGACAGTGACCACCACCATGTCCCCGCGCTCGGCCAGATGGCTGCCGGCGTAGAAGGGCTGGCTTCCGCCCCCGCTCATGTAGGCCCCGCCATGCAGCCAGACCATCACGGGCCTGCGCGCGCCATCGGCGGCGGGCGTCCAGATGTCGAGATGGAGGCTATCCTCCGACTGCTCGAAGGAAGCGATCCCCATCACCGCGTCGAGCCGCGAGGCGTTCTGCGGGGGGCTCGGGCCAATCCGCGCGCAGTCGCGCACGCCCTCCCAGGCCGAAACAGGCTGGGGCGGCGCGAAGCGTAAGGGCCCGACAGGTGGCGCGGCGTAGGGCACCGCGTGGAAGGCGGTCACGGCACCCCTGCTCACCCCGCGCGCAAGCCCGGCTCGGGTCCGCACCACTGGCATCTCCATCGTTGGCTTGTCTGTCCCCGGCATCGTCAGTCCCTTGCGCCTCGATCACGACAGGACAGGGCAGACTCCGGGCAGTGTCAATCGCCAAATACAGCTTGACCGCGCGCGGCAAGCAGGCTGTTTTAGCTTCAGTGTCCGGTCGCTGGCCCGGGCGGGCATTTTTTCGTGCAAGGAGCGTCCATGCCCCGCGCCGCCGAAAGGCTGCTGAGCCGATGACGGACGCTATCCGCTTCGAGGGCGTTTCGCTGAAATTCGGAAGCGAGACGATCTACGACCGCCTCGACTTTCATGTTGGCCAAGGGGAATTCGTCTGCTTGCTCGGACCTTCGGGCTGCGGAAAGTCGACGGCGCTCAGAATCATTGGCGACCTGCTGCCTGCAGATGGCGGGACAGCGCTGGTCAACGGTCGCCCGCCGGGGGAATGCTGGAGCGACATTGCGTTCGTCTTCCAGTCGCCGCGGCTCGCACCTTGGCGAACTGCGATAGACAATGTCCTGCTCGGTGCAGAATTGCGCTTCGGCGCGCGCGAGGCTGAGGCGCGACGCCCCAAGGCAGAGGCGCTGCTCGCGCTGGTCGGGCTTGCGGATTCGGGCAGCAAGTATCCACCGATGCTCTCGGGGGGCGAACGCCAGCGGGTCGCGATCGCCAGAGCGTTGTGCGTGGATCCGTCGATCATCCTGATGGACGAGCCTTTCTCCGCGCTCGACCCCAACAGCCGCCGCCGGCTGCGCGCCGAAATCGTCAGCATCTGGCAGGAGACACGGCGCACCGTCCTGTTCGTCACCCACGACATCGAAGAGGCCCTGACCCTGGCCGACCGCATCGTGCTGCTGTCCAACAAGCCGACGCGGGTGCTGGAAACCGTCGTGATCACCGCCCCCCGCCCCCGTGACGTCGCGCGCGACCCCGACATTGCGCGGCTGCGCGACACGTTGAGCGCGCTTTTCCGCACGCTGGAGCCGAATTCCGAGACCGAAGAGGAGATTGCATGATGGAACGAAGGACTTTCCTGCGGGTGGCAGCGGCCGCACCGGCCGCGCTATCCGCCACGCTGTCAGCCCCTTGGGTCGCCCGCGCTCAGGGCCGGCAGAAGATCACCTACGCCTATCTCCTGGACCCGGTCTACGACGCCGCGCTCTGGGCGATCCGCAAGGGCATCGTCAAATCCGACATCGTCGACATCGAGGCCACGGGCGCGAACATCCCCACACTGATTCAGGCGACCGCGACCAAGCAGTTCGACGTCGTGATGACGGCCGTGATCGGCGTGCCGGCTGCAGCCGCGCGCGGGCTCGAGTTGAGGATCCTGTCCGCGGCGCTCTACGCCTCGGCGGTGGGCGAAGGTGGCGGCGTCTGGGTCAGGCGCGATAGCCCTCTGCGCGATCCGGCGCAGCTCAAGGGCCGTATGCTCGCCTCCTACGGCCTGCGCTCGACGGGCTATCTCTTCATCCGCGAGGCGCTGGCGCAGCGCTTCGGACTCAACATGGCGCTGGAGGGCGGAGACGTGCGCCAGGTCGAGGTGGTCGCGCCAAATCTGCCGGCCGCTCTCGCGACCAGCCAGACGGATGCGGCTACGCTGATCCACTCCCAAGCCTTCCGCGCCCGGCAGGCGGGCGATTTCGTCAATATCTGCGAAACGGGCGTGATCCTGAACGAGATCCATGGCCGGCTGGTGTCGGCGGTCAATGTCGCCTATCCCGAGAGGCTCTCGGCGCGTCCAGACCATTACCGTGAGTTCAACCGCATGATCCGCGAGTCGGTGCGCTACGCGCTGGCCAACCGCGACGAGGTTTTCCCTGACGTGGCCCGGCAGGCCAACATCGCGCGAGAATTCTTCGATTGGTGGTTCGACCGCACGACGGAGGTTCCTGGCATGTTCGGAGAGGAGCATGCGCGGGCCGTCACAAAGGCCTGGGAGATCGGTCAGCGCTTCGCCATGATCCAGCGTGTTCCCGACGTAGGCCAGTTGACCTGGGAGCACACGCTCCGGTCCTGACGATGGCAGGCGAGGCGGGAACAGGCGTCAAGGCTGGCGTCGCGGCGGGGTGCGCAGCGATGATAGCGATCGGCTGGGTTTACGCCTCGGCGCGCGCACCGTCCTATCTTCTGCCACCGCCTGCTGTCGTCTGGGAGGCGGCAGTCAACTTCTTCACCAGCTCACGCCAGCTCGGGCACCTCGGCGCGACGCTGTTCCACATCGGCTCCTCGATTTCTGTCGCTTTTGGCGTCGGGGCGGCGCTCGCGCTGCTGGCCCATTACGCCGCCTGGTCCGCGCCAGCCATCCGTGACCGGCTGACGCCGTTCCTGAACGCCTTCTCGGGTATCGCCTGGACGCTGCTCAGCGTGATCTGGTTCGGCGTCTCCTCGACGACCGTGATCTTCACCATCACTGTCGTACTCCTGCCTTTCGCCCTGGTGAACCTGCGCGAGGGGCTCGACGCGCTCGACCGCGAGACCGATGAGATGGGCCGCAGCTTTACGCGCAGCCGGCTGCGCGTCTTCCGGCTCCTCATTCTGCCGGCACTCATGCCCTTTGCGGCCGCGACGCTGAGGATCATGTTCGGCGTCGCCTGGAAGGTAGCCTTGACGGCCGAGCTTTTCGGGGGCGACAGGGGGCTGGGTTTCCTCGTGAACCTGGCGCGCCAGGAATTCGCAACCGAGACGATCTTTGTTGTGATCATCTTCATCATCGTCTCGGTCTACTTGGCCGACCGGCTGGTCTTCATGCGCTTCGAGCGCGCGGCCGCCCGCCGCTACGGTGGGAGAACGGCATGAGCCTCGCCGGACGCAGCCCCGGACGCTGGCTCGCCGACGCGCTTGTGCTGGCGGCGCTGCTTGCCTGGTATGTCGGGGCGCGGCATCTTCCCGAATTCGTCCTGCCGGGGCCCGTCGCAGTCTTCCAGAGGCTGGTCGTGCTCTTCGTTGACCCCGATTTTCTCCAGCATACGCTGGCCTCGACGCTCCGGGTCGTGGCCTCGGTGTTGGCGGCGCTGGTTATTGGCGGCGGACTTGCCTTGCTGCACCGGGCGGTCCCTGCGCTCGACTGGGTCATCCGCGGCGGCATACAGCCGGTGCTGAGCTCGTTTCCTTCTATCGGCTGGGCCATCCTGGCCGCGATCTGGTTCCCGCCGGGCCATCTCTCGATCATCTTCGTGCAAGTGGCGATCCTTATACCCTTCTGCCTGATCAACATGGCCGAAGGGCTTCGGCAGATGGACCGCGAGATGCTCGAAATGGCGCGGAGCTACACCCGCCTGGGGCGGCGCGTTGTGCTGCGCGTAGCCTTGCCTCTGATCATGCCCTACGTCATCGGTGCGCTGCGCATCTGCTACGGCATCGGCTGGAAGATCTCGCTGGTGGCCGAGTTGTTGGGCTCCTCCTCCGGTCTCGGCTTCCTCATGCTGCGAGCGCAGGGGGCCGCCGACATGACCACTGTCGTGGCAGCGAGCTTCGCCATCGTTCTTCTGTTCGTAGCCGGCGAAAAGCTGTTGATCGCGCCTTTGGCCCGCCGCTATGCGCAGCGCTGAGGCGCAGACGCAGGTCGCCATGGTCAGCGGGCAGCGCATCTGGCATGCAATGCCCAATCCCTGTTTGTACAGGCTAAATCCCCGCAGGGCGGATCACGTTCCCAGGTCAGCTGAATGAGATTTCCTGTTCCTCGACCCAGGGAAATCGACCTCGAGGATAGTGATCTTGCGCCGCCAATCAGACGAAAATTCTGAGTCAAGGCATCGAAATTCAAGGCAATTCCCTGTTCATTCCCTGGAAACAGGGAAAGCAAGCCGCGAGATTGGTTCTCACGGACTGCCTCCCGCACCCGCCATTCTCACGCGAAGCGATGATTGTCCGGTTCCGGCTGAGAGGGCTGGCAATTTCCGGGGTTCTGGCAAGAGCCCTCCTTGCAGACAGAGCGGAACACAGAGAGCATCGGGCGCTTGCGGGGCCGCATTCGGGGCCTTTCGCGGTATCCAACATGCAGTCTCCGAGCGCGGCAGGCGCGCGAGGCCTGGTCGCCGTTCTGAGGACGGTCGTGGGTTCGAAGCGGCATGCATCGACGATCCGACTGGCTTTGTCGATGCACCCAGCCCGAGAACGCGGTCCGGCCGGGCGGCTGCAGCAGTGCACGAAAGAGCGGGTGCGGGGTGGGAGAGTTCATCATGCCATGGGCGATGATGAGTGTTCATCTGCCCGTCTTGAGGGTGCTTCCGCAGCAAGGCGGGATGACCGGATGTCCGGTCAGTTCAAACCCGGCAAGATGCCATTGAACATGCCATTGACCCTGGTGCCGATCACGCCGACAGAGGCGACGGCGCAAATCGAGATGATCGAGGCTATGAGCGCGTATTCGATCGAGGTGATGCCCCGTTCGTCGCGCACAAACCGTCTGATCAGGGACCGCTCACCATTCATGACGGGAAGGATGCCAGCAACGGCTTCGCGAAAAGTTAACAGCGCCCGGCTTTTTCGCCGAGCTGGCAGCATGCTTGCTGCAGCGTGAACGGCTTTTGCGCAATGCGCTTGATCCCCGCATGATGCCGGGATGAGCCTGTCTCGTGCCCGGCCTACAGTGCGTACTCTGTGAACGCCGGATCGATGGACCCCTGCCACGGACCGTGGAATGACGCGATCAGATCGTCCGCAACCGTCCGCCCGCTGGCGACGATCACATCAAGCGGATCAAGGAACCGGGTTTCGTCGCGGCCGGACGGATCGGTGAAACCACGCCGCGCGAGGCCGGACCGAGCGAGCCTGAGCACATCAGATGCGATTTCCCGAACCGTGCGCCCCTGGATGGCCGCCGCAAGCCCCTGGGCCGGCACAGCGTCGCGAAGGGCCTGACGCTCTGCGGCAGTCCAGCCCTTGACGAGTTGCCAGGCCTGGTCCAGCGCGGCTTGATCATACAGAAGCCCGGTCCAGAAGGCCGGCAGGGCGACCAGATTGGCGGCAGGCCCCGCATCGGCGCCGCGCATTTCGAGATAGCGCTTCAGCCGCACCTCGGGAAACAGGGTCCCCATGTGGTTGGCCCAATCCGCAATCGTGGCCTGCTGGCCCGGCGCTCCGGCCAGCCTGCCGGCCATCAGGTCGCGGAACGAACCGCCGGACACATCATGATAGGTCGCGCCGCGCTTGACGAAATACATCGGCACGTCGAGCGCCCAGTCGACATAACGCTCATAGCCCATGCCATCCTCGAAGGCGAAGGCGAGCATGCCGGAGCGGTTATTGTCGGTGTCGCGCCAGATTTCAGACCGCATCGACCTTTGCCCGTTGAGCCGGCCCTCGGTAAACGGCGAAGCGGCGAACAGCGCCGTCGCGACAGGCTGGAGGGCGAGCGAAACGCGCAGCTTCTGCACCATATCCGCTTCGTTGGAGAAATCGAGATTCACCTGCACCGTGCAGGTGCGGAACATCATGTCCCGTCCGCGCGTGCCCACCTTGGGCATGTAGTTGCGCATGATCTGATAGCGCGACTTGGGCATGATCGGCGTCTGCTCAAGCGACCATTTCGGACTGTGGCCAAGGCTGAGGAAGCCGATTCCAAGTGGCTCGGCCAGTTGTCTGAGCTGCGCCAGATGCGTGTTCAGTTCATTGCTGGTCTGGTGCAGCGTTTCGACCGGCGCGCCCGACAGTTCGAACTGTCCGCCAGGCTCGAGCGAGATGGCGCCGCCGCCCGTGACGTCGGCCAGCCCGATGGGATGGTCGCCTTCCATGATCGGCTCCCAGCCGAGAAGCCAGGACATCCCGTCGAGCAGACGCCGGATGCCGCCGCGCGGGCCGTCATAGGGCACCGGAGCGAGATCGGCGCGGTAGAAGGGGAACTTCTCGTGTTCTGTCCCAAGGCGGTAGCGCGCCCTCGGCTTCTCCCCTGCCGCGATCCACGCGACCAGATCGTCGCGGGAGCCGAGCGGAGTCGGATCGGATTGGTCACGGGCCATGCGGTTCTCAGGTCAACAGATGGGATGGGCGGCAGGCGCGTTGATGGAGAGATCATCCCCAGAACCGCCTAGCCGCCCTTGTTGGATACCGAGATATGGCTGGATTGGCGACAATGCAACGACAATAGCCGAAGATGACCGATCCGATCTTGCATCTGCGCATAGATCCCTGCTGACGGCGCAAACGGACCCTTTGCATGGCCGGGCGTCCGGCGTCGCCGCTCTCGCCGTGCGGGCACGCCGATTGCGTCGCCGGGTCGATCGCTCGGACCAGACCAGAGCTGATGCCGGCCTTTCGGCATCTGGCAACGGTGCAAACGCGGCACCGTCCTGTACGGCCGCCGTGTTCAGTGCAGCAGTTGCGGCGCCATGCCGGGAGCCCTGGCTGACTGCCGCTGGCCCGACCGGGTTTCGGAGGCGAGCCAGTCAACCACGACGCCGAGCGCCTGCTCGGAGTTGCGCAGGCGGTTGCGCGCCTCCTCGAACACCGCAAGCTGGGTGTCGGCGCTCGTGCCGCGGCTGAGAATGTCCCGCAGCGACAGCAGTTGCGGCAGACAGCCAAGCTCGCGGGCGTCGTCCTCGAGCAGCGCGATCGTGTCCTCGAGGACATCGGCAACATTGCGCATGCTGGCCGTCCGCTCGTCCACGAAGGCGCCGTGGATGCCATAGCGCTGGGCGCGCCAGACATTCTCCGCCGCGATGGCGCGCGTGGCGGCGGACATCTCGGCATTGATCGCGCCATTGAAATCCAGACGCCGCACCAGACAGCGGTACAGGGCCGCGATCGCGATGGTGTCACCAAGGCGGGTGCAGCTGTCGGCGATGCGCAGTTCAAGCGTCGGATGCTGGCGCGAGGGCCGGATCGCCCACCAGACGAAGCTGGAGTTCTCGATGGCGCGGGCCGACACCATGATGTCGAGATAGCGCCGGTAGTCGGCGGCGTTCTCGAACACTTCCGGCAGCCCGGTGCGCGGCAGTTCGCGATAGGCCGCCAGGCGGTAGCCCATCAGTCCAGTGCGATGGCCCTGCCAGAAGGGCGATGAGGTCGAGAGCGCCAGAAGCAGGGGCAGGAAAGGCAGAATCCGGCCCATGATGCTGATGCGCCGGTCTTCATCGGCGATTTCGACATGGACATGCAGGCCGCACACCTGGTTGCGCGAGCCCAGCATCTGCAGGTCGCGCATCATGCGGTCATAGCGCGCCGCTGCCGTGACGCGCTGGCGCAGCCAGGTCGCGCTCGGATGCGTGCCCGACGCCATCACCAGAAGCCCGTGATCGCCTGCAATCGCGGAGATTCCCTGCCTGAGCCCGCCAAGCGCCGCTTCGGCGTCGCTGAAGTCCAGCAGCGGCGGCGTCGCCACCTCAAGCTGGCACTGCAGCATCTCGCGCTGGACTTCGACCGGATAGGCCGCGCGAACCGCCGCAATAAATGAAGGATCGACACGGCCAACCGCAGCTTTTGTAACAGCATCTGACAGGAAATATTCTTCTTCGATGCCGAACTGATATGTATTTGATTTTGTCATGGACATGAACCTTTCTGACAAGATTTTGTTTTGCAAAAACTTGCTTTGACTCCTGCCCAGACTAGCGGCGATCAAGGCTCAATTGCGACCCGATCGCAGATAATTTAACTGTTTGATCTTTCTCTGTTTTTGAGAGCGACGCAGAGCGCCGGTCAGCGCCAGTCACCCAAACACGCCTGAATGATGGCGAGCGCCGCGACAGCGGCGGTGTCCGCCCGCAAGATGCGCGGGCCGAGCGACAGGCGGACGGTTCGGGGCTGGGCCAGCAGAAGCCGGCGTTCCACGTCATCGAAGCCGCCCTCCGGGCCGATCAGCAGCGCGAGCGGCTGATCGGCGGCGGCAGCGGCGCGAGCGACCGAAAGCGCCTCCAGGGGACTGGCCACAGGCGCATCCTCGTCGCAGAAGATCAGCAGTCGGCGCTCATCACGCTCCGCCAGCGCGCGTTCCAGCTTCATCTCCTCCGCCACCGGGGGCACGCTGAGCAGGCCGCATTGCTCGGCGGCCTCGACGGCATTGGCGGCAAGCCGCCCGGTGTTGATCCGTGACACCTGGGTGCGGCGCGTGAGAACGGGCTGGAGCAGCGTCGCGCCCATTTCGACCGCCTTCTGCGCCATGTAGTCGAGCCGGGCCGATTTCAGAGGCGCGAACAGGTAATGCAGATCGGCTTGCGGAGGCTGCGTCCGCGTCTGCCGCCGCGCGCGCAGGACGACATCCTTGCGGCTGACCGGCTCGATTTCGCAGCGCCATTCGCCGTCACGCCCGTTGAAGGCCAGCACAGGGTTGCCGGCGCCAAGGCGCAGCACGTTGACCAGGTAGTTGATTTGATCGCGGTCGAGCGCGATGACCGCGTCGCCCTTGAGGCCGCCTGCGACAAACAGTCTTGGGCCGACGGGTTTTTCCATGGCAGGCCAGATCTTTCCGTTCCCCGCCCCTTGTGGCGGGCCGATCGCGGGTCTGTCTGCCATAAACCCGTCGCGATTTGAACCGATGACAGGGGCCGACAGCCGCTCGCGGTTTGGGGACGGGTGGAATCATCCGCCAAGCGCTGCTATAGGGGCGAGAGGAACAGCTGGCGTGCCAGGCCGCAAGGCCGCACCCATGAGAGGAAGAAGCCGATGTTCAGGCGTATGTTGCTTGCCGGTGGCATGTCCATGGCGATGCTTGTGCCGTTGGCCGGGTATTCGGGCGCGCTGGCCCAGTCCAATGTCTGCGAGCAATTGGCGACGCTGCTGAAGCAGCGCCAATCGCTGATGGAGCGGGTGAACAATCTCGGGCGCAAGCGCGTTGACCCGAACGTGGCCTGCAAGGCTTTCAGCGAGTTGGCCAGCAATGGCACCCGCACGATCGCCTTCCTGAAGGACAACAAGGAATGGTGCCAGGTTCCGGACGAGTTCGCCAATAATGTGAACAGCAGCCAGGGCCAAATCGTGAAGGTGCGCGGCCAAGCCTGCAATGCGGCCAAGCAGCAGGCAACCATGCTGCGTCAGGCCCGCGAACAGCAGCAGCGCCAGGCACAGGGGCAGGACAACAGCACCTTTGGCGGCATTGACGGGTTTTCGGGCGGCCCGTGGCGGGTGCCCCAAGGCGCGCTGTGAGCGCCAGCGGCTCCGGCCGTCCTGACGCAAACGGGATGACCCAGTCCTCGTCCCTGCCTGATGCAAGGCGCGGCAACTGGGTCGACACGCTCGCCCCGCCAGCAGCGCGCCCCTATCTCAAACTCGCGCGCCTTGACCGGCCGATCGGCTACTGGCTTCTGCTCTTGCCATGCTGGTGGGCCGCCGGTCTCGCCGCCATGCAGGTCGCCACCCTGGCGCCTGCCGGAACGCCTGTCAGCGCGGTGCTCCCCAACCTGTGGCACATGGCGCTGTTCTACATCGGCGCCGTGGTCATGCGCGGCGCCGGCTGCACCGGCAACGACATCGTCGACCGCGATCTCGACCGGCAGGTGGCGCGCACGCGCAACCGCCCGCTGCCGGCCGGCGAGGTCAGCACGCAACAGGCGGTGGTCTGGCTGGTCGCGCTGTCGCTGGTTGGCCTTGCGGTTCTGCTGCAGTTCAACGCGTTCACGATCGTGCTTGGCGCGTCCTCGCTGGTGATCGTGGCGATCTATCCCTTCATGAAACGGGTCACCGGCATGCCGCAGGCCGTCCTCGGCCTCGCCTTCTCCTGGGGCGCTCTGGTCGGCTGGAGCGCAGTCTTTGGCTCGCTCGCGCTGGCGCCGGTCCTGCTTTATGCTGCGGCCGTGTTCTGGACGATCGGTTATGACACGATCTATGCGCTCCAGGACATCGAGGATGATGCCGTGGTCGGCATCAAGTCATCGGCCCGCACGTTCGGCGGCCATGCCCGGCTCGCCATCGGCCTTTGCTATGGACTGACCGTGCTGCTGGTCCTCAGCAGTGTCATGGCGGTGGGCGGCGGGCTGGTTGCGCTTGGAGGGCTCGCCCTGTTCGCCACGCATCTGATGCTGCAGGTTCGCGCCCTGTCGCGGCCGAACCCGGCGCTCGCGCTGGCGCTGTTCCGCTCCAACAGGACAGCCGGCCTTCTGCTCACCGCCGGCCTGTGCCTCGATCCGGTCGTCCGGATCGCGCTCTGAGCACGCTTCAGGCGACGCCGCCGCGCGACAGTTCGTGACCGAGCACCGCGATCGTCTCGAGGCGCGGGCGGACACTCTTGCGCCGCATCAGGAAGCGCGGGCGGCGATGGCGCAGGAACGAATGTTGCCGGCGCAAATGCAGCGGGCCAAGCGCGACAGGGCCGATTTGCGGATAAGGATTGGACATGGCGCCGTCCGCGGCCTGCAGCAGCAGCGGCAGCGACGTCGCCTTGCCGGCGCTGCGCCAGGCCGCGATCGCGTCATCCTCGTCAAGCACCGCGATCACCAGATCGCGCCCTCCCCCCGCTGTGAGGAAGACCTCGAACAGGCTGGAGGCCAGATCGTGATGCTGGAGGCGCAGGCCGACGCCGCTCCAGTTCATCGCCGGCCAGATGATACGGACGCCCTCAATGCGCCGGATCGGGGCGGAAGCGGCCGCGGCAAGCGCGGGCATAACCGCAACCGGATCTCCGAGCGACGGTTCCGATGCGGGGCCTATCTGGTCGATCAGGTCCGGCCGGTTGTTGCGGCCGGACCTGATCTGCGACGAGCGGTTCGCCATGTGACGCCTCATTTTCCCTGCAGACGGGCCGCTTTTTGTGTGGTGCGGCCTCGTTCTGACATTGCCGACGATGGCCTACAGCGATGGTCAACGCCTTAAGGCATTGCGTTAAAAGGAGGTTTCAGCGCTGGTTTTGGGCGGTATGCTTGACCAAAGTTTAGAAAACCTGCGCAAATGCGCCGTACCGCCCAGAACGAGCCGATGATCGACCTTTCGCCGCATGGACTAGACCGCCTGCTTGCTGAATCCGTGCGCGTTGCAACCGCCGCCGGCGACATGGCGATGCGGTACTTCAGGCCCGGCGCAGCCACGTCTGCCCGCATCTGGAGCAAGGATGGCGGCTCGCCGGTGACCGAGGCCGACATCGCAGTCGACAACTTCCTGAAGGCCCGCTGCGGCGACATCGTTCCGGCCGCGCGCTGGCTTTCGGAAGAAACAGTGGATGACCCTGCGCGGCTTGGCCACAGGCTGGTCTGGGTTGTCGATCCCATCGACGGCACACGTGCGTTTATGGCCGGACTGCCCGACTGGGGCGTCTGCGTTGCTCTGCTGGCGGACAACCAGCCGGTCCTCGGCGTCGTGCATGCACCGGCCCTGGAGGCGACCTATGCGGCCAGCCTCGGCCGGGGCGCGACCCGCAACGCCGGCGAGATTCGCGCCCGGAGCCTGCATGAAGGACCGCCGCGCATTGCGGGCCCGAAGCCGATGCTCGAAGTGCTGGCCAAGGTCTATGCCTTCGACGCGCAGCCGAAGGTGCCGTCGCTGGCGCTGCGGCTCGCCCGCATCGCGGAGGGATCGCTCGATGGCGGTCTGATCTCGCCTGATTCGCGCGATTGGGATCTGGCCGCCGCCGACCTCATCCTCAGCGAGGCCGGCGGCACGGTAACCACCCTGGCTGGCGAGCGTCTGGTCTTCAACCGCGCGCGCCCGGTCCACGCGACGCTGGTGGCAGCGGGCCATGGCGGCCACCCCGCCCTTCTGGCTGCGGCGAACGCCATGCGGGACCATGCCTTTTCACGCAATTGACGGTCCGGCCAACGCGCTGGCCTCTCGCAAGAACCGGCGCGATAGCGTATCGCAGCCTGAATGAGGCCATTGCATCGGGGAGCGCCCATGGTTGATCCAACACCGCAGAAACAATTGCCGCACCTCGTGTTCGGCGGCGAACTGACCCATCTCGACGGCGTCGAGTTCCGTGACCTGTCCAAGCTCGACATCGTCGGAATCTTTCCGAATTACGCCAGCGCCCATGCCGCCTGGAAGGCGAAGGCGCAGGCTTCGGTGGACAATGCCCACATGCGCTATTTCGTCGTGCACCTGCACCGCATGCTCGACCCCTCGAAGCCCTGAGCGGAACCAGGCGGTCCGATGGCGCTTGCGATCCTCAAGAAGCCGCTTGTCCAGGAGGCCGTTGGCCGCCTGCTGGCCGGCTATCTGCGGCTGGTGCAGAAAACCAACCGGATCACCATTGCGCCCGAAGGCGTCTATGAGACGAGGGTGCGGCCTGACCTGCCGGTGATCGTCGCCATGTGGCATGGCCAGCACCTAATGGTGCCTTACGGACGCCCGGACTGGATGAATGCGTCCTCGCTGGTGTCGCGGCACGGGGACGGCGAATTCAACGCCATCGCCCTGCGCCAGCTGGGCATCGGCGCAATCCGTGGATCGGGAGCCCATGGCCGCAAGGTGCGCGAGAAGGGCGGCATCAGCGCCTTCATGGCGATGACGCGGGCGCTGGCCGCGGGCCAGACCATGGTGCTCACCGCCGATGTGCCCAAGATCGCGCGGGTTGCGGGCGCGGGAATCGTGAAACTGGCCCAGGTCTCGGGCCGTCCGATCTATCCGGTCGCCGTCACGACCAGCCGCCGCTATTCGGCCCGCAACTGGGACGCGACGACCATCGGCCTGCCCTTCGGGCGCTGCGCCATTGTGGTCGGGGATGCGATCCATGTCGCGCGCGACGCCGACGAGGCCGCCATCGAGGCGGCGCGGCTGGCGGTCGAGGCCGGGCTCGACGCAGTCCATGCCCATGCCTTCGCCATGGTCGGGCGCGACGACCCTGCCGAGGCCATGATCGTCGCAAACCGCGCGCAGGCGGCTGCCAAACGCGCGCAGCAACCGGCGTCCCAATCATGACGCGCAGCCCATGGCAATTGCGGCTGTACCGGGCTGCCACACGTCTGGCCCAGCCGGCTGCCGGATTGATCCTCCGTCAGCGCCTGAAGAAAGGCAAGGAAGACCCGGTGCGTCTCAAGGAGCGCATGGGCGTCGCCGGCATGGCGCGTCCGCAAGGTCCTCTGGTCTGGCTGCACGGAGCGAGTGTCGGGGAAACGGTCTCGATGATCCCGATCATCGAACGGCTGCAGGAGCGCGGCATCCATGTGCTGGTGACATCGGGAACCGTCACTTCGGCACGGGTGATGGCCGAGCGGCTGCCGGCGGCGGCGCTGCACCAGTTCATCCCGCTCGACACGCCGGGCTTCATGCAGCGCTTCCTGAGCCACTGGCGTCCCGCCATCGGCGTGATGGTGGAATCAGAGTTGTGGCCAAACCTGATCGTGGAGGCGAACAAGGCGGACGTTCCCCTGATGCTGCTCAACGGCCGCATGTCGGAACGCTCCTATGCGCGCTGGATGAAGCAGCCGGGGATGGCCCATGCCCTGCTCTCGCGTTTCGATGTGGTGATGGCGCAGTCACAACGCGACGGCGAACGCTTCTCGCGGCTGGGCGCGCCGCGCGTCATGCTGGGCGGCAATCTCAAATACGATGTCACGCCGCCGCCGGCCGATCCGGCCGCGCTGGCGATGCTGCAGGGCGTCACCTCGGGGCGGCCGATCTGGGTCGCGGCCAGCACCCATCCCGGCGAGGAGGAGATGATCATCGACGCGCACCGGCGCGTCGCGGAGCGGCTGCCGGGGCTGCTCACCATCATCGCGCCACGGCATCCGCAGCGCGGAGCGCAGATCGAGGCGTTGGCGCTGGCCGAAGGGCTGGCGAGCGGCTGCCGGTCGACCGGGCTGGCCCCCGACCGCGCCTTCGACGTTTATGTGGCCGATACGGTTGGCGAGCTCGGCCTGTTCTACAGGCTGGCGCCGGTCTGCTATCTTGGCGGTTCGCTGGTGCCACATGGCGGGCAAAACCCGATCGAGGCGGCGAAGCTGAGCGCCGCGATCGTGCATGGTCCGCATGTCCACAACTTCATCGACGTCTTCGCCTCGCTCGATGACGGCGGAGGGGCGGTCAAGGTCCAGGATGCGGGCGCGCTGGCCGGGCAAGTCCTGCACTGGCTGACCCATGCCAACGATGCGCGGACAACCGGCAGGCTCGCCGCGCAGGGCGTTGCTGCGCTCACGGGGGCGACGGACCGCATCATGCAGGCCATGGACCCGCTGCTGGCGCGGTCGGGACTCTTGGCCCGGCGCGCCGAGCCGTGATGCGCGCGCCAGCCTTCTGGTGGACGACCCCGCCCAGCCTGACGGCGCGGCTGCTTCAGCCTCTGGCAACGCTCTACAGCGCCGCGACCTTGCGCCGGATGCGCCGGCCCGGCACGCGGGTCGGCTGCCCGGTGATCTGCGTCGGCAACTTCACCGGCGGCGGGGCGGGCAAGACGCCGACCGCGCTGCTCCTTGCCAACCTCTTGATCGCGCGCGGCGAACGTCCGGTGTTCCTGAGTCGGGGCTATGGCGGCTCGGTGCGCTTCGCGACGCGGGTGGACCCTTCGCGGCACAGCTCGGCCGAAGTCGGCGACGAGCCGCTGCTGCTAGTGCGGGCTGCGCCAACCATCGTGTCACGCGACCGGGTCGCGGGGGCGGCGAAGGCGCTGGAAGCCGGCGCCAGCGTGATCATCATGGATGACGGACTGCAAAATCCGGACATCGAGAAGACGCTCACGCTTGCCGTGATCGATGGCCGGAGCGGTTTCGGCAATGGTTTGGCCCATCCTGCCGGACCGCTGCGGGCGGATGCAGCGCTTCAGGCCAGCCGGGTCAACGCTGTCGTCCTGATCGGCCCCGGCGAGGCCGGCGCGCATGCGGCAGCCCTCACGGGCCTGCCGGTCATCAGGGCGGAGTTGACGCCTTCGCCTGAAGCCGCTGCGCACATCGCCGGACGCCGCGTGTTCGCCATGGCCGGGATCGGGCTTCCTGACAAGTTCCGCGCCACATTGCGGGCCTGCGGCGCGGAGATCGTCGGCGAGCATATCGTGGCTGATCATGCGCCCTACAGCGCAAGCGATCTCGAACGGGTTGCGGCGACCGCCGCAAGCCTTGACGCGCTGGTGGCGACAACGACGAAGGACAAGGTGCGGATCGGGGCTGACCTGCCGCACGCCTTGCGCGGACGGCTCGTCGTCGTGGATGTCACGCTTGTCCCGGTTGAAGGCATGGACAGGTTGAACGGCCTGCTCGACGCTTGCCTCAGCGCTTCTGCGTCCGGTTGAGGCGGGCCAGCACAGCGGCGGGCGAGGCATAGGCCTCGTTGAGGTCGACCGACCAGTAGCGCAATTCCTCGATCGGAATGCGCACGCCGGTGACCGCGCAGCGCACATAGGTTCCCTGCTTCAGGACAGCGAATTCGCCGTCGCCGAAACTGAGCACCGCCTCCTGTCCGCCCAGAAACGGCGTTTCATGCCGGTTCATTGCGCTCACTCCCCAATTTTGCAAGAGTGCGATAGCATGTCGGCATCATCGTTGGAATGTCCTGATTGCAGGACGTGCGTGGACAGGGATAGCGGGTGGCAGGCGCATTTCCGAAACTCCGGTCTGCCTCAACGGCCGCACGCTGGTTTGCCGGAGGCCTTGCTGGCGTCGCGCTGATCGCGGGCCTGACACTGGACGCGGTGATCGGCGCTGTCAGGGCGGACGTGCTGCCCGAAATGGTTCGCATCCCGGCCGAAGACGTGGAACTGGCTGGAGCGCTGTATCGTCCCCAGGGTTCCGGCCCGCATCCGGCCGTGATCGCGCTGCACGGCTGCGGCGGCCTGTTCAATTCAGCCGGCCAGCCCTCGGCCCGACATGCTGATTGGGGCCAGAGGCTGGCGGCCAAGGGCTTTCTCGTGCTGATGCCAGACAGTTTCCGGTCGCGCGGCCTCGGCTCGCAGTGCGGCACCGTCAATCGGAGCGTGAGGGCGGGCCGCGAACGGGTCGCCGATGTGCTCGCCGCCAAGACATGGCTTCAGGCGCGCAGCGATGTGAAGCCAAACGCCGTGTCGCTTCTGGGCTGGTCCAATGGCGGGTCCACTGTTCTGGCCGCGATCCGCAAGGACCGCAGGCCGGCAGACCTGTCCCCCGACCTTGCGCGGGCCGTCGCTTTCTATCCAGGCTGCCGGGGTCAAGCGGAATCGGCCGGGTTCAAGGCGCGCCTGCCGCTGCTCATCCTCATGGGCGAGGCGGATGACTGGACGCCGGCCGCGCCATGCAAGACCCTCGTCGAGGCCGCCACAGCCCGCGGAGAGGCTGTGGCCATCAAGCTTTATCCGGACGCTTTTCACGATTTCGACCATCCCGGCCGGCCGATGACCCAGCGGAGCGACCTCGCTTTCAGCGCCGATGGCAGCGGCACGGCCCATGCCGGCACCAACCCCGCCGCACGCGCGGATGCGCTGGAGCGCGTGCCAGCCTTCCTGGCGCGCTGAACCAAAGCTAGACGCCGCGCCTTTCGCGGAAAAAATTCCTGAGAAGGGCCGCCGCCTCGCCCTCAGCCATGCCGCCATAGACCTCCGGCGCGTGGTGGCAAGTCGGCGAAGCATAGAGCCTGACACCATTCTCGACCGCGCCGCCCTTCGGGTCCGCCGCTCCGAAATACAGCCGCCGGATGCGGGCGAACGAGATCGCGCCCGCGCACATCGGGCAAGGCTCAAGCGTGACGTGCAGATCGCAGCCGGTCAGCCGCTCGTCGCCGACGCGTTCGCAGGCGGCGCGGACCGCCAGCATTTCGGCATGCGCCGTCGGATCGTTCAGCTCGCGCGTGCGGTTCCCGGCGCTCGCGATCACCCGTCCCGCGCGCACCACCACCGCACCGACCGGCACCTCGCCGCGATCGGCGGCAGCCCGCGCCTCGGCGAGGGCCATCTGCATGGGCGACAGGATTTCGGTATCCGGCATGGTTCGGGATTTTTCTCGCTCGGAGGGCAAATCCCTGTTACCACGCCGCCATTCCGGTGCGAAGCGCGTGAGCCCTCCGAGACACCGACACAGAAAGACACGCCATGAGCGATGATGACAGCAGGCGCGGCGGCCCCAAGGGCCCGCGCGGACCGCGCAAGCCCGGAGGCTTCGGCGGAGGCTCCCGATCCGGCAGCGACTACAGGCCCGGAGCCTTCCGTGACGCCCCGCCTGCGGGCGAACGCAGCGAGCGGCCACGCCGTTTCGAGAGCGACCGGACTGAGAAGCCCTATCGCAGCGAGCGGCCCGAGCGTGGCGAACGGCCCTTCAGCCGGCCACGCGCCGAGGGCGCCGAACGCCCTGGCAGGTCGCGGCAGGAGGGGACCGGCGACGGTTTCAAGCCAAGGGGCGCCGGCAAGAGCTTTGGTCCGCGCAAGGATTTCGGGGATCGCCCGCCACGCCGCGAATTCTCCGACCGTCCGCCGCGGACAGATGGCGACCAGCCGTTCCGCAAGCCGCGCGTTGACCGTCCGGAAGGCGAGCGCCGCGAAGAAGGCTTCAAGCCACGCACGCCGCGAGGCGACGGACCGCGCCGCGATTTTGGCGACAGGCCGCCGCGCCGTCAGTTCAGCGACCGGCCGCCGCGCCGCTTCCGCGATGACGAGCGCCCGCAGCGCAGTGATGACCGTGGCGCGGAGCGTCCGCGCAGTGCTTCGCGGCCCGAGCGCCGCCCCTTCCTGCCGCGAGAAGGCAACCCCGAACGGCTGGCGGCAACCGAGAAGGCCGGCGGTGTCGAGCGCATCGCGAAGGTGATCGCCCGGGCCGGCGCCGCTTCGCGGCGCGACGCCGAGGCGATGATCGAACAGGGCCGCGTCAGCGTCGATGGCGAGGTGATCACCTCGCCGGCGCTCGATGTGCTGCCGACGGCCAGGATCACGATCGATGGCGAGAAGCTGCCCGCGCGCGAGCGCACCCGGCTCTGGCTCTATCACAAGCCGTCAGGGCTGGTCTCGACCAACCACGACCCCGAAGGCAGGACGACATTGTTTGAAACCCTGCCCGAGGACCTGCCGCGGGTCATCACCATCGGGCGGCTCGACATCAACACCGAAGGGCTCCTGCTGCTGACCAATGACGGCGGCCTTGCACGCGTGCTCGGACATCCGGAAACGGCCTGGCTCCGGCGCTACCGCGTGCGCGCCTACGGGCTGATCACGCAGGACAAGCTCGACGCCGTGCGTGGCGGCGTCACCATCGACGGAGAGAATTTCGGCCCTGTGGTGGCGACCCGCGACCGCGAGGTCGGCGACAACACCTGGCTGACGGTTGATCTGCGCGAGGGCAAGAACCGCGAGGTCAAGCGCGTGCTTGAGCATCTCGGCCTGACCGTGAACCGGCTGATCCGCATCTCGTTTGGTCCGTTCCAGCTCGGCGACCTGGCCGAAGGCGAGGTCGAGGAGGTCCGCACGAAGGTCCTGCGCGACCAACTCGGCGAGCAACTGGCCAGCATTGCGGGCGTCGACTTCGACGCCCCCGTCCGCAACGAGAACAGGCTTGACCGGCCCCATGCCCATGAAGACGAGCGTGGCGCGGGACGCAGACCGGACCGCGCTGCACCACGACGCGACGAGCGCGGCGAGCGTCCCCGCTTCGGCGACCGTGGCGAACGGCCCCGCTTCGAGCGCGACGCGTCCCCTGACAAACCCGCCCGCAAGCCGCGCGAAGGCGCCTACCACCGCGCCCGCGAGGAAAGCGGCGAGGCCCCGCGCGACATCCTGCTGCGTGCCGAGGAAGGCCGCGGCGCCATCTGGCGCGACGAGGACACGACCCAGATGAAACCGAAGCGCGCCGGTCCGCGCCGGGGCAGCGATCCGCGCGAGGAGCGGGCCCAGCGCGAGGCGGCAGGCGGTCGCGAGCGCGTCCGCGCCAAGCCGATCGAGGATCCCAAGGGACGCCGCGTCACCGTGGAGCGCGTGACCGGTTCCTCGCCTGACATTCCGCGCAAGCCGCGCTACACACGCGCCGATTTCGCCCCGTCTGGCGGTGACGAGCGTCCGGCGCGCCGGCCCCGGCAGGATGACGACAGGCCGCCGCGCCGCGCCTTTGCGGAGCGTGGCCCACGGCGCGAGGCGGAGGACAGGCCGCCGCGCCGGGAATTCGTCGGCGGAGCGCCCTGGGGCGGCGACAAGGAGCGGTCGCCGCGCACCGATGGCGACCGGCCTTTCAAGCCGCGCGGACCGCGCAGCGACGCAGGTCCACGCCGGGATTTCGCCGATCGGCCGCCACGCAAGGATTCTGGCGACAGGCCGGCACGCGGGGCCCGCCCGCCGCGCGCCGAAGGCGAACGCAGCTTCCGCCCGCGCGAAGACGGCGAGCGGCCACAGCGCTCGTTCCGCGAAGGCGGCAAGGCGCCATTCAAGGGCGGGCCGCGTTCGGGGCCGCCGCGTTCAGGCGGTGCCGGCGGTGGTGACAAGCCGCGCGGGCCGCGCAAGCCGCGGTTCTGACTGGTCACGCCATGCGGATCGTCGGCGGGAGCCTCAAGGGCCGTTCGCTGCTCGGACCAAAGGCCGGATCGCTCGCGATCCGGCCAACCTCCGACCGGCTGCGCGAGAGCCTTTTCAACATCCTCGGCCACAGCGCCGACGTTGCGCTTGACGGCGCGCGGGTGCTCGACCTGTTTGCGGGCACGGGCGCGCTGTCCTTCGAGGCGCTGTCGCGCGGCGCAAGCTTTGCGCTGCTGGTGGATGACGGCACCGATGCGCGCGGAATCATCCGCGGCAACCAGGAGGCGCTCGGTCTTGGCGGCGCAACCCGGATCTATCGCCGGGATGCGACGCGGCTTGGCCCGATTTCCGGCATGGACCCGTTCAGCCTGGTGTTCTGCGACCCGCCCTATGGCAAGGGTCTGGGTGAGCTGGCGCTGGCCTCCGCACGGGATGGCGGCTGGCTGAGCCCGGGCGCGTTCGTGGTCTGGGAGGAGACGGCGGCGGCGGAGCTTGAAATTCCGCCCGGCTTCGACGAGACAGATCAACGGAGCTACGGGGAGACGCAGGTGCGTTTCCTGATCGCACGCTGAAGGTTCGTCATGCTGGTTTCCATCCTCGATGCCCTGGCCCTGATCAGCGCCCTTGCGGCCGCCTACCTGTGGTGGCGAGCCAGCGGCAATCTCGTCCGCCGCATCAGCCTGACCGAGGACCTGAACGCGCAGGATTTCAACCGCATGGCCATCGCCATGAACCGGTCCCAGAAGCTCAACAGACGCGCGGCTCTGGCGACGGCCGTCTCGGCGCTGGCAATCGCGATGAAGTTCGCGCATGACCTTATCTTGGGTGGGTGAACTCCCGCACGCCGCGCTCAGCTTCTCCCGAACAGCCGCTCGATATCGCTCAGCTTCAGCTCGACATAGGTCGGGCGGCCATGATTGCACTGGCCAGACAGCGGCGTTGCCTCCATTTCCCGCAGCAGCGCATCCATCTCTTCGGGGCGCAGGCGACGGCCCGCGCGCACGGAATTATGGCAAGCCATGGTCGCCAGCACATGGTCGAGCCTGTTGCCCAGCTTGCTGACGCCATCATCCGCCAGGGCATCGGCGACATCATGCACAAGTTGCCTGAGGTTGCCGCCGGCCAGCTCGGTCGGCGCTTCGCGGACCAGCACGGCGCCGGACCCGAAGGATTCGATCGCCAGTCCCAGGCCCTCAAGTTCGGTGGCTGCCGCGGCGAGCCGGTCGGCGTCCACAGGGTCGAGTTCGACGACTTCCGGCACCAGCAGCATCTGGCGCGCGATGCCTTGTCCAGCGCGCGCGGCCTTGAGGCGCTCGTAGACCAGCCTTTCATGGGCTGCGTGCTGATCGACGATAATGACGCCGTCGGCGGTCTGCGTGACGATGTAATTGCCGTGGAGCTGGGCCCGCGCGACGCCGAGCGGAAAGGCTGCGGCCCGCAGCGCCGCGTCGTCCGCATTGGCGCGCGCGTCCGCGCTTGGCAGCGCCGCAAGATCCAGCCCCTGCTGGCGGCTTTCGGCAAGACCTGAGGTGACAGGCACTGCCTGATGGGTGCCGTTCCAGCCAAAGCTGACCGGCCCGCCGCGCGCCTCTGGCGGCCGGAACAGCCCGCGCATCGCCTCGAGGGTGCGGGTGCCGCCGGTCGTGGCGGCACGATGGCCGGCGCGCGCCAGCGCCTCGCGGATCGCATTGACGACAAGGCCGCGCACCAGCGGCGCATCGCGGAACCGCACTTCGCTCTTGGCAGGATGAACGTTCACGTCGACCTGTGATGGATCGCAGACCACGCCGAGCGCGATCGACGGGTAGCGATCGCCAGCCAGCACATCGGCATAGGCCCCGCGCACGGCCGAGAGCAGCAGCCTGTCCTTCACAGGGCGGCCATTGACCGACAGGTGGATGGCGGCGGCGTTGCCGCGGTTGAAGGTCGGCAGGCCGGCAAAGCCGGTGATGGAGACCCCCTCGCGTGTCGCAGCGACGCCGACGGCGTTGTCCGGGAACTCGCGACCGAGAATGCGGGCCAGACGCGCGAGGGCGCCAGCTTCGCCCTCCCCTTCGCGCGGGAAGATGAACGGAGTCAGATTGTCGCCCGCCAGCGAAAACCGCACATCGGGATGGCACAGCGCCAGCCGGCGCACCATCTCGGCAACGGCAAGGGCCTCCGAACGATCGGACTTGAGGAACTTCAGCCTGGCCGGCGTGGCGTGGAAAAGGTCAGTGACCTCGATGCGGGTGCCCCTTGCGGCGGCGGCGGGGCGAACCTCGCCTTTCTGCCCGGCATTGACCGTCAGTGCCGCGCCCCTGTCCGCGTCCCCGGTGCGGGTGAGGATGTCGAGCCGCGCGACCGAGCCAATCGAGGGCAGCGCCTCGCCCCGGAATCCGAGCGTATTGATGGCGAACAGATCACCGGCCGGCAGTTTCGAGGTGGCGTGGCGTTCGACGCTCAGCGCCAGGTCGTCCGGCCCCATCCCGGCCCCGTCATCCACGACGCGGATCAGCCGGCGCCCGCCGGCCTCAATGGTCACGTCAATGGAGCGGGCGCCCGCATCCAGCGCATTTTCGACCAGTTCCTTGACCGCCGCAGCCGGCCGCTCGATCACCTCGCCGGCCGCGATCTGATCGACCAGAACCGGATCGAGACGGCGGACGGCCATGGCTCAGGTCAGCCCCACCGGCTGGCCAACCGCCACCACAAGCTGGCGATCGGCGCCATAAAGCCGGTCCGCGACCCGCATCGCGTCATCCATGGTCACAGCCCGGAACAGGTCGTTGCGGCGCATGGTGTAGTCGATGCCGAGATCCTGGATGGCGAAGGAGAGCAGCTGGCTCGCGATCTTCGATGAGGTGTCGAAGCGCAGGGGAAAGGAGCCGACCAGGTAGTCCTTGGCTTCCTTCAGTTCATCAGCCGTCGGTCCGGCCTTGGCGAGCGACCGCATTTCGCTCCGCATCACATCGAGCGATTCAGCGACGCGGTCATTCTTTGTCGCGGTCACGCCAACATGGATGGCCGCATGGCGCATACTGACGAGCGCGCTCGAGACGCCATAGGCGAGACCCCGCTTCTCGCGCACCTCGAGAAACAGCCGCGAGGTGAAGGCCGACCCGCCAAGCACGTGATTGACGATTTCGGCGGCAATGTAGTCGGGATCGGTGCGCAGCAGGCCCGGCGCACCATAGCGCAGCGCGGTCTGCGGCACGTCCATCGTGGTGATCCGGACCTCGCCGAGCCCGGCAATTGTCGTCATCACCGGCGGCGCCAGCACGCTATCGGCGGGCAAGGGACCGAAAATCTCGTCCAGCGCCGCGATCAGTTCGGCTTCGGTGATGTCGCCCACCGCCACGACCCGGAGGTCCCTGCGCTGGAACACGTTCGCCACCAGCGCCTTGAGGTCAGAGGCCTCGATGGCCGCGAGGCTGGCCAGCGTGCCGCGCGTCTGCTGGCCGTAGGGATGGCCGGGAAAGGCGATCGACGAGAAGGCACGCCGGGCGATGCTGTCGGGGTCCTGCTCCTCGCGGCGCAGGCCGGCGCTGATCTGCGCCTTGACCCGCGTCACGGCATCATCGTCGAAGCGCGGTTTATGCAGTGCGAGCGCCAGCAGCCGAAACGCCTCGGCGCGGTGTTCGCGCAGGGTCTTCAGAGAGCCGCGGAACTCGTCGCGATCGGCCGAGAACGACAGTTCGATGGCGTGATCGGCGAGCGCGTTCTGGAAGGCCTCCGCATCGAGGTCTCCGGCGCCTTCGTCGAGCAGGCCCGAGACGAGGTTGAGCGCGCCGGCCTTGCCCGCAGGATCGTGGCTGGCGCCGTGGAGGAAGGCGAAATCGAGCGCGATCAGCGGCAGGTTTCGGTCCTCGACCAACCACGCGGTGACGCCGCAGGGAGCCGTCACGGTGCGGATTGCGGGGCCGGTGCGGCCGACGAGGGTGTTTGCGGTCATGCTCATCTGAATATGTCCAATGGGCGCCGCAGGAAGATGCGGCCGTGTCTGGCGCTGCGGGGCATCAAGGAGCCTTGCGGCCCCGTCAGTCCACACCCGTCAACCTGCCAGTCACGCCACGCCTGAGGTCGATATGCTTGCGAACGGCCGCCGTGACAGCCTCGGAGCTGACCTTGGCCAGCCGGTCGGGCCAGCTTTCGATGTCGGCGATGCTGTCACCGACGCACAGCGACGAGCCGTACAGGCGGGCAAGGCTGGACTGGCTGTCGCGGTTGTAGATCGTGTCGGCGATCAGCCGCGTGCGGGATCGCCGCATCTCGGCCTCGGTGGGTCCGCTCTGCTGGAACCGCGCGATTGCTTCCGACAGGGCGGCATCGAGTTCATCGAGCGTCGCCGTCTCGGTGGGGGCGGCGCTGAAGGAAATCCGGCCGGAATCGAGCATCGAGCCCCAGTACGACCCACCCATGTGCGATGCGACCTGCCGGTCGACCACCAGCTCGCGGTAGAGCCGCGAGGTCGCGCCGCCGCCCATGATGTCGAGGGCCAGATCGAGCGCGAAGGCCTCGTCGCCTTCTGCGGTGCCGTAGTTGGGCGCAACGAACTGGCGGTAGAGAATTGGCTGGCGCACGCGCGGATCGGCCACGGTGATGGTTCGCGCGGCGCGCGCAGGAGGCTCGGCCAGGCGCTTGCGCACCGGCTTTGCTCCGGTGGGCGCGATCGGGCCGTAAATCCGGCCGGCCAGTTCACGCACCTCATCGGCAGCGACATCGCCGGCGACAATCAGGATGGCGTTGTCCGGCGTGTAGAAGCGCTTGTAGTAGGCAAAGGCGTCGGCATAGTCGAGGCTGGCGATCTCATGCTCCCAGCCGATCACCGGCAGGCCGTAGGGATGATGCATGTAGAGTGCGGCGGTCATCTCTTCGGAGAGTTGCGCGCCCGGATCGGCGTCGACGCGCATCCGGCGCTCTTCGAGCACTACATCGCGCTCTGGCGCCACCACTGCCTCGTCGAAGGACAGGCCGGTCATGCGGTCCGCCTCGTAATCCATCACCGCCGGCAGGTGCTCCTTGGCGACGCGCTGGAAATAGGCGGTGTAGTCATAGGAGGTGAAGGCGTTCTCCTGTCCGCCAAGCCCCGCCAACTGGCGAGAGAAGGCCCCGGCCGGATATTTCGCCGTACCCTTGAACATCAGATGCTCGAGGAAGTGGGCGATGCCCGACTTGCCGGCCGGATCATCCGCCGAGCCATTGCGGTACCAGACCATGTGAGTCACGACAGGGGCGCGGCGGTCGGGGATGACGACGACCTGAAGCCCGTTGCCGAGGCTGAACGCCTCAACGCGCGATGACGCGCCAGCGGCGGATGATGGTTGGCCTGCCTGGCCATATTCGGCAACACTCATCATGACACCTGCGGAAATGTTGCGGCCCAGAATCAAGGCGCGTCCGGACCACCATATAGGAATGCCGGATGACATCGTCACCCGGCGCAAGACTCACGTGGCGGCGAGATGCCGCGTATTGCGGTCCCGTCCGCCGATCACGGCCTCGCGTTCTGGCGATTGAAGTCGTTGATCCCGAGCTCCTTGTCGCGCTCGCTGAAGATCGGACCGGCCTTGGGAGGCTCGACGCGCTGCGTCGCCGCACGATAGCCAACCGGCGGCTCGCTCAGGAAGCGCCTTGGCGGCTCGGCGCCGATCGGGCGTTCATTGGCAAGCTGCCTTGCGCGCGCGTCCTGCTCACGCATCTGGCGCATCGGATCATGCATCATCGCGGAGCCGCTGGTGCGGTCGTCGAGGATGGAGCCCTGACCGCCAAGCGGCCCGGTGACCTGCGCCGGCCCGGCGCTGCGGACGCGGGCGAGTTCATCCGGGCTCAGACGCAGCCGGCCGACATTGTCATCATTGTTGCGGCCCTTCTCCGAAAAAAGATAACCCAGCACGCCGTCATCTTCGGCTGCCGCCCTACGGCGCCTGTCAGGATCGGTCGGCCAGTTGGCGCGGGCGCGGGCGGCCTCGCGGTCCTGCGGCGAAGGCAGCGTCGATTTCGGCGGGACGACGAGCGGCGCGCGTTCGCGATAATCGATTTCCGGGCCAGAGCTGCCGCCGCCGAGCAGCGATGCGAAAATCCCGGCGAGTCCGGATGGACCTTCCTGGGCCTGGGCCGGAAGCTGGGCCAAGACCACGCCAAGGCCGAGGAGGGCCCCTGCGGTCCAACGCATCACCTGCACCTGAGTCATCTGCCGTCCATCCTGTCCAACGCCTGAGCGGAAATGCCACCAGCTTGCGGCAAACTCAAGGCAGCCCGGCCTTGCCGCTGCCCTTGCGCCATTCGCTTGCGACGCTGTCATACAACAGAGCGGCCACGCCGACAACAATGGCGGCATCGGCGATGTTGAACACGTACCAGCTGAACCTGCCCCAGTGCAGATGGACGAAATCCGCGACCGCGCCATAGGCGATCCGGTCAATGACGTTGCCGAGCGCGCCGCCGATGATCAGCCCGAGCGCCAGCGCCTCCACGCGCCGCGCCGAGCGCCTGAGCCAAAGGCCCAGCCAGACCGAGGCCGCGATCGACAGGACGACCAGAGCCCAGCGGCCGATGTCACTCGTCTGCTGGAACAGGCCGTAGGAAATGCCGCGGTTCCAGACCATCACGAAATCCATGAAAGGCAGAAGCTGCCATGGCCCGGTGTCTTCCAGCCGGACCACGAACAGGATCCAGAGTTTGGAGATCTGGTCTGCCACGAAGACCGCCAGCGCCGTGGCCGCGCCGAAGCGTGCCGAGCCGCCCGCCGGCGCGGCCCCGGCGGATGCGGGCGATGGCTCGCCGGCCATCATGCCGCAGCGGCCTCGCGCTCACGCAGCGCCTGCGCATCGCGGGGCGTGATGTCGGGATAGGCCGGGTCCGCGCTGGCGGGATCGAAATACTTCCAAGAACGGGCGCATTTGACACCATCGGCGCGCTGGAAGACGACCGAAACGCCTTTCACGTCATCGATCCGGAAGGCGTCGGCGGGGCCCTCACCTGCCACGATCCCAATGGCGGAGGTGATCGACACCTCGGCCAGATCGACGCCGGCCAGCGCCGCGAGCAGGTCCGCATCGGCGATGAAGACCTGCGGCGCGGCTTCGAGCGACGAGCCGATGACCTTGGCGGCGCGCTGCAGTTCGAGCGCGCCGGTGACGACGCGGCGGACCTTGCGCACCGATTCCCATTTGGCGTCGAGCGCGTCATCACGCCAGCCGGACGGCAGATCAGCGAAGGTTTCCAGATGCACCGAGCCGCCGCTCTCCTTCAACGACGGATAACGTTCCAGCCAGGCTTCCTCCGCCGTGAACACCAGGATCGGCGCGAGCCAGACCGAGATGCAGCGGAACAGGTGATCGACGACCGTCAGCGCCGATTTGCGGACATGGCTGGAGGCCGGGTCGCAGTAGAGCGCGTCCTTGCGTACATCGAAATAGAAGGCCGACAGGTCCGCCGTCATGAACTGCGACAGCAGCGCGATGACCTTCTTGTAATCGTAGGCCGCGTAGGCCGCCTTGACCTGCCCGTCGAGTTCGCTGAGCCGGTGCAGCATCAGCCGCTCCAGCTCCGGCATCGAAGCACTGTTCGCAACCCGCTCGGAGTCGTCAAAATGCGCCAGCGTGCCCAGCATCCAGCGGATGGTGTTGCGCAGCTTGCGGTAGGTCTCCTGCATGTTCTTGAGGATTTCCGGGCCGATGCGCTGATCGTCGGAATAGTCCACCGAGGCGACCCAGAGGCGCAGGATATCGGCGCCGGACTCGGCGATGACCTTCTGCGGGGCCACGACGTTGCCGAGCGACTTCGACATTTTCTGGCCCTTCTCATCCATGGTGAAGCCATGGGTGAGCACCACATCGAAGGGCGGGCGGCCGCGCGTGCCGCAGCTCTCGATCAGCGAGGAATGGAACCAGCCGCGATGCTGGTCCGAGCCTTCGAGATACATCACCGTGTCGCGCCCGCCATCGACCTTGCGCTTCGTTCCGGCGAGATCAGGGAAATGAACCGCGTCTTCCAGCACGTAGGCGTGGGTCGAGCCTGAATCGAACCAGACGTCGAGAACGTCATTGACCTTCTCGAAATCGGCTGCCCGATAGCCGAAGGGACTGAGGAAACGCGCGCCGTCGGAGCTGGCGAACCAGGCGTCGCCGCCATCCTGTTCAAAGGCTTCGCCGATGGCGTGGTTGACCCGTTCATCGCGCAGGATTTCACCTTCCTTGAGGCCATGGGCCGGAAGGTCATGCCGCGCCACGAACACGGTGATCGGCACGCCCCAGGCGCGCTGGCGCGAGACGACCCAGTCGGGCTTGGCCTCGATCATGCCGCGGATGCGGTTCTCGCCCGAGGCCGGCACCCATTCCGTCGCCCTGATGCCGGCCAGCGAGGCCTCGCGCAGGGTCGGCATCGCGCCGCCTGCGGCGAACGGCTTGTCCATCGCGATGAACCATTGCGGCGTGTTGCGGAAGATGACCGGCTTCTTCGAGCGCCAGGAGTGCGGATACTGGTGCTTGAGGCGGCCGCGCGCGAACAGCCGCCCGGCGTCGATCAAGGCCTTGATCACCGCTTCGTTGGCGTCGCCCTTGTCGCCCTTGTCGGTGATGACGGAGCGGCCTTCGAAGCCGGGGGCATCCCTGGTGTAGAGCCCGTCCGGGCCGACCGTGTAGGGGATGTCGGTCGGGATGCCATGGGCGCGCAGCATTTGCTGCGTGTCCGCCCGCATCCAGATGTCGAAGTCCTCGCGGCCATGGCCGGGCGCGGTATGCACGAAGCCGGTGCCGGCGTCGTCGGTGACATGATCGCCGTCGAGCAGGGGCACATCGAAATCATAGCCATGGCCGGCGAGCGGATGGGCGCAGGTGAGGTTCGAGAGTGTGTTTGAACTCACCCCCATCACTCGGTTCAGCGTAACCTTCGCCTGCCCAGCGACGACCTCCGCCAACTTGTCAGCGAGAATGTAGCGTGCGCCGGGCTGTGGGCCGAAATCGCGCTCGGCAGCCGTCACTTCGTACAAACCATAGGCGATCCTGTTGTTGAACGAGATCGCGCGGTTGCCGGGGATGGTCCAGGGCGTGGTGGTCCAGATGAGGATGGATGCACTTTTGATCAATTTGAATTGTTCAGTTGGGTTTGGATTGTCGCTCGCCCAAGCCGCCATGGCTTGTATGTCCTTCACCCCAAACGCCACCCAGACCATGTCGCTCTGATAGTCGTGGTATTCGATCTCGGCTTCGGCCAGCGCAGTGCGTTCGACCACGCTCCACATCACCGGCTTGGAGCCGCGATAGAGCAGGCCGTTCATCGAGAACTTCATCAGCTCGCGGGCGATCTGGGCTTCCGCCGGATAGGTCATGGTGAGGTAGGGCTTGTCCCAGTCGCCCTCGACGCCGAGGCGCTTGAACTGCTCGCGCTGCACGCCGACCCAATGCTCGGCGAAGGCGCGGCATTCCTTGCGGAACTCGATCAGCGGCACCTCGTCCTTGTTCTTGCCCCTGGCGCGGTACTGCTCCTCGATCTTCCATTCGATCGGCAGGCCGTGGCAGTCCCAGCCCGGCACATAGTTGGAGTCATAGCCCGCCATCTGGGCGGAGCGGACCACCAGATCCTTCAGGATCTTGTTGAGCGCATGGCCAATGTGGATGTCGCCATTGGCGTAGGGCGGGCCGTCATGCAGCACGAAGCGGTCGCGGCCCCTGGCGGCCTGCCGGAGCTGGCCGTAGAGGTTGGTCGCGGCCCAGCGTTCGAGCAGCAGCGGCTCGCGCTGGGGCAGGCCAGCGCGCATCGGGAAATCGGTCTGCGGCAGGTTCAGCGTGGCGGAATAGTCGCGCGCCTCACCGGCTGTGGTCTTGGGTGCATCGGTCATGGGTGTTCACTGGACTGGAATGATCGGGTCAGCGCGAGGCTGGCGGCATAACGGCAATCCCGGCCCGTCGGCGCCCGTTACAGGGCGCGAGGGACCGGGCCGGTAATTCGCGAGGCTGCGGCGGATTGCCTGTGGCGCTGACACATCATGGCGCGTCCATAGCACCGCCGCGCGCGCTGCGGAAGGGCGCGCCGCCGTCTCAGGCAGCCTTGATGCTGGAGATGTGATGGCTGATCGCCTTGCGCAGCGTCTCGGCGGTCTCGACCACGCGGTCGGCCACCTGCTCGAGATCGGAGGCCGCGAAGGAGGTTTTGCTGGAGGCCGCATCGACGGCCACAATGGCGTTGTTCACATCCGTGCTGGAATTGGCCGCGTCCATGATCGAGCGGGCGATCTCCTGGGTGGCGGCGCCCTGCTGCTCGACCGCGCCCGCGATCGAGATGGTGATCTTGTCGATGGTGGCGATGGTGTCGCCAATGCCGCCGATCGCGCCGACGGCCTGATCGGTCGCCGACTGCATTTCCTCAACCTGGCGACGGATTTCATCGGTGGCGCGGGCGGTCTGGCTGGCGAGCTGCTTGACCTCCTGGGCAACGACCGCGAAGCCGCGCCCGGCCTCACCGGCGCGGGCCGCCTCGATGGTGGCGTTGAGCGCCAGAAGGTTGGTCTGCTCGGCAATGCTGGTGATCAGGGTGACGACCTCGCCGATGCGGGCGCTCGACGAGGCAAGCACGCCGACAAGGCTGCGGGTCTGGTCCATGGCGCTGACAGCCTTGGCCGTGACCGATGAACCGCGCGAGATCTGCTGGCTGATGTCGGCAATCACGACGTTCAGTTCCTCGGCGGCTGCGGCCGCCGTGCGCACGCTTTCCGATGATCCGGAGGATGCGGTGCTGGCGGCGCCAAGCTGCCATGTCGTCATCTCGGCTGCGCCGCGCAACTGCTCGGCGCTCTGGCGCAGCATGTTGGTGGATTCCAGCACGCTGGCGACGGACTCGTTCACCACCATGTTGAGTTCGCCGGCAGCGGCCTCCAGCGCTCCGGCGCGGCGGGCCTGCGCTTCGGTTTCGCGGGCATTGTGCTCGTACATCATCGATTTCTCGATCAGCGACACCCTGAGCGCCTCCAGCGATCGGGCCATGATCCCGAAGGCGTCATCGCGGGTGCGGCCTTCCACGATGGTGGACAGCCTGTCCGCGCCGAGGTCGTTCACCGTCCGCGCCAGCGCCGACAGCGGCCTCAACCCCCATGTCACCATCAGAAAGCCAAGCACGGCGCCGGCACTGGCGAGCGCGACGCTGGCCAGGATGATGCCGCGGTCGATGGCGGCGGCCTGGGCAGACACATCCTCAATGCGCGTGCCGACATGCAGGGCGCCGACGACATCGCCGTCCGCCTGCAGGATCGGCACGAACAGCGTGTAGTAATCCGTTCCGTAGAAGCTGCCCTTCCCTCTCGCCACCTGCCCAGCCCGCAACTCGCGGAAGGCATGGTGCTCGGGGCCGAGCGTTTCACCGGTCGCGCGGGTGTTGTCCGTCCGCCGTATTGTGGTTGAAACCCGTTCGAATTCGCCGCGCGCACGATCCCATTTGAACAGGGCGACCTTGCCGCCGACAATGCTCAGGACCTGATCCACAAAGCGATGGTCGGAGATGTCGGGGAAGGCCGCGATGCGGATGCGATCCACACCCGCCGGGGAAAACAGGACGTCAGTGCCGGGATAGGCCGCGCGCATGATGTGCGCAGCGACGCGCATCGCCGTGTCCTGGGTCTGGAGAGACTGCCTGTAGATGCCATGTTCGACCGATGAGACGGCCCAGGAGCTGATCGCTGCCACGCTGGCCGCAACCAGCAACGCCACACCCATCGCCATCCTGATCCGCAAGGACACGCGCGACATCAAGCCAACCAATTTCATCGCAGAACCACTCTCCTCGGCGACAAGGAGATTTGATCCAGTTTGGTTAACGAATGGACAACAAAGCGGCACGGCCGGCACGCGATCCGCTCATCCGAGCTGCCGCCTGGCCTCGGCTGAATCACACTGCATCTGCCCGATCAGGGCGTCGACGGAATCGAACTTCTGTTCGGCGCGGACGAAGCCGGCAAAGCGCACGTCGAGCACCTTGCCGTAGAGATCGCCGGCAAAATCGAACAGAAAGGTTTCGAGGCGGGGCGCGCCGTCATCGAAGGTGGGACGCCGGCCAAAGCTTGCGACAGCCTGATGCCAGACATCGCCGAGCCTGACCTCGACGGCATAGATCCCGTGGCGAAGCTGGTTGTCGGCGGGCAGAACCATATTGGCCGTGGGAAAGCCGAGCAGGCGACCGCGCTTGTCGCCATGGACAACCTCGGCCCGGATGGTCCAGCGCCGCCCGAGCAGGAGATTGGCCGCAGCCACATCGCCGTCAGCGAGGGCCTGGCGAATGCGCGAGGACGAGATCACCTGCCCGGATGCGTCATGAACCGGGTCAAGCGCTCGCACGGGCCGCCCGATGCTGCCGAAAGCCGCTTTCAGCATCGCCACATCCCCAGACCGGGCCTTGCCGAAGGCGAAATCCGAACCCACGACCAGCGCTGCGGCATCCAGCCCCTCAAGGAGCAGTTCATCGATGAAGCCCGTCGCGCTGAGCGAGGCCACGTCGCGGTTGAAGGCGAGTTCCAGCACATGGGCGCAACCGTTCTCCCACGCCAGTTCGCGCTTGATCGGAGGCGGCGTCAGGCGGAACACCGGCTGTTCGGGGCGAAACAGGGTGCGCGGGTGCGGCTCGAAGGTCAGCAAGGCGAGCGGACGGTTCAACGCGGCGCCAAGGGCACGCCCCTCCGCCAGAAGCGCCTGATGGCCGAGATGCACGCCATCGAAGTTGCCGACCGCCAGGACACAGCCGCGCACCGGCGCGCCCTGCAGCCCTCGATCAGTCCAGGCGAGGGCTGATGCCTTGGCCACGGGGAATTCGTCAGTCGTCAAGAGCGTCTCGATCTGTCAGCAGCCATATGGCGGCTTCGGTGACGTGAAGCCAAGCTTTCGTCAAGCCGTCAGCCCTGCGCCAGGGCTGACGCTTAACGCGTTATCAACCCGCCTGAGCTATCTCCGAACGAGCATGGTCTGCTCTCTGGCCTGCAACTCACCATTGCTTGCCGTCGCCCATGCGTTCACGGAGTACGTCTTATGGCCCTTGATACGTCTATGCCGATCCTGGTTGTGGATGATTACCAGACCATGGTTCGCATCATCAAGAACCTGCTCAAGCAGCTGGGTTTTGAGGACGTCGACGATGCCGCTGACGGAACCGCGGCGCTCGGCAAGCTCAAGGAGAAGAAATACGGCCTCGTCATCTCCGACTGGAACATGGAGCCGATGACCGGCTACGAACTGCTGCGCCATGTGCGCTCCGATGACGGCCTGCGTTCGACGCCGTTCATCATGGTGACGGCCGAGTCGAAGACGGAAAACGTGATTGCCGCCAAGAAAGCCGGCGTGAACAACTACATCGTCAAGCCGTTCAACGCCCAGACGCTGAAGGCCAAGATCGAGGCCGTCGTCGGCATCTGACGGATGCGGCGGCCCGTTCGAAAGGTGGAGCCATGACGCCGGGCGGCGTAGACCAACGGCAGCCGGAACGGCCGGAGCCGGCGCGGGACCCAGGCGGCGCGGCAGCCTATATTGCCGAATTGAGGGCGGCGATCAACGGGCTGGGCCTGCTCGACCTTGCCGAACGCAACCTCGGGGCGGCCCACCTCGACATTGACGACGTGCTCGGCCAGACCCGCAAGGTGGCCGATGTCATGCTCGAAACGGCCGAATGCCTGCTTGGCAGCACCGCCACAGGGCAGGCCTACAAAGCGCTGGTCGAGGATCGCATGATCGGCCTGATGGAGGCGAGCGGCTTTCAGGACCTGACGGGCCAACGCCTGAACCGCATCGTCCATTCGCTGCACGCCATCGAGGAGCGGCTTCGCCTTTTCGCGGCGCATGTCGAGGCGCAGGACGGCGAAATCCGCCTTGGCACCCATGAATTGCTGCGCAAGTCCCGCGAGATGGACCAGCTGCTCGCCGGCCCCGGCGCGCCGGGCGCCATGACCCAGGACGGCATTGACGCGTTGATGAGTCTGGCGGGTTGAGCAGGCCCACCTACCAGCTCAGGCGGGGCATCACGTAGCGCGGCCTGACCTGCTGGGTGGCGAGCCAGGGGCCGAAACCCCGGAGCCAGTCCTCGCCGCCGACATCGGCCCAGTGAATCCCCTCAAACAGCAAGATCGCCTCGATGCCGAACGCATTGGCGCCGGCCACATCGGTCCGCAGCGCATCCCCGACAGCGCGGACACGGGCGGGATCGGCCCGAGCGCCCCGTACATTTTCCGCAAGCGCCAGCGCGCGCTCGTAGACCGGGCGATGCGGCTTGCCCGCATAGATCGCCTGGCCGCCGAGCTGCTCATAAGCCAACGCCATCGCGCCAGCGCAGGGGATCAGCCGGTCGCCGCGCTCGACGATCAGGTCCGGGTTGGCGCAGATCATCACAAGTCCACGCTCCGCCATCCGGGCCAGCGTCGCCGCATAGTCCGCAGGCGTCTCGCGCTCATCGTCGGTGAAGCCCGTGCAGATGCAGTAGGAGGCCTCGTCGATTCCGGCCAGCGTCATGTCCAGCCCCTTGAACAGGGTGTGGTCGCGGTCCGGTCCGAGATGGAGCACCTTCTGGCCGGCGCGCTCCGTGATCAGCCCGCGCGTGACGTCGCCGGAGGTGACGATGGCGTCGAAGACATCCCGCGGAACGCCAAAACCCATCATCTGGGGAATGACATCGACCGACGGGCGCGGCGAATTCGAGACCATGACGACGGTTCCGCCGGCGGCGCGAAATCGCTGCAAGGCCGAGCAGGCGGCGGGGTGGGCGCGGTGGCCGTTGTGGACCACGCCCCAGACATCGCAGATCAGCACATCAGTGCTGGCGGCGAGCCCGGCGAATCCGGACAGGAGTTCGGGCCTGTCGCCACGGTCCGCCACAGTCTGGCTCATCATCGTCCCTCAAGGCTCGTTGCGGGACGGCCGCCCACATCCATCACCAAAGCGACGTTGCAGTGGCCGAGAGCGCCCTCATCGTCAAGTGCCGCCCGCGCGTCTCAGGCGCTGGCGCGGCGCAGGGTGGCCCTGAACGGAATGCGCTCGGCTTCGGGCTCAGGACGGCGCACGGCCGGCGGCGCCGCGGGCTCCGCCGGCGCGGCCTCGGCTGGCGGGCGGCTGGCCTGCTGCGCGGCAGGCAGGAAGACATCCGGCCGCACCGGCCTTGGCGCCGATATGGCGAGGCCCTGCGCCAGCCTTACGTCAAGGTCGAGCAGATCGGCCACCTGCCTGTCGCTCTCGGCCTGCTCGCCGATGATCTCGATTCCCGCCCGCCGCATGAGCAGCGCGAAGTCAGCCATATCGACATCCAGGCCGGCGTTCCCCGCTGCTTCCCCCGCCAGAACCCTGGCCGGCAGCTTGACGAAACGGACGCCGCGCTCGGACAGCGAGGCCGGATCAAAGCGCAGGTCGACGACCTGATCGACAGCGAAACGGATGCCTTTGGCAGAGATCGCGCCGATGATGCCGAGCCGCGTGGGATCGAGCTGGCGGAAAATTCGTTGCGGAATGTCGATCACGAGGCGCGCGGCGTGGCTCTGGTAGGCTTCGAGGACGCGCGCGATCGAGCCGAGCGAGCGGGCCTCCGCCCAGGTGCTCGGCGACAGGTTGATCGACAGGAATTCGTCCGCGCCCTTGGCGTTGAGATGGCCCGCAATGGCCAGCGACTGGGTGAGGACCTGGGCGTCGAGGCTGGCGGCCTGGCCGGTGCGCTCGATGACGGGAATGAACTCCCCCGGCATCAGCAGGGCGCCGTCGCCCAGACGCAGGCGCGCCAGAACCTCGTAGCCGACGGTCCGGCGCTGGGGCAAGGCGGCGATGGGCTGCAAATGCACCTCGACGCCGCCGGCATCGAAGGCATCAATGATGGGCTGCAATCTTGCCTGCTCGCGGCGCGCCATGTCCGCGTCGACGACGTGGGCCGGCTCGGCCGTCAGCACGGGCTGTGAGGCTGGCTGGGCGGCAGGTTTGGCAGCCGCGCCGCCGGGGTTCGGCCTGCCCGCTGACGCCCGCGCCTCCTCCGCATCGGCGATCCGCCTTTCATGTTCCGACACGGCCGTGGCGACGTCACGCAGGACGCCGCCCAGAAGGCCGACTTCCGCCGTCAACTCCGACAGGGCCAGCCGTGTCGGCGCGATGTCGGCCTCCCTCAGCGGTTCGGAGTTGATCCGCGACTGCAATCCTTCGAGCTTGATCCGGGTGGCGCCGAGCCGCACGTTCAGCTCCCCGACATTGCGCGCGATAGCCTCGGCCTCCCGGCGGCGGCCAGCGTCCAGAGCCAGCATGGCGGATAGAACCGACAGGCCGAGCACGACGATGGCAGCGGGAAGCGCAAAGGCCGCCGGCAGGACCATGGCGAGGCCGGCGCCCGCAAGCATGCCGACCACGGTGCTGATGAGGGGGGCGCGCAAGGCAGGTTCGATGCGCGGCAGCAGGCGGCGCTCGCCGTGTCGCGCAAGGGATATCGAATCGGGCGCATCAGCCATGCTTCAACCTCAAAAAGACGACAATCCGCATCGTGTCAGCGCGCGCGAATCACCAAGCTGAAGCCTACGACAGGTGCCGGATTATCGACAGCCACGCCGTTCCCGGCGGCACTGGCCAGCACACCCGCGCGATCACGCTGCCAGCGGGGCCCCAGCCATGCCGCCGCAGCGGTTTACTTGGGCGGCAAGCTTGGTACGGTGCGTCACGACACGCTGACCTTCCACCGCACGCGCCATCCGTCAGGAGCCTTCCATGTCGCCGTCCAGCCCGCGCCCAGCCGAACAGCCGAATGATCTTGAGTCCTTCTGGATGCCGTTCACCGCGAACCGCGCGTTCAAGAAGGCGCCCCGCATGATCGCCAGAGCGGAGGGCATGCACTACTACACCACCGACGGAAAACCGATCATGGATGGCACCGCCGGCCTATGGTGCTGCAACGCCGGCCATGCGCGCAAGCCGATCATCCGGGCGATCCAGGCGCAGGCCGAAGAGCTCGATTTCGCGCCGACCTTCCAGTTCGGCCACCCCAAGGTGTTCGCCGCCGCAGCCCGCGTCGCGGCGCTGGCGCCGGGCGATCTCGACCATGTCTTCTTCGCCGGTTCAGGCTCGGAGGCCGTCGACACCGCGCTCAAGATCGCGATCGCCTACTGGAACGTCACCGGCAAGGGCTCGAAGACCCGGCTGATCGGCCGCGAGCGCGGCTATCACGGCGTCGGCTTCGGCGGCATCTCGGTCGGCGGCATCGTCAACAACCGGAAGTTCTTCGGCTCGCTGCTGGCCGGCGCCGACCACATGCCGACGACCTACAACCGCGAGAAGCAGGCCTTTTCCAAGGGCGAGCCGGAATGGGGCGGGCATCTTGCGGATGAGCTTGAGCGGATCGTCACCCTGCATGACGCCTCGACCATCGCAGCCGTGATCGTCGAGCCGATGGCCGGGTCCACCGGCGTGCTGCCGCCGCCTGTCGGCTATCTGAAGAAGCTGCGCGAGATCTGCACGAAGCACGGCATCCTGCTGATCTTCGATGAGGTGATCTCGGGCTTTGGCCGCCTCGGCTATGCCTTCGCCGCCGAACGCTACGGCGTCATTCCGGACATGATCTGCTTTGCCAAGGGCGTCACCTCCGGCGCCGTGCCGATGGGCGGCGTTCTGGTGCGCAAGGGCATCTACGACGCCTTCATGAACGGGCCGGACCACGCCATCGAACTGTTCCATGGCTACACCTATTCGGGCCATCCGCTCGCCGCCGCCGCCGCGCTGGCCGCCCTCGACATCTACAAGGAGGAAGGCCTGTTCGAAAACGCCAAGCGGCTGGAGCCGCTCTGGGCCGACGCGATCATGTCGTTGAAAGCGGAGCCAAACGTCGTCGACATCCGCACGCTCGGACTGGTCGCCGGCATCGACCTCACGCCGCATGCCGACGGCCCGACCAAGCGCGGCTTCGCGGCGATGGACCATGCCTTCCACAATGAAGGGCTGATGTTGCGCTACACCGGCGACACGCTGGCGCTGACGCCCCCGCTGATCATCACCGAAAGCCAGATCGACGAGTTGGTGGAGAAGGTGAGGCGCACGATCAGGGCGGTGGCGTAAGCGCCAGCGAGGCACCGGCGCGCCATTGCTGACGCGCCGGGATTGTTGTCATGGGATCAAGACGATCGAGCCGGTGGTCTTGCGGCTTTCGAGGGCAATGTGGGCCTGGGCCGCGTCCTTGAGTTTGTACTCGACCGGCTTCTGGATCTTGACCACGCCCGACATCACCACCTTGAACACGTCGCGGGAGCTGGCGAGCAGGTCCGGGCGGGTGGCGATGTGGTGGAACAGCGTTGGCCGGGTCAGCGACATCGACTTGCTGGCGAGCATGCCGGGCGAGATCGGGTCCGGCGGGCCTGAGGCGGCGCCGTACAGCACCATGTGGCCGCGCAGGGCGAGGCACTCGAGCGACTTCAGGAACGTGTCCTTGCCGACGCCGTCATAGACGACCGCAACACCCTTGCCGCCGGTGATCTCCTTCACGCGGGCGACAAAATCCTCCTTGGTGTAGATGATCGGGTATTCGCAGCCATTCTTCTTGGCGAGCGCCGCCTTCTCCTCGGAGGAGGTGGTGCCGATGACGTGGCAGCCGAGATGCCGGGCCCATTGGCAGAGCAGAAGCCCCATGCCGCCCGCCGCCGCGTGCACCAGAATCCAGTCACCCTTCTTCACCTTGAAGGTCTGCTTGAGCAGATAGCGGGCCGTCATGCCCTGCAGCATGATCGCGGCGCCGATCTTGTCAGGGATCTCCTTCGGCAGTTTGACCATCTGGGCGGCATTGAAGATCCGCTTCTCGGCATAGGCGCCGGGTCCGCCTCCGGCATAGGCGATGCGGTCGCCGACCTTGAAACCGCTGACATCCGGTCCGAGCGCCTCGACCACGCCGGCGCCTTCCAGGCCGATCACGCCGGGGAGCGCGGGGAGCACATAGGCCCCGGTGCGCTGGTAGACATCGATGTAGTTCACGCCGATCGCCGTGTGGCGGATCAGCACCTGGCCCGGCCCCGGCTGGCCGACCTCGATATCCTCATAGACCAGGGCGTCGGGGCCGCCGGGTTTGTGAATGCGCACTGCCTTGACCATCGCTGTCACCTTCTTGTGGCTGTCATGTGCACGCGAAGGGGAAGCCTGACGGGCAGGCCGCTCGCCCTCTGGCGTGGGGCGAGACCATGGCCCTGAACCGGTGTGAATCGCAAGCCCGCCGGGCCGGGCCGCGCTTGACGCCACTTGCAGGGATGGCACAACCATCGGCCATGGAGACCCTCATGCGCCGTCTGATTCCCGCTGCCGCCCTCGCCCTCGGCCTTGCCGCCTGCACCAGCAGCGGGCCGCCGCCGGCCCCTTCGCCCCAGAACGCTCCGACCGGCGTGACGCCGAACACCTTCGTGCTGCCGACCGGTTCGGGCTGCGCGGGGGAGATCGCGCGCTTCCAGGCCGTCATGGACAATGACCTTGCGACCGGCCACACGACCGCCGGCGTGCATGGCCGGGTCTCCGCCGAAATCGCCACGGCGCGGTCGACCTGCGCTGCGGGCAATGAAGGCGGCGCCATCGGACAGCTCAACGCGACAAAGGCGCGGTTCGGCTATCGCTGACGGTGTGCGGCGGGTAGGATCTCGCGATGCGCCTGCGCGTCGGAACCTTCAATGTCGAGAATCTGGTGACGCGCCAGCGCTTTGGCGGCGCCCAGAGGTTCGGCGATACTGCGGCCGCCCTGTCGCTGTTCAACTTCCCGCAGGCTGACCAGCGCGACGCGGTCGAGCAGTCGCTCGCCGTGGCTCTGGAGGATGACAAGCGCCAGATGACCGCGCTCGCCATGGCGGAGGGCGCCGCAGACATCTGGTGCCTGCAGGAGGTGGACTCGCTCGCCAGCCTGCAGGCCTTCTTCGCCAACTACGTGCACCGCATCTCGGATCACCGGTTCGGACATTTCGCGCTGCTGAACGGCAACGACCGGCGCGGCATCGAGGTGGCATTCGCGGCGCGGCGGGATCTGATCATGCCAGCCGGTGTGACAGTGACCAGCCATGCGGACGCAACCTATGGCGATCTGGAAGTGCATGACAGCGCGCTTGCAGAGGCCGGCATCAAGCGCGCGGACCGGCTGTTCAACCGCGACTGCCTGATGGTGGAGATGGGCTGGGCCGACCGGGCGCTCACGCTGTTCCTGTGCCATTTCAAGTCGATGAACAATGGCTCGGATGATGGCCGGGCCGCGACCTTGCCGGTGAGGCGCGCGGAAGCGCTGGGTGTGACCCGCATCATCAAGCGCCATTTCGGGCCGGGCTGGCGCGATGCGAACTGGATCGTCGCCGGCGACCTCAACGGCTTCCGCGAGGCCATCGGCCCCCGGGGCGCGCTGCAGGATGAAGGGCCGAGCGGCATCGAGCCGCTGCTGGACAATTTCGCGACCGACCCGCTGGCGACGCTGCCGCAGCATGATCGCTGGACCCATTTCCGCCGCTGGTGGAGCGAGGCGGAGGGGGTCTTGCGCGAGCAGCACATGCAGCTCGACCATGTCCTGCTGTCGCCCGCGCTGGCCGCGGCCAATCCGGCGCCGCGCATCGATATCATCCGCCGCGGGCAGCCCTACCGGGTCCCGCTCGACCCGCTCAACCCCGACCGCAGCATCGCCATGCTCTCACGCACGGCGGACCGCTATCCCCGGGTCGGCTGGGACAGGCCAAAAGCTTCCGATCACTGCCCTGTCGTGGTGGAGATCACCGTGCCTTGAGCATGCTGCGAAAAGTGGCAACGGTTTTTCGCCGGAAACATGCTCCAAGTCATGATCTATGGTCCGGTGACCGGCGCATGTCCGGCACGGTGTCCCGCATGTTTTGTCTGGCAAGCATCGGCGCGATCCGGTAACCCGGACATGGGGGACAGGTTGACCGGGGAGTTCTGCGCATGACCCGCCGCTTTTTCACGCTGGATGTCTTCACCGCAAACGCGCTCGCAGGCAATCCGCTCGCGGTGGTGCTCGACAGCGAGGGGCTCAACGACCACGCGATGCAGGCCATCGCGCGCGAGTTCAACCTTTCGGAAACGGTCTTTGTCTCTCCGCCGGTGGACGCGAAGTCGCGCGCCTCGCTGAGGATCTTCACACCCGGGCGCGAACTGCCCTTCGCCGGTCATCCCACTGTCGGGACCGCCGTTCTGCTGGCGATCCGCGACCATGGCGGCCAGCATGGCCATGTCGCCTTCGACCTTGAAGAAAAGGTCGGGCTGGTGCCGTGCTCGGTGGAGGTCATCCATGACGGTCTCGGGCGCGCTGTCTTCACCCTGCCGAGGCTCCCGGAGATGATCGGCGACGCGGCCCATGATCTCGCGCTGGCGCAGGCCATCTCCCTGAAGCCGGGCGATGTCGGCCTGGGCAGGCACAGGCCCGGCGTGTTTTCGGCTGGGGTCGGCTTCACGACGATTCCGGTCAGGGGCCGGGATGCGCTGGCGCGCGCACGGCCGGACATCGCCCACTGGAGCGGGATCAAACCGGCGGACCATGCCAACGCTTTTGTCTATACATCGGAGACGTCGGATGCGGGCCATGCCTACAGGGCGCGGATGTTCGCTCCCGGTCTCGGCGTCGGCGAGGACCCGGCCACAGGATCGGCGGTCGCCGCCTTCGCGGGCGCGATCATGGCCTTCGACGCGCCCGACGATGGCGAACACCGGCTGACCATCGAGCAGGGCTACGAGATGGGCCGTCCAAGCCAGATCGACCTGCATCTCACGGTCAGCGGCGGCGAACTGGTCAAGGCCGCGATCGGCGGTTCGGCGGTCCTGATCAGCGAAGGGCAGCTGCATCTGTGAGCGGGAAAGACGGGAGCATCATCCCGATCGCGCATGTCGAGGCGCGTCTGGTGTCGTTTGATTGGCCCTTCAGGGTCGAGCGCAAGGCGGATATCGCGGCGCACTGGGCCGGGCTGACGGCCAGCAAGCCCGCCATGTTCAACGGCCAGGTGCTGCTGCAATGCCGGGGCACGGTCGAGGGCAGGCGCTTTGTCGCCGACTATTTCCAGACCGACTACGCCAGTTTCATCGCCTGGAGCCGCTGGGGCTTTCCGGCGACAAATGGCGCCCTGATCCGCAACGGCTTCGCGATGGGCGCGCTCCGCAGCCGCGACGGCGCCTTCCTGATGGGGGTGATGGGCGCCCACACCGCCAATGCCGGCCGCATCTACTTTGCCGCCGGAACGCCCGACCCGAGCGACGTGACCGCCGACGGCAAGGTCGACCTCGCCGGCTCGCTGATCAGGGAACTCGAAGAGGAAACCGGACTTGCGCGCGGCGAGGTGACAGTTGGCGACGACTGGCGCATTGTGCCGAGCGACGAACGCGTGGCCTTCATGCGTGATGTTCTGATCGACCTGCCCGCCACCGAAGCGCGCGCCCTGATCCGCGATCGCCTTGCCAGGCAGACCGAACCCGAGCTGTCCGACATCATGATTGCCCGCTCCGAAGCCGACATCGACACCGACCGCATGCCAATGTTCATGCAGACATTCCTCAAGGACGCCTTTTCCAAGCGCTGAAGGTCCGATCATGCCAGCCCTGCCCGCCAACAATCCGTTTGCCACCCCCTGGACGACTCCGTTTGGGCTACCGCCCTTCGCCGAGATCCAGCCGGAGCACATCGGGCCAGCCCTGCACGCCGCTTTGGCCGAGCATATGGCCGAGATCGAGGCGATCGCACGCGAGACGGCGCCGGTCACCGTCGCCAACGTCATCGACGCGCTTGAACGCGCCGGCCATAACCTCAACCGTGCGGCCGGCGTGTTCTACAATCTCTCCGGCGCGGACACCAATGACGCCCTGCAGGAGATCGAGCGCGAGATGGCGCCGGTCATGTCGCGGCACTGGTCGGCCATCGGCATGAACCCGGCCCTGTTTGCCCGGGTCGATGCGCTCCATGCGAGACGGGTCGAGATCGACATGACGCCTGAGCAGGCGCGGGTTCTCGAGCTGACCTGGAAAGGTTTCGTGCGCTCCGGCGCCAAGCTCGGCGAAGCGGACAAGACCCGGCTCAAGGCGATCAACGAGCGGCTGTCGGTGCTGGGCACGCAGTTCTCGCAGAACGTGCTCAAGGACGAGGCCAGCTTCGCCCTGATCCTGGATGGCGAGGATGACCTGGCCGGCCTGCCGGATTTCCTAAAGCAGGCGATGGCCAAGGCGGCGGAAGATCACGGCCACAAGGGCAAGCATGCGGTGACCCTGCCGCGCTCGATCGTCGAACCCTTCCTGACCTTCTCCAGCCGCAGGGATCTGCGCGAGAAGGTGCGCAAGGCCTGGGATGCGCGCGGCGCAAATGGCGGGGAGACCGACAATGCCGCGATCGTGGCCGAAACCGTGCGCCTGCGCGCCGAGAAGGCCAGGCTGCTGGGCTATGGGAGCTACGCCGCCTTCAAGCTCGACGACAGCATGGCCAAGACCCCGGCCGCCGTGCGCGAACTGCTGGAACTGGTCTGGGCGCCCGCCAAACGACGGGCGGCGCAGGAGGCGGCTGACCTTGCTTCGCTTGCCCGTTCGGAAGGCCAGAACCACCCGATCGCGACCTGGGACTGGCACTACTACGCCGAGAAAGTGCGCAGCGCCCGGTTTGCGCTCGATGAAGGCACCCTCAAGCCCTATCTCCAGCTTGACCGCATCATCGACGCGTCTTTCGATTGCGCCAGCAAGCTGTTCGGGCTGGTGTTCACGCCGCGCCCGGACCTCACCGGCTACCACCCTGATGTGCGCATCTGGGAGGTCAGCGAGGCCGGCGGGCGGCATATCGGCGTGTTCATCGGCGACTATTTTGCCCGCGCCTCGAAGCGGTCGGGGGCATGGATGAGCGCCTATCGCGGACAGGACAGGCTCGACGGCGAGGTTCGCCCGATCATCGTCAATGTCTGCAATTTCGCAAAGCCGGCTGCCGGACAGCCTGCCCTGCTGTCGCTCGATGACGCGCGCACGCTGTTCCACGAGTTCGGACACGCGCTGCATGGCCTGCTCTCCGATGTCGTCTATCCGTCCGTCTCGGGCACATCCGTGTCGCGCGACTTCGTCGAGTTGCCGTCGCAATTGTACGAGCACTGGTTCACCACACGCGAGGTGATGCGCAAATACTGCCTCCATGCCGGCACCGGCGAGCCGATCCCCGAGGAGCTGATGGACAAGGTCAAGGCCGCGCAGACCTTCAACCAGGGCTTCGGCACCATCGAATACACCTCATCGGCGCTGGTCGACCTGGCGTTCCACGAACTCGGCGAGCCAGAGGGGATCGATCCGATCGCCTTTCAGGCTGCCGAACTTGCCCGCATCGGCATGCCGGCGGAAATCGGCATGCGCCACAAGACGCCGCATTTCGCACATGTCTTTGCCGGCGATGGCTATTCCGCAGGCTATTACAGCTATCTGTGGAGCGAGGTGATGGATGCCGACGCCTTCGACGCCTTCACTGACACCGGCAACGTCTTCGATCCCGCGACAGCAGCCAGGCTGAAGCGCTTCATCTACTCGGCCGGCAACTCGCGTGATCCGGCCGAGCTCTACACCGCGTTCCGGGGCCGCATGCCGACGCCGGAAGCGCTGCTGGACAAGCGCGGACTGGCGCACGTCTGAGGCCCGGCCCTCAGCCGGGCTCAGAACACCCGGTGCTGCATGTAGGCCTCCTGCGGGTCAGCGCCCGCACGGATGGCTTTCATCATGCCGCCCTCGGCGGCCATCTTGGCCTCTGCGGCGACAAGCACCTCCTCGATCTCCGCTCCGGGGATGAGCACGATGCCGTCGCGGTCGGCGAGCACGAAATCGCCCGGGCGGACCACGCTGGAGCCGAAGATGATCTCCTCGTCGAATGCATCGGCCCGCCAGCTGCCGACGATGTCGATCGGGGAATAGTAGCGGCAGAAAACCGGGAAATCCTGGTTGACGATGTCCTGAGCGTCCCGGCATCCGCCATCAACGATATAGCCGCGTGCGCCCTTGATCTTGAGGGCCTCGGCGGACAGACCGCCCATCAGCGCGCGGATGTCGTCCTGTGGCTGGCAGATCAGCACATGGCCCGGCCTGGCCTTCGACAGCACGCCGGCCCACTGGTAGAGCGAGTCATGCTGGCTGAGGGTCGGATCAGGCCGCCCGCGCACGGTCATCACCGGTCCGGCGCATTTCATGGCGGGTTCGATCCCGCGCACATGGCGGGGCAGCACGCGCGGCGGCGTGCCCCGGTTGCGCATGACATCGTAGATGACGCTGGAATGGCAGCGATGCAGTCGGTCGGCGAGTGTTGTCATTGTGTTTCCTCCGCCGCCGATTATGCATCCGGAGACGGGTTTGTCAGCCTTACTGACGACGGGCGCAGCGGATTTCGACCAGCGACGCCGCTGCCGCGTTGACAAGGCGCGGCGAAGGCTCCGCCGCCTGCGCGGGCGCGGCGCCCGCCGGGGCCAGCGGGACAACCGCATAGCTTGCCTCCGGGACAATGCCGCCGACGATGCGCTGATTGCGCGGCCCCTCGCGCACCAGACCGACAAGCCGGCCCTGGCCATCCACCACCGGAGCGCCGCCAGGCCCGATCTGGAGCGCGGATGTCACGCGCACTGCGGAACCCGTGGCCTCCCAGCGGCCGGCGGCGACCATCACGGCGCGCTGGGCGGCATCCTCCAGCGACAGGGTGAAGACACGCGCCGGCGAGGCAGCGGCGGCGAGCTGCAGGGCAGGCTGATTGAGGCCAGCAACCGTGAGCGTGACAGCATCGCCCGTGGTGGTGGCTGCGGCCGTATCGACCGGCTGGCCGTTGATGGTCGGGCTGGCGCAGGAGGCCAGTGCAGCCCGGCTGGTGATGACACGACCGCCGCCAAGGCTCGCTCCGGAGATCGCATGGCGCGCTTCTGCGACGCGCGGCCCCGGCTGGATCAGGGCCGGCGTGGGCGCAGCCGGTCCGGCTGCGGGGGCACGTGAGGGATTGACCGCAACATCGGTGCCGGGGAAGGGCTCGAAGGTGTTGGCGATGGCAATCATGATCCGGTCGAGCGTGACCGCCTGATCGGCGGGATAGCGGAAGGTGTAGCCACGCACGCCGCCCGGCCCCTGGGCAAGGCGGGTGTAGAACTTGCGCCCGCCCTCCTCGCCGGAGACCACGAACCAGTCAGGGCGCTGCAGGCGATAGGTGACCTTGCGGCCCGGACCATCCTGCCGCATCTGTTCGAACAGGTCGGCGAAGGCCTGCGCCGGCGGCAGCTTGACGAGTTGCAGCGACACCGCACCATCGGCCCTGCGCCAGACCACGCCGTTGTCGACCGCGATGCGTTGGGTCAGCAGTGCCGCAGGCAGGCCGATCCGGATGCCGGTTGCCGCATCGTTGATCTCGGCAAAGCGCAGGGCGAGCCGCGCCTCGTCGGCGGCGCGCTTCAGACTGGCGCGTTCGGGCGGAGTCAGGATGCCGTCCGCGACACCCCCCGTGCGCCGCTCGAAACCGAGCATCGCATCATAGGTGCGGCGTCCGAATTCTCCGCCGGCGACTCCGTTGAAGTCGCCGCTCCAGATCAGGTCATTCTGGATGGCCTTGCGTTCAGTCTCGTCAAGACGGTCGAACGCCGCCTTGGACGCGGCCTGGGCAGGATCAAGCGCCGGAGCGGCAGGCGGATTTGCCGGAGCGGCCGGGCGCTGGGCTTGCGCGAGGGCCAGCGTCGACGTGGCGAGAAGCGACGCGATCACGATGGCGGACATGCTGTGCGGCATTGCTGCGCTCCTTCACTGACCAGCCTGCGCCGCACTGTCGCAAGCCGCGCCGCGCTTGTCGAGCCGCAGCACCCGCGCTCAGAACAGCCCTTCGATGCGGCCTTGCGCATCGATGTGAATGCGTTCCGCCGCCGGGCTGCGCGGCAGGCCGGGCATGCGCATGATGTCGCCGCAGAGCGCCACGACGAAGCCCGCTCCCGCCGACAGCGAGATATCCCGCACCGGCACGGTGTGTCCGGAGGGGGCGCCGCGCAGCGTGGGATCGGCGGAGAAGGACATCTGCGTCTTGGCCACGCAGATGGGCAGGCGTCCGAAGCCGCCCGCCTCCAGCTCCCTGAGCTTGTCGGCGGCCTTCTGGTCCAGCGCGATGTCGGCTGCGCCATAGATCGACGTGGCGATCGTCCTGATCTTGTCGACCAGCGTCATCGTGTCGGCATAGAGCGGTTTGAAGGGCTCGGCCCGCGGGGCCTCCGCCAGAGCCACCACGGCATGGGCCAGTTCCTCCGCGCCAGCGGAACCGTCGGCCCAGTGCCGGCATATGATCGCCTCGACCCCCAGCGTCTGCCGGCAATAGGTCTGGATCGCCGCGTGCTCGGCCGGGGTGTCGGACGTGAAGTGATTGATGGCCACCACAACCGGAACGCCGAAGCCGCGCACATTGCGGACATGGCGGCCAAGGTTCACCAGCCCGGCCTTGAGCGCGTCGATGTTCTCGGTCGACAACTCGTCCCTGCCGAGGCCGCCATGCATCTTCAGCGCCCGCACCGTGGCGACGATCACGGCGGCAGCCGGCTCAAGCCCGGCCTTGCGGCACTTGATGTTGAAAAACTTCTCGGCCCCCAGATCGGCTCCGAAGCCTGCCTCGGTGACCACATAGTCGGCGAGCTTCATCGCAGCCTTGGTGGCGATCACCGAATTGCAGCCATGGGCGATGTTGGCAAAGGGCCCGCCATGCACGAAGGCCGGATTGCCTTCGAGCGTCTGCACCAGATTGGGCTGGATCGCATCCTTGAGCAGCACGGCCATGGCGCCGGGCGCCTTGAGATCAGCCGCCGTGACGCTGGATTTGTCATGGCGCTGGCCGATGACCATCTGGCCCAGCCGTTGCTCCAGATCGCCGAGGTTCTCGGCCAGGCAGAACACCGCCATGACCTCCGACGCCACGGTGATGTCGAAGCCATCTTCGCGCGGAAAGCCGTTCTTGGCGCCGCCAAGCGATGAGACGACGGCGCGCAGCGAGCGGTCGTTCATGTCGAGCGCACGGCGCCAGCTCACCCTGCGCTGGTCGAGGCCGAGCCCGTTGCCCCAATAGATGTGGTTGTCGATCAGGGCCGAGAGCAGGTTGTGCGCCGAGGTAATGGCGTGGAAGTCGCCGGTGAAATGCAGGTTGATCTGCTCCATCGGCACGATCTGCGCGTGCCCCCCGCCAGCCGCTCCGCCCTTCACGCCAAAGCACGGACCCAGCGATGGTTCGCGCAGGCAGATCATGGCCGACTTGCCAATGCGGTTGAGGCCATCGCCAAGGCCGACTGTGGTTGTCGTCTTGCCCTCGCCTGCCGGTGTCGGATTGATCGCGGTGACAAGGATCAGCTTGCCGCCGGGCCGGGCGGGCCGGGCCGCGATCCAGTCGAGATCGACCTTGGCGATGTGCCGTCCGTGAGGGCTGACCGCATCGGCGGGAATGGCGAGCCTGTCGGCGATGCTCTGGATCGGCCGCAGTGTCGCAGCACGGGCGATTTCGATGTCGGTGGGCATGAGGTCCGTCCGGTGGTCAACTCCGACATAGCTAGAAGCCGCGCGTCATGGTGCAAGCCTCGGCTGTGAAATGACAGTGGATGGCAGCCCGGCTTGACCGGGCGCGCCGCGCCGATAAGCTGCTGGCTCGCGGATTGCATGGCCGTCCCCAACCCTTAACCAAGGATACCGCACCATGAAGAAGACAGTTCTCTGGGCATCGGTTTTGGCCGCCGGTCTTGGCATGGCCAGCGCGGCGCAGGCGCAGACCAAGGTCGCCATCGGGATTTCCGGCTGGACCGGCTTTGCCCCGCTGACCCTCGCCAAGGAGGCCGGCATCTTCGCGAAGAACGGGCTCGACGTCACCATCCAGAAGATCCCGCAGGCTTCGCGTCATCTCGCCATCGCATCGGGTGCCATCCAGTGCGCCGCTACCACGGTCGAAACATGGATCGTCTGGGATCAGGCCGGTGTGAAGACCAAGCAGCTGTTCCAGCTCGACAAGAGCTACGGCGCCGACGGCATGGCGGTGCGCGGCAACATCGCCTCGATCAAGGACCTCAAGGGCAAGACGGTGGCGGCTTCCGCGCCGGGCACCGCGCCCTATTTCACCCTCGCCTGGTTCCTGCGCGAGAACGGCATGACCCTCAAGGACGTCAACATCGTCAACATGGAGCCGGCCGCAGCAGCACAGGCCTTTGTCGCCGGCCAGAACGATGCCGCGATGACATACGAGCCCTTCCTGTCGGCGGTGCGCAACGCGCCCCAGTCCGGCAAGATCATCGCCACCACGCTGGACTATCCCATGGTGATGGACACGTTCGGCTGCACGCCCGCCTTCATCTCGGGCAACGAGGCTGCGGTGCGTGCTCTGGTCAAGAGCTATTACGAAGCACTCGACATGATCAAGGCCGACGAGGCCAAGGCCTATGGCATCATGGGCGCGGACGTGAAGCAAAGCGCCGAGCAGTTCGGGGCCTCGGCCAAGTTCCTGCGCTGGCAGGGGCCTGCGGAAAACCGCGCCTTCTTCTCCGGCCCATGGCAGGAATTTTCCGGCAAGGCCGCTGATCTTCTCATGGAAATCGGCCTGATCAAGCAAAAGCCCGACATTGCCAGCCTCGCCGACACGCGTTTCGTGATGGGCGGCGGCAGCTGAATATCGCGCCTGGTGCGCATGTCAGTGTCATGACCGGGCTTGTCCCGGTCATCCCGGCACGATGAGCGCCACTGTGCCAAGATCCCCGCTACACGGGCTGAGATGACACCGGGAGCAGCATGAAACCCCTCCAGCCCGTCACTGCACAGGCCCGTGTCACCTACGGGATCGGCTTCTTCGTGCTGTTCGTGGCCGCATGGGCCGTCGCCACGCTCGGCGGCTTCGTGCCCAAGCTCTTCCTCGCCTCGCCCATCACCATGGTGGAGGAAGGCTGGTCGCTGATGACCAAGCATGGCTTCGCCTTCGACATCGCCATCACGATCTGGCGCGTCGTCGGCGGCTTCATTCTGGCGGCCGCGCTGGCCTTGCCGCTCGGCATCCTGATGGGTGCCTACAAGCCGGTCGAGGCCTTCTTCGAGCCGTTCGTCTCGTTTGCGCGCTACCTCCCTGCCTCGGCCTTCATCCCGCTGCTGATCCTCTGGGCCGGCATCGGCGAGACGCAGAAGCTTCTCGTCATCTTCATTGGCTCGTTCTTCCAGCTTGTGCTGATGATCGCGGTCGCCGTCGGCGGTGTCAGGCGCGACCTTGTCGACGCGGCCTACACGCTGGGCTCATCGGACGGCTCCGTCGTGACGCGCGTCCTGCTGCCGAACGCCGCGCCGGAAATCGCGGAAATCCTGCGCATGGTGCTCGGCTGGGCCTGGACCTACGTGATCGTGGCGGAGCTGATCGGCTCGTCATCGGGCATCGGCCACATGATCACCGACAGCCAGGCTCTGCTGAACACCGGGCAGATCATCTTCGGCATCATCATCATCGGGTTGATCGGGCTGATCTCCGACTTCTTGTTCAAATGGGCCAACCAGCACCTGTTTCCCTGGGCGGCAAAATGAGCAAACTGTCGATCGAGGCCGTCGGCAAGCTGTTTCCGGCGCGCGGCGCGGCCGAGCCGACGCGGGCGCTGACGCCGACCACGCTCGCCATCGCCGACAATGATTTCATCACCATTCTCGGCCCGTCCGGCTGCGGCAAGTCGACCTTGCTCCGCATTGTTGCCGGGCTCGAAACCGCATCCGAAGGGCGCGTGCTGCTCGACGGCCAGCCCGTGACGGGCCCGGGCGCGGACCGTGGGATGGTCTTCCAGAGCTACACGCTGTTTCCCTGGCTCACCATCATCGAGAACATCGCCTTCGGCCTGCGCGAGCGCGGCGTCTCCGAGCGCGAGCGGCTCGAGGTCGCACGGAAATGGGCTGAACGGGTGGGACTCAAAGGCTTCGAGAATCACTATCCCAAACAACTCTCCGGCGGCATGCAGCAGCGCACCGCCATCGCCCGCGCCCTGGCCAACGATCCCAAGATTCTGCTGCTCGACGAACCCTTCGGCGCGCTCGACAACCAGACCCGCGCCCTGATGCAGGAAATGCTGCTCGGCATCTGGGAGCGCGAGCAGAAGACCGTGATGTTCGTCACGCATGATGTCGAGGAGGCGATCTTCATGGCCTCGCGCGTCGTCGTCATGAGCGCACGCCCAGGCCGCATCAAGGCCGACATCGCGGTCGACCTGCCCCATCCGCGGCCCTACACGATCAAGACCTCAGCGGCCTTCGTCGCGCTGAAGGAGCGGCTGGTCGAGGAGATCCGGGTGGAGGTCGTGGGTGCGCACTGACGCGGGCAGCGTTGCACCTATTGCAGCCTGACCGTCACGCTGTCGCTGGCGCCGCTGGCGTCGATCACGGACAGGCGCGCAAATCCGGCGCCTACGGCGGGAAGAGTCGCGTCGCGGCGGTTCAGACCCTGGGCGACCGGCGCACCGTCGATCAGCCATGTCAGCGGGGCCGTGCCACCCAGCGCCTTCACGCTGAGCGCGCGTTCGGTCCCGGCCAGATCGACCACCGCGCCATCTGGCGGAAAGGCGATGCGCAGCGAGGGGCGCGCCGAGGCGCTCTCGGTCTTGGCGATGTCACGGCGGATATGGCGCAAGGGCGGCGGCAACTGGGATGTGCGGGCCGCGATCGCGCTCGCAGGCGCCGGCGCGACGTCCGGCTCCATGCCGATCCGCGCGAAGGCATCGAACAGGATCGGGGCCGCCACCTGCCGCGCCACCAATCCGGGCACGGAGGCGTTATCGGGCCGCCCGACCCAGACCGCGATGGTGTGCCGCCGATCGTAGCCGATGGCCCAAGCGTCGCGGTAGCCATAGGACGTCCCTGTCTTGTAGGCGATGCGGCCATTGAGGGCATTGGCCGGCGCGGGCGCGCCGCGCAGCACGTCGCCAACATACCAGCTGGCGAGTTGATCGGTGAGGCGGCGCTCGTCCGGGTCAGCCGGTCTGTCCTCGCGCCATTGCAGGGCAATGGTTTCTCCGCCACGCGCAAGGCCGGCGTAAAGGCGGGCGAGATCGGCCAGACGGATACCGACGCCACCGAGGCCAAGTGCCAGACCGGGCTGGCCGTCCTTCGGCAGCATGAGCGCGCCGCCCGCATTGTTGAGTCGGCTCATCAGCCGCTGCGGCCCGACTTCGGCCAGAAGCTCGATGGCGGGAAGATTGAGCGATTGCTGCAAGGCGGTGCGGGCCGTGACGTTGCCCTGGAAGCCGAGATCGAAATTCTCCGGCGCATAGGCGCCGAACCGGTTGGGCCGATCCTCCAGCATGGTTTCGGGATGGGCGATGCCCTGCTCGAAGGCCAGCGCATAGATGAAGGGTTTGAGCGCCGAGCCGGGAGAGCGCACGGCCTGTGCGAGATCGAGCGCCCCTGCCCGCTCACGGTTCAACAGGCCAAGCCCGCCGACATGCGCGCGCACCTTGCCGGTGGCATGCTCGATGACGAGAATTGCACCCGCAAGCTTCGGCCCCAGCGGCTCGATCCGCTCTCGCGCTAGAGTTTCCAGGGAGGCCTGCCAGACCGCGTCGAGACTCAGTCTGTGCTGCCGCGCCGTGGGCCGTTCCGCCAGCGCACGCTCGGCGGCATGGGCGGCCAGCACCGGAAAGAGCTGCCGCGCCTGTGGCACAGTTTCGGCGCGCGCCTGCTCCGCCTCCTCTGGCGTGGCCAATCCTGCGGTGACGGCCCGGGCAATCACGGCGTCGCGCACGCGGGTCAGGTTGGCTGCATGCCGGTCCGGCCGGCGGGTTTCGGGCGATTGCGGCAAGGCGACGAGAAGCGCGCGCTCCGCCAGCGTCAGCCGCTTGGGCTCCTTACCGAAATAGGACCAGGTGGCGGCACGCAATCCCTCGAGATTGCCGCCATAGGGCGCGAGCGCGAGGTAGATGTCGAGGATCTCGCGCTTGCTGTAGCGCCGTTCCAGTTCGATGGCCCGCAGGGCCTGCCGAAGCTTCAGCCCCAGCGAGCGCTCGCCGCGCGGCTCCATCAGCCGGGCCGCCTGCATGCTCAGGGTGGAGCCGCCGGAGATGATACGGCCATGGCTGAGCATCTGCCAGCCCGCACGGGCGATGGCGACCGGGTCAACGCCGTGATGGCTGTCGAAACGGCGGTCCTCATAGGCCTTCAGCAGCGCCAAGAAACGCGGATCGACCTCGTTCGTGGTCAGCGGCAGACGCCAGCGCCCTTCATCCGTGGTGAAGGCGCGCAGCAGCCGGCCATGACGGTCGGACACGGTCACCGACCGCTCGCTCGCCTCGGCAAGGTCCAACGGCGGCATGGCCCGCCACGCCGCAGCGATGCCGCCGCCGGCAACGAGAGCGGCGGCTAGGACAACGCCGACGAGGGCGCGCAGGGCTTTCATGCAGCGATACGCCAAGGATGCAGGAAGCGGCACGCCACGGTCACCGCCCGGTCACCTCGATCTGGCCGTAGCCGGTCCGGCCGAACTTCTCGGGGCGGTACATGTCCTCGATCACGGCGGGCGGATGGACATAGCGGCCCGGCGAGACGGCGCGCACCATGTAGGCCACCGAATAGATCGCCTGCTTGTCGTCCCAGCGGTCGAATACGGCGACGAAGCGGTCATCGCGGTACTCGGTCGTCGTCGGCTCGACCTCGCGCTTGAGCCAGTTCAGCGCCTCGACCTTGCCGGAATCGACGAGGCTGGGGTTGTCGATCTCCAGACCCGCCGGCAGATAGTCCACCAGCAACAGCGATCCACGGCGCTTTTCACGCTCGGTCACCGTCAGCACCACGACCAGACGGTCATTCTGTGCCACGGTCGATGCATCAACCTTCTGGCCGTTGAGGCGGTAGTAGCTGCGCTCGACCTGATAGCCTTGCGTGGCGGCAGGCTGCGGCTCCAGCGGATTGCCGCTGACGGTCAGCACGGCATCGACGGGTGCGGCGCCGGTGTTGGCAACCACCAGCGGCCGGGCTTCGAGGGCGGCGGCGCTGTCCTTGCGGTGCAGCGCGCCGGTCTGGGGCTGGCCGTCCACTGTCAGGGTGAGCTGACTGGCGTCGCGCTGGCCGGCCTGCGCCGCAAGCACCAGCCAGGCGTTCTCCTGCGTGGAGGTATAGCGGCTGGCGGTGCGGGCCTCGCTCACGACCGCAGCCGTTTGCAGAAGCTCGCCGCGCGCCAGATTGGCCTCCGCCGCCAGTGTCAGGATCGCAGCCGAATCCCGCAGGCGGGAGCCGTAGTCGCGGCGTGCGTCGGTCGGGCTGTCCCGCAGCGCGACCAGCGCCCGGATGGCGTCCTGAAAGCCGCGCTCGGCGCGCGTGCGGTCGCCGAGCAGCGCCAGCGCCGCCGCGATCTGGCCGCGTGCCAGCGGCGTCGGCGCTTCGGAAAGCTTGGTGTCGATGATGTAGCGCAGATCGCTCATCATCGGCCGGCCATTTCGGGCGAGCACGTAGAGGGCGTAGGTGATCTGCTCGCCGCCATCGGCCTTGAACTCGGGCTGGTTGACGATGCGGTTGCGCAGCCGGTCAAGCCCGACATCAAGCGCGCGGGCCGGCACGGTGAAGCCCTTTTCCCGCGCACGGGTCAGGAAGTCGAGCGCATAGGCGTCGAGCCAGAGATCATCGCCGCCGACCGACCAGAGGCCGAAGGCGCCGGAGGAATCCTGGCGTGCCAGGATGCGGTCGATCGCGTCCCTGACGCGGTCATCGAGCTTGTCGTCGAGCGCGAGCCGTTCACGGCTCGCAAGCTGGTTGACATAGAGCAGCGGCAGCGCGCGGCTGACGATCTGCTCGGTGCAGCCGTAGGGGTAGCGGTCGAGCGCAGCCAGAAGCGCCGGCACGTCGATGCCCCCGTAGAGCGAGACGGAGGTGGAGACAGAGCCCGAGCCGGGCAGCAGGTCCTGTGTCAGGTCAGACGACACCGTCAGGCTTTCACCGGGCGCAATCCGGCGCACGACCCGGCGCAGGATTGCGTCAGACCCGGGAGAGACGCGGATGGGGAGGCTGCGTTCGACGCCGGCGCCGCCGGGGCCGGTCAGCCTGATGCGGACCCCGCCGTCGCCCACGCCGGCTGCCGTTACCGGGATGGTGACCTGCGTCGCCGCGCCCGCCGCAAGCTGCACACGACGCGAGAGGGCATCGGCCGGCATGATGACCGGGCCTGACGGCTCGATCTCGACGGCGTATTCGCCAGCCGGACCTTCGACATTGTCGATCCGGACGTGGAAGCGCGAGCGATCGCCGAGATTGAGGAAGCGCGGCAGGGTGGCCTGCGCCACCAGCGCGTCGCGGATGATCACCTCGCGCGAGGCCGAGCCAACCTTGCCGGCTGTCCAGGCGATCACGTCGACCCGCACGGCGCCGTCAAAGGCGGGAATATCGAAATCGACCGTTGCCTTGCCGTCCGCGCCGACCTTGACCACCCCGGAATAGCGCGCCAGCGGCGCCTCCCGCGGCGGCGAGATCGAGGTGTCGACGCCGGCGTCTCCACCCGAGCGGATCGCGCCGCGGGTGCCCTGCATGCCGTCGATCAGGAACCCGTAAAGATCACGGACCTCCGAGCCGAGTTGGCGCTGGCCGAAATAGAATTCGGCCGGCTTTGGCGGTTCATGCCGGGTCAGGTTGAGAATGCCGACGTCAACCGCCGACACCGTGATGAAGGCCTCCTCGCCCGCAGCAAGCCCGGCAAGCGAAACAGGAATGCTGAGCGCGGTGCGCGGCCTGATGCGGGCCGGCAGGTCGAGCGCGACGGGCAAGGTCCGCGCCGCCTTGTCAACCGAAAACCAGGCCACGCCGAGCGCGCGGCCCGGCATCCGCTTGGCGGCCTGATCGAGCGGCCTGTGGGCCAGCACGACGGCATAGGCTCCCGCGCCCCAGGCGCCGTTCGCCTCGAGCCGGAGCTGCGCGCCGCCTGCCGGCAGGTCGATCTCGCGCCATTCCTGCGCCTTGTCGGAAATGATCGCGACGGTCGCCCGACCGGCAAAGCGCGGCTTGATGTTGAGGGTCATCGCCTCGCCGGCGCGGTAGGCCTCCTTGTCGAGCGCAACGTCGAGCACATCGGGCGTGTCAGCCGTCGGCTCGCCTGTGTAGCCGACCGAATAGGTCAGCGAGGTCTGGGCGCGGCCCATGCTGATGTCGAGGCGATAGGTGCCCCAATCGGCGGGGATGGCGAGACGGGCGGGATCGCCTGTGCCGACATTGAGCCGTCCGTCGGCAATGCGGCGCGTCGTGCGGGTCGCCTCGTAATTCCAGCGGCCATCGCTGAGATACCACTGCCAGGTGCGGTCGATGCGCGACACGGTCCAGGTCAGGCCCTCGCGGGTGAGGCGCGAGCCATCCGGATTGGCGGCGATCACCGCGAAATTCGCCATGGCTCCAGCGCTGAGCGCGCCATCCTCGAACAGCTTCTTCACCGCCACGACAGGCTCGGACAGCGCGACCGGCAGCTTCAGCGTGCGCTCGACGGCGCGGCCGCCGGATTCGCCGACACGAAGCTTGATCGTGGCCTCGAGCGGCCGTCGGCTTTCGGTTTCCGGCAGGGTCACGGCCACGCGGGCCTTGCCGTCCGTGTCCGTGTTGCCGGCCTCCTCGATCTCCTTGGTGACCGGCTCGACCTTTTCATCGGTCAGGCCGACGAGGTAATCCTCATAGCCCTTCAGCGGGGTCCGGGAAGCCGCGCCAAGCGACACCTCGCCGCTGACCGCCAGGTCCGCTCCGGCAGCGCCATAGAGATAGCGCGCCGTGACATCGACCGTGGCCGCAGAGCCGGCGCGGATCGTCTCGGCACGGGACGCCACCGTGACGTCAAGGCGGTCGGGGACATAATCCTCGACGAGGAACCTGGCTTCCCCGATCGGCTTTGCCTTGAGGTCGGCATAGGCCTCGACGCGCCAGGTGCCGCGCGCCGCGCCGGAGAACAGGGCAAGCGAATGGGCCCTGCCGCCGCCGCCCTGGTCCTGAACGACAGTCCGGCGGTGCTCGACGCCATCCGGGCGCTTGTAGATCAAGGTCACCGGGAGGCCGGCGACAGCCCTGCCTGCCGGATCGCGCAGCAGCGTCGTCACATTCACGGTCTCGCCGGGGCGATAGACGCCGCGTTCGGTGGCGAGGAACGCGTCAAGGCCGACCGGCGCGAGACGGCCCTTGACGCCGCGATCCGCCAGATCGAAGGCGGAGCCGGCCACATCGAGAAAGCCGTAGTCGCCCTTGCCGTCGGCTGCCGCCACCAGCGCAGGCGCCATCCCGTCGGAACCGCGCGCGAGGCCGCCGTCAAAGCGGGCATGGCCGGACGCGTCGGTCTTCAGCGTGGCGAGCACCTCGTTGTTGCGCGCGATGAGCCGCAACTCCACATCAGCCATGGGCTGGGCGGTCGCGAGCGAACGGGCCAGCACATGCACGCCGTCCGCGCCAGTGAACGCGGTCAGGCCCATGTCGGACACCACGAACCACTGGGTGACGAGGTCCTCGCCCGAGAGCCCTTCCTCGGAGTCGCCGGAGGGCGACAGCGACGGACGACGGACGCGTGCGGTCATGACATGCACGCCGGGCTCAAGCCTCGGCACGGCTTCGGTCACGGGAAAGGCCGTGATCACGTCGCGGTTCAACTCGTTCCTTGTGGCAAGCTGGCCGCTCCAGAGCTTCACGCCCTTCTGTCGCTCGATCTCGCGGGCCGAGAAATCGCTGAGCTGCTTGAGAAAGTCATCCGAACGGACCGTCGGCGCCAGCGAGCGGTCGCCGATGCGGTAGATATCGATCTCGACCTTGTCGGTGTTGACCGACACGACCGGAATGCCCTCCTGCCCGGTCTTCGGCAGCACATAATTCCGCCCGGTGAAGCGCACTGACGGCGAGCGGTCGCGGACGTAGATGTCATAATCCGCCGTCTTCAGCAGCTGTTCCTCGACATTCGAGGGCAGGCCCTGCCGGAGCGCAATGCGATAGCGCTCGCCATGCTTCAGGCCATCGATGCACAGCTGCTGGCCTTCCGCCGTGATCGCCGGCGACTGGGCGCCCTGTACGACCACGAAGGGCGCGAAATCGACGCGGCCGCGCGCCAGCGGATCGGAGAAGGTGAAGCAGATGCGCGGCGTGGCCGCATCATTGTCGACCTTGTAGTCGCGGATCTGGAAGCCGCGCTTTTCGCGCAGTTCCGTATATGTGGCCCGCAGGCGCGGGTTGTCGGCGGCGGCGAGGCTCAGGCGATAGGCGTCGAGGGCTGGCCGCCACATTTCGCGAGCCTCATAGGCCCGGCCGAGAACGGCCAGCGCCGAAGCCTCCTCCGGCCTCGTCCGCGCGCGCTCGTAGGCGGCATATGCCGCCGTGGTGCCGGCTTCCCGGTTGGTGTAGCGCTCGGTCCAGTCCTGCGTGGCGTCGGCCACGCCGAGCGCGGTCTGGGCATAACTCAGCCAGTTGGCGGGATCGCGCGGATCAGCCGTGACAGCGGCTGCGGCTGCGGCAAGAGCGGGCCTGGCGTTGCCAGCGCGCAAGGCGTTGGCTGCATCCTGGCGCCAGCCCTGCGCCGGCTTGGCGGACGCGTTGGGCGCCGCCCGGCGCAAGGCTTCCTCGAGGCGCACCGCGTCCGATCGAAGATCGTCGCGAACCAGCGCCTTCTGGGCGAAGGCGTCGCCCGGAGCCAGAAGGGCGAGGCAAAGCACGGCAACGCACACAAGTGCGGTCCACAGGCGGCCCAGCATGGTCATCTCCCCGACTCTGTCCATCCATGCGGCAGCCGAAGGCCACCGCTCCCCACCTTGAAGCTTAGCAGCGAAGAAGGCGTCCGCAAGGCAAAGCCGCCTGCCCCGGCCCGTAAAGATCGCTGCCCGAGCGGGCACAATTCCATCGCGACATCGCCGCAAAGGCACATTAGGCTCGGCATGGTCTGGACTGAGGAGAGTTTCATGCCGACTTCAACGCCCATCACCGTCGCCATCTACTCGGATGTGATCTGCCCCTGGTGCTATCTCGGCAAGAAGCGGCTTGAGGAGGGTCTGAAACTCGCGGGCGTCGGCGACGCCGAGATCGCTTGGCTGCCCTATGAGCTCAACCCCGATATGCCCGAGGAAGGCGTTGAACGCACCGCCTATCTCGACGGCAAGTTCGGCTCCGGCAAGCGCGCCGAGATCGAGGCGCGGCTCACCGACGCGGCGCGGCAGGACAATCTTGCCTTCAACTGGCCGGGAATCAAGCGTACGCCGAACACGCGCAAAGCCCATATCCTGGTGGCGCTTGCCGGCGCTCAGGGGCAAGGCAACGCGGCCAAGGGCGCGTTGATGAAAGCCTATTTCGAACAGGGCCGGGACATCGGCCAGAACGAAGTGCTGATCGACATTGCGGTGGCGCATGGCCTGTCCGCGGCCGAATTGCTGGCCGCATTCAGGGACCCTGCGCTCAACGCCGAGATCGTCCGGCTCGAAGCGCAGGCGCAGGAGATGGGCGTGCAGGGCGTGCCCTTCTTCATCGTCAACAACCGCTTCGGCGTTTCCGGCGCGCAGCCCGCCACAATGTGGGCGGAGGCCTTACCGAAGATGATGGCGGAACGCGCGGAAGCCGTGTGAGCGCGCCGGCCAGGACCATCGGCGCAGTCGAGGTTGCTCCGCATCAGGCTGTGCCCTAGTTCTCTGGAAACAACCTGTTTCCGGAGTTCTATTGCATGTTCAAGCGCCTTGTTTCGCGTTGTCTTTCGTGGCTGCCGGCCGCCGCCCTGCTTGTGGGCGCAGGGGCGGCCCTCGCCCAGGAGCGCGTCGTCAACGTGTACAACTGGACGGACTATGTCGATCCGAAGGTGCTGGAGGATTTCAGCAAGGACACCGGCATCCGCATCGTCTACGACATGTATGACAACAACGAGATCGTCGAAACCAAGCTGCTGGCCGGACGATCGGGCTATGACGTCGTGGTGCCATCGGGCCCCTTCCTGGCCCGGCTGATCAAGGCCGGCGTCTTCCTGCCGCTCGACCGCAGCAAGCTGCCCAACGCGGGCAACATCTGGCCCGAGGTCGCCAGCCGCCTCGCCACCCATGATCCGGGCAACCGCTTTGCGGTCAACTACATGTGGGGCACCACAGGCATCGGCATCAACGTCAGGAAGGTGCAGGAGCGGCTTGGGACGGCCCTGCCGCTGAACTCCTGGGACCTGGTGATGAAGCCGGAGTTCTCGAACAAGTTGAAGGATTGCGGCATCTACATGCTCGACGCGCCCGAGGACATTGTTCCGGGAACGCTGAACTATCTCGGCATCAACCCCGATTCCAAGACCGAGGCCGACCTCAGGAAGGCGGGAGACGCGCTGTTCAGGATACGCGGCAACATCCGCAAGTTCCACTCGTCCGAATACATCAACGCCCTCGCCAATGGCGACATCTGCATGGCCGTGGGCTACTCGGGCGACATCCTGCAGGCGAAGAAGCGCGCCGAGGATGCGAAGAATGGGGTCGAGATCGGCTACATCATTCCCAAGGAGGGCGCGCTGATGTGGTTCGACTCGATGGCGATCCCGGCGGACGCGAAGAACCCGGCCGAGGCCCATGCCTTCATCAACTACATGCTGAGGCCAGACGTGGCGGCGCGGAACACCAATTTCGTCTCCTACGCCACCGGAAACCTGCCGGCGCGGGCGCTGGTGAAGCCCGAGATCAGCGGCAATCCGGGCGTCTATCCGGACGAGGCGACGTTCAGGCGCCTGTTCACGAACACGGCTTATGACGAGCGCGCGCAGCGGATCGTCACCCGCCTCTGGACGCGGATCAAGACCGGGCGGTGACGCAAGACCGGGGGCGAAGCGCCGGCCGCAGCCGGAGCAGGCGCGTCATCACACGCGCATCGGCATCAGCACATAGAGCGCGCTGGCGCCCTCGCGGTCCTGGATGATGGTGGGCGAGCCCGGATCGGCCAGCTTGAACAGGGCTGTGTCGCTGTCGAGCTGCGCCATAATGTCGAGCAGATAGCGGGCGTTGAAGCCGATATCGAGCGGCCCGGCCTCGAAATCGACCTCGATCTCTTCGGTCGCGGAGCCTGAATCGGGATTGGTCACGGCCAGCGTCATCCGGCCATCGGCCATCGACAGCTTGACCGCCCGGCCGCGCTCCGACGAGATCGTCGAGACACGGTCGACGGAGGTGGCGAATTCGGCGCGGTTGACGGTCAGCCGCTTGTCATTGCCAGACGGAATGACGCGGCCGTAATCGGGGAACGTGCCGTCGATCAGCTTCGAGGTCAGGACCACATCGCCGACGGCGACGCGGATCTTCGAGGCCGAGAGCTGGACTTCGACGGTCTCCTCGCCGCCTTCCAGCAGCTTCTGGATTTCCGTGACGGCCTTGCGCGGCACGATCACGCCCGGCATGCCGGAGGCGCCTGCGGGCGCAGGGGTCTCGATGCGCGCTAGCCTGTGGCCGTCGGTCGCGACCGCCCGCAGGACCGTGCGGCCTTCGACGTCGAGCGTGTGGAAATAGATGCCGTTCAGATAATAACGCGTCTCCTCGGTCGAGACGGCGAACTGGGTCTTGTCGATCAGCCGCTTGAGGTCTCCCGCCGGCAGCGTGAAGACATGGGGCATCTCACCTGCAGTGATGTCCGGAAAATCGGTTTCCGGCAGGGTCTGCAAGGTGAAACGCGAACGGCCGGAGCGCACGGTCATCTGACCGGTCTCGCCGGCGGTCTCCAGCGAAATCTGGCCGCCCTCAGGCAGCTTGCGCACGATGTCATAGATCACGACCGCAGGCACGGTGGTCGCGCCCACCATCGCCACATCGGCCTGGACGCTCTCGACGACCTCGATGTCGAGATCGGTGGCCTTCAGGCGCAAACCCGTCACGCCTGCGCTCATCAGCACGTTGGAAAGGATTGGAATCGTGTTGCGGCGTTCGACCACGCGATGGACGTGGCCGAGTGCTTTGAGAAGCTGCGACCGTTCGACAGTAACCTTCATGACCAACCTGAGCTTGGAGAGGCGGGCGGAAACCGCACCGCGCAACCTCTAGCAGGTCACGCCGCGCGATTCCACAATCCTTGCCGAAGCCGCCGCGCGGGCGCAAGGCGGGCATGGCCCAGCGCCGGCGCCATCAACAGCTTAGGACGCGGCGAGGCGCGCTCAATCCATCAGCATGCGCTTGAGCAGTTCGACCTCGTCACTCAGCGTGCGGTCGTCGCCGAGCGCCTTCTCGATCTTGCGGACGGCATGCAGGACCGTGGTGTGGTCCCGGCCGCCGAAGCGCCGGCCGATTTCCGGCAGCGAGCGCAAGGTCAGCGATTTCGAGAGATACATGGCGATCTGCCGCGGTTTCACGACGGCGGCGGTGCGGCGTTCCGAGAGGATGTCGGCGCGGCTGACATTGTAGCGCGCGGCCACGAGCTTCTGAATGTCCTCGATCCTGACCCGCCTTGGCTCCCGAAGACGGACAAGGTCGCGGATGGCGATCTCGGCGGTCTCGACCGTGAGCGCGGTCCCTGACAAGGTGGAGTGTGCGAGAAGCCGGTTGGCGGCGCCGTCGAGATCGCGTCCATTGGTGGTGATGGCATGCGCCACATAGGTCGCCACCTCGGAGGAGATCTGGAAGCTGGGATGCACAGCGCCGAGCGCATTCAGCCGCGCCGTCAGGATCTTCAGCCGGAGTTCCTCGTCGAGCGTTCCGATCTCGACCACCAGGCCGCCGGCCAGGCGCGAACGGACCCGCTCGTCAAGGCTCTCGAGTTCGCTGGGGAGCCGATCCGCAGCGACGACGACCTGCTTGCCGGCGTCGATCAGCGCGTTGATGGTATGCCCGAACTCCAGCTGGACCTGCCGTCCCTGAATGAACTGGGCGTCGTCGATGACGAGCAGGTCGATGCCGCGCAGCTGCTCCTTGAACGTCAGCGCCGTCTGCGCCTTCAAGGCAGAGACAAAGCCGTACATGAACTTGTCGGCGGTGAAGTAGGCGACCTTCTTGCCAAGACGGATGGCCTCCTGCGCCACAGCCTGCACCAGATGGGTCTTGCCGAGGCCAACCCCTGCGTGAAGATAGAGCGGATTGTAGGGCGAGGGCGAGCCAACCAGCGCGGCGATGCGCTCGGCGGAAGCGAAGGCCAGCGCGTTCGAGCGGCCAACCACAAAGGAGGCGAACGACAGGCGGCGGTCAAGCGGCGAGCCGAGGTGGTCGGCCAGAACCGTCGGCTGCGGAGCCAGCGCCGGCTGCGGGCGGGCGGGCGCAGTCTGGGCCGGCGCCGCGTGGACGGCCGCAGCCCGCTGCTGGTCACGGTTGACGGTGCGCACCTCGACGACGAAGCCGCCGCTGGCCCCGAGCTCAGATCCGACCAGACCCATCAGGCGGTCGACATAGTGCGTTTCGATCCAGCTCTTCAGGAACCGGGTCGGAACGGATACGACCGCAAGATGGTCGTCGATGCGCTCGAGCTCCATACGCGCGAACCAGCTCGAGAAGACATCTTCCCCAAGTTCCGCCCGCAAGCGCTGGCGCAGTCGTTCCCAGCCGGTTGCCCTGCTCATCGTTTCGTTCCCACCTGAGGGCTTGTGGCTGTCGGAATCGAGATACATGTCTTCACCCTACGTGCGACGCCGCCGCCCGGCGCACACGGTCCATTGACGTTACGTTGATTGGTCCCTTGGTGCCCTTCCCCCGGCATCTGGGCCTGCTTCACGTTTGGGGCGCGAAGCAAAATTCCTGTTGACGCAAACCGCTTGACGCTAGGGACCGCTGGCCTTCCAACACCGAACTGTGGCACGCACAGGCACAATAATTCTCACCCCCGCCCCAAGCTGCTTCCAGCGCGGTCCTGCTACTTTCAGGTTTCTGAATGTCCGTCCGCCGGGAAACCCGCGTCCGTTAAAAAAACATTAACGACCAGTTTCGCCATGGAGCAAGCGGCTTTTTTTGAAGCTCATCCGGCAAAATGCTTAACGACGTAGGGAAAGCCGGCGAAATCTCGAAGGACCCCCGGGAATCCTCGGACGAATCGGGCAGGAAGCCCTCGCAAAATATTTTCGCCGGCTTTGTCGCTTTCGCCGATCTGCCCCGCATCAAGCCTCGAGCCAGACCGGAGCGCCAACCGCTTCAGTTCTAAACATCTGTCAAAATTGAGCTTTTTTTGCGCGCTTTAAAAGGTTTCAGATGCTCGACCGTCATGCGGCGGCGCTCGCATGAGTCAAGCGGTCGCACCCCAAAAAAATTCGGGACTTTGCGCCTTACGGTGACCGACGTGGCATCGAGACGGCAGGTGACGCCAAAAAGCCACGATGCTGACACCAAAAGGCCCTCGCCGGTGGGGCAAGGGCCTGTGATTGTTACGTGTATATACTTATATCTTCGATACGGGCGGCGAGGCCGCAGCCTCACCCGTCCGGCTGCATCAGGACGCGAGAGCCTTGACGCGCTTGGCGAGGCGGGAAACCTTCCGCGACGCTGTGTTCTTGTGAGCCACGCCCTTCTGAACGGCGCGCATCATGATCGGTTCGGCGGCCTTCAGAGCGGCAGAGGCTGCAGCCTGGTCGCCGGCTTCGAGCGCTTCCTCGACCTTGCGCACATAGGTGCGCATCTGGCTGCGGCGCGACTTGTTCACTTCGGTGCGGCGAATGGTCTGGCGGGCAGCCTTCTTCGCGGACTTCGTATTCGCCATGGGCGTCCTCGCTTCTGATCCGTGGGACACGCCAGCTTGCCGGACAAAGGGCATCCGCTGGGTGAACGGCATCACTGATTGAAAAGTGGTCCCAGCAACCATGCAGCTGCGGGAAGGTAGCCGCGTATAGTCGCAACACGGGCGCGCGTCAACGCGAAACAGGCCCCCGATCAGGCCGCCGCCAGCAGGCGGCAGAAACTGGCCAGATCGGTGTTGCCGCCCGAAATGATGACGCCGACCCTGAGCCCCTTGACCGGCGTCTTGGCGGCGAAGGCGGCCGCCGCCGCCAGGCATCCGGTCGGCTCGACCACCAGCTTCATCCGCTCGGCGAAGAAGCGCATGGCTGCCACCAGTTCGGCATCGCTCACCGTGACGATGTCGGCCACGTCGCGCTGGATCAGCGGAAAGGTGATCTGTCCGAGCGCGGGCGTCTGAGCCCCGTCAGCGATGGTCTTGGGCACCTCGATCTTGATGATGCGGCCGGCCCTGAGCGACTGCTGGCCGTCATTGCCGGCCTCGGGCTCGACGCCGATGACCTTGACGCCGGGCGACAGCGCATGGGCCGCCAGGGCGCAGCCGCTGATCAGCCCGCCGCCGCCAAGGCAGACGAGCAGGAGATCCAGCGGGCCGGTCTCCTCGATGAGCTCGAGTGCGGCGGTGCCCTGGCCGGCGATCACGTCGGGATGATCGAAGGGTGGGATCAGGCTTGCGCCGCGCTCCGCCGCCACCTGCCGGCCAAGCGCCTCGCGGTCCTGGCTGTAACGATCGAACAGGATCACCTCCGCGCCGTAGCCGCGCGTCGCCTCGATCTTGGCGACCGGCGCATCCTTTGGCATCAGGATGGTGACCGGGACGCCGAGCAACTGGCCGGCCAAAGCCATGCCCTGGGCATGATTGCCGGAGGAGAAGGCGATCACGCCGCGCTGGCGCGTGGCCTCCGGCAGGCTGGCGATGGCGTTGTAGGCGCCGCGGAATTTGAAGGCGCCCATGCGCTGCAGGTTCTCGCACTTGAAGAACAGGGACGCGCCGGTCATCGCGTCCGCCGTGCGGGAGGTCATCACCGGGGTGCGGATGGCGATCCCCTTGAGCCGGGCGGCGGCGCGCTCGACATCGGCGAAGGCGGGCAGATCCGGCGTCGCCGGCTGTGGCATCGTGGTCATGGACCTTGCTCTCACTTGTTCCTGAAGGCAGGCTTGCGCTTCTCTGCGAAGGCCTTCATGCCTTCCTTCTGGTCGGCGGTTGCGAACATCGCCGAGAACAGGCGGCGCTCGAAGCGCAGGCCTTCGGCGAGCGTGGTCTCGAAAGCGCGGTTCACGGTCTCCTTGGTCATGCGGGTTGCGACCTGCGATTTTTCGGCGATCTGCGCCGCAGCCTTCATCGTCTCAGCCATCAGGTCAGCCAGGGGCACGACACGGGCCACGAGACCGGACCGTTCGGCTTCTGCGGCATCCATCATCCGGCCGGTCAGGCACAGGTCCATGGCCTTCGCCTTGCCGATGGCCTTGGTCATGCGCTGGGTGCCGCCAGCGCCCGGCATGACGCCGAGGTTGATTTCGGGCTGGCCGAAACGGGCATTGTCGGCGGCGATGACGAAGTCGCACATCATCGCCAGTTCGCAGCCTCCGCCGAGCGCGAAACCGGCGACGGCAGCGACGATCGGCTTGTTGCGCTGGCCGATGCGGTCCCATTCGGCAAACTTGTCGTCCATGTAGGTGGCGGGGAAGCGGCGGTCCTTCATCTCCTTGATGTCCGCGCCGGCGGCGAAGGCCTTCTCGGAGCCGGTGATGACGATGCAGCCGATGGCCTTGTCCTTCTCGAACCGGTCGATGGCCTTGTTGACCTCGCCGATCAGCTGGCCGTTGAGCGCATTGAGCGCCTGCGGGCGGTTCAGCGTGATCACGCCCACAGCGCCTTTCGTGTCGACGAGAATGGTTTCGTAGGCCATGGCGCGCTTCCCTGTTCGTTTGGCCAAGGGCTAACGCAGGTTCAACGGGCCGTCCATGGGCAATGACGCACAGCCAGCCCCGAAACCGGTCATGGCGGCTGCTTTGCTCTTGACCGGCGCGCCGCCGCACCCGACACCGCAGGCGATGACCTCGCTCGTGAAGCTCTCCTTGCGCGACTACCGATCCTATGCCGACCTTGAGATCGGCACGGATGCGGGCGTCGTTGCGCTGGCGGGCGACAACGGCGTTGGCAAGACGAACGTTCTGGAAGCCATCTCGCTTCTGTCGCCGGGCCGGGGTCTGCGCCGGGCCGAGCTTGCCGACATGGCGCGTGCCGGAGGCAGCGGCGGCTTCGCCGTTTTCGCGGCCCTCGACGATTTGACCGAGATCGGAATCGGCCTGATCGAACCGGACGAGACCGGCCGGCGCCAGCGCGTGCAGCGGATCAATGGCGCAACCTCGCCGACCCAGACGGCTATGGCGGAGTATGTGCGCGTGGTCTGGCTGACGCCGGAGCAGGATGGCCTGTTCCGCGGCTCGGCCGGCGATCGGCGGCGCTTCCTCGACCGGCTGGTGCTGGCGATCGACGCAGACCATGGCGCGCGGGTCAACGCGCTCGAGCGCGCCCTGCGCGACCGCAACCGAATCCTCGAGGAGCGGCCGCACGATGCCGCATGGCTCGATGCGGTGGAAAAGCAGATCGCGGCTCTTGGCGTCGCCGTAGCGGCGGCCCGGGCCGAGACGGTCGACAGGCTTGCCGCGCTGATCAGCGAGACGCGCGACGACGCCTCGCCATTTCCGTTCGCGACACTCTCGCTCGCTGGCGAACTGGACGCACTGGTGGCGCAACTGCCGGCGCTCGACGCCGAGGACGCCTATGCCGGGCTGTTGCGTGCAGCACGGCAGAGGGACCGCGCCGCAGGGCGGACCCTGATCGGGCCGCAGGCCTCCGACCTGCTCGTCCGGCATGGGCCGAAAGACATCGCGGCCGAAACGGGATCGACCGGCGAGCAGAAGGCGCTGCTGGTCGGGCTCGTGCTGGCCCATGCGCGGCTGGTCAGGGCCATGAGCGGGATTGCGCCGATCGTGCTGCTCGACGAGATCGCGGCCCATTTCGATCCGCTCCGGCGGGCGGCCCTGTTCCACGCGCTGGGCGAGCTTGGCGCGCAGGTCTGGATGACCGGGGCCGACGAGGCGCTGTTCCGCGACCTGCCGGCGGGCGCGGTCCGGTTCCGGGTCGCGCCGGGGCGAATGGAGCGCGAGGCATGACAGGGCATCCCCAGCACTATGCGCCGTGGCTTGGGGGCGCTCATGCCCGGCTGCGTGCATTGCTCGGACAGCTGCATCCCTGGCTGGCCGAGTTCATCATCTTCGGTTTCAAACAAGCCTGGGCCTGCCTGTTCGGCGGGGCGATGCTGGGCCTGCTGATCGTCAGCAAGCTGATCTGGCAGCCGGGCTGGCCCGTGGCCCGCTATGACGCTCTTCTGGTGGGCGCCATCCTCATTCAGATGGCCATGCTGGCCCTGAAGCTGGAAAGTCGGGAGGAAGCGAAGGTCATCTTCTTGTTCCATGTGGTCGGCACCGCGATGGAGGTCTTCAAGACCGCAATGGGTTCGTGGAGCTATCCGGAAGAGAGTCTGCTCAGGATCGGCGGCGTGCCGTTGTTCACCGGCTTCATGTATGCCTGCGTCGGCTCCTACATGGCCCGCGTGATCCGGCTCTTCGACATGCGGTTTGTCCACTACCCGCCTTTCGCAGTGACGGTTGCGCTGGCCTGCGCGATCTACATCAACTTCTTCAGCCATCACTACATCACGGACCTTCGCTATCCGCTGTTCGTCGCGGTGTTCCTGGTGTTCTGGCGCACACGTATCTATTTCACGGTCGATCGGGTTCCCCGCTGGATGCCGCTTCTGCTGGCGGCGTTCCTGACCTCGTTCTTCCTCTGGATCGCCGAAAACATCGGCACGCTGAGCGGGACCTGGCTCTATCCGAACCAGAAGGGGGCCGGCTGGCGGCCGGTGACATTCCAAAAGATGGGAGCCTGGTATCTCCTGCTCGTCATCTCGTTTGTGCTCGTCACCATCGTGCATCGCCCCGAGAGGCGCGGACAAAGCTTTGCCTGACACGCACGCTTGCGCTAGGCGTTGCGGCCAGGGACGCTGACACACAAATTCGAGGGCTGCCGTGAACCGTTACATTGCGCGGATACCGATGTCGCTGGCCGTGCCGGCCGCGATGCACTGGGCCATCAAGGATGTTCTCGAGGGAGAATACGAGGCGGGCTATGATGGTGTCGGCCTCGACATCCTCGATGTCGGCGCCAATGTCGGCTCGTTCGCGCTGTGGGCGACAGCGCGCTGGCCGGGCAGCGTCGTGACCTCCTACGAGCCGCACCCGGGCACCTTCGCCTTCCTCAAGCAGAACACAGCGCAGCGGCGCGACATCATCGCGGTGAACGCCGCCCTGTTTCCTGGCGGTCAGATGACGGCCACCTTCATGAGCCGCTTCGCCGGCGATGGCGAGTCTGGCCTCGCGGCCTACATGGGCGACACGTTCGTCGCCGGCGCGCAGCCGGACAGCTACGAGGTTCCCGTGGTCGATCCCGCCAGCCTGCCCTCGCCCGACATCGTCAAGATCGACATCGAGGGCGGAGAAGGCGACGTGCTCGACCACATCGACCTGAGCCGCACCTCGCTCGTCCTGCTTGAATACCAGAACCGCAAGAACAAGGCGCAGCTCGAAGCGCGGCTCAAGGCCGATTTCGAGCTGATCGACACGGTCGAACACGCCTGGGGTCCGCTCCTCGAACAGGGTTGCTACCGGCCCGACCTTGCCGGCGACGTCTATGGCCGCATGTTCGCCGTCCGAAAGGGCGTGACGCGCATGGTGCGCAGGGCGGACATGACCGGCTGATTCTGGCCGCAGGCGGCAAGAATGGCCTATACCTCAGCTGCTCACGACAAGGGGCCTCCCATGGACATCGCAGCCCTGATGCTGTTCGCCGGCGTGTATTTTGCCGCCGTTTCGTCGCCCGGACCCGGTCTTGCGGCGGTGGTTGCACGCGGGCTCGGGCAAGGCCTGGTTGCGGCGCCGGCCTTCGTGGCGGGCTTCGTGGTCGGCGACCTGATCTGGTTTACCGTTGCGGCGACCGGCCTTGCCGTGCTCGCCAAGAGCTTCGAGGCGCTGTTCCTCGCCATCAAGTATGCCGGCTGCGCCTATCTGATCTACATGGCGTGGAAGATCTGGACGGCGCCCGTCAAGGCCGAGGAGGTCGCGGCCGCGTCGGGGAAGGTCAGGTCATGGCCGTCCTTCCTGGGCTCGCTGTCGCTCACGCTCGGCAACCCCAAGGTCATCGTCTTTTTCCTGTCGATCATGCCGCTGGTGATCGATCCCAAGGCGATCACGCCGCTGGTTTTCGCGGAAATGGCTGTCGTGATCGTGCTCGTCATCACCCCTGTCATGGCGGCTGCGCTGATCCTCGCAGACCGGGCGCGCAAGGTGTTCACCTCGGAGAAGGCCTTGCGCCTGATCAATCGCGGAACAGCGGGCATGATGGCGGGCGCGGCGGCCGTGATCGCCACGCGCGGCTGAGGCGCTGTCGCTGCGGCACTGATCTGGCGCAAAGGCGGAAGGCGAATCGCACGGCATGATGCAGGGCATGAACCGATTCGTGTCCGCTTTCGCCGCCGTTGTGACGCTTGGCCTCATCATTCAGCCGGCGGCTGAAGCGCAGGCGCAGGACATCCGGGCCGGTCAGGCCATCGCCCGCCAGAATTGCGCCCGCTGCCATGCCATCGGACGCTCGGGGCGGAGCGCCAGGCCAGAAGCAACCCCATTCCGCCTGATCCCGCGACGCTATCCGGTCGAGGCGCTGGAGGAGGCTTTCGGCGAGGGCATCAGCGGCAACCATCTCGGGATGCCGGATTTCCAGTTCTCGCCGCGCGAGGTCGACGACCTTCTGGGCTATATCCGCAGCCTCGGGCGGCGCTGAGCCCCTTGTCCGCCCTTGCAACCTTGCATCGCGGCGGCTGTCGCCTACACCTGAGCCATGCCCGATTCGCTTCACGCCGCGCGCAGCACGCTGAAAACCACCTTCGGCTATGATGATTTCAGGCCCGGCCAGGCCGAGGTGATCGAGGCCGTGCTGCGCCGTGAGGATGTGCTCGCCGTGATGCCGACCGGCTCGGGCAAATCCATGTGCTACCAGTTGCCGGCGCTCGTCGAGGGCGGGCTGACCGTCGTCGTGTCGCCGCTGATCGCGCTGATGCGCGACCAGGTCAAGCAGATGCATGCTGTCGGCGTGGGCGCCGTGACCCTCAACTCGCTCAACACCGATGATGAAGCGACCGCCGCCTGGCGCTCGCTGAAGCGCGGCGACACGCATCTGGTCTATGTTTCGCCCGAGCGCCTCGCCATGGACGGGATGGCGGCACGGCTGCGGGAATTGGGCGTGACGCGCCTCGCCATTGATGAGGCGCACTGTGTCAGCCAATGGGGCCATGACTTCCGGCCCGAATACCGCGAGATCAGGCGGCTGGCGCAGGCGCTGGGCAATCCGCCAATCCTCGCGCTGACAGCCACAGCGGATCAGAACACCCGCAACGACATCAGCGCTCAGCTGTTCGGGGCGCAGCCGACGGTCTTCGTGCATGGCTTCGACCGTCCGAACATCTCCTTGCGGTTCGAGGCCAAGGACCAGCCACGCCGGCAGATCGAAGCCTTTCTTGCGCCGCGCAAGGGACAGTCTGGCATCATCTACTGCTCGTCGCGCAAGCGCACCGAAGCGCTGGCCGAATGGCTGGGAGGCAAGGGCTGGACGGCGGTGTCCTACCATGCGGGGATGGAGCAGCAGGCGCGCAATCTGAGCCAGGACCGGTTCCAGCAGGAAGACGGCGTCATCGTCTGCGCCACCGTCGCCTTCGGCATGGGCGTCAACAAGCCCGACGTGCGCTTCGTCATCCATGCCGACATGCCCGGCTCGATCGAGAGCTACTATCAGGAGATCGGGCGGGCGGGGCGCGACGGGCTGCCGGCGGCGACCCTGACGCTCTACGGCATGGACGACATGGCGCTGCGCCGCCGCCAGATCGACGAGAAGGAGATGGGCGACGAACGCAAGCGCATCGAGCAGCGCAAGCTCGACGCGATGGTGGCCCTGTGCGAGGCCTCCACCTGCCGGCGCGGCGCGTTGCTGAGCTATTTCGGCGAAACCACGGTCAACTGCCAGGGCTGCGATCTGTGCGGGGCGGGCCCGGCTTCGCTCTATGACGGGCTGATCGACGCCCAGAAGGCCCTGTCCGCGATGATCCGCACCGGCCAGCGCTTCGGCGCGTCCCACATCGCCGATGTCCTCACCGGCAAACGCACCGATGTCGTGGCCAAGCAGAAGCACGACGAGATCAAGACCTTCGGCGTCGGCAAGGACAAGCAGCCGAAGACCTGGATGAGCATCATCAGACAGCTCTTTGCTGCCGGAGCGGTGGCGCATCGCGACGAGTTCGGTGGCCTTGTCGTTACGGACAAGGGGGAAAGCCTGCTGCGCGGACAGGAGAGCATCCGGCTCAGGAGCGAGACGCCGACGGAGCGTCTGGCCAGGATCAGAAGCCCGTCAGGGCCCTATGCCAGCCAGCTTGATCCGGATCATGATGCGGTCTTCCAGCGGCTCAGGGCCCTGCGGGCGACGATCTCGCGCGAGGAAGGCATCGCGGCCTACATGGTCTTTCCGGACCGCACGCTGATCGAGATGGCGCGCGAGCGGCCGACTGATCTCGACGGCATGGCCCGGATCGGCGGCGTCGGCGAGCGCAAGCTGAAAGCCTATGGCGATGTGTTCCTGCAGGCGCTGTGGGACGAGGACAGCAAGGCGGCGTGATCGGGGGCGCCCACAGGCCTGAATCCGCCTGAACGCGGCGGCCTGCCGGCCGACTTGTGCTGCGTTCGCCCGGTGCGCGACGCACCCTGGAAGATGCCCCCATGCGGCAGGCCCATCACCTGTCACGCCAAGCAGCCCCCGCCGGACTGGCAGCCGACATCTTCGGGTGACGAAGCGTCAGGAAAGTGCGCAACCGGGCGATTTCGGCGCATCAAGAACCGGGGCTTGCCCGCCCATCCACAATCAATCTCTAAGCATTTGATTTTGAATTTGTTTTTCGCGGCCTTCCGGGGTGAAATCGCAGCATCGACGCACTATATTCGGGTTTCGAATCAGTTTGCGCGAATCCGAGTGTGCCCATGTCCGAAGCCGCCGCCATGCCAGACCCCGCCGACGACTACGGCGCGGATTCCATCAAGGTCCTCAAGGGGCTCGACGCCGTGCGCAAGCGGCCCGGCATGTATATCGGCGACACCGATGACGGCTCGGGCCTGCACCACATGGTCTATGAGGTGGTCGACAACGCCATCGACGAGGCGCTCGCCGGCCACGCCAACCTCGTGACCGTCACGCTCAATGCCGATGGCTCGGTCACCGTGTCGGACAATGGCCGCGGCATCCCGACCGACATCCACACCGAGGAGGGCATCTCCGCCGCCGAGGTGATCATGACGCAGCTGCATGCCGGCGGCAAGTTCGACCAGAATTCCTACAAGGTTTCCGGTGGCCTGCATGGTGTCGGCGTCTCGGTCGTCAACGCGCTCTCGGTCTCGCTCAAGCTGCGCATCTGGCGCGGCGGCTTCGAGCATTTCATGGAGTTTTCCCATGGCAATGCGGTCGCGCCGCTGAAGCAGGTCGGCCCTGCAGGCGACCGGCGCGGCACGGAGGTGACGTTCACGCCGTCGCAGGACACGTTCACGATGATCGAGTTCGACTACAAGACGCTCGAACACCGCCTGCGCGAACTGGCCTTCCTCAACTCCGGCGTCCGCATCGTGCTGACCGATGCGCGCCATGCGGAGATTGTCCGGGAGGAGCTGAAGTATGACGGCGGCGTCGAGGCCTTCGTGCGCTATCTCGACCGCGCCAAATCCGCCATCGGGCCTGGCCCAATCATGCTGAAGGCCGACAAGGACGGCATCGGTGTCGAGATCGCGCTTGAATGGAACGACAGCTACCACGAGAACGTGCTGTGCTTCACCAACAACATCCCCCAGCGCGACGGCGGCACGCACCTCGCCGGCTTCCGCGCCTCGCTGACGCGCCAGCTCACCGGCTATGCCGAAAGCTCCGGCATCGCCAAGAAGGAGAAGGTCACCCTCACCGGCGATGACTGCCGCGAAGGGCTGACGGCGGTGGTCTCGGTCAAGGTGCCGGACCCGAAATTCTCGTCACAGACCAAGGACAAGCTGGTCTCATCCGAAGTGCGCCCCGTGGTCGAGAATGTCTGCAACGAGACGCTCGGACGCTGGCTGGAAGAGCACCCGGCAGAAGCCAAGGCGATCATGGCCAAGGTGGTGGAAGCCGCCGCCGCGCGCGAGGCGGCCCGCAAGGCGCGCGAACTCACCCGCCGCAAGGGCGCGCTCGACATCGCCTCGCTGCCGGGCAAGCTGGCGGACTGCCAGGAGCGCGACCCGGCCAAGTCCGAACTCTTCATCGTCGAGGGTGACTCGGCCGGCGGCTCCGCCAAGCAGGGCCGCGCGCGTGAATACCAGGCGGTGCTCCCGCTGCGCGGCA
>JAIXUP010000027.1 GCA_027483505.1 Hyphomicrobiales bacterium
CGCGCCATCGTGCGCGCAGCCCACAGCCTGCCGGAGAGCGAGCGCTGGAAGCTCACCCGCCCCGGCGCGCTGCCGGAAAACGGCGACGTCGCCATTCTGGGACCGGCGGAAGCGCCCATCGCCGTGGTGCGCGGACGCCACCGGTTCCGGCTGCTGGTGCGCGCCCCGCGCGCCGCCGATCTGCAAGGCCTGTTGCGGGCGACGCTGGCAGCGGCGCCGCCCGCCCGCGGCGGCGTGCGGGTCGATATCGACGTGGATCCGATGAGCTTTTTGTGAGGCTGCGCCTCAGCCCGCCTCGTTGCCCACCGGGCGAACCGGGGGCGAAGGCGCGCCGGGCTCAGGCTGAGCGGGGAACAAGACCGGCGCGGGCTGGATGGCGTAGCGCCGGGTTTCCGAGCGTAGCTCCCAGTGGTTCCACGTCTCGTTGATCTCGGCAAGCTCGCGCTCGAGTTCAGCCCGGGAGGCGCTCACGGCGAGAACCATCACCGCAGGATCCGTCTGCACAAGCGCCCACATCCGGCGCGGAGCGCGAGGCGGAGCGGCGGCCGGCGCGACCGGGGCCGTCTCGACCGGGCGCTCCTGTCGTCGCGCGCGGCCAGGCAGAAGCATCGACAGCACGGCAGCGCCAAGCAAGAAGACGCCGCCCTTTCGGCGAGGTTCAGCGCTCATCCCCATCTCCAGAGGCGATCCTTGACCGCCTCATCGTAAGGGCATTCTGCGGCGGCGCGCCAGTGAGCGGACCACGAAAAACGCCCCTCGCCCGTCCCGCCGGCGCCGTCTGCGTGAACATGTCGCGGGAACGACACACTTGCGCGAGGCACGCCATCGCCGCGGACGTTCCGCCGAAACGCCAGGCTACGCCACAAGCGACCCCTGGCCGCCAAAAGCTTAAGGTCGCCCCCGTGGTTCTGCGGTTGCGCCTCGCTGGACCATATGTTAGTTCCGCGTCGCCTTTCGGGGCAGGATCACGCTCGCGCGGTTCTGGCCCGTTTTCAATCTCATCCAGCCCGTGCGGCTGTGGCGCGAGCCACGGTTGGGAGTGCGCGGGCCGCACGCGCTCTCCGACGCCATAGAGGCCGACCTTGGCTCAAGAGGAAACTATCGTAACGGGCATGGCTGGGCGGTACGCCTCGGCTCTTTTCGCCCTCGCGCAGGAGCAGAACGCCGTCGACCAGGTCGCGGCCGATCTCCAGTCCTTCGAACGGCTCGTCGCAGAAAGCGCCGACCTTGCACGTCTCGTGCGCAGCCCGGCGTTCACCGCCGAGGAACAGACCCGCGCGCTGGGCGCTGTTCTCGCCAAGGCGGGGATCGGTGGGCTCGCCGCCAACTTCCTGAAACTCGTCGCCTCCAAGCGGCGACTGTTCGCCATCGGCGACATGATCCGCGACTTTGCGACGCTGGTGGACGTGAGCCGCGGCGTGAAGCGCGCCGAGATCACGGCGGCTGAGGCTCTGTCGGACGCTCACCTCGAAACCCTCAAGGAGGCCCTGCGGGAGGCGTCCGGGGGCAAGTCCGTGGAGCTCACCGTCAAGGTTGATCCCTCGATCATCGGCGGTCTCGTCGTCAGGCTCGGGTCGCGCATGGTCGATGGCTCACTCCGCACCAAGCTCAACTCAATTCGCACTCGTATGAAAGAGGTCGGCTGATGGATATCCGCGCCGCTGAAATTTCCGCGATCCTCAAGAACGAGATCGCCAACTTCGGCAACGAAGCCCAGGTCACCGAGGTCGGGCAGGTTCTGTCCGTGGGCGACGGCATCGCCCGCGTCTATGGCCTCGACAACGTCCAGGCCGGTGAAATGGTCGAGTTCGAGAACGGCGTCCGCGGCATGGCGCTGAACCTCGAGCAGGACAACGTCGGCATCGTGATCTTCGGCTCCGACCGCGACATCAAGGAAGGCCAGACGGTCAAGCGCACCGGCGCCATCGTCGACGTGCCGGTCGGCAAGGGCCTGCTCGGCCGCGTCGTTGACGCTCTGGGCAACCCCATCGACGGCAAGGGCCCCATCGTCGCCGACAAGCGCTCCCGCGTGGACGTGAAGGCCCCCGGCATCATCCCCCGCAAGTCGGTGCATGAGCCCATGGCGACCGGCCTCAAGTCCGTGGATGCGCTGATCCCGATCGGCCGCGGCCAGCGCGAGCTGATCATCGGCGACCGCCAGACCGGCAAGACCGCCATCGCGCTCGACACGATCCTCAACCAGAAGTCGCTGAACGGCGCCGGCGCTCCCGAGAGCCAGAAGCTGTACTGCGTCTACGTGGCCGTCGGCCAGAAGCGCTCCACCGTCGCCCAGTTCGTGAAGGTGCTCGAGGAGCAGGGCGCGCTGGAGTACTCCATCGTCGTGGCCGCCACCGCGTCGGACCCTGCGCCGATGCAGTTCCTGGCGCCCTTCGCCGGCTGCGCCATGGGCGAGTTCTTCCGCGACAACGGCATGCATGCCGTCATCATCTATGACGACCTGTCGAAGCAGGCCGTCGCCTACCGTCAGATGTCGCTGCTGCTGCGCCGCCCGCCGGGCCGCGAAGCCTATCCCGGCGACGTGTTCTACCTGCACTCCCGTCTGCTCGAGCGCGCCGCCAAGATGGGCGACGCGGCCGGCAACGGATCGCTGACCGCCCTTCCGGTCATCGAGACCCAGGCCAACGACGTTTCGGCCTACATCCCGACGAACGTGATCTCGATCACGGACGGCCAGATCTTCCTGGAGACCGACCTGTTCTACCAGGGCATCCGCCCGGCGGTGAACGTCGGCCTTTCGGTCAGCCGCGTCGGCTCCGCCGCCCAGACCAAGGCCACCAAGAAGGTTGCCGGCAAGATCAAGGGCGAACTGGCCCAGTATCGCGAAATGGCTGCTTTCGCCCAGTTTGGCTCCGACCTCGACGCCGTCACCCAGCGCCTGCTCAACCGCGGCGCCCGTCTGACCGAGCTTCTGAAGCAGCCGCAGTTCGCGCCGCTGAAAATGGAAGAACAGTGCTGCGTGATCTATGCCGGCGTGAACGGCTACCTTGACGGCCTGCCGGTCAGCAAGGTGCGCGCCTATGAGGACGGCCTGCTCTCGCTGCTGCGCGGCAAGCACGCCGACCTGCTGAACACGATCCGCGACTCCAAGGATCTGTCGGATGCCAGCGCCGCCACGCTGAAGGGCCTGATCGAGAGCTACACCAAGTCCTTCGCCTGAGATGAATGCGTGCGATGGGCTATGTCAGCGACAGCTTGGGACCTGGTGAGGAGATCGTGCACAGCGCGCATCTTCACTGGGTCGTCTATGCGAGGCCGATCATGGCCCTGCTGGCTGCTGCTGTCGTCGCCGGGTTCTCGGCGCAGGTCGGCGGCATCCTGGTTCTGGCCGCGCTGGTCTGGCTGGGCATCGCCTGGATCATCGCGCGCTCGACCGAGCTTGGCGTGACCACCCGCAAGGTGGTCGGCAAATGGGGCCTCGTCGCACGCTCGACCATCGAACAGCGGCTCGAGAAGGTTGATTCGATTTCGGTCGATCAGGGACTTCTCGGTCGCATCCTGAACTTCGGGGACGTGACGGTGCATGGCACCGGCGTCAACGCCACCCCGGTTCGCATGATTGCCGATCCGATCCTGTTCCGCCGCAAGGTCGAGCATGCGATCGAAGCCAGAAGGGATGTTGGCTGATGCCATCGTTGAAGGATCTGCGCACACGCATCGCCTCGGTGAAGGCGACGCAGAAAATCACCAAGGCCATGCAGATGGTCGCCGCCGCCAAGCTGCGCAAGGCGCAGATGGCTGCGGAAGCGGCGCGCCCCTATGCCGAGAAGATGGAAGGCGTGCTGGCCAATCTCGGCGCCGGCGTGGATCTGTCCTCGGCGCCGCGCCTGCTGGCCGGGACCGGCGCTGACAAGGTGCACCTTCTGGTCGTCTGCACCGCCGAACGCGGCCTTTGTGGCGCCTTCAACTCGTCGATCGCGCGCCTCGCCCGCGAGCATGCCAACCGCCTCCTTGCAGATGGCAAGACGGTGAAGATCCTGTGCGTCGGCAAGAAGGGCAACGATGCCCTGCGCCGGACCCTGGGCAACAACATCATCGATCTCGTCGAGTTCCGCTCGGTGAAGCAGATGAGCTTCGTGCAGGCTGATGAGGTCGGCACGCGCGTTCTCAAGATGTTCGAGGACGGCGAGTTCGACGTCGCGACGCTGTTCTTCTCGAAGTTCAAGTCCGTGATCGCGCAGGTCCCGACCGCCCAAAAGCTGATCCCCTGCGAAATTCCGGCGCGTGCATCGGCCAAAGGCGCCGAGGCTGTGTACGACTATGAGCCGGACGAGGCGGACATCCTGTCGACGCTCCTGCCGCGCAACGTGAAGGTCCAGGTGTTCAAGGCCCTTCTGGAGAACGCCGCATCCGAGCAGGGCTCCCGCATGTCCGCCATGGACAACGCCACCCGCAATGCCGGCGACATGATCAAGAAGCAGACGCAGAAGTACAACCGCACGCGTCAGGCGATGATCACCAAGGAATTGATCGAAATCATTTCTGGCGCGGAAGCGCTGTAAGGAGATCTGAGCATGGCCCTTACCCCGATCATGACCACCCATGCCACGTCCAGCGGCGGCCGCAATGGCCGCGCATCGCTCGAAGGCGGCAAGATGGTGCTTGGCATGTCGCTGCCCAAGGAACTGGTCGGCCCCGGCGCCGTGGACGGCATGAACCCGGAGCAGCTCTTCGCCATGGGCTGGTCGGCCTGCTATGGTCAAGCGATCATCGCGCTGTCGAAGAAGCACGGCGTCGATGCGACGCGCGCCTCGGTGACCTGTCTTGTCACGCTGAACAAGGACGAGACCAGCTTCGCCCTGACAGCTGAACTGAAGGTATCCATTCCCGGCGAAGACCCTGCCAAGGTGCAGGCCCTCGCCGAGGACGCCCACACCATCTGTCCCTATTCCAAGGCGACGCGCGGCAATGTGCCCGTGACGCTGACCGTCATCTGAACATTCGAGGATCGGAGAGAACCATGGCCAAAGCCACCACCAAGGCTCCCGCGAAAGCCGCTGAACCCAAGGCCGCGAAGGCCCCCGCCGCCAAGGCTGCGGCGACGGCAACGAAGAAGCTCAACGCCACCGGCAAGATCACGCAGGTGATCGGCGCCGTCGTCGACGTCCAGTTCGAAGGTAACCTGCCGGAGATCCTGAACGGCCTCGAAACCGAAAACCTTGGCTCGCGCCTCGTGCTCGAAGTGGCGCAGCACCTGGGCGAGAGCTCGGTCCGCTGCATCGCGATGGACTCGACCGAAGGTCTGGTCCGCGGCCAGGCCGTGACCGACACCGGCGGCCCGATCGTCGTGCCGGTCGGCGAGGCCTGCCTCGGCCGCATCATGAACGTCATCGGCGAGCCCGTCGACGAAGCCGGCCCGGTGGTCGGCGAAGCGATGCGCGGCATCCACCAGCCGGCCCCGTCCTATTCGGAGCAGGCGACCGAATCGCAGATCCTCGAAACCGGCATCAAGGTCGTCGATCTGCTCGCGCCTTACGCCCGCGGCGGCAAGATCGGCCTGTTCGGCGGCGCCGGTGTCGGCAAGACCGTGCTGATCATGGAACTGATCAACAACATCGCAAAGGCCCATGGTGGCTATTCGGTGTTCGCCGGCGTCGGCGAGCGGACCCGCGAAGGCAACGATCTTTACAACGAAATGATCGAATCCGGCGTGAACAAGGAACATGGCGGCCAGGGCAGCC
>JAIXUP010000067.1 GCA_027483505.1 Hyphomicrobiales bacterium
AAGGTGACACCGGTTCCGACCGACGGATACTGGACCCAGATCTGGATGAAGAAGGACGTCGTCATGACGCGGTTCAATGACCGTCCGGCAGACGCGATCCTGAACGAAGTCTACCGCAGCGGCACGCCCTGGAACGAATCCTTCTTCAAGGACGAAAAGTTTGATGCGATGCTTGATGCTGCGCGTCGCGAACTTGATGCCGATAAGCGTAAGGCCCTCTACATCGCAGCGCAGGACTATCTGTCGGATAATGGCGGAACGTTCGTGACCTACCATGTCGTCGACAATGTTGCGACGACAGCGCGGGTGAAGGATCTCGACAAGCTTGAGAACTTCTCGATCCGCTGGCATCTCGTCAAAGTGGACTAGTGTTTTAAAATGGAGGTGCGTCCCAGAATGGGAGAACGCGCCGGCAGATGAATTCTTTGGCTCATACCAAATGGTGCCATGCTTCGCATTTTCATCCACCGCTTGTTGTTGGGCATCGCCACCGTCGCGATCGTTTCCGGCATCATTTTCGCGGCGGTCGAAGCGCTGCCGGGGGATGCCTGCACAGCAATCTTGCAACGCGATGCCTCCGGCGAGCGCCTCGCGAATTGCCGCCGCGAGCTTGGTCTCGATCGACCAGCGGTGACGCGATATGTGGAATGGGCATCAGGCGCTGTCCGTGGCGATCTTGGCATTTCCGCCCATAACAACAAGCCGATTGCCTCGCTGGTCGGAGACCGGCTGAAAAACACATTGCTTCTCGCTGGTTGTTCGCTGGCGCTTGGCATCCCGCTTGCGCTGTTTCTGGGTGTACTGACAGGCCTGCGACGCGACAGGTTTTCCGATCTGGCGCTGTCAACGATCGCGATCTTTGCCATGACAATCCCTGAATTTGTGACCGCCACAGTGTTGATCTTTGTCTTCAGCATCTGGCTCAGCTGGGTGCCGGGTATCGTCACGGCATCGGCGAGTTCTCCTCTCTCTGCGTTCTTTCCAGGCATCGTTTTACCCGTCATTGTGCTGACGATGGTGATGACGGCGCACATTATGCGCACGGTCCGCTCAAGCGTGATCGATGTGATGAGCAGTGATTATGTGCAGATGGCAACGCTCAAAGGCGTGCCTTATCGGCAGATCGTCTTCCGCCATGCACTGCCGAATGCCTTGCTGCCAGCCATCAATGTGATCGCGCTCACCGTGGGCTGGCTGCTCGGTGGGGTCGTCGTCGTGGAGAAGGTGTTCAACTATCCAGGCCTTGGGCATTACATGATCGACTCGATCTCTGACCGAGACCTTCCCGTCGTGCAGGCCATCGCCCTGATCATCGCGACTGCCTATGTCGGGGTGAATCTCGCGGCAGATCTTCTTGCCATGGCCTTCAACCCGCGCCTGCGCACGCTCAAGGCGCGATCGCCATGAGCGCCGGTCTGACCGCCCCTGTTGCAATGACGGCGCGCACTTCGCGTCTGTCTGCAGTCATCCGCGAGATGCTGTCACGCCCGTCCGGTTGCATCGGCTTGTTTCTGGTCATCGCGCATGTGGCGCTGGCACTTTTCAGCCCCTTCTTCGCGCCGTTCGATTTCAAGGCAATGAATGCGAACGCCATCCTCGCTCCGCCGGATTCCACGCATTGGCTTGGCACGGATCAGCTCGGCCGGGATATCCTGACCCGGACGATCATGGGCGGACGACAGGCGATTCTTGTGACAGCCATCGCCACGCCGCTGGCTGTCGCCTGGGGCGGGCTGCTCGGCATCTATCTAGGGCTGGCCGGCGGACGGCTCGATGACATCCTGATGCGGGTTGTCGATGCGTTCCTCGCCTTGCCGTGGATCCTCAAGATGCTGTTGATGATCGTCACGTTCGGAACCGGTGTCGGCGTGCTCGTTCCGACGCTTGCCTTCTTCTACGGCATTCCCGTCATCCGCATTGCGCGTGCGGCGACTCAGAATATCGTCGCCCGTGATTTTGTGCTTGCGGCGCGGGCACGCGGTCACAGTCGCGTCTCCATCATGAGGAGAGAGTTGTTCGGCAATGTGCTCGACGCGCTTATGGTCGAAGGCGCGATGCGCTGGTCGTGGATGCTGCTGGCTTTCACCTCACTCTCGTTTCTTGGCTTCGGCGTTTCGCCGCCAACGCCCGATTGGGGCTTGATGATCGCGGATTCCCGCAACTTCATGGCGATCGCGCCCTGGCCGGCCTTCGCACCTGTCATCGCGCTGAGCTCCCTCATCATTGGCATCAACCTGACCGCGGATGCGCTCGCCAAGGCGCTCGGCATCGACCGCGCACAGGCGGCGGTGCACTGAGATGACGGGCGATGTCCTGATTGATGTCCAGAATCTGAGCATCGGTTTCACAGGTCGTTCGGGCAAACTCCTGCCCGTTCTGCGCAACATCGATCTTGGCGTGCGGCGCGGGGAGAGTGTCGGTATCGTCGGCGAAAGCGGTTCCGGCAAGAGCACGCTCGCGCTCGCCATGATGGGCTATCTCAAGCACGGCCTGCGCGTGATCTCCGGGCAATCGCTGTTTGGCGGGCGCGATCTGCTGGCGATGCCGTCGCGCGACTTGCAGCGCATCCGCGGTGGCAAGATCGCGTTGATCCCACAGAATTCCGGACAATCGCTTTCGCCAAACCTGCGCGTTGGCGCGCAGCTGACAGAATCCCTGGCGCTTCATGGCAAAGTTACATCTTCAGGCATTCCGCAGCGCGTGACCGAACTTCTTCAGCAGGTGCGGCTGCCCGATCCTGCAGCGATTGCGATCCGCTATCCGCATGAGTTGTCCGGCGGACAGCAGCAGCGCGTCGCCATCGCCATGGCCTTGGCAGGAGACCCTGAGGCTCTGCTGCTTGACGAGCCGACCACAGGCCTTGATGTCACAACGCAGGCGCACATCCTCGAACTTCTGAGCGACATTGCTGTACGCCTCAACAAGGCAATGGTGTATGTCAGCCATGATCTCGGTGCTATTGCACGCGTCTGCAGCCGGGTCGTCGTCATGTATGCCGGCGAGATCGTCCTTGATGGCGATGCGACGACGGTTTTGACGAACCCCGACCATCCCTATGCGCGAGGTCTGCTCGCATCGATTCCGCGGCTGGGTAACCCAAACCTCCCGATGGCGCTCGAAGGTCGCCCGCCGCCGCCAGGCGATGCCGGGCCAGGTTGCTCCTTTGTGGATCGTTGCGCCATTGCCGAGGCGTCATGCCGCTCCGAACGGCCCGGCCTCCAGCCGCTCCTTGCGGGCGGGCGTGTTCGCTGTCGTCTTCACGAAAGGGCTGGGTCGATCCCAACAAAGCGGGCTGGCAAGCCGGCATCGGCCGGTGGAAGCTTTGGCGAACCCCTGGTGCGATTGTCAAACCTTGCGATCAGCTATGCCCGGCAGAGCCTTGTCGATCAGCTGCTGGGTCGCAAGCCGCAAGGCGTCCCAACTGTCGACAGGGTCGATATCGAAATCCGGCAAGGTGAAGTCATCGGTCTCGTCGGCGAATCCGGGTCCGGCAAGTCCACCATCCTCAAGGCGGTCGCCGGTCTGGTCGGGCCAGCAAACGGCGAGATCGCCTATGACAAGTCTGGCGCGTTGCCAGCGACTGTCGAGCAGAGGCGCCCGGAGCAGTTGCGCGAGATTCAGCTCATCTTCCAGAACCCGGACGAGAGCCTTAACCCCCGTCACACCATCGAGCAGATCCTCGCTCAGCCCCTCCAGCTCTATTTTGGACTTTCCGGCGACGCGCTGCGGGAGCGCAGCATCGCCATCCTCGAACGTGTCCGTCTTGGCGCTCATTATCTCGATCGGCTACCAAGTCAGCTCTCCGGTGGAGAGAAGCAGCGCGTCGCCATTGCGCGCGCCTTTGCTGCCAAGCCCAAGCTCGTGCTCTGCGACGAGGTCACATCGGCGCTGGATGTCTCTGTGCAGGCGGCTGTTCTTGATCTTCTCGACCAGCTGCGGCGCGACAGCGGCACCACCTATGTCTTCGTCTCGCATGACCTGGCGGTCGTTCGCGCGCTGTCGGACCGGGTTGCCGTTCTCTACCAGGGAAGGCTCTGTGAAATCGGGCCGGCTGCGGCTGTCTATAGCAGGCCGTGTCACCCTTACACCGAAGCGCTGTTAGGCGCCGTGCTGGAGCCGGATCCGGGTGCGCGTCCTGTCCTGATGGCCGAGGACATCATGGAGCTGTCGCCGCCGGCCAAGGGATGCCCGTTCCAGCGACGCTGTCACCGCAAGGTTGAGGCCATCTGCGAGAGCATGACGCCGCCGCAGCAGGATGCCGGGGCTGGACATATCATCCATTGCCATATTCCCATTGGCGAACTCACATCGGTACAGACCATGAGCGCCTTGGACAACGTGGTTCGGCCCCATGTCCAATGAGAACGGCGCTCAAATGCAGGGCTCAAAGCTGACCCTATCGGATCGTCGGCGCTCTCTGCCAGTCGACGAGGCGCTCGAACTGGTGGCAAGCATTCTCGTTAAGGCAGGGTTGCCTACCGACATCGGCCAGTGCGTGGCGGAGCATCTTGTCGATGCCGAGCTTTGCGGGATGGAATCCCACGGCATCGTGCGCGTGATCCAGTATGTCGAGCAGCTCAAATCCGGTTACCTTTCACCAAAGGCGCGCCCTGTCGTGTCCCATGGTGAGACGGGACCGCCCTTCATCGACGGCAGCGGCGGCATCGGCATCCCGGCGATGCATCTTGCCATGGATCAGCTCTGTGACATGGCCTGCAGCAGTGGCATGGCCGTTCTGCCTATCCGCAATGTCGGCCATACTGGCCGCATCGGTGCCTTCGCTGAAACTGCAGCCATGCGCGGCATGTTGGTCATTATTATCGGTGGCGGCGGACGCCAGACATGGCGCCAAGCCGCGCCCTACGGCGGGCGCAAAGCGATCCTGCCGACAAACCCTTACTGCATGGCGATCCCCGGCGGCGCGCGTGGCCCCGTCGTCATCGATTTTGCGACCTCAATGATCGCCGGCGGCTGGCTGCATTCCGCCCGGGCCGCAGGCGCTCTGGTGCCCGCAGGCGCTATTGTCGACGCCGACGGAAATCCGAGCCGCGACCCCAAGGCCTATTTCGACGGCGG
>JAIXUP010000038.1 GCA_027483505.1 Hyphomicrobiales bacterium
CAGCACGCCTTCTTCCACCGCAGCGCGGGTGGCGTTCAGCGCGTCGTCCACGCGGTCCTTCTTTTCCTTGACCTCGACTTCGGTCGAGCCGCCGACGCGGATGACCGCGACGCGGCCCGCAAGCTTGGCCAGACGCTCCTGAAGCTTCTCGCGGTCGTAGTCCGAGGTGGTTTCCTCGATCTGCGCCTTGATCTGGTTGACGCGGCCCTCGATGTCCTTCTTCTTGCCGGCGCCATCGACGATGGTGGTGTTTTCCTTCTCGATGCGCACCTTCTTGGCGCGGCCGAGCATGGCAAGGGTGACGGATTCGAGCTTGATGCCGAGGTCTTCGGCGATCATCTGGCCGCCGGTCAGGATGGCGATATCCTCGAGCATCGCCTTGCGGCGATCACCGAAGCCGGGCGCCTTGACGGCTGCAACCTTGAGGCCGCCGCGCAGCTTGTTGACGACGAGGGTGGCGAGCGCTTCGCCTTCGATGTCTTCGGCGACGATCAGGAGCGGCTTGCCGGTCTGCACCACGGCTTCCAGGACCGGGAGCATGGCCTGCAGCGACGACAGCTTCTTCTCGTGGATGAGGATATAGACGTCCTCGAGATCGGCGATCATCTTCTCGGCATTGGTGATAAAGTAGGGCGAGAGATAGCCGCGATCGAACTGCATGCCTTCGACGACATCGAGTTCGGTTTCGGCGGTCTTGGCTTCCTCGACAGTGATGACGCCTTCGTTGCCGACCTTCTGCATGGCTTCGGAGATCATCTTGCCGACCGACGCGTCGCCGTTGGCGGAGATGGTGCCGACCTGCGCCACTTCGGCGTTGGAGGTGACCTTCTTCGAGTTCTTCTTGAGATCGGCGACGACGGCGTCAACCGCCATGTCGATGCCGCGCTTGAGGTCCATCGGGTTCATGCCGGCCGCAACGGCCTTCGAGCCCTCGCGAACGATGGCCTGTGCCAGAACGGTCGCGGTGGTGGTGCCGTCGCCGGCGTGATCGTTCTGACGGGACGCGACTTCGCGGACCATCTGGGCGCCCATGTTCTCGAACTTGTCGGCGAGTTCGATTTCCTTGGCGACGGTGACGCCGTCCTTGGTGATGCGGGGGGCGCCGAAGCTCTTCTCGATCACGACGTTGCGGCCCTTGGGACCGAGCGTGACCTTCACAGCATTGGCAAGAATGTCGACGCCGCGCAGCATCTTGTCGCGCGCGTCAGACGAAAAACGAACGTCCTTGGCAGCCATTGTCTACTCCTCTTGGACTTGAAATCTTGAAACGTGGATGGGGTTCGCGTCGGCTCAGGCCAACGCCGCGGGACAGTCAGTTGATCAGCCGACGATGCCCATGATGTCGGATTCCTTCATGATCAGGAGATCCTGGCCATCGATCTTCACTTCGGTGCCGCTCCACTTGCCGAAAAGGACGCGATCGCCCTTCTTGACATCGAGCGGGACGAGCTTGCCGGATTCATCGCGCGCGCCAGAGCCGACGGCGATGATTTCGCCTTCCTGCGGCTTTTCCTTCGCGGTTTCCGGGATGATGATGCCACCCTTGGTCTTTTCTTCGGCGTCGATGCGACGAACGACCACGCGGTCATGCAGCGGACGGAACTTCATGGATGTGTTTCCTCTGCTCAATTGAACAAATGTGAGCGGGCCGATGCGGCCCATGTCGTTAGCAGTCTCACCAAGTGAGTGCCAACGAGTGACCTGGAGATAGGGACAGCGCCGGGCCGAGTCAAGGCTTGGCCGACCGGCTTTATCGCAGCCTGCGCGGCAGCGTTAACAGTGCCGCCCCCGCCAGAGCGACCAGGGCGCCCACGAAGCCGGTGGAGGACAGGCCAAGCCGGCTGAAGGCCACACCGCCAAGGGCTGATCCAAAGGAGGCGGCGACATAGATGGAGGCGGCGTTGAGCGCAAGGATGACGCTTTGCGCCTCGGGGGCGAGGGCGATCAGCCTGAGCTGCTGCGGGACCATGAAGGCCCAGCCGAAGGCACTCCACAGGAAGGCCAGCAGCAGCAGGGGCGCGAGGCCCGCATCAAGCGTGGACATGGCCGGAAGGTACAGAGCCTGCGCGAGGCACAGGCCAAGCAGAACCTTTTCGGCTCCAAACTTTCGCGTCAGTGCCGCACCGAAGGCGTTTCCGGTAACGGCTCCAAGGCCGAAGGCGACCAGCAGCATCGTCACGCCCGTCCCGCCAAGTCCGAGGCGTTCCTCGCCAAGGGGGCCGATATACGTGTAGACGCAATAGACGGCGCCGAGAAAGGCCACCGTGAACAGCACCGCCACAATCTGGCGGGGCGTGGTCAGGACTTTGCCGAGCATGGCCAGCGAGGTTGGCTGAAACGGCAGGCCTGCCGGCACGAGGCGCGCCAACAGCCCCAGCGCGACCACGCCGATGCCCACCACGACCCAGAAGGCGACGTGCCAATCGAGGGCGTAGCCGAGGTAGCCGCCGACAGGGACGCCCACGATCTGGGCGAGGGTCAGGCCGAAGAAGACACGCGCCAGTGCGGCAGGCCGGCTTTCGGGATTGGTGGTCGCCACGGCGACCGCCGCGCTGGTGGGTGTGAAAAGTCCGCCGCCGACTGCGGCCAGCACCCTCGCCAGCCCGAGCGATGGAACATTCCAGGCGATCGCCGACAGGACCGCGGCGAGAACGAACACTGCCATGCTGCCGATCAGCAGCGTGCGCCTGTCGACCTTGCCTGCGAAGGCCGTCAGCACGGGTGACGCCACCGCATAGGTCACGGCATAGGCGGTGAGGAACAGCCCAGCCTCCGCCTTGCTGATCGCGAAGGCCGAGGCAATAGGGCTGAGAATCCCGATGATCACGAAGGCGCCAACGCCCATGACGAAGTTACCGAATGACAGCACAAGCAGCAGGCGACGATCCATGCTCAACTCCGGCTGACTTCGGCTTGACTTCGATTGTCCACTGCGCGATCCGCAGTCAACAGGCAAGGAGCAAAGCCGATGTCCGATGTTCACTTTGGCGTGGTCGGCCGCGACATCCTTCTTGCTGATGACGGGCTGAGTTTCCTGCGCGGCATGATCGAGCGGCGTCATCCCGCGCCGCCCTTTGCGCAAACGATGGATGTGACGCTGACGGCCGCCGAAGATGCGTTCGTGGTCTTCGAAGGCACGCCGAGCGAACGCTTTTTCAACCCTCTCGGCACGGTGCATGGCGGCTGGATTGCCGCGATACTCGATTCTGCCATGGCCTGCGCGGTGCATACCACGCTCAGGCGCGGAGAGGGCTACACAACCTTGGAACTGAAGATCAATTACGTTCGCGCCGTCATGCCGTCTTCCGGCGTTGTGCGCTGCGAAGGCAGGGTCATCCATCGGGGCGGCAGCATCGCGACCTCCGAGGGCAAGCTGCTCGACGCACAAGGACGCCTGCTCGCTCACGGAACCGAAACCTGCATGATCTTCGCGGCGAAGAAGCCGGAGTGAGCGCTGCGACTGCGGTCAACGCCGCGTCAGCGCCAGCGACCCGGCGATGATCAGCGCCGAACCCGCCCAAGTGTAGACGGTCGGCACCTCGGCGAAGGCGACAAAGCCGATCAGCGCGGCCCAGACCAGGGACGTGTACTCGGTCGGCGCCAGACGCGAGGCGTTGGCTTTCGAAAAAGCGAAGGTCAGTGACAGGTGCCCGATGACGCCCAGCACGCCGGCCAGAAGGAACATCAGGAGGTCATGGGCGCTCGGCCATGACCAGTACCATAGCGCGAGCGGCAGCAGCACGACTGCCGGGCCGACATTCTGGAAGGCCACGATGGTGGCGGGATGCTGGGCCACGGCGAGCTTGCGCAACAGGATGATGTTGACCGCATAGGCGAAGGCCGAGAACAGCGCCGCCGCGATGCCGAGTGTGGACGAGACCTGGCCGGCCTGCAGATTGGGCCAGAGCATCACAGCCATGCCGCCGAATCCGAAGGCAAGCGCGATAATGATCGAGCGGTCGACCTTCTCCTTGAGCCAGAACACGCCGAGCACGGCGATGAAGCATGGCGCCAGAAAGGATAGGCTGATCGCTTCGGCCAGGGGCAGGAGGCTGATCGCCAGGAAGAAGGAGCCTGCCGTCAGCACCACCAGCGGAACCCGGTAGACATTGGCGCGGACCTCGGCCCTGGTCGGCCTTGGTGGCCTGAGCGCGCCCCAGACCAGCAGCGCCACGATGCCGCCCATCAAGAAGCGGAAGAACACCGACACCGCCACCGGATGGACCTGCATCTGCGCCTTGATCACCGCGTCCATCGCAGTGAGCAGGAAGATGCCGATGCTGGCCAGCAACAGTGGCGGCAGGGCAAGGACGCGCTGTTTTGGGCTCATGCCGATGTGGCCAGTCGCAGTGTGTAGAGGAACTCCGTCGTGTCCGAGATATCGCCGAGCTGCCGGGTCTGCGGCTGGCGCGCGAAGCCGAGCTTCTCGTAAAAGCGGTGCGCCCGCGTGAAGCGGGTGTCGGTCCAAAGAAAAACTGAATGAGCGCCGGTTTCATGGGCGCGCCCGAACACCAGCCCGGCAAGCTCCCGCGCAAGGCCGGAGCCGCGCAGGGCGCGCGCGAGATAGAACTTGTGCAGTTCCATCGCCCCCTGCCCGTCCGGCGTGGCGCAGATGCAGCCGTCGATTGTCGCCCCATGGCCGTCAAGCACCCACATCCGCGTGCCCCTGCCTGCCGCCCAACTGGCGGGTGCGCGCAGTTCGGGGAACTCGTCCCACGAGAACAGGCAACCCGGATACTCAGAAAAGCAGGCCTTGATCAGGGCCGCGACGGCCTCGCCATCAGCATCCTCGACAGGGCGCAGCGCAAGGCTCGGCAATGTATGGGCGGGGTCGCTGGCCAGCATGCGCCCTGTTAGCGCCTTGCCGGATCGGGTGGAAGCGCAGATGACGCATCGCCACCGGGAACAGCAATGCGTGCAACGCATCAGCCGCCGGACAAACCCGAAACCACGACGGGTAACGAAGTCTTCAACGCGAAGTGCTACGCGAAACAGAGAAGAGCGCAGCGTCCCGGTTTGGCGTCGCGGCTTTCCCGGAGGCCATCCAATGCGAGTTGGGGTGATCATCGCAACCGCAGGCCGGCCCGACATGGTCTCAACCTGCGTCCGCAACCTTGCGGCGCAGAGCGAGCCGGCAGACGAGATCATCGTGGTTGCGCCGACATGCGACGATTTTGGTGATCTTGGAAGCGAAGACGCGACATGTGCGATCGGTCCGCGCGGCGGCACCTTGCAGCGCAATCTCGGTCTCGACCTGCTGGGGGAGCGCAGCGAGATTGTGGTGTTCTTCGATGACGACTTCGCCCCATCGCGGCACTGGCTCGCCCATCTGCGGCAGGCGATGACCGCCGATCCGGCGCTCAACGTGGTCACCGGACGGGTCCTGGCCGATGGAATCCACGGGCCGGGCCTTGGCTGGGCAGACGCCGCGCAGCTGGTCGAGGCTGAAGACAGCGCCTTCGACGGCCGGCGGGCATCAGGCCAGAATCCGGCGTTCGACATGCTCGACGACGTCTCCGCCTATGGCTGCAACATGGCGTTCCGCATGAGCGCCATCGCCGGGCTCCGGTTCGACGAGCGGCTCACACTCTACAGCTGGCAGGAAGACACAGATTTCAGCTTCCGGGCGCGGGGGCATGGGCGCATGGCCCGGTTCAACGGCCTTTGGGGCGTTCACCTCGGGACCAAGTCCGGACGCACGACAGGGCGCAAGCTCGGCTACGCCCAGATCGCCAATCCCGTCTACCTTCTGCGCAAAGGCACGATCCCGCCGGCAATGGCCTTCAACCTGATGGGGCGAAACGTCATGGCCAACGCGCTCAAGGCCGCCTGGCCGGAGCCGGAGGTGGATCGCCTCGGCCGCTTCAGGGGCAATCTGATTGCGCTGCGTGACGTTCTCATGCGACGCGACAGGCCTGAACGCGTCGGCGAGATCTGAGACGAGTCGTGCTTCTCGCCCTCACCTTTGCCGCGAACTCGGCCGTCAACTTCGTTCTGGGACTCCTGATCGCGCGGTTCCTTGGGCCCGAGCAGTTCGGCCTGTATGCGCTCGGCGCGGCGCTCCTGATCCTGATCAACGCCTTTGCGATCGACTGGCTGAAGCTCTCGACGATCCGCTTCTATTCGCAGGACAAGCGGCAGGCCGAACCCGCGATCCGCGCCTCGCTGGACGGCTTGGCGGCATTGTGCACGCTTGCGCTGTTGGCCATTCTCATCACGGCCGTGGCGGCCGGCGTCGACCTCAGAATTCCCACCGCGATCGCCGCAGCCGCCGTGGCGGCGGGCGCGGCGGGCGGGCTGTTCGACTATCAGCAGGCTGTGGCGCGCGCCCGTGAAGACGACGCCATCTACGCCAAGATGGTGATCATCAAGAACGGCGCCGCGCTGGTGCTCATGGTCGGCGGGGCGTGGCTGACGCGCGATCCCGTGCTGGTGCTCGTCGGTTCGACCCTGAGCTGCCTTGCCGCCCTCATGGTTGTGCGCCGCGCGCTGTCGGACGCTCCCCTCGACCTGAAGGCGATCGACAGGCGGCACGTCCGCGCCTTCGCCGTCTATGCGCTGCCGCTGGTGGCGACGAACATCCTGCTCGCAACCATTCCGCTGCTGAACCGCGCCTACATGGCGTCCGGCTTTGGCCTCGCGGAGGCCGGCTACTTCTCGCTTGCCGCCGACATCGGCTTCAAGATCATGGCGACCGTCGGGGCCACGATCGAGATCATGCTGCTGCCGCTGGCCGTGCGCGCCATGGAGCGCGACGGGATGGCGGCGGCGCATGACCAGATCGGGCGCAATCTCATTGTGGTGCTGGCCTGCCTGCTGCCGCTCGCGGCGGGCACCCTGGCCGTACTGCCGGCGTTCGAGGCCCTGCTGGTGCCTCCGGCCTTCCATGGCCATTTCAGCGGCTATATCTGGCTGCTGATGCCCGCCTTCCTGGCCCTGCCGCTGATGCAGGTCGGCCTCAACCCGGTCTACCTCGTCAGCAAGCGCACGATGGTCTCCACCTCGTCAGCGGCTGCGGCCGTGGCGGTCAACGCATCCATCCTCGCGATCATGATGTTCGCTCCCGTTCCGCAGACCGGCCCGGCCGGGGTGGCCCTTGCGATGTCGGCTGGCTTCACCGCCTCGATGCTGATCGTCGGCTGGGGCGCGCTCCGGCACCGCGCGGTTCGACCGGGCATCCGCGACCTGTGCTGGATCTCCGCCGGACTGATCGCGATGACGGCGACGCTCTGGCCATGGCGTGAGATGAAGCCGGCTGGCCTGACGCTGTTCCTACAAGTGCTTGCCGGCGGCGTCATCTACGGTATCGTCATGATCGCGGGCGATGTCGCTGGCTGCCGCCGCAGCGTCGTGAACCACCTGAGACAGCGCAGGGCGAGAACAGCATCATGAAACAACGACCTTCCACGAAGCGGCACTCAGCCTTTGCCGCGCTGCTGTGCGCGCCGGTCCTTGCAATTCTGTCGGGAGCATCTGCGCAGGCCCAGACCGCCGAGCAGCTCGTCGGGCGCTGGGGCCTTGCAGCCTACTTCCGTGAGGCCGACGCCGCCAAGGTGACGGCGGCGGCACGCGGATTCTGCAGCCACCCTTACGTGATCGCGCGCGGTCCCAATGGCGGCGTGATGCTGAACCAGCCCGATCAGCCGCAGAAGAGCGAGCATGTCATCTCCTCGGGCTTCACCGGCCGGACCACGATCGGCCCTGCAAGCGACACCAGCGGGGCGAAGGACCGCGAGTTCGTCAGCTTCGCGCCCAACCAGTTCGTGCTGCGCTGGCTGGAGCCGAGCGTCGGCAATCGCTACGGCGTGATGGTCTTTGTCCGCTGCGGCGGGCGTTAATCGACTTGCTGCGGCTGTTCCAGCTTCATTAACCGCGCTTCTGCGCCGCACGGTAACCATACCAAACGGAATACAAGGCTGGTTAAAGTCAAGCCGGTCGCGGCGCTGTTTCATTTACCATCCATTGATGGCCGCGGCGCAGGCTCCCCTCTGTCGAGTTCAGAACAGAGTGTGTGCGTATGCGTCGCGATTTGCCAGCAGCCCTGTCGGGCGCCGCGTTTTCCCTTGTCATGATGCTGCCAGCGCCGGCGCTGGCCCAGGCCTATTTCACGGGTGACGCCACCCGCCGCACCGTGACGACGACCGGCACGGTCCAGAATGCCTCCGCCGGCAGCCCGCGCCCGGGCGCCCTCGGCGGCGGCTTCATCGAGTTCCTGGTGACCGGGCGCGATCCGAGCCCCGGCGCGCGTTATCAGGCCGAACCCGAGCGCTGGCAGCGGCAGGCGACGCCGCGCTCGGCGCCGCAGCCCGAGGTCGATCCGTTCAGCGGTCTTCCGGTCATGCCGCCGGGCCGCCAGCTGGCGGCCGTGCAGTCGCGCGGGGATTTCGGGCGCCCGATCGAACGCGTTCTCGATCCACGCTTCGAGCGCCAGGAAGTGGCCTATGACGGCCCGCACCGGCCAGGCACGGTGGTCATCGATACCCCGTCCAAGTTCCTCTACCTTGTGCTGGAGAACGGTCGGGCGCTGCGCTACGGCATCGGCGTCGGGCGTCCGGGCTTCGAGTGGGCCGGCGTCAAGAGCATCACCCGCAAGGCCGAGTGGCCCGACTGGACGCCGCCGGCCGCCATGCTGAAGCGTCGCCCAGACCTGCCGCGCTTCATGCCGGGCGGCCCAGAAAATCCGATGGGCGCGCGGGCGATGTATCTGGGCTCCTCGCTTTACCGCATCCACGGCACCAACGAGCCGCACACGATCGGCCAGGCTGTGTCGTCGGGCTGCATCCGGATGACGAATGACGACGTGACGGACCTCTACAACCGTGTCCGTGTCGGCATGCGCGTCATCGTGATCTGACCATTCCGCACCCGCCGCCTTCGCGGCGCCTTGTCATCCGCAGGGCCGCGAACAGCGGGCGCATCCGGGTTGCCGTCGTCGCCAGAACCGGCGGCAAGCCCGACCAGACCCGCTCCGCCGCCAACGGAGCGGGTTTTCTGTTCGGCAGGCGTCAGCTTGCGCCGATCAGGATGCCGGCGCCAAGCACCAGCAGGCCGCCGATGACGATCTGCACGACCGCGCGGGTGAAGGGCGTCTCCATGTACTTCCAGCGAATCCAGGCGATTGCCCACAGTTCGAACAGCACGACCACCCCGGCCACGATGGTCGCGGTCCAGAAATCGGGGATCAGATAGGGCAAGGTGTGGCCCAACCCGCCAAGGGCGGTCATCACGCCGCAGACAACGCCCCGGAGCCAGGGCGACCCGCGCCCGGTGATCGCGCCGTCATCGCTCATCGCCTCGGTCAGGCCCATCGATATCCCGGCGCCAACAGAGGCCGCCATCCCGATCAGGAAGGTTTCCCAGGTGTTCTGCGTGGCAAACGCCGCCGCGAAGATGGGCGCCAGCGTGGACACCGACCCATCGATCAGGCCAGCCAGACCGGGCTGCACGATCTGCAGGACGAGGAGCCGCTTGCGGGTTGCTTCCTCCTCGGCCTTGACGTCGACCGTGAGATTGGTCTCGCCCAGCTTGGCCGCCAGGCTCTCATGCTTTTTCTCGATCTCGGCCAGATCGCCCAGAAGCTTGCGGACATCGGTGTCGCGGGCGCGTTCCGCAGACTTGGCGTAGAACTGCGATGCTTCCAGCTCCATGACCTCGGCCTGGCGCCGGGCCACATCCAGCCGCAGACCTTCCAGCAGCCAGACCGGGCGGCGCTTGAGGAAGCCGCGCACATCGGCGCGGGTGATATAGGGCATCTCCTTGCCGAACTTGCGCTCATACAGGTCAAGCAGCGCGTGGCGATGGCCCTGCTCCTCGACAGCCATCTCCTCGAAGACCTTGGCCGAGCCGGGATATTGCGGCTTCAGACGCGCCGCAAAATTGAGATAAATGCGGGCGTCCTCCTCCTCATTGGCAATGGCGAGGGCGAGGACCTCGGGTTCGGTCAGTTCGGTGAAGCGCTTGAGCATGACTTCAATTTAGAATGATTATAATCTGTATGGCAAGTCATGGCAGCGCTGCGCGCATGGCAGGGCAATCTGTCCTCCCATGGACACCCGGCGCAAGAAAAAGCCCACCGGCCTGGGCCGGTGGGCGATCTCGGATGCGGCATCAGCGCGCGGCAGTGGCAGAGCGGGTCACGCCCACTCGTCGCTGCTGCCCCCGTCATCGAACATGCCGGGGTCTTCATAGGAGGCCGGCAGCATTTCCGGCGCGCCCTGATCGGCGTCCTGCTGGGCGACGCTGTTGGCTGCCGCCGGCTCCGGAGTCGACGCCGCCTGGCTTGCCGGGTCTGTCTTGCTGCCCTGCATCGCATTCATCAGGACATTGCCAAGCACCATGCCGCCGGCGACGCCGGCCGCTGTTGCCATGGCGGTCTGCATGAAGCCGCCGCCCTGACGCTGGACCGGCTGCTGGGCCTGACCACCCCATGGGCCGCCCTGCTGGGGCGCGGCCTGCTGTCCGGCCCACGGACCACCCTGCTGAGGAGCCATCGGCTGACCCATCATCGGGCGCTGCATCGGCTGGGGCGGGGGAGCCGCAGGACGAGCGGGCGCGCCGCCACCGAACAGACCCGACAGGAACCCGCCGGAAGGCTGGGGCGCTGGCTGGCTCTGAAGCTGCTGCACCTGCGCCTGGAGCTGTTCGATCTGGGCCTGCATGTTGAGCAGGGCCTGCTCCTGCACATACATCGACTGCGCCATCGCATAGGCGGCGTAGGGCTGCTGCTGCAGCCGCTCGGCGATGAAGCGGTCGGCTTCAGGGTCGCGTGGCTGGCTGGCGGCTGGTTTGAGCCGATCAAAAATGCCGGCGATTACGTCGCGTTCCTGCGGCGTCATCGTCTCTCTCCTCTGGTTTGTTGCGGCGCTGTCGCTCGCCACTCCGTATGTGGCGCGCGCGCGGCTGATCTGCAAGGTGCGCATGCAGATATGATGCTCCGGAATTCGGGTCGGATCACGGGTGCAGGCGCGCTGCCTGACGCCGCAAAAAAGCCCCGGCTTCACAGCCGGGGCAAGTCAGACCTGTGATGCAGGGTCTCGAAATTCAATAGCCGCGAACGGGCGCCCAGTGTTTGGCGCCGGGATGGACCATCACATGACGATGGCGTGTCGCATATTCGGCGGGGATGACTTCATGCTGCACCATTGCCGGGCGGACCATGACCGTGCGGCGGCGCTCGGCATGAATGGCGGGAATGGTCTCGTGATGCACCTGCGCTTCGCGGATCACGACCTGACGATGGCGGGTGGCGTACTGCGCGGGCGCAACCACCCAGCAGCCGGTCTTGTTGCCGAACATGTCGACGCTGACCTGCCAGACCTTGCGGGCCGGGGCGACCATAACCGTTTCAGCGATGGTGCCGTACTCGGCCGGCGTGTGGCGGGCCACGACGCGGGCGGGCTGGACAACGACTGTCTCGGACACGGTGTCGAATTCAGCTGGAATGTGCCGGGCGACGCGCTGGGCCGGACGCACCACGACCTGTTCCGACACAGTCTGATAGGCCGGAGGTGTGGAGACCAGCTTGTAACAGGCCGCGCCATAGCAGTTGCCGCCGGCGTGGGCGAGCGTCGAGCCCAGGGCAAGGGCGGCGGTCGCCATCAGCGATTTCAAGAGAATCTTGGTCATGGCAGCTTTGGCTCCCTGCAGAATGAACGTTCTATTTGCTTTATCCTGACCTGTTTGTGATCCGCGCCTCGCTGCACTTCAAGGTTAACGTTGCAACAAGGTAAAATTAACCATTTTTCGATGTATTAACCATCCTTGCTGCGGCTGCAGCATGCTCCGATGCCACGGCGGGTCGCAGCAGAGGGCGCACCGCCATGACGCCAGCCCCGATGGTCTGGCCCGATCCGTGCGATCACCTTCCGGCCAACCCAGCCAGCACCTTCCGCAAGACGATTGCGTTGCGGCATGGGACAATGTTTAACACGGAGTGAACCGGTTCGGCACAGGGCCGCTTCATCCCGGGATTGAAGGACGCTCACGGTGGAGTTTCGCCGCAAGACCTTGTGGAGCAGGCTCAGGCGTCTGGCGCTCGGTGTGGACGCGGCGATCGATTCGTCTCTGCACGCCGCCGGCCGTTCCGCAGCCGAACGCTATGAGCGGTTCCGATCGCTGATGGGGGCCTTCACGGTGTCGGGGCCGACACGCTGGGCCAACGAGCTGGCCAGCGAGACCCTGACCATCGGGATAGCCGGGCTGACAGTGCTAACCATCCTTGCGCACTCATCGGTCCGCGACGCAAGCGAGGACTTCGTGCGCCGCCAGCCGCTGGCCGTGACGTTTCTGGATCGCTATGGCTCGGAGATCGGCAAGCGCGGCATCCGGCAGGATGACTCCGTCAAGCTCGAGCAGCTGCCCGATCACCTGATCAAGGCCGCTCTGGCAACCGAGGATCGCCGCTTCTTTGACCACTACGGCATCGACCTGGTTGGCCTGACGCGGGCGCTCACCGTCAATGCGCGTGCCTCGGGCGTTGTTCAGGGCGGCTCGACCATCACGCAGCAATTGGCCAAGAACCTGTTCCTGTCGAACCAGCGCTCGCTCGACCGCAAGATCAAGGAGGCGTTCCTTGCCATCTGGCTGGAGCAGCGCCTGACCAAGAACGAAATCCTGAAACTCTATCTCGACAGGGCCTACATGGGCGGCGGTGCCTTCGGCGTCGGCGCGGCAGCCGAGTATTATTTCGGCAAGTCGGTCAAGGACCTCACCCTTGCGGAATCGGCCATGCTGGCCGGGCTGTTCAAGGCCCCGACGCGGTTCGCGCCGCATGTCAACCTGCCGGCCGCCCGCGCGCGGGCCAGCGATGTCCTGTCCAACATGGTCGAGGCCAGGTTCCTCAGCGCGGGCCAGGTCGATGGTGCGCGCCGCAACCCCGCGACCGCCGTCGACCGCGGACGGAACTCTTCGCCGGACTACTATCTTGACTGGGCCTTCGAGGAGGTCAGCAAACTGGCCGAAAGAGGAGTTTTCGGCTCAGACCGGGTGCTCATCGTGAAGACGCCGCATGATCCGGCCATCCAGGCGAAGTCGGAGCAGGCCGTCGAGCAGATCCTGCGGCAGTTCGGGCCGGACTACGGCGCGAGCCAGGCGGCGACGGTCACGATGGACATCGACGGCGGCGTCAGGGCCATGGTCGGAGGTCGGGACTATGGCGCCAGCCAGTTCAACCGCGCCACAGATGCGGCCCGCCAGCCCGGCTCATCGTTCAAGCCCTTTGTCTACGCCGCAGCCATGGCGCAGGGCCTGTACAAGCCGAATTCGATCGTCACCGACGCGCCGGTCTGCATCGGCAACTGGTGCCCCAACAATTATGGCCGCTCCTATGCCGGTTCGATGCCGCTGACGATCGCGATGGCCAAGTCGATCAACACGATCCCGGTCCGGATGTCGATCCAGATGGGCCGGGCGCTCGGCGAGACGCATGACGGCCGCGCAGCGGCACTGGGGCGCAAGCGTATCATCGAGATGAGCCGCCGGATGGGGCTGGTGTCGACGCCGCTGACGGACAGCGTGGCGCTGCCGATCGGCGCGGCAGAGGTCACTGTGCTCGACATGACGGCGGGCTTCTCGACCTTGGCCAACCGTGGCCGCCAGGCCCTGCCTTTTGCCGCCACAGAGGTTTACGCATCAAATGGAAACCTGCTGTGGAAGCGCGACAAGGACGGCCATCGGCCCGAGCAGGTCGTCCCGGTGCAGGTCGCGGACGACATGAACTTCATCCTGTCTCGCGTTCCCGTCGAGGGCACCGGCCGCAGGGCAGCGCTCGAAGGCGTCGTGTCGGCCGGCAAGACAGGCACGACCAACGGCTACAAGGATGCGTGGTATGTCGGCTATACCGGCAACATGAGCACCGGCGTCTGGTTCGGCAACGACGATTCCAGCGAGACCGCCAACATGACCGGCGGTTCGCTTCCGGCCATGACGTTCAAGGAGATCATGGCCTTCGCCCATACCGGGCTCGACCTCAAGCCCATTCCCGGCGTTCCGGCGCCGCCGGCCGATCCGCGCGCCGGCGCTGCGGTGGCCGCCGCCAAGCCGCTGCAAGCCGACAGCGACGAACGTCTGCAGCAACTGCGCAGCGGCCACCTCAACCGGCAGTCCTTCGAGGTGATCAGCACGATCGGGGCGATGTTCCGTGATGTGCAGCCGCCAAAGCCCGTCGATGTGTCCGCAGCCGGTGGCTTCCGTGCGGCGGACAATCCCGCCGCCCAGGGCAAGATCACCGAGGTTCGCTGAGATGGCGCTGGTGCCGCTCACCTTGCGGGATGGTGGCCCGACCCGCACGGCCTACAGCGGGCTGAAGACACGCTCCCTTGCGCTGATCATCCTTCTGGCCCTGATCATGGGGATCGGCGGCACCGCTGTCATGCTCGGCGAACGGCCGCCCTTGGGCGCCTACAGGCTCGGTCCCTGGCAGACCTTCCCGCGCATCGGCTCCAGCGAGGTCGACCCGTATGGCCGGGCCCTGCTTGCGCGCGGACCGCACCTGCCCCTGGCGGTGGGCGAGGGCATCCGACTCAATGCGCAAACCGATGATGCGGGAGAGCCGCTGACCGGCACGTGCAGCTACCGCGTCGTCGGCAACACAATTCCCTCGCGCGGATGGACGCTGGCCGTGGTCGATCTGTCCGACCGGGCGCTGACGGGACCGAATGCGGCGGCCCTCAGCGACGCCGATCTCGTGACGTCCGAGGGCGGGGACATCCTGGTCACGGTCTCGTCCCGGGTCGCCGCCGGCAACTGGCTCAAGACGCCGCGGGCCGGGCGCTTCGGCCTGGTGCTGCGATTCTACGACACGCCGCTCGCCGCCAGCCTCGGGCAACTCAGCCCCAGCTTCTTGCCGCGTATCGAACGGACCAGCTGTGCAAACTGACCCGAACCCGCTGGCCGGCGCGCGATCCTCGGATTCCGCCCGCATGGGCGCGCCGGGTTTTCGCACGCGCTCGGGGTTGGCGCGGCTGGCCCATGCCGTCGCGCTGCTGGTTACGCTGGCCGGAATCGCCCACATCCTCTCCGTGCTGCTGGTTCCACGCTATGCCGTCTTTGATGCGGCGTCGCGCTTCCTGGCGGCAGGGGCAGATGCGCGCGCGGAGCTGATCACGCCGGACGCGAACGGCGTCAGTCCGATCCTCGATGCCGACGCCCTGACCGAGATCGCGGTCTGCGGCTACGACCTGGCCGACGGCCCGCTCAGGGTCAGCGCCCGGGCGGGGGCAATGCCCCTGGCGATCTCCCTGCACATCCGCGGCGGCGGGGTGTTCTATGCCGTGACCGATCGTGCGGCGCAGCGCGGCGTGATCGAATTCGTGGTGCTCAACCGCCAGCAGTTCGAGGAAAGGGCGGCGCGTGACGATGACGGCGACAGCCAGCGCGAGCTCCGTGTGGTCTCGCCTGCGCTGCAGGGAATCGTCGTGGCCCGGGCGCTGGTGCGGCAACCATCGGATCGTCCCGGCGCGCAGGCGCTGGTCAGCGCCATGGCCTGCGGTGGCGCGGGCTGACAACCCGAGCCGTAGGCAATCGGCTCAGTGCTTGACCACCGCCGGGGGCGGGCCAAGCCGATAGGTCTTGCTGACAAGCCCGTCAAACGCCCTGACCTCTGCATCGAGTGCGGTAATGGCCCGCTCCGCCATCACGGCCTCGCGCGAGGGCAATTCGACCACAAGATTGTCGAGCGCATGGCGATAGCTTTGCAGGCGATGGCGCATGCGTTCGCGGACCCAGGCCACCAGGCCCTCATTCTCCGCCACGCGCGCCTCGGCATGCTCGGGCATCGGCGGGGTGACGGCCAATGAGGTCGATGCCGCCTGCAACCGCACCTTGTCGGCGGCACGCACGCGCTGGGCCATGGCGCGGAAGGGCGCGATCAGCGCCGTGTCCGCCACCGCATCCTCGGCAAGACGGCGATAGCGGGAGTGTTCCGACCGAAAGCTGTCGCTCAGGAGCGCGACGCGGTAGCGGTCGGGATCGACCGATTGCCAGGACACCGGAATGATGCGGCTGCGCGCCAGTTCCTGGACCTCCTTGAGGAACCAGGACCGCTCATGGGCCGGCATCACGAAGCGCCAGGCCCGGTTGCGCAATTCGACTTCGTCATCGGTCAGGTGAAAAGGCGAGACCTGCTCGTCGCGCGCCCAGGCGACATAGTCGCCGACAGCGGGGAGCAGGCTTTCATTCCAGACAGAGGGGCGCGCGCGGCCCAGATCGCCGACATGCGGCGCGCAGGCTGCCAGCAGCAGGGGCAGCATCACAAGGGCGCGCACGGCGCTCAGCCGCGCTTGCGGCGGCGGGACGAGCGCTCGGACCGCGCCAACCCAGGACGTGACGGCGCCAAAGGGGCGTCCCCGTCCTCAAGGTGACGTTCATAGCGGACACCGAGGAACAGGAGTATCCGACCTCCTTGCCCATCCGCCTCGCGCAGGGGCCTTGCAGGTCGATTCTCCGGGCTCGGCCACGGGATCACTTGGCCCATGACGATCTCCATCCGGGACATCCCATGCGCGCATCGCATGAGACCAACGACTCAACTGACCGCATCAGGAACGGCGATGGTTAACGGACCGCTAACGCTTTGCCGCTACGATCGGATTATCAGTTATCCCTCTGCGTTTTGCGTTGAAAAAGTGCTCCGCGTGTCGAATACAGCTACGGCCTTTGAAGATCTGGCCCGCATGGCTCGTTCCGGCGAGGCCGGCCTCGCGGATGCGACACTCAAGGTGCAATGCGAGCTGTTCATCCAGGATGCGGCGCCCGGCCCCGCCGAGAAGGCACTGTTTGCGACCCTCGCGCTGATGCTGTTGCCGGCCGCGAGCGAGGGCACGGCACGCCATCTGGCGGCGCGGCTGGCGCCCTGCCCCCACACGCCAGCTGAAGTTCTCGCGGCGCTTGAGTCGCGCGGCGGCGGCGTGGCCGAACTGGTCATTGCGGGGGCGACATCCTTGCCGGCATCCATGGAGGCAGACGCTGCGGAGAATTCCGATCCCCGGCTCGCCGCCAGTCTGGCCAGCCGCCCGGATCTCTCCGACGAACTGCAGTCACGGCTTCTGGAGCGGGGGGAGACGACAACGCTCAGGGCGCTGGCGGGCAATGCGTCTGTACGTCTCTCGCGCCACGCCGCAGCCGACCTGATCGCAGCCGCAACGGCGGATGCGGAACTGGCGCGGCTTCTCCTGCGCCGGACCGATCTCGACCCGATCACACTGCTGCCGCTCTACCTCCACGCCGATCAGCCGCAAAAGACCCGCATGCGCGATGTGCTCGATCAGCGTCTGACGGACCGCGGCATGCGGGGCGGGTCGAGGGAGGCCGTCGCGGCAGAGCCGGACCTGTTGCTGGAGCTCTCGCTGCTTGGCCTCGCCGCTCTTGTCGAGGGCCTGCGTCCTTTGCTGAGGCAGAGCGAGCGCTTCATCGCGGCCGCCATGGCGGATTCCACACGCGAGGTGACGGCACTCGCCCTGATGGCGGTTGGCAGCACGCCGCAGGACGCGATCCGGATGCTGCTCAGGACGGGCGACCCGGTGGCGCTCGACAGCGCGCGGCTCGGACAGGTCGTCGACCTCGTCCGCTCGATCAGCCGGCAGGCGGCGACGATGCTTCTGGCGACGCTGCTGCCAAGGGATGCACAGGCCGCCGACAGCGCCGAGCGCCCGGTTCACATTCCCGCCATGGTTGCCGGCGGCACGCCCGCGAGACCATCTCCTGCGGCCTCCGGCCGGCGCCCACCGGCGGCGCGCAGCATCGAAAAGCTGCGCGGCGCCAGTTAGGCCCGGGTCTCCGGCAGCCCGAGGCTGCCCGAACGGTCTTCGACCTCTATGATCCACAGATCGGGATCAAACCGCACTTCCCGCACGAGCCGGTCCTCGACCGCCACCGGGTCCGCCGCCATCACCTCCTCGAAACGGCGCTCAACAGCGCCGCCATCGGCTTCCGGACCATCGAAGGCCGGCGGCGCCGGGCCGAACAGGCGCACCCGGCCATCCAGCATGTCCACCTTGATGAAAACTGCGCCAGCTTCGGCGGCGCCGCGCCGGCGCAGGACGGCGATCACACCGGCGACCGAGCGCTGGCGCAGATAGGCTGAAACCCAGAAGTCGCTGCGGAGCCGCGCCACGATCACCCCTCGCCTGAGCCGCCGCCGGCGCTCACCTGGCGCGCGTCATAGCATGGGCCGGCCGGCCTGCGTCATTCCATGCGCACGCCGGACGCGGAGGCAAGTTCGCGCAAGGTGCGGGGGCTGAGATCGCGCGTGACCGGCAGACGGCGCTCGCGCTCGAAGCGCTCGATGGCCGCGCGGGTTTCCTCGCCGAAGACGCCATCGGCCTTGACAGGGCCGACGCCGACACGGTTGAGCGCGCGTTGCGCAGCAAGCACCGGGCGTGTCTCGGTCAATGCAGCCCTCTCGATCAGGCCGGCGGGGGGCCTCGGCGTATCGGCGACTTGGCCTGTGCGGATCAGATCGCCGATCGGATCGCGCGACGGGGCCTCGCGGACGGGCTGGATGCGGGCTGCCGGCGTGGGGGCCGGAGCCTGCGCGGTCTGGTTAGGCATCGGCTGGGGCGGCGCCGGCTGGCTGCGCTGCGGGGCCGGCAAGACCAGTTCGGAAGGCCGCTGCGGCGGCATCGGGACAGCGGCGGCGCGGGCCTGGGCCGCGGCCTGCTCGGCCACCAGGAAGGAGCGCGAGTCGGACGGGCGCTGGAAGGCGATGGCGTTGACGATGACAGCCAGCGCGACCAACCCGAAGGCGGCATGCGCGAGAGTGGAGCCGGGCCGATGGCGCAGCCTGCGCGCAAACCAGCCCCATGGCGTCAGGCGCGATGCCGGACGCCGGGAAACATGCTGGGAGTGATGGGCTCGGGCGGACATGGTCATCGACATGGCGTGGTCATTTCACTTCGGCAGGGAGTTCGAACATCAGGCGCTCAGGCGGACAGAGGACGGCGCAGGCGTGAAGGCGGTTTCGGCCAGAACGGAACGGCGCGCACTCATCCGGGTTTCGATCTTCACCGGATCGGTCGAGGTCTTTTCGGTGACGCCGTTGATCGGCAACCGGAAGCTGACCCGTGTGCCGCTGCCAGGGGCGCTCTCGATCAACATGCTGCCGCCCATCAGGCCCAGAAGACCGCGCACCACCGACAGGCCAAGGCCCGTCCCCTCGTGCTGGCGATCATAGGACTGCCGCGCCTGGAAGAACGGCGCGCCGAGTTGGAGAAGATCAGCCTCGGCGATGCCGCAGCCGGTGTCGACCACGGCAATCTCGACTTGATCCCGGTCGCGCACGACCGTAACCGCGACCTCGCCGCCGGCGGGGGTGAACTTCACGGCGTTGGAGGTGAGGTTCAGCACGATCTGCTTGAGGGCGCGCCGGTCGGCGATGATCTCCGGCAGATCGGGCGCCAGGCTCTGATTCAGCGCAATCGACTTCTCGGCGGCGCGGACGGCCAGCAGTTCGCAACTCGACGCCACCACGGCGCAAAGGTCGACACGGTCCTGTTCGACCGTCATCATCCCGCTTTCGATCTTCGACATGTCGAGGATCGCATTCACCACTTCCAGCAGATGTTCGCCCGATCCGTTGATGATCCGCGCGTATTCGTCGCGGCGCGGATCGTTCGGCGGCACGAGGCCCGGCTGGATCAGCAGTTCGGAGAAGCCGATGATGGCGTTGAGAGGGGTCCGCAGCTCGTGGCTCATGGTTGCCAGGAACTGGCTTTTGCTGCTGGCGATCCGCTCCGCCTCAAGGCGGGCCGTCTCGCGCAGTTCGTCGGCCGCATGGCGCTCGGTGACATCACGCAACACGATGACGACGGCGGCCTCGCCATCAGCGGACCCGACGCGGCGCGCCGAGACCTCGAACATCCGCACGCTACGCGCGGTACCGGCATCGACGGCAAGACGGATCATGCCGCTGCCATGGCCCACGCCGTGCGTGGCGTCGGACAACGCCTTGAGGAAGGCCGGACGATCGCCAACATTGATGCGCTCCAGCAGAAGCGCCTCGCTGAACAGCCGCCGGTCGATGCCGATCTGCTGATGGGCAGCGGCGTTGGCGAACGAGATTTCGCCTCCCGCCTCGCGCCACAGCACGACATCGCCAACAGTGTCCAGCGCAGTCTTGGCCCGGGCCTGCGACCGGATCTGAGAACTCGCCTGCCGTTCGCGACGGCCCAGAAAGATCAGGGCCATGGCGCTGGCATAGGCACAGAGCGCGATCGCCACATAACGGCCCGTGATTGCCGATCCCGCCTCCAGCACCGGCGACAGAGCGACAATCGCAAGGCCGAGCGCGCCGGCCAGAGCAGCGACGCGCAAGGATTGACGCGACCCGCAGAAGGCCGAATCGAGAATGACGATGGCGAACAGCGACAGGACCGGCGAGTGCAGCCCGCCGGTCTGCAAGGCCAGCGCGACGATCGAGCCCGACGTTAGAAGCGAGGACAGGTCATGGGCAAGATCGATGTCGCCTGTGCGCGCGACGAACACCGCCGGAGCCAGCAACAGCAGGACCGACCCAAGCATGGTCAGGTCGAACCAGGCAAAACCATCCCGGTAAATCAGATAGAGGGGCAGAATGGCGCAGCCGAGGCCAAAGCAGATAATCCTGGCGCCAATGAAACGCGCATGCTCGTCGGCCAGACGCCGATCACGCCGGACATCGGCATGCACCAGCCGGTCAAGCACTCCGCGCATGGCTTCGATGACTGACGCTGACCGCAACACCCTACTCCCGCAGCGCCCTGAGAGGACGCTCGCTTTGTTGAGACGGGATTGTGGTCGCGGGACTTTAAGCGAAAGCTAAGGCCATTCGTCGAAGACTATCCACATCACGCGAGAAGCGAGACATTTTCCTCTTTAAATCAATTACTTCAGGTTCATTTTGGGTTCAGTTTGGAGCCATCTCCGACTTGCCGGCAAGGTGAACAGACCCTGAAGATGGACAGCTCAATTGCAGGCATTCCCGGCATGCCTGCTTCACCTGCACATGCTACATCTTCGAGGCGGCATCGAACCGGCGTGGTGGCCGAGGCGGATCGCGGGAGGGCGACATGTTCGGTTTTGTGCGCAATGCCGTGGTGATCGGGGCCATCGCCTACTTTTCGCCCGTGCACGAGCAGGACCCGCAGGCGCGTCTCGAGAGCATGCGCGGCGCGCCGGCCCGGGCCGTCAGCGAATTTGGCCAGGCCGCGCCCCGGCTGGCCATGCAGGCGATGCAGAGCCTGGACCCTGATGCCCGCGAGGCGCTTGCCCGGATGGCGCTTGAGGCCGCGACAGGCCGGGACACCGCGCCGCGGCGGCCTTGATTCAGCGCACAAGCCGGTCCACATGGCAGGATGGGCGCCTGACCGCGCCGCAACCGGTCGATTGCGCCATGTCCACACCACTCGAACAGATCATCGCGGATTTCGACCTGATCGAGGATTGGGATGAGCGCTATCGCTACCTGATCGAACTTGGCCGGGACCTTGAGCCGCTGCCGGACAGCGCCCGCAACGATCATAACAAGGTGCGCGGCTGCGCCAGCCAGGTCTGGATCGAAACGCAGACCGAACCGGACGGAACGCTGCGCTTCAGGGGCGACAGCGACGCGCACATTGTCAAGGGGCTCGTCCGGCTGACCCTTGCGATCTATTCCGGCCTGACCCCCGCCCGCATCGCCGCGACCGATGCTGCGGAGGTCTTCGAGCGGCTTGGCCTGTCGCAGCATCTCACGCCGCAGCGCTCCAATGGCGTCCGCGCCATGGTCGAACGGATCAGGAGCGATGCACGGACGGCGGAGGCCGCTTGAAGGGCGCATCGGCATTGCCGCATCTACGCGCCCTCGTGCAGCCAGGCCGACAGATCAGGGCGGGAACCTTCGGATTGCCATGCCGTCATGCGCCCGCGCGCCGGGCCGACCGCCATCTGCCCAAGGCCATAATGCTCCGCCAGTTGATCCAGGGCGAGCCTGAGCACCAGCTTGCCTGACCGGGCGGGCCAGCCCCGGCGGGCCTCGGCGTCCTGAAGGGGCACCAGAAAGCCACAGGTGTCGAGCACGAAATGTCCCATGCCGCTTCCGAGCCTGCGAAAGGCTGCCCGCACCCTCTGCCGGGCCGCGATGACCACATCCGAGGCCATCGCGGGGTCGCGTGGGCCGGCCCGGCTCGCGGACGTCTCCATCCGCGACCAGTTGGTGGTCACGGACGGCAGCATCGCCGCCAGGGTGACATCCGTCCGGAAGCGCTCACCAGCCAGAACATGAACATCATCAAGCAATGGCAACCCGTCAGGCCCCTTGCGCCGGTGGAGCCAGAGCAGCGGGCTTTCAGCCTCGGGATTGCGGTGCGCTGGCGGCTTCGGATGCCCTGAGCCCTCGGTGCGACCTGCGTTTGGAGGCGCTGGCGGAAGCGGCGCCTGGACGGCATCTTTGCCATCCGGCCGGGCAGCTGCCAGCACGAACTCGGCGGCTCCCTTGCGGGCGAGCAGGCGGTGCGCGACCGCCTCCTCAACCAACAGGCGTGGCACATGCCCGGCGCCGAGGGAGCCCGACGCGGTTCGGCGCACCAGAATCACACGGTCGGTGTTGACCGGATCACGCCGGGCGGTCAGCCCTTCACGCCGCATGCGCGCCAGCAGTTCGCCCAGCGCATGCGCCGGAGGCAAAGGCGCGGACGTTGTCAAAGACTGGCGTGATCGGGTATCAGTTCCTTCTGACATGACGTCGCTCCCCTGTATAGGATTATAGTCCTATATTGGCGCGACGTTTTACGCAAGCCCCTTGTGCGTCCGATGTCCCAAGGGTCGGGAATGAGCGACCTGTTCGGTCTCAAGACCGGCCGGGCAGCGTCCACAAAAAAACGGCCCGAATGACTCGGGCCGTTCCAATGAAGCGGTGTGTGAAGGCAGGACTCAGCGGCCGCGTTTGCGCTTCTGGCCGAGGCCCATCTGCTTGGCGAGCTTCGAACGCGCTTCCGCGTAGTTGGGGGCAACCATCGGATAGTCCTGCGGAAGGCCCCACTTCTCGCGATACTGCTCCGGTGACATGTTGTATGCGGTGCGCAAGTGGCGCTTCAGCGACTTGAACTTCTTGCCGTCCTCGAGGCAGATGATGAAGTCATTGGTGATCGACTTCTTCACCGGCACAGCAGGCTTCGCCGGCTCGAACACCACCGGAATGTCCTGACCTGCTGAAACCTTGACCAGAGCGGAATGGATATCGCTGATCAGGGATGGTATTTCACCTGCAGAGACAGTGTTGTTCGCAAGATACGCCGACACGATATCTGCAGTGAGCTCGATATAGTTCGGAACCCCCGATTCGGACATTGATCTTCTCCAAAAAAGCAATTGTTGTTTTCGTCTCGGAAAACGTCTCTAAAACGCAAAAAGCGGAGGCAACAAGACCAAAACGACCAATGGCTGCAACCGCAAACTCACAACTGCTTCCATAAATAGCAAGTAGCTGACAATCAAATGATAAGTCACACGGAAGCTAACATCAAGTAAAATGTATTGCAGAAAAGTGAGTTCGGACATCAGGCTCGCCGGACGCGAGACACCGACTGCACTAGAAAATTGAACGATCCAAGCCTCCCTCGTTCCAACGTCACATCAAAATTTGACCGCACTGCAGAAGAGCCAAATAATGTTGCGACCTTCCCCTGCAGACCGGCGCCAATCACGACCATCAGGAAACACATTGGCCTCATCAGCCATGGTGATGGATTCTGACGCTTTGGTGAGGATTGGTTTCCCGTCAATTGTAACGGGGACATGAATTGTGACTGTCATTGTCTTGTCGACTGTCAAGAACAAGAAATCGATCCGTGCAGGGGTGAAAGCTTGCTTTCATTTTGGGATCAATCCATGCCCGAATCCTGCGCGGCGGTCGGCCAGGGCGGCGCTCGGATGACGTGCTAGAGCGAACCGACGCAGCTTCGGCTGGGCGATACACAGCGGCCCGCCCCGGTGATACAGACATGTCGCGATGCCGTGGCGTTCCCCGGCGATCAGATGCATGAGGCCTGTCGATGAGCTTTCTGCCTGCCCCCAAGCCCCCGATTGCGGACAAGCGCATCGTCACCCACACCGCTCACGGGCAGAAGTGGAGCGATGAATACGACTGGATCAGAGCGGAGAACTGGCAGGAAGTCCTGCGCGAGCCCAGCGCACTTCCGGTCGACATCGACCGCCTGATGCGGGCCGAGAACCGATATTGCAAAGCGCTGATGAAGGATACGGCCAGCCTGCAGAAGCTGCTGGTGGCGGAAATGCGCGCCCGGATCAAGGAGGACGACAGCGCGCCGCCGACCAAGGACGGACCTTTTGCCTATTACAGCCGCTACAACCGCGGCGGCGAACACCCGGTGATGTGCCGCAGGCCGCGGGAGGGCGGCAAGGAGCAGACGCTGCTCGACGCCCACAAACTGTCACGCGGCAAGGACTTCTTCGATCTTGGCGCGGCCGCCCATTCGCCGGACCATGCGTTGCTCGGCTGGAGCAGCGACGAGGCGGGCTCGGAGTTGTACACGATCCGCGTCCGCGACCTCGCATCAAGCCAGGATCTTGCGGACACAGTGAAGGAAACCGGCGGCGACCTGGTCTGGACCGCCGATTCGTCGGGCTTCTTCTACATCCGGCTGGATGCGAATCACCGCCCGTCGCGGGTCTATCTGCATCTGCTCGGCACGGAGGCGGAGGCGGACCGGCTTGTGCATGAGGAGCAGGATGCCGGCATGTTCGTCTCGATCAGCGAGACGCAATCGGGCGCCTATCTGCTGATCGAAGTCGGCGACCATGAAACCTCCGAGGTGCGGCTGGTCGACCTCGCAGCCCCGACGCAACCGCCACGCCTCGTGCATCCGCGCGAGGTCGGGCTGCGCTACGATGTCGAACACCATGGCGACCGCTTCCTGATCCTGACGAACAAGGACGGGGCCGAGGACTTCAAGATCATGCAGGCGCCGGTGGCCGCGCCGGAGATCGGCAGCTGGACGGATCTGGTGCCGTATCGCGCCGGCCGCATGATCATCTCGCATGTCTGCCTCAAGGGGCGGCTGATCCGCATGGAGCGGGAGAACTCACTGCCGCGCATCGTCATCCGGGACCTTGCCAGCGGCGAGGAAGGCGCGATCGCCTTCGATGAGGAAGCCTACGGCCTTGGCATGGATGCCGGCCTTGAATTCGACACCGACTGGCTGAGGTTCACCTATGCATCGATGGCCCGTCCGGCCGAGACTTATGACTACAACATGGCGACGCGCGAACGCATCCTGATCAAGCGGCAGGAGGTGCCCTCGGGCCATGATCCGGCCAACTACACGGTCAGACGGGTGTTCGCCACAGCCGGGGATGGGGCTGTGATCCCGGTCTCGCTGCTGCACCGCGCCGATCTCGACCTCGACGGCACGGCGCCTTGCCTGCTCTACGGCTACGGGTCCTACGGATCATCGATGTCGGCTTCCTTCCGTGTCAGGCCCTTGTCCCTCGTCGACCGCGGCTTTGTCTACGCCATCGCCCATGTCAGGGGCGGCACGGAGAAGGGCTGGAACTGGTACCAGGACGGCAAGCTGGCCAAGAAGCCCAACAGCTTCACCGACTTCATCGCCGTCGGCGAGGAACTGGCCAGGCTTGGTTACACCCGCGCAGGCCGGATCGTTGCCGAAGGCGGCAGCGCGGGCGGGCTCCTGATGGGCGCGGTGGCAAACCTCAAGCCGGACCTGTTCGCCGGCATCATCGCGGATGTGCCCTTCGTCGACGTGCTCAACACGATCATGGACGCGAGCATGCCGCTGACGCCGCCCGAATGGCCGGAATGGGGCAATCCGATCACCGACCCTGACGCCTTCCGCACGATCCTGGGCTATTCGCCCTACGAGAACGTTGCAGCCCAGACCTATCCGCCGATCCTCGCGATCGCCGGACTGACCGATCCGCGCGTCACCTACTGGGAACCGGCAAAGTGGGTGCAACGCCTGCGCGACCGCATGACCGGCGGCGGGCCGGTGATGCTGCACATCAACATGTCGGCCGGCCATGGCGGCTCCGCCGGACGCTTCGATTCGCTGAAGGAAACCGCGCTGGCCTATGCCTTTGCGATCAAGGCAGCCAATGGCTTCAGACCGTTGAGCGAGGGCACAGCCTGATGCGGCTTCAGCGGCAGAGCTCCCATCTGGTCATCATCGATGTGCAGGAGCGGCTGCAGCCTGCCGTGCTGGAGCCCGATGGCATGCTGCGTCATCTCGGGCTGTTGCTTGCGGCCGCCACCCGGCTCCGTGTGCCCACCACCCTGACGGAGCAGTATCCGAAGGGTCTCGGGCCAACCGTCGCGGGCCTGAAGCAGCAGCTTCCGCCCTGGGCCGTGACCGTGGAAAAGACACGTTTTTCGGCCTTCGGCGCCGCGCAGTTCGCGGAACGCTGCGAGGAGTTGCGGATCGCCGGGCGCGGGACGCTTGTGGTCTGCGGCGCGGAAACGCATGTCTGCGTGCTGCAGACCGTGCTTGACGCGCGGCTGGCGGGCTACCGTGTCGCCCTTGTCGCGGATGCGGTCTCGAGCCGCGCGCCGATCAGCATCCGCACAGGGCTTGACCGTGCCTCAGCGGCCGGCGCGGAGATCGTCACGACGGAGATGGTCGTGTTCGAGTGGCTTGAGACAGCCGGCACTGCAGACTTCAAGGCGCTCGCGCCGCTGATCAGGGGGCCGGGTTGATCGCGCGACCGGCGCGCGGCTGAAGGGAGGCGTCGGAGGTCTCAGGCCCCCGCAGACTGGCCCTGCGAGCGCCGCTGCGCCATGAACTGCTTCAACTCGTCCATGGAATTGAACAGGTGCTGCTCCTCTGGAGTGGTCACTCTGATCCGCCCATCGGCCAGCATGGCATAGGCACTGTCCCCGACATTGTAGGCCGCCACGATGCCTTCGTCGGACGCGACGGGTTCCGGTGGCGCATCCGCCGCGGCGATGGACGGAATATCGGCTAACCTGTCTTCCAGCAGTTCAGGCCCGGCGGCCTTCGCCTCATGGTTGAGGACGAGAGGCGCTGACCGGAGGTCGGCCCGGAGATCGTCGAAGATCGCATCGAGGGGGGTCGGCTGTTCAGGCTCAACCTCGAAGGGATAAGGTTCGGCAGGCTGAAGCCGGCTCATCGTTTCCGGCAACTCCGCCTTCAGACTCCTGACGGCATCGTCGACCTTCGCCATCAGATCATCGGTCCGCAGGGCTGGCAGGGCCGGGCTCTCGGCAGCATGATCTTCATCGACCGCGCTGGACCCGGAATGCGGTGAAGCCGGCTGCTCGCGCGCCAGCTCGGGGCCTCGCTCGATTTCCCGGAGCAGATCGTCGAGCGAGGCCCGATCATCATCGCTGATTGCGGAAGCCGGAACCGTGCCAGCGGCAACGTCGACCGAGCGAACCGCCTCGACCGCAGCAGTCCAGGCAACAGCGCCACCGACGCCGGACACGGCTGGGTCGGGAACGTCGTCTGTCTTGCTTACCGCCTCGGTCCGGTCCGGGGCCGCTTCCGGTGCGGCGCTGACGGAGCCGAAAATGGATTTGGCCGCCATGGCGAGCCCCCCCGCCGCGACGCCGGCGACTGCAACGGGCGGCAGGGCAGCAGGTGCTGCCGCCTCTGCGAGCGGCGGCGCGTCCGACAGGCGAAGGGTTGGCTCCACCGGCGCAGCCTGTTCCCGGTGCGCGGTCGCGCCCATGGCCGGCTCCCGAGGCGCGGCTTCGCTCGGCGCAATAGCGTCAAATGCAGGGATGGCCGCCCTGTCGACCGCCCTTTCCGCCCGCAATGCCAGAATATCCTCGCGCAAGGCCCTCAACCGGATCAGGACAGTGCCGACCAGCGCACAGATCAGCCCGGCGCAGGCGAGAACCGCGCCGGCCATGACCAGCGCTCCACCCCAATCAAGCATGTAGTAAGGGGCACCCCAGCCAACCAGTCCGAGCCCGGCCAGAAGCAACACAACCCCGACAAACTGTCCCAACCGCCCCAAAGCATCCGCTCCCGCACTCGCGCAACCACATAGGGCCGCATCATTTGTCATACAACCTATCCGGAAATTGCCAATTTAGCCAAGCTGTGCGGGCGACGCCCGGTTGCTGTTGCGCATCCGGCAGCTTAACTAAGGATCACGCCGTCCGGCAGCCGCCGGGCGCGAGCCGGATGGTTCCCCGAAAGCGGTCCGCTGGCCTGTCCATTGTCCTGAGGAGACGTCGATGTCGTTCACGCTGCCGGATCTGCCCTATGCCCATGATGCGCTTCAGCCCTATATGTCGAAGGAGACGCTGGAGTACCATCACGACAAGCACCACCTTGCCTATGTGAACAACGGCAACAACCTGATCAAGGGCACCGAATTCGAGGGCAAGAGCCTCGAAGACATCGTGAAAGGCTCGTTCGGCAAGAATGCGGCCCTGTTCAACAATGCCGGCCAGCATTTCAACCACATGCATTTCTGGAAGTGGATGAAGCCGAACGGCGGCGGCAACATTCCCGGCTCGCTCGAAAAGGCCATCATTGAGGCCTTCGGGTCCGTCGCCAAGATGAAGGAGGACTTCATCGCGGCCGGCGTCGGCCAGTTCGGTTCGGGCTGGCATTGGCTGGCCGTGCAGGGCGGCAAGATCGTGGTGATGAAGACCCCGAACGGCGAAAGCCCTCTGGTGCATGGCGCCATGCCGATTCTCGGCAACGATGTCTGGGAGCACAGCTACTACATCGACTACCGCAACCGCCGCCCGGATTACTGCAAGGCGTTCATCGAGAACCTCGTGAACTGGGAGTATGTGGCGGAGCTGCATGCCGCCGCAACCAAGTAAGCGCCAGGCAGCGTGACCGGAACAGAACGGGGCCTCGCGGCCCCGTTTTCATGTCGGGCCGAGCCCGGCGAAGCGGGCCACGGCCCAAGTGGCGGGGAGCGCCCCGGCGAGCAGCGCGGCATGCTCCAGCGGCCGCGTCGCCACAACGGGATCGAGGTGAATGAGTTCGTCATCGACATGCCCTGGATGGCACATGACGAGATGGCGCAGGCCGGGCGCGACCAGAAAGCGTGCCAGGTCGGCAGCGACATCACGGGCCGGATCGAAGGGCGAAACGCCGGCGAAGCCATCGTTGGTCATGAACCCTGCCGACCGCGCGGCCTCCCCGAAGCCTGAGGCGAGGCCGCTGATGGTCAACGCCTTGGCAACAGCGAGGCCACGCGCACGGATGGCACCGAAGGTGTCGGAAGGGTCCCGCAGATACGGCTTTGCGCCAAGATAGCGTCGCAAGAGTTCGGCCAGCACAAGTCCGCGCAGGCCGGGCATGGCGTGGACGTGCTGATGACCATCGACGAAATCCGGCGCGCGGCCCATCACGTCTTCAAACGCATCGAGTTGCCGCGAGATTTCGGCGGCGATCTCGGCGCGTGCGGACGCCGAAAGCAGCGCCGCCCGGATCACCGCGCCCAGGGAGGGCAAGGCGCCGCCGGGCGCCAGATGCGGCATGGGCCCGAGTGGAGCGGCGCAGGTCAGATTGAGATGCAGACCGATGTCCATGGTGCCGGCATGCAGCGCAATCTCGCGGGCCCAGCTGCGCCAGTGCGGCCGGTTGGTCATCGCGCCGGTCGCGCTGAGCCGTTCCGCCGCAGCCAACTCGACGATGGCGCGGCTGACGCCCTCGGTCAGGGCGAAATCATCGGCGCAGAGCACGAAACGGGTCATGTTCGGTTCACATCCGGGACGTCATTCTGGACCAGCACATGCGACAATCGGCCGGGCAAAGCAAACCAGACTGCAGTTCGGGCTTGTTGGAGCCGCGCCGATCCGCTTCTGTGCCGACATGCTGACCCCAGACGACATACGGAACCGACGTGGCGACACCTGTCTTATCCAGATCCGACATTGAGCTTTCAGTTGTCATTCCGGTTTTCAACGAGGCGCGCAACCTCAGGCCGCTGGTCGAAGCCCTGTGCCCCGTGCTCGACCGCGAGACCTCCGGATGGGAGGTGATCTTTGTCGATGACGGCAGCGCCGACGATTCGCTTGCCGTGATCCGGGAGCTCAACAACGCCGATGCGCGGCTGCGCGCGGTTTCGTTCAGCCGCAATTTCGGCAAGGAGATCGCCATCGCGGCCGGTCTCGACCATGCCCGCGGCCGTGCCGTCGCCGTCATGGATGCGGACCTGCAGCACCCGCCCGAGGTGCTGGCGACCTTCCTGGCCAGATGGCGTGAGGGTTTCAGCATGGTCTACGGCGTGCGCTCGGACCGCAACGGCGAAAGCCATCTCAAGCGCAGCTTTGCGCGCGCCTTCTACAAGTTGTTCGAGCGCTTTGGCGAAACCCGCCTGCCGGAGGGAGCGGGGGATTTCAGGCTGATGGACCGCAAGGCCGTCGACGCGCTGTGCGCCATGGGCGAACGCGCGCGCTTTTCGAAGGGCCTCTACGCCTGGGTCGGGTTCCGCAGCGTCGGCGTCGAGTTCGACGTGGCCGACAGGCTGCATGGCGCGACCAAGTTCAACTTCCGCAAGCTGTTCAGTTTCGCCTTCGACGGCATCTCGTCCTTCTCGACAGTGCCGCTGAAGATCGCCACCTATGTGGGTGTCCTCATCGCGATTTTCGCAACTGGGCTGGCCACCTTCTACGCGCTGCGGACACTGCTGTTCGGCACGGACCTGCCCGGCTTTCCGACGCTGGTGGTGTCGATCATGTTCTTCTCCGGCATCCAGCTGATTTCGCTGGGGCTGATCGGCGAATATGTCGGCCGCATCTTCGCCGAGGTGAAGCGCCGCCCGCTCTATCTGGTCGGCGAACATGTGGGGATTGCCGAGGACCAGCAGAAGAAGCCCGCAGCGATCCCCTGAGCGGCTGATCCGCCCCGCGGATGGTTGACCGCATCGTGCAGGCGCGCAACGGTCCAGCCTGACCATGTTCACGAAGATTCTCTCGGTTGGCGGATTCACGCTGCTGTCGCGCCTCACGGGGTTCGTGCGCGACATCGTGCTGGCCGCCATCCTCGGCGCCAGCCAGATGATGGACGCCTTCGTGGTGGCGCAGCGGCTGCCGAACCAGTTTCGCGCGATCTTCGGCGAAGGCGCATTTTCCTCCGCCTTCATTCCATCCTACAGCCGCCTGCGCGAGCAGGCCGGGATCGCGGCGGCGCAACTGTTCGCGGACCGGGTGTTCACGATCCTGCTGTTGGTGCAACTGGCCATGCTGGCGCTGGCGCTGCCGCTGATGCCCTGGCTGATCGCACTGGTGGCGCCGGGGCAGAAGGCCAATCCGGAGGCCTTCGCGTTGACGGTGGCGCTGGCACGCATCGCCTTTCCCTACCTGCTGTTCATCACCCTGGTGACCTTGCAGGCCGGCCTCCTCAATTCGGTCGACAAGTTCGCCGCGGCCGCCTTCGCGCCGGTGCTGCTCAACGTCGCCATCGTCATCGCGCTGGCGCTGTCCTTCCTGTTTCCCTCCGCCGCCCATGCCGCCGCCTGGGGCGTGACGGCGGCGGGCGTGGCCGAATGGGCGCTGCTGACCCTCGCGGCCCGGCGCGCCGGCGTGATGGCGACGCTCGCGCGCCCGGCCATCGACCAGGACGTGACGTCCTTCCTGAAGGCTCTGGGGCCGGCGGTGCTTGGCTCGGCCGGCGTGCAGATCGCCGTGCTCGCCGACATGATCATCGCCTCATTCCTGCCGGCGGGGTCCTATTCGGCGATCTACTATGCCGACCGCATCTACCAGTTGCCCGTCGGCGTGATCGGGATCGCGGCCGGCACGGTGGTCCTGCCCACCATGAGCCGGCTGATCGCGGCAGGGGATGCGGCCTCCGCCAACCGCGAGCAGAACCGCGCCATCGGCATGACGCTGATCCTGTCCATGCCCTTCGTCGCGGCCTTCCTCACCATGCCCGACATGCTGGTCAAGGCCCTGTTCGCGCGCGGCGCGTTCGACGCACGGGCTGCCGAGGTCGCGGCGCAGGTCCTGTTCGCCTATTCGGTCGGCCTCATTCCGGTGTTGCTGATCCGCTCGGTGGTGGCCAGCTTCTTCGCGCGAGGCGACACGACGACGCCGGTCATCGCCTCGCTGACGGCGCTGGGGCTCAACATCCTGTTCAAGATCATCTTCGCCGAACAGCTCGGAGCTGCCGGCCTTGCGCTCGCCACGGCGCTCGGAGCCTGGATCAATCTCGGTATCCTCTACGTGCTGGCGCTGCGACGGGGCTGGACGGCCCCGACAGACATGCTGGCCAAGGCGCTGATCATTGCCTTTGTCGGCGCCATCGCCTTTGAGCTCTGGGTGCTGGTCGCGCGTGACCGGTTCGTCGGCCTGAGCGGATTTCTGCCGCGCGAGCAGGCCTTGTTCGCGACAGCCATGCTCGGCGCCTCGTCACTGATCGCCTATGGCCTCGCGGCCTGGGCGGGAGCGAAGCTGCTGCGCTTTCCGCTCACGCTGCCGCGCAGACGCAAGGCCGCTCCCGCCGAACCCGAGTAACGGGTTCAGACGCGCGCGCCGAGCGCGAAATCCATGTAGGCCTCGCGGGCCCTGCGGGTGATGGGCCCGGGCTGCATCGGGCGGTCGTCGATGCGCGTGATCGGCATCACCTTCGAATAGTTGCCGGATGAGAAGATCTCGTCGGCGGCCTCGAAATCGCTGTAGCGCAGCGTGGTTTCCTCGACCGTGTAGCCCGCGTCCCGCAGCAGCGCGATGGTGCGCTGCCGGGTGATGCCGTTCAGGAATGTGCCGTTGATGGCCGGCGTCTTCACGATGCCGTCCTTGACCATGAATATGTTCGAGGTGCTGGTTTCGGCGACGTTGCCAAGCATGTCGAGCACCAGCGCGTTGTCGAAGCCGGCCTCCTTGGCGGCGCGCAGTGCGCGGGCGTTGTTCGGATACAGGCAGCCGGCCTTCGAATCGGTCGGCATGCTCTCAAGGGTCGGGCGGCGGAACTTCGAGAGGGTGACGGAAAAACCCGCTGTCGGCGGCGGCATCGGCGCCTCGAACAGGCACAGGCAGAAACGGGTCGAGTCCGGGTCCGGCATGATCGTGCTCAGCCCGTCAGCCTCACCCCAGTACATCGGTTTGACATAGATCGCCTTGCCGGGCGCAAACCTGCGCGCCCCGTCGCGGGCAAGGTCGACGATCGCTTCAGCGGCCATGGTGGCCTTCAGGCCGAGGCCAGCGGCGGAACGGTTGACGCGGGCCGCATGCCTGTCCATGTCGGGCATGAGGCCGTCGAAGATGCGCGCGCCATCGAAGACGGTGGAGGCGAGCCAGGCCCCGTGGCTGCGCGGCCCCATGATGCCGGGATTGCCCTCGACCCATTCTCCGTCGATCCAGCTCCAGGTTTGCGAATACCAGGCCATGGTCTTGTCCTCGATGGGCGGCCAAACGCCGCCTGATGCAGATCGTCCGCATCGTTCGGGCTTTGCGGCCCCACGTCAACCGCGTGAGCCCCGCCTTTGCATGACATTGCCTGATCGATGCCATCATATCGGGTGAACCGTTTGCTTCGCGGCGAAGGTGAGCCTCCCGCTTGCACCGGTTGCGGCCACCGCCTACACACGCGGCTCGTTGTCATCTCGTCCTGTGGAGCCTTCATGCGCCCGTCCAAACGCCAGCCTGCCGAGATGCGCGCCGTGACCATGGAGCGCGGCGTCGTGCGCTATGCGGAAGGCTCCTGCCTGATCACCTTCGGCGAGACGCGCGTGCTGTGCGCGGCCACCGTCGAGGAAAAGGGCCCGCCATGGCTGCGCAACACCGGCAAGGGCTGGGTTACGGCGGAGTATGCCATGCTGCCGCGCGCCACGCTCGAGCGGACACGGCGCGAGTCGACCACCGGCAAACCATCGGGCCGCACCCAGGAAATCCAGCGGCTGATCGGCCGCTCGCTGCGCGCCGTGGTTGACCTCGGCGCATTGGGCGAGCGCCAGATCGTGGTGGACTGCGACGTGATCCAGGCCGATGGCGGAACACGCACCGCCTCGATCACCGGCGCCTGGGTGGCGCTGCATGATGCGCTGAAGTGGATGGAAGGCCGCGCCATGCTGCAGGGCCGTCAGCCGCTCAAGGATCATGTGGCGGCCGTGTCCTGCGGGATCGTGGCAGGACAGCCGGTGCTCGATCTCGACTACATCGAGGATTCCGGTGCGCAGACCGACGCCAATTTCGTGATGACCGGCAAGGGCGGCATCGTCGAGGTACAGGGCACCGCCGAGGGCGAGCCCTTCTCCGAGGAGCAGCTCGCCGCCATGATGGCGCTGGCGAAGGCCGGCATTGCTGATCTCGTCGCCCTGCAGAAGAAGGTCATCGGCGGGTGACCGGAGCGGGGAACAGGACCATGCCGCTGCAATCTTCCCGTCGCCGGCCCCTGTCTGGCCATGTGGTGATCGCGACCCACAATGCGGGCAAGCTGGCCGAAATGGATGCGTTGCTGGCGCCCTACGGCGTCACGACATCCTCGGCCGGCGCACTCGGCTTGCCCGAGCCCGACGAAACAGGATGGATGTTCGCCGAGAACGCAGCGATCAAGGCGCAGGCCGCCGCCACGGCGACCGGGTTGCCGGCCATCGCCGATGATTCCGGGCTGTGCGTTGATGCACTTGATGGCGCGCCGGGCCTGTTCACGGCGGATTGGGCCGGGCAGCCGCGGGACTTCCTGGCCGCCATGACACGGGTCATCCGGGAGCTCGAGCGGCGCGCCGTGCCGCAGGACCGGTGGCAGGCCCATTTCGTCTCGGCGCTGGTCATCGCCTGGCCGGACGGGCACCAGGAACTGTTCGAAGGCCGCGTCCGTGGTGCCTGTGTCTGGCCACCGCGCGGACCGGGCGGCTTCGGCTACGATCCGATGTTCCAGCCTGAGGGCCATGCGCGCACCTTCGGCGAGATGAGCGCCGATGAGAAGCATGGCATCCCGGCAGATGGCAGCCAGGGACTATCCCATCGCGCCCGGGCGTTCCAGCTGCTGGCCGCGGCCTGCCTGACGCCAGCATGAGACCGGAGAAAGCAAGATGACCGAGCCCGCCATCAAGGTTGCCGTGGTTCCCGTCACGCCGTTCCAGCAGAACGCCTCGATCATCTGGTGCACACGCACGATGCAGGCCGCCATCGTCGACCCCGGAGGCGATGTGCCCAAGCTGCTCGACGCCGTCAAAAAGCTCGCTGTGACGCCAACCGCCATCTGGCTGACCCATGGCCATATCGACCATGCCGGCGGCGCGGCGGAGCTGGCGGAAGCGCTTGATCTGCCTGTCGTCGGCCCCCATCGTGATGATCAGTTCCTGATGGACAATCTGGCCGAGCAGGGCCGGATGTTCGGACTGTCCGGCGCGCGTCCCGTGACATCGGGGCGGTACCTCACCGACGGCGACACCGTCATGCTGGGTGAGGCGATGTTCTCGATCATGCACGTGCCCGGCCACTCACCCGGCTCGGTGGTGTTCTATCACGAGCCCGCCCGCTTCATGCTGGCCGGTGACACGCTCTTCCAGGGCTCGATCGGGCGGACCGATTTTCCCTATGGCGACCACGACCTGTTCATCCGCTCGATCAAGGCCAAGCTGATGACGCTCCCTGACGAGGTCGCCTTCCTGCCCGGACATGGACCGCCATCCACGATCGGCGACGAGAGGGCCCACAACCCGTTCCTGGCCTGAGCCGGGCCCGCCGCAAATGTGGCATGGTTAACCTTCCATAGACGGAGCTGTGGGAGTGTCGGTCTGCTGTTCCAACGGCATGCTGGCAGGAGACCATGCGTATGCGTAACCGGCGCCACCTTCAGCCGCTCCTCTTGGCTTTCGCCACGGTCCTGTTGCCGGCCTGGGCCCTGGCGCTCGAGCCCCAGCCTGCCGCCGCCACGGAGTCGCCGCGCCTGACACCGGGAGCCCCCGCTACGCAGTCAGCGCAGGCGGTCGTGGACGAGGCAAAGGCCGCCCTGCCCCAGCACGTCAACCCGATGTACGGGCCGCAGACACTGGAACACACCCGCGCGGCGCTCGCCTTCTATGAAGAGCTCTCGGCCAGCGGCGGCTGGGCCATGCTGCCGACGCAGATCGCAGGCCTCAAGGCCGGCTCGCGCGGCGGGCTGGTGGAGCAGCTCAAGATCCGCCTGATCCTGACCGGAGACCTCGATCCGGACGCTGCGCACGGGGACAGCTTCAACAAAGCCGCCGAGGACGCCCTGAAGCGCTTCCAGGTGCGCCACGGCCTGTCGCAGACGGGGTCGGTCGGACGGTTGACGATGCGGGCGCTGAACGTACCGGTCGATGTCCGGCTCAACCAGTTGCGGGCTTCGATCCACCGACTGGAGGGCAACGCCTTCGCCTTCAGCAACCGCTATGTGGTTGTCAACATTCCAGGCGCGCAGGTCGAGGCGATCGACAATGGCGTGGTCGAGCGGCGTCACGTCGCCATCGTCGGGCGTCCGGACAGGCCCTCGCCTGTGCTGGCAACACGCATCACGGCGGTCAATCTCAATCCGAACTGGACCGTGCCGACCTCGATCGTCAAGGCGGACATCATTCCGCACATGCGCAAGGATCCGGGCTTTCTCGCCAAGCACCACATGCGGGTGATTGGCGCGGGCAACCAGGAGATCGACCCCGCCACCATCAAATGGGCGACGCTGCAGAACCCGAATTTCTTCGTCCGCCAGGACCCCGGCCCGCTCAACTCGCTGGGCCAGCTCCGCATCGACATGCCCAACCGCGATGCGGTGTTCATGCATGACACGCCGAAAAAGGAGCTGTTCCGCAACGACGTGCGCTTCAACTCCTCCGGCTGCGCCCGCATCGACGGCGTGCGCGATCTCGCGAGCTGGCTGCTCAAGGGCACGGAATGGGAAGACCGCAGCCGCATCGATGCCGCGATCGCCAGCAACGAGCGCAAGGACATCAAACTGACCAAGCCGGTTCCCGTGGCCTGGGTCTATCTCACCGGCTGGGCGGCCGGCGACGGGCTCATCCATTTCCGCGACGACATTTATGGCCTCGACACGCCGGAGGGCCTGGTGACCTCGACGATCTCGCCGCGCAAACCGGCGCCGGCCCGCGCCGATGTCAGGCCGGCGATGGCGCCGCAGCCGCCTGCGAGGCCTGCGACACCCGTAGCCTACCGCTGATCAGCACACTGATGCCTGATCCTGGGTAAACAGGATGGACGTATCTCATAACGCCGACCTGGCCGGTTCGTTAAGCGGATCAGCTTAAGCTGGTCCTGCTGAAGGTCAGGATGCATTCGATGCACAGCGCTGCCAACATCGTCATGCCGGCAACGGTCAGGAAGAAGCTCGACAGGATGGCGGCCGGTTACCGCGAGGCGGCCGGCGGCGATGGTGCAGGCAGGGCTTCCGCGCTGATGATCGTGGCTGCCGGCATATTCGGCGTCATCTTCGTCCTCGACCTGATTTTCGGCATGATGAGATGGCAGCACTGGACCGTTCTCGCAGGGGGTTCGGCGGTGATGATCCTGTTCGTGATCGTGCCGTCGGTGCTGGTGTCCCGCAAGAGCGCACCCGCCTTCAAGGCGCTGGCGGGAGAGATCGAGCGCCTGATCGCCAGCGGCCAGGTCGAGCATGTCGTCGTCGAGATCACGGACCGGCATTGGTTCCTCGAACACGAGCATGGCATCATCGCATTGCTGCCGGCTTGTGAACGGCGGACGCTCTATCTCGACATCAGCAGCGTGGCGGATGATCCCCGCCATGACCGCTGGTGGACGAAGGGGAGGATTTTTCACCGCCGCTGGAGCTGGCATTGCGCCAGGGCTGGCACTGGCGAGCAACTGGCGACGCTCTCCTTCAAGGCGGCCGGCGAACCTTTCAGCCCGCGCCTGTTCGCGCGGGAAGCGGGACGCTACGATCCCGATGTCGGCGCTGACATGTTCGAGTGGCTCGGCAGCCCGGCCGACGGTGACCTCATGGACCGGCCATTCGACGAGATCGACAGCTGGCTTCGCGCGCACTTGCCTGCGATGGCGGCATAAGGGTCGCGGGCCGGCAAGGATGTGCCGCCCTATTTCGGCGCGAACGGGTTGACCCAACCGCGCGCGCTGCCGCGCTGTTCCGGATAGGCGACCGTCAGATAGTCCAGCAAAACCTTGCGCATCGCGGCATCGGGCGCCGGCATGCTGTGCCGCGTGGTCATCCATGACAGCGTCTCGTCCCAGCGCTCGCGGCTCATGCCCTGACGACCGACGACCTGGAAGGAGTGACAGCCGATGCAATAGCCGAAGGTCTCGTCGCGGCCGGGGAAGTTCGGGAGCGAGTCCGGCGTTTCGGTTGCCTCGCCAGTGCGCGTGGACGCCAGGCCCGCGACGGGCAGGGTCAACGACAGGGCGAGCAGGATCGCGGGCAGGAGGCCCGCAGCAACGACAGGACAGCGCTTCATCCGACCAGGACCGCGATCCGGTGGAACGGGTTGGCGCCGTAGCCCTGCGGGTTCCAGTTGACGGCCGTGTGCGGCGTGAACCTGCCTTTGCTGTCGCGGGCCCTGACCCAGAGCTCGAAATAGCCATCGCTGGGCAGCGCGATGCTGCCATTCCAGCGCACCCAGTCATACTTGTTGCGGCGCGGGGTGAGCGCCATGCGCCGCCAGGTTTGCCCGCCATCGGCCGAAACGTCGACACGTGTGGGGTGCTGTTCGCCGCCCCAGGCCGCCCCGCGGATCGCGATCTCGCGGGTGCCCGCGGCGAGACGCGTGCCATTGGCCGGGGCCGTGATCACCGCGCGGGTCGGCATGGATGTCATGTCGGCAAAGTTGGTGCGGCCGTCGGCGTTCGAGCCGGGAACGATCGGCACTGTCGGAACGCGGTAGGAGGTGCCACCCATGCCCGAGCCGTCATGCGGATCCTTGCGGATCAGCACGCGGGTCAGCCATTTCTGCGACAGCGAACCAGGCCAGCCGGGCACCATGAGCCGCACCGGACCGCCATGGATGAAGGGCAGCGGCTGTCCGTTCATGCCCCAGACGATCAGGGTGTGCGGGTCGAGCGCCTTCTCGACCGGCATGCCACGCGAAATGGCCTGGCGGGTCGTGTCGCCGGAGAGATGCGGGTCGGCGCCGAAGAAGCCGGTGAACTTGCCGTCCGGCTTCAGTCCGGCGGCGCGCAGCACATCGGCGAGCGCGACGCCTGTCCACTCCGCGCAACTGGCCCCGCCATTGGTCCACTGGTTGCCACGCGCCGCCGGCATGAAGAAGGAGCGCCCGTTGCCGCCGCATTCGAGCACCATGCGATAGGTGCGCGCCTTGAATCGCTGCTTCAGTTCGCCCAGCGTGATGGCCAGCGGGCGGTCGACCTCGCCATCGATGCGGATCGACCAGGCATCAGCACTGGCCGTGCGGTCCTCCGGCAAAAGGCCGTTGTTTCGCACGAAAAACCGGCCGACCGGCGTGGTCGGGTCATCCATAAGGGCTTCGGGCGTTTCAGCAACGAGCGGCCGGTCGCCGAGCACGACGAGGCCTCGGTCCTTGCCGGGATAGTCGAGGAATTGCGGGCCCCGGGGCGCAGCTGGCGGTGCGGCCGGAGCGGGTGCCGGTGCAGCACCTGCCGCCGGGGGTGTGGTCTGGGCAACCGCTTCGCCTACGCCAACCATGGCGGCGGAGCCCAGCGCGGCGACGCCGGCTCCCGCCAGGAAGGCGCGGCGCGACGCCGCCACCCCGTGCGCCTCACCCTCCGGCATGACGGGACCATGGTGGCCGAGCGGCGTTCCTGATGAATGCATTGGTTCCTCCCGGCGCGCTTTCCGCGCCTGTGTCGTTGCGGCGAAGCTAGCGCAGTCTGCCGGGCATTGTCACGCAGGAACGGCAAGGTCCGGCACGCGACGGCTCCAAGGCCAGCGCGTCATTTCGTGACCGCCACCGCCACTTCGTTGCGGCGCAGGAAGGGCGGCGTGAAGGGCGGATCATAGAACAGGGCGAAGGGCTCGCCTGCGGCCTTCCACAGGGTCGGCGCGAGGCTGTCCAGCAAATCGCGCTTGCGGGCGGCAAGCTCCTCCAGCGACGAACGGCCGCTGAAGCGCAGCACGGCGAGAGTCTGGCCCGGCACGCTGCCGATGATGACACGGGCGTCATCCGGGATTGGAGCCGTTTCGGCCGAGACCGATGCGGGCAGGAAAAAGCGCATCCGCACCGCCCCGCCGCTTTCCCGCGCCGTTTCCACGGGAGCTGTCATCGCGATCTTCTGTGAAGGCTGGCCGCCGCTGGTCTCGACCGGGGCCGTCATCGCCATTTTCGCGCGCGTGCGGTTCTTGCCGAAGATGTAGCCGGCCAGCCGCGAAAACGCCTCGGATCGCGCCGCATCGTCGCCAAGCCCCTGAACCGTGGTCTCCGCCACAAGCCGGACGCCGTAGCGCCTGATCTCGACGGGGCCGATGGTTTCAAGCGCGGTGAAAGGCGGCTGCTCGCTCAATCTGACCCCCACGACGGATGCGGCCGACTCGACGATCGTCTTGACGAATGCATCCATCGGGCCCTGGCCTTGTCACAAGCTGCCGCGCAACCGGCGCACGCCACGAAAAACGTAGCCGCCCTGCGCAGGCGCAACGCCCCGGCCCCGGAAAAGTTCCGTCAATCCATCTTCAAAGCCGCGATGAAGGCTTCCTGCGGGATGTCGACCTTGCCGAACTGGCGCATCTTCTTCTTGCCCTCCTTCTGCTTCTCCAGCAGCTTTCGCTTGCGGGTGATGTCGCCGCCATAGCACTTGGCGGTGACGTCCTTGCGCAGGGCGCGGATGGTTTCGCGGGCGATGATCTTGCCGCCGAGAGCAGCCTGGATCGGGATCTGGAACATGTGCTGCGGGATCAGTTCGCGCAGCTTCTCGCACATCACCCGGCCGCGCATGTCGGCGCGGGAGCGGTGCACGAGCATCGAGAGCGCATCGACCGGTTCGGCATTGACGAGGATCGACATCTTGACGAGGTCGCCCTCCTTGTACTCGGTGATGGCGTAGTCGAATGACGCATAGCCCTTCGACACCGATTTCAGCCGGTCGTAGAAGTCGAACACGACCTCGTTGAGCGGCAGGTCATAGACCACCTTGGCGCGGGAGCCGACATAGCCAAGGTCGATCTGGATGCCGCGGCGGTCCTGGCAGAGCTTCAGCACCGAGCCCAGATATTCATCCGGCGTGAGGATGGTGGCGCGGATCCAGGGCTCCTCGATCGCCTCGATCTTCATCACATCGGGCATGTCGGCCGGATTGTGCAGTTCGATCACCTCCCCGTCCGTCTGCAGGATGCGGTAGACCACGGACGGCGCGGTGGCGATCAGGTCGAGATTGAACTCGCGGCTGAGGCGCTCCTGCACGATCTCGAGATGCAGCAGGCCAAGAAAGCCGCAGCGGAAGCCGAAGCCGAGCGCCGCCGAGGTCTCCATCTCATAGGAGAAGCTGGCGTCGTTAAGGCGCAGCTTGCCGAGCGCCGAGCGCAACTCGTCGAACTCCGCCGCATCGACCGGGAACAGGCCGCAGAACACCACCGGCTGCACCGGCTTGAAGCCCGGCAGCGGCTCGGCGCAGGGCTTGCGGTCATCCGTGATGGTGTCGCCGACGCGGGTGTCAGCCACCTCCTTGATCGAGGCAGTGATGACGCCGACCTCGCCGGGGCCGAGGCTTTCGACGGTGACGAGCTTGGGCGTGAGATAGCCGACGCGCTCGACATCGTAGACGGCACCGGCGCGCATCATCTTGATGCGCTGGCCCTTCTTCAGCGTGCCGTCGATGATCCTGACGAGTACAACGACGCCGAGGTAGTTGTCATACCAGGAGTCGACCAGCATCGCCTTCAGCGTCGCGTCCGGATCGCCCTTGGGGGCCGGCAGCCGCGTGACGATGGCCTCCAGCACCGCCTCGATGTTGAGGCCGGTCTTGGCCGAGATCGGCACCGCTTGCGAGGCATCGAGGCCAATCACCTCCTCGATCTGTTCCTTGACGCGTTCCGGCTCGGCGGCCGGCAGGTCGACCTTGTTCAGAACCGGCACGATCTCGTGATTGGCGTCGAGCGCCTGATAGACGTTGGCAAGGGTCTGCGCTTCCACACCCTGCGATGCATCGACCACCAGCAGCGAGCCTTCGCAGGCGGCGAGACTGCGCGAGACCTCATAGGCGAAGTCGACATGGCCGGGCGTGTCCATCAGGTTGAGGATGTAGGTCTTGCCGTCGTGGGCCTTGTAATGCAGGCGGACGGTCTGGGCCTTGATGGTAATGCCGCGCTCGCGCTCGATATCCATCGAGTCGAGCACCTGTTCGGTCATCTCGCGCGCCGACAGGCCGCCCGTGAGCTGGATCAGCCGGTCGGCCAGCGTGGATTTGCCATGGTCGATGTGCGCAACGATCGAGAAGTTGCGGATGTTGTCGATGCTTTGCGTTGTCATGCGTGCGCACATAGCAGCGGCACCCCCTTTCGTCGAGGGTTGCGGTGTCGCGGCGCAACCAACGCGCCGCGTCAGAGGTGACGCCTACCCCTGCGCGCGCGGCGACCGGCCTTGATCGCGGCGATGCGCTCGACATCCTCGGCCTGCAGGTAGACGCCGCGCTCGAGGATCTCGAGCGTGTATTCGTCATCCGTGAGGCCGAGCGCCTCGGCTTTCTCCGCCCGGCGCAGCACCGTGTCATGGCCTGCCGAGCGCCAGGCGCGGCGGTGGGCTGCCTTCCAGGCAAAGTAGTTGCCCGGACTGCCTCTGCCCCATTCCGGAATGTGCGGCCTGTCCTCAAGCGGCGGGCCGCCATTGTGACCCGGCGCTCCGGGGGCAGGCTTGCGTCTCCGCGCCATGGCAACTCCCACAAGCTGCTTGCTTTCTATGATCAGAGAATTATTCTGCTATAATGGAAAGCGATGTCAACCACAGGCTGGCCGTGCGCCTCAGGCAGGCCCGAAGCACACGCGGCTGGACCCTGGAGCAGTTCGCCGAAGCCTCCGGCGTCAGCCGCGCAATGATCTCGAAGATCGAGCGCGCCGAGGTGAGTCCTACGGCGGCGGTTCTGGCACGTCTGGCCGCTGGCCTTGGGATGAGCATGGCCTCGCTGTTTCCAGCGCCGCGCTCCGCGCCGGAACGCCTCAGCCGCTGGGATGACCAGAGCGACTGGCGTGACCCGGCCTCGGGTTATATCCGGCGCAACGTCTCCCCCGCGGGCGCTGCCGCCGAGATCGTTTACGTGACCTTCCCCGCCGGCGGCCGGGTGGTCTTCGATAACTACACCGCCTCCCGCGACATCGAGCAGCAGATCTGGGTGCTGGAAGGGGAGATCGAGATGGGCATCGGACCGGACATGACACTGCTCGGCACCGGCGATTGCCTGCTGATGGGGCTTGATCAGCCGATTACATTCCATAACCCCGGCGACAGCGCTGCCCGCTACATCGTCGTCCTGTCGAAAAGCCGAAACTGACGAGTCCGCGCCATGCCTGATCCCGCCCCCGCCTTCACCATCCGCGCGCTGGCGGCCGACGAGGCGCAGGCCCGCGCCGGCGATCTGGCCGATATCCTGCTCGACTGCGTCGCGGGCGGCGCCTCGGTCTCGTTCATGGCCGACATGACCCGCGCGCAGGCCGTCCGGTTCTGGGGCCGCGTGGCTGAGGGCGTTGCGACAGGCGAGCGCGTCCTGCTGGTGGCGGAAAGCGCGGGCCGCCTTCTCGGCACAGTGCAGGTGGTCGCGGCGGGCGCTCCCAACCAGCCACACAGGTCCGATCTCGCCAAAATGCTGGTGCATCGCGACGGGCGCCATCGCGGCATCGGCGCGGCGCTTCTCCGCGCGGCGGAAGCGGCCTCCCTTGCAGCGGGCTGGTGGCTGATGGTGCTCGACACGGTCGATGACAGTGCGGGGTACAGGCTCTACACGCGCGGCGGCTGGCGCAAGGTTGGCGTCATTCCGAACTATGCGCTTTGGCCCGACGGCAGGCTCTGTGCGACCGTGTATTTTTACAAGGATCTGAGAACATCATTGGGGACATCGCCACCATGAACCCTTCCATCCGGCTGCGTGGTGCGACATATGCCGACCTGCCCGCCATCCTTGCCATCCATAATGACGCCATCGCAAACACGCTGGCCATATGGACGAGCACGCCGGCGAGTCTTGAAAGCCGCGCGGCATTGATGGAGTCCCGACACCTCGCCGGGTATCCATTCCTCGCGGCGATCCGGCAGGACGAATTGGTAGGCTACGCAAGTTTCGGCGCGTTTCGCACTGGCGACGGCTACAGCCAGACAGTTGAGCATTCCATCTATGTGCGTGGCGATGCACGAGGACAAGGCATCGGTGCCATGCTTCTCAACGCCTTGATCGAAGAGGCGAAATCGCGCGACATACATGTCATGATCGGCGGAATCGAAGCTGGTAACTCTGCATCCTTGGCGCTGCATGCCCGGCTCGGGTTCGTGGAAGCTGGACGCCTGCCGCAAACAGGCCGCAAGTTCGGGCGCTGGCTGGACCTCGTCCTGATGCAGAAAATACTGTGATCGGGACCCTTCCCTTCCTCGCCATCATGGCGAGCGCCCTGCTTCATGCCACGTGGAACGCGCTGGCGCGGTCGCACAAGAACCCCGGCGACATCATGGTAACCGCCGTGATGGCGTCCGGGCTCATGAGCATCCCACTCCTGCTGGTCACCGGATTGCCCCCCCGCGCGGCGTTGCCGTGGTTGGTCGGCGGCGTGGTCATCAACAGCATCGGCATCAGAGCCGCGATGATCGCCTACACGCGGACGAGCTACGGGCTGGCCTACCCGATCATGCGGGCCGGCATTCCGCTTCTGGCCCTGCCGACCGCGATCCTGCTGTTCAATGAGTGGCCGACGGCTGGAGGCGCGGTCGGCGTGCTGCTGATTTCCTGCGCCCTGATCCTGTTGGCCTTCATCGCCAGCCGGTCAGGCAAGGCGGAGCTGTCGGGCGTCGGCTACGCCTTGCTGGCGGCCCTGTGCGGCGCCGGCTATGTCACCTCCGATGCGATGGGCGTGAGGCTGAGCCCAGTGATCTGGAGTTATGCCGGAGCGGTCTCGCTGGGCAACTGCCTCGTTCTGGCGCTGATGATGCGCCTCGAAGGCCGCAACCCCGCGAAACTGCTGGCCGCAAACTACGCCCGCGCCTTCTTCGTGGCCAGCCTCTCGACATCGAGCTTCTTTCTGTACGTCTGGGCGCTGAACGTCACGCCTGTCGCGCTGGCGGCGGCCCTGCGCGAAACATCGGTGCTGTTCGCGACAGCCATTGCGGCCTTCGTACTGAAGGAAAAGATCACGGCATTGCACTGGTGCGCGGCCTTGATGGCGCTCGCCGGGATTGCCGCGATGAAGATGTTCTGAGGGCCGGGCGCTCTTGTTCTTCCGATTGTCTCGGCGGCCCAAGTGTGGGATGGCACCGCCATGGCGACCATCTCCCCGATCGACGAACTGATCACCCTGCGCGACATCCTGCGCTATGCCGTCAGCCGCTTCAGGGCGGCGGACCTCGTGCACGCCCATGGGGCCACGACGGCGCTCGATGAAGCGGCCTATCTCATCCTCGAAACCCTGCACCTGCCCGTCGACCAGCTCGAGCCCTTTGTCGATGCACGGCTGACGCGGGCGGAGCGCGAGACGCTGATCGGGCTGATCGAGACACGGATCACGACACGCAAGCCGGCTGCCTATCTCACAGGCCGCACCTATATCCAGGGCGTTCCCTTCAAGGTCGACGAACGGGTCATCGTGCCGCGCTCCTATATCGGCGAAATGCTGTTTTCCGGCCTCTTCGGGGGCGATGACTTCACGCTGATCGACGACGTGCAGGCGGTGACGAGCGTGCTGGACCTGTGCACCGGCTCCGGCTGCCTGGCGATCCTTGCGGCGCACATCTTCCCCAACGCCCGGATCGACGCGGTGGAGCTGTCGGCCGACGCCCTCGCGGTCGCGCGCGAGAATGTTGCCGAAAGCGGATTTGCGGATCGGATCAGCCTGTTCCAGGGCGACCTGTTCGCACCGGTGAAGGGCAGGACCTATGATCTCATCATCACGAACCCGCCCTATGTCGATGCGCAGACGATGGCTGAGCTGCCGCCTGAGTTCCGCGCCGAACCGGCCATGGCGCTCGATGGCGGCGAGGACGGCATGGACATCGTCCGTCGCATCCTGAAGGATGCCGGTCGGCATCTGACGAAGGCGGGCGGCTTGATCTGCGAGATCGGGACGGACCGCGAGATCCTCGACGAAGAGTACCCGGCCATCGATTTTCTCTGGCTCGACAGCGTCGAAAGCAGCGGCGAGGTCTTCTGGGTCACCGCAAACCAGCTGCGCAAGATCTGAGCATGTTGCTGCGCTGCACAATAAAATGGCTTGACCGGACGACTCTTTTCACACCCTAGTATCCACATGACAAAAGGCCTTCTGCTGGCTCCCCTCGTCGTGGCGCAACGTGCGCCGCTTCTTTGGCTCGAAATGTGTGGACTTGGCGGCGGCTCGCGCGAGACCGAACGCATGGTCGAAGAAAAGTTTGCCGCAGCAGCGGAAGGCGCCATGGCGATGCAGGCTGAGCTCCAGTCCATCTGGTGGCAGTCGACGCTGGCGATGTGGCAGGGTATTCGTCCGCCGACCTTCGTTCAGGCCGGAACGCGCCTGACGAATGCAGCGCTGAGGCCGGCCGCCCGACGCGTCAAATCCAACGCCAAACGGCTGGCCGCGCCCAAAAAGCCCTAGCCTGCAGGAGTGCGCAGCCGCTGTGCGCATTCACCCTGAGGCCAAGCCGCTGCGAATGCGTTAGAGAGACGGCATGATTAACGCCGTTTCCCGCCCGCAATGACCCAGTTCGCGCTCAACGATGACCAACTGGCCATGCGCGAGATGGCCCAGGGCTTTGCCGCCGAGAAGCTTGCGCCCCATGCCGTGCACTGGGACGAGACGAAGCATTTCCCGGTCGCCGAGATGCGCGAGGCGGCGGCGCTCGGGATGGGCGGCGTCTACATCCGCGAGGATGTCGGCGGCTCCGGCCTCAGCAGGCTTGATGCGACGCTGATCTTCGAGGCGCTGGCCAGCGGTTGCCCGACGATTTCGGCCTATATCTCGATCCACAACATGTGCGGCTGGATGATCGATGCCTTTGGCTCGGATGAGCAGCGCCGGCGCTTCCTGCCGAAACTGTGCAGCATGGAGCACCTCGCCAGCTATTGCCTGACCGAGCCCGGCGCGGGCTCGGATGCCGCAGCGCTGAAGACCCGCGCGGTACGCGACGGCGACCACTACATCGTCAGCGGCCAGAAGCAGTTCATTTCAGGCGCAGGCGTCTCGGATGTCTACGTCACCATGGTCCGGACCGGCGACGATGGCGCCGGCGGCATCTCGACCCTGGTGATCGAGAAGGACAGCGAAGGTCTCAGCTTCGGCGCGGAAGAAAAGAAAATGGGCTGGAACGCCCAGCCGACACGTGCGGTGATCTTCGATCAGGTCCGCGTGCCGGTCGCCAACCGTCTCGGGCCCGAAGGCATCGGCTTCAAGATTGCCATGGCAGGGCTTGATGGCGGGCGTCTCAACATTGGCGCCTGTTCGCTTGGGGGCGCGCAGGCTGCACTCGACAAGTCGCTTGCCTACATGGCGGAGCGCAAGGCCTTCGGCAAAAGCATCGACCAATTCCAGGCGCTGCAGTTCAAGCTTGCGGACATGGCGACGGAGCTGGAATGCGCCCGCACCTTCCTCTGGCGCGCCGCCGCTGCGCTGGACCGGAAGGACATCGACGCGACCAGGCTGTGCGCCATGGCCAAGCGCATCGCGACCGACACCGGCTTCAAGGTGGCCAATGACGCGCTGCAATTGCACGGCGGCTATGGCTATCTCAGCGACTACGGCATCGAGAAGATCGTGCGTGACCTGCGCGTGCACCAGATCCTCGAAGGCACCAACGAAATCATGCGCCTGATCGTGGCGCGGAGCCTGATCGGGCGCGGAAACAGGGGATAGACATGGCACAGATCGCCTTCATCGGCCTCGGCAACATGGGCGGGCCGATGGCCGCCAATCTCGTCAAGGCCGGCCATGCCGTCACCGGCTTCGACCTGTCGCCAAGCTCGTGCGCCGAGGCGAAGGCAGCGGGGCTCAGCATTGCGGCCAGCGCGGTTGCGGCAGTCAGCGCGGCCGATGTCATCGTGACGATGCTGCCCGCCGGCAAGCATGTGCGCAGCGTCTGGGCCGAGATCGCGCCGAAGGCGAAGGCCGGCGCGCTGATCATCGATTCATCCACCATCGATGTCGAAAGCGCCCGCGCCGTTCATGCGGTCGCGAGCGCGGCGGGCCTTAAGCCTGTCGACGCGCCGGTCTCGGGCGGCACGGGCGGAGCCAAGGGCGCGACGCTCACCTTCATGGTCGGTGGCGAAGCGGATGCCTTCGCGGCGGCAAAGCCCATTCTCGAACAGATGGGCAAGAAGGTGGTGCATTGTGGCGGCGCCGGCGCCGGGCAGGCGGCCAAGATCTGCAACAACATGATCCTCGGCATTTCGATGATCGGCGTCGGCGAGGCCTTCGCGCTGGCCGAGAAGCTCGGGCTGTCGCACCAGGCGCTGTTCGATGTGGCGTCGACCTCGTCAGGCCAGTGCTGGTCCCTGACGACCTATTGCCCGGTACCCGGGCCGGTTCCGACTTCGCCCGCGAACAATGGTTACAAGCCCGGCTTTGCCGCAGAACTGATGCTGAAGGACCTCAAGCTGTCGCAGGAGGCGGCCGCTGCGGTCGGGGCGTCAACGCCGCTCGGCGCCGCGGCGGCGCAGCTCTACGCGCTGTTCAATGGCGCGGGACATGGCGGCACGGACTTCTCCGGCATCATCGAGATGCTGCGCGGCCAGAAGGCGTGATGCTCGCCTTCGCCAGCTCAAGGGCCTCGGCAAGCACGGTCTGATCGCCGATCTGGTTGGCAAGGATCAGTACCAGCGCGGCATTGAGAGCAGCGCTGGCGTCATCCGACAGGCCGCGATGCGCCTCGACAATGGCGCGATAAGCCGCGTCGGGATCGGAAAAGCGGGCGTCGAGATCAAGCGGCATCAACCATCCCTCCTGCCCGCGCCAGCGCCGCCGACAGCTGTTTACGGTCGGGTTTGTGGAAACGCGCCGCGACATGACCGTCGGGACGGAGCAGATAGACTTCCTCCGCCCTCAGGCCATAGCGCTGCCCAATCACTGTGTCCGCCTCCGAAACACGCGCCATCGTCAACGCTCCCGGCAAATCGGGCAGTGCAACCTTCGGCGCGGCCAGCAACGTAAAGCCACCGCCCAGATTCTCGCTGAGAAAGCCCTCACCCATCGGCGCATCCATGAACGGCGCGCCGGGCGGCGGACCACACCGCCATGGTTCATGGTCCGGGGTCGACAGCGGACTTCCGCGATAGCTGGTCGGCAGCGACAATCGCCCGGAGTTGACGAAACGGCGGGCGAACGGAGCGGCTTTCGCGAGCGCGAGCGCCGCGTTGCGAAAGCGCGCCTCGACAGCGCTGCGCGGCGCGATGAAATCCGTGGCGCGGGTCGAATTGAGGATGTTCTCGTCGGCAGCCTCGGATCGCTCGGAATCATAGCTGGCGAGGAGATCGCGGGGGCCAGTGCCTGCTGCGACCGCCGCCAGCTTCCAGCCGAGATTGTCGGCGTCCTGGATGCCGGAATTGGCGCCACGTGCGCCGAAGGGCGACACCTGATGGGCGGCGTCGCCGGCGAAGATCACGCGGCCATGGACAAAGCGCTCAAGCCGGCGGCACTGGAAGCGGTAGATCGAGACCCATTCCAGCTCGAAATCGGAATGCCCCAGCATGCGCTCGATGCGTGGGCGCACCACTTCGGGCTTGCGCTCATGCTCGGCGTCGGCCTGTGGCGAAAGCTGCAAGTCGATGCGCCAGATGTCGTCCGGCTGTTTGTGCAAAAGGCAGGACTGGCCGGCGTGAAACGGCGGATCAAACCAGAACCAGCGCTCGACAGGGAAATCTGCTGTCATTCTCACATCGGCTATGAGGAACTGGTCCTCGAATTGTTCGCCGGCAAACCCAAGGCCAAGCATGCCCCGCAATGGCGAGCGTGCGCCGTCGCAGGCGACGAGATGATCGGCCTCAAGTGCATAAGGACCATCGGGTGTCTCGATGGTCAGCGTCACAAAATCCTCAGAATGTGACAGGGCACTGACACGGTTCTTCCAGCGCAGGTCGACGCCGAGGTCCAGTGCACGGTCGACGAGGAACTTCTCGACATGGAATTGTTGCAGGTTGATGAAGGCCGGCATCTTGTGGCCGGCTTCGGGCAGAAGATCGAACTGGTAGAGTTGGTGGTCGCCCTGAAACACCTTGCCGACCTGCCAGCGCACACCCTTGGCCAGCATCGGGGCCGCGACGCCGAGGCGATCGAAGATTTCGAGCGTCCTCTTGGCGAAGCAGATCGCGCGGGAGCCGTCCCCTATCCGGTCGGAATCATCTAGCAGCACAGGCTTCAGGCCGCGCTGCGCAAGGTCGATCGCCAGCGTCAGCCCGACCGGTCCGGCCCCCACGATGACGACCGGGTGTCTGGCCACCTCTTGCGCCGATTGGTCAGGCGAGCGCCTGTAGGCGAATTGCGCAAAGGGTTTCGCCTCCGGCTTCATGCTCAATCCTGCAGGGCCTTCCACATGGCGACGTCGCGCTCATCGGTCCAGATGCGTGGCCAGTCGATGCCGCGTGCCTCGTCATAGGCGCGGGAGACGTTGAAAGGCAGGCAATGCTCATAGATGGCGTAATCGCCGAAGGGCTTGTCCATCACCTTGCGCACCGCCGCCGAGGTTTCCTTCAGCGTCAGGCCCTTCGCAACGGCGCGCTCCGCCGTGCCATACAAGGCGCTCAGGAAGGCGCTGGTGCCGTCCATGGCCGCCTTGACCGTCGCCGCGCCGACGAGCGCATCACCCCGCCCCGGCACCAGCGCTTCGGGAGCATAGGCCGCAAGGGTCCGGATGGTGCCGGGCCACTCACGCAGGAAGGCGTCGCCGCAATAGCAGGCGGATTTGTACTCGACGAGATCGCCCGAGAACATCACCCCGGCATCGGGCACCCAGGCGATCGTGTCGCCGGCCGTATGCCCCCGTCCGGGGTGGGAAATCTCGACGCGGCGCTTGCCGAGCCAGAGCGTCAATGAGCCGGCAAATGTCTGTGTCGGCCAGGTCAGGCCCGGCACCGTGTCGACGCCGCGAAAGAGGCGCGGAAAGCGCCCGATCTCCGAGGCCATGTCTTCGGCGCCGCGCTCGACAATCAGCTGGCGCGTCGCCTCATGGGCGATGATCTCCGACGCGCCATAGGCCGACGCGCCGAGAACCCGGACGGCATGGTAGTGCGACAGCAGGACATACTTGATCGGCTTGTCGGTGACTGTGCGCACGCGCGCGATCACGTCACGGGCCATCAACGGCGTCGCCTGTGCGTCGATCACCATGCAGCTGTCGTCACCGATGATGATGCCGGTGTTGGGGTCGCCCTGCGCGGTGTAGGCGTAGAGCCCCTCCCCGATCATGGAAAAGGTGATGACCTTGTCCGCCATATCGGCGTGGGAGGCGAATGTCTTGCCGGCCATTGGTTGGTCCTTGTTCATTCTGCGTCAGGCTGCAGCGATGGCAACGCCTTGCGGAAAGCCTCGATCTCGGCGAGCTCCGCATCGGTTCGTGCGATCAGCGGAAAGCGGGTGAGATCGACGCCGAAGCGCCGCGCGTTGAACAATTGTGGCACGAGGCAGACATCCGCCAGCGTCGGCGCATCGCCATAGCACAGATGACCGGGCGTGCTGGCGAGCCGTCTCTCGATCACCTCGAAGCCGCTTTCCATCCAGGTCCGGCACCAGGCGGCGCGGGCTGCCTCGTCGGCATGATAATCCTGGGACAGTTTGTCGAGCACGCGCAGATTGCCCAGCGGATGGACATCGGTGGCGATGGTCAGCGCCATTTCGCGGATCAGCGCGCGGTCGCGGGCCGATCCCGGCAGCAGCGGCGGCTCGGGATGCAGCTCATCGAGATATTCGATGATCGCCAGCGATTGGGACAGACCAAAGCCCTTCTCACTCCAGAACGGCACCAGCCCCGCGGGATTGCGGCGCCTGTAGTCGTCCGCGCGCTGTTCACCCTTGCGCAGGTGGACGAAGCGGTGCTCGGCTTCGAGGCCCTTCAGGTTCAACGCAATCCGCACGCGATAGGCGGCGGAGGAGCGGAAGTAACCGTAAAGGACCCCCTGATCAGCCATGGGCAACCACCTGCTGCTCAATCGCGCCGAATACCGAGTGGCCTTTCGCGTCCTTCATCTCGATGCGGACCGTATCGCCGGCTGCGAGGAAGGGCGTTTTGGCGGCGCCGGAGAGAATCGTTTCGACGACGCGCTGTTCGGCAATGCAGGAATAGCCGACGCCGCCTTCCGCGATCGTCTTGCCCGGACCGCCATCGGCGCCCTTGTTGGAGACCGTGCCCGAACCGATGATCGTGCCGGCCGACAAGGCGCGCGTCTTCGCCGCGTGCATGATCAGCGCCGGAAAATCGAAGGTCATGTCCACTCCGGCATTGGCCTTGCCGAAGGGCTTGCCGTTGATGAAGGTCAGCAGTGGCAGCGTGATCTTGCCGCCATCCCAGGCCGCGCCCAACTCGTCCGGCGTGACCGCAGCGGGCGAAAAGGCCGAGGAAGGCTTGGATTGGAAGAAGCCGAACCCCTTGGCCAGTTCGCCGGGGATGAGGTTGCGCAGCGAAACATCGTTGACGAGCATGATCAGGCGGATCGCTGCGGCGGCCTCGGCGCGTGTGGCAGCCATCGGCACGTCGCCGGTGATGACCGCGATCTCGCCCTCAAGATCGCAGCCATGGTCCGCGCTGACGAGCGGAATGGCGTCACGCGGTCCGAGGAAGGCATCCGACCCGCCCTGATACATCAGCGGATCGGTCCAGAAGCTGGCAGGCATTTCGGCGCCGCGGGCTTTGCGCACCAGCTCGACATGGTTCACGTAGGCCGAGCCGTCCGCCCATTGATAGGCGCGCGGCAACGGCGAGGCGCAGTCGTGTTCGTGGAAGCGGAAGGCGGGCACCGAGCCGTGTTCCAGTTGCTCGGCCAGATCAGCCAGACGCGACCCGATGCGCTGCCAGTCGTCCAGCGCGGCCTGCAGTGTGGGAGCGATGAAAAAGGCGTCCGTCGCCCGCGTGAGATCGGCCGAGACGACGACGAGACGGCCGTCGCGGCCCTGTTTCAGTGACGCCAGTTTCATGGATGATTCGCTGCCTTCGCAAGTTGGTGGTTCGGGAGGGCATCATGCGCCGACGCGACCGCCTTGTAAGCCCCCTGCGCAAGCGGAATCGTCATGCCGTCATGTGCGATTGAAAGCGGGCCGGCATAGGTGGCGCGCACGGCTTCGATCCAGTGTTGCGGCGTCACCAGCGGATCGTCGGCGGGCACGAGGTGATTGAGAACCAGCAGACCGACGCCAGCCTCCGCCGCGATGCGCCCGACATCCTCCGCGAGCGTGTGGCTGTCCATCAGGTGCTGCTTCAGCCGCGCGCCATTGCCGACACGGCTGACCAGCCGATCGACACCGGGGCCATACAGCGCCTCATGCACCAGAATGTCCGCACCCTTCGCGAAGCCCGCCAGCGGCGGAAAGAAGGTCGTGTCCGCAGAGAACACGACGGCGCCAGCGGCAGCCTCGAAGCGCAGCGCGAAGCAGTCGGTCACGGGCGGATGCGCGACCCGCAGCGCCGTGACCTTCACCCGGCCATCATCGACGACCTCGCCCTCGGCATATTCGCGGATCGCGACAAGCGTAGACAATACGGGCCTGCCCTCATCCGCGATGCGGATGGCGATGTCGAAGGAGAGCGAGGCGAGGAAACCATCCCAGACCGCTTGCGTGCCGGCCGGGCCATGCACGGTGATCGCCTGCTTCAGCCCTGCCGTCCAGGCCGTATGGATCAGCATGCCCAGTTCCAGCACATGATCGGAATGCAGGTGCGTGATCAGGATCGTGCGGAGATCCGGCAGGGCGACGCCGGCCTCGACCAGCGCGCGCGTCACGCCAAGGCCGCAGTCGATCACGTAGGGGTGGCCCTCGATGACGAGCAGGTTCGCGGTCGGGGACGGCCCGCCCTTGCGGATGGCCGGCCCGCCTTTCGTGCCCAGAAGAATGAGGCGGTCTGATCCGGCTGGCGCGTCCATTCCCGGCATGCCCATCTCACCAGGCCTGCTTGCTGCGTGGATCAAAGTGCTTCTTCAGCCCCTCCCAGCAGTCGATATAGCTCTTCTGCACAGTCGGCAGGCCGGCCGCATGGGCCGTGAGGCGCTGGGGGAAGCGTGTTTCGAACATGAAGGCCATGGTCCCGGTCAGCTTGACCGGCTTCAACTCCGCCGTCGATGCGTGCTCGAACGCGGGCGCATCAGGGCCATGCGGCAGCATCTGGTTGTGGAGCGAGAACCCTCCGGGCACGAACCCCTCCGGCTTCGCGTCATAGACGCCATACACCAGCCCCATGAACTCGCTCATGATGTTGCGGTGGTACCAGGGCGGCCGGAAGGTGTTGTCAGCCACCATCCAGCGCTCGGGGAAGATCACGAAGTCGATGTTGGCCGTGCCCGGCTCGCCGGACGGCGAGGTCAGGACCGTGAAGATCGACGGATCAGGGTGGTCATAGGAGATCGAGCCGACGGCGGCGTAGCGGCGCAGATCATACTTGTAGGGGTAGTAGTTGCCGTGCCAGCCCACGACATCGAGCGGCGACTGGGCAATGTCGGTGACAAACAGGTCTCCGCACCATTTGACGAACAGCTTCGAGGGAACCTCGCGGTCCTCATAGGCGGCGACCGGCGTGAGAAAGTCGCGCGGGTTGGCGAGACAGTTGGCGCCGATCGGGCCACGGTCCGGCAAGGTGAAGGCGCCGCCGTAATTCTCGCAGACATAGGCCCGTGCCGGGCCGTCGACGAGTTCGCAGCGGAAGATGACGCCGCGCGGAATGACGCAGATCTCGCCAGGCTCGATCTCGATCACGCCGAACTCGGTGCAGAAGCGCAGCGCATTGTGCTGCGCGACGATCAGATACTCGCCGTCCGAATTGAAGACGTACTCGTCCTGCATCGACCGGGTCACCACAAGGATATGGGCCGCCATGCCAGCCTGCGTGTCTGAATCACCTGCCGTCGTGATGGTCTGCAGGCCCTCGACAAAGCTGACCGGCGTCTGGGGAAGCGGCGACGGGTCCCAGCGCATCTGACCCAGCATGGGCTTGCGCTCCGCGCTGTTCGGGGCTGTCCGGATCAGCCCGGGGCTGATCGGCGCATAGCGCTGCGAATGCTTGACGCTGGGCCGGATGCGATAGAGCCAGGAGCGCTCGTTCTTGCCTTGCGGCGCCGTGAAGGCCGAGCCCGACAATTGCTCGGCAAACAGGCCGTAATTGCATTTCTGCGGCGAGTTGCGGCCAACCGGCAGCGCGTCCGGCAAGGCCTCGGTCTCGAAGGAGTTGCCGAAGCCGGACATGTAGCGCAACGCCGCTTCGACCGTGGTGCGGGCGCCGCCGCTCATGCCGTCCGCCCTGTCGCGCGCGATGCCGGGTGAGCCAAGCCGTGATGAGACTGAATCTGCCATGCCATCCTCCTGTCCGACGGGTTATGGCGCAGGCTTCTGAAAGTTGCAAGATAGTTGCAGATGTAACTTGTTTGATCCCCGTTCGCTGGCCGTAGCCTTGGGGCGCGCACCGACGGGCGGTCACATGGCCATTCTCGCTGCCAGCGCCTCAATCTCGGCAGAGTGGGGCAGACTCGGCTGGGCACCGGCGCGGGTGCAGGCGAGCGATCCGGCCGCGATGCCTCGCTGCAGCGCACCAGAGAAGCCGAGGCCCCGGTGCAGGCTCGCCGCGAAGGCGCCGACAAAGGCATCGCCTGCCGCGACCGTGTCGACGACGCGGACCTCCGGAGCGGGCAGCGAGCGCCGGACTCCGTTGGCCCAGCCGATGCAGCCTTCCCCGCCGAGCGTCGCGATGCAGGCGATGCCGAGTTCGCGGTCGGCGCGGGCCGCGATCAGGTCCGGATCGCGCTCGTCCCAGTCCAGCGACACGGACAGAACCACGGCCTCGTGCTCATTGACGATCAGGACGTCCAGAAGGTCGAGGAGATCGGGGCTGACGGGACCTGCCGGCGCGGCGTTCAGGATCACGCGGGCGCCGCCTGCCTTCGCGGCCTTCGCCACCGCGATGCATTCGCTTTCGGGCGTCTCGCATTGCAGCAGAAGCAGATCATCTTTTGTCCAGACATGATGGCTGAGGCTGGCGGCGCTCGCCTTCAGGTTGGCCCCGGCAGTGACGATGATCTGGTTCTGGCCCTTCGCGTCGACGCCGATGAAGGCCGCGCCCGTGGGCAGGTCGGCCTTTCGGACCCCGGACAGATCGACGCCGCCTTCGGCCAGAAGCGACAGTGCGGCGTCTGCAGCGGCATCGGCTCCGACAGCGCCGCCAACCAGCACAGGCGCGCCGGCCCGCGCTGCTGCAAGCGCCTGATTGGCGCCCTTTCCGCCCGGAAATATCTGATAGGATGGGCCGATGACGGTCTCGCCAGGGCCGGGCAGCCGAGGCACGGCCGCGACGTGATCAAGGATGATCGAGGCGAAGACGACAATCATGACGCAGTCCCCATCTCACATCGTCGCCCCAAGCTGCCAGGGCACGAACTCGGCGTCGCCGTAGCCGAGCGCCTCGGACTTCGAACGTTCGCCGGACGCCACCCTGAGCAGATAGTCAAAGATTTCCTGACCCTTGGCTTCCAGCGAGGCGCCATCAAGGATGTCGCCACAGTTGATGTCCATGTCGTCGAGCATGCGGCGATAGATGTCGGAGTTGGTGGCGAGCTTGACGGAAGGCGTCGGCTTGCAGCCATAGGCCGAGCCGCGCCCGGTGGTGAAGGCGAGGATGTTGGCGCCGCCCGCCACTTGCCCCGTCGCGGAGACCGGGTCGTAGCCGGGCGTATCCATGAAGACGAAGCCCTTGCCGGTGACCGGTTCTGCATAGTGGTAGACACCGGTGAGCGCCGTCGAGCCACCCTTGGCGGCGGCGCCAAGCGACTTTTCCAGAATGGTTGTCAGCCCACCGGCCTTGTTGCCGGGCGAGGGGTTGTTGTCCATCGACTGGTTGTTGCGGGCGGTATACTCCTCCCACCACTTGATGATGCCGACGAGCTTTTCGCCGACCTCGCGGCTTACAGCGCGCCGGGTCAACAGATGTTCGGCGCCGTAGATCTCGGGCGTTTCGGACAGGATGGCCGTGCCGCCCTGCGCCACCAGCAAGTCTACCGCATGGCCAAGGGCCGGATTGGCCGTGATGCCGGAATAGCCATCCGAGCCGCCGCATTGGAGCGCCAGCATCAGTTCGGACGCCGGTGCGGTTTCACGGGTCTTGCGGTTGGCGATCGCCAGCATGTCGCGGACGGCTTCGACGCCGGCGGCAACGGTCTTTTTTGTGCCCCCGACATCCTGAATGGTCATGGTGCGGAAGACATCGCTTTCGGACAGACCATAGGCCTCCTTCATCTTGGCGATCTGGAAGCCTTCGCAGCCGAGCCCGACGACGAGAACGGCGGCCATGTTCGGATTGCAGGCATAGCCCCAGGTGGTGCGCTTGAGCACGTCGAAGGCCGGGCCGGAATAGTCGATGCCGCAGCCCGTGCCATGGGTCAGAGCGATGACGCCATCGACATTGGGATAATCCGCCAGAATGCCGGAGCGGCGCACCTCTTCCGCCATGAACTTGGCGACGGAGGCCGAGCAGTTCACCGAGGTCAGGATGCCGACGTAATTGCGGGTGCCGAACTTGCCGTTGTCGCGCCGGAACCCTTCGAACGTGGCGCGGTCGGC
>JAIXUP010000084.1 GCA_027483505.1 Hyphomicrobiales bacterium
GATCCGTGGCATGACTGTGGGCAAATCCCCACCCTGCCTTGCCGAACCCCCACCCCGTGTCCATGTCTCCCCAAGGGGCAGGCGACAAAGGCAGGCTGGCGTGGCCGGGGTGAAGATCACAAACGAGCAGGAGGTCCGGGCCTGGCTTGAGGGAAAGCCGCGTGCATGGGCAGTGGCAATCGCGGCACGCGCCGCGTTACGGGTTGTGCCAGTGTGGCGTGCCATCTTTACAGTGAACACGGTCAAGGGTTTTCGGGCGGATGATGCAGTTCTGGCGCTGTTCAGATGCGTTGCAGTATCGCGATTATCCGTCCTTTTGCCCAGCCGCGATTTGAAGGCCCTCTCCTCCGCCTCCTTTTCCGCCTCGGCTTCCGTGCTTTCCGCCTCCGCCTCCGCCCGTTCCGCCTCCGCCCGTTCCGCCTCCGCCTCCGCCCGTTCCGCCTCCGCCGCAGCTGCCCTCCCTTCCGCCGCATTTTCTGCCTCAGTCGCCGCCTCCTTTTCCGCTTCCGCGTGTTCCGCCTACGCTTCCGCCGCCTCGGCTTGGGACGCAGTAAAGACTGATGCGGAGGCATTGGAAAAAGAACTGCCAGCCAGCATGACGGGTCATTTGTGGCGGAGTCGGGTTGGCGGCGACCCGTGGGCCATAGCAATTATCTCGGCAGAGCCACCGGATCGGCTCACGCACGAGTGGGGTTATCTCAAGCAACATCTTGGTCCCGCCGACAACTGGTGGGTCTGGACCGAGTGGTACGAAGCCATCGTCGAAGGCCGCCCCGCCTGGGGCCTCAGCCACGAGACCGGCAACGGGATCATGTTTGCGGCTTTGACCTGGCCGGAGGAGGAGTGGAGCAAAGGCCCCGCCCATGTGAACGGACGCTTGGCGAAGATGATTGAGGCGGCGCGGGTGAAAACCGCCGAGCCTCCGTTGCCTGTCATTCCGGACTCAAAAGTTGGGCCTGACTGGCAAGAACAGCCTGCGACAGGCTTGCTCAGTCCAGAGCCAAGACTGGAGCCGCAATCGAAAGCCGAGTTGGCTGAACTAGACCTGTTGCTACCACTCCTTCGAAGGTGTGTTGACGACCTGTTGCGGACAGCGAACGCCTCACAATCAAATTCCGTGAAGCGCTTCTTGCCGCGAGTTGAGTATTACCACTCGGCGATCTCGCGCGAACAACTGTCAATCGATGAGGTCTATGCAGCGGGACTGCGACTGCGCAACGCTCACGAGCGCTTGAGGCGCGACGTCGTCGAGGATGGCTTCCCAGATATCGCGATGGAGATAGGCGAGGCATTTGACAGCACAATCGGGCTCCATGGCCCGGTTATCCTGTCAACCGTACGCGGAAAGCACCTTGATCAGCTGGCGCGCGATCACAATAGAACGAAGGCGGAAGAACTCGAATACAAGCAAAAGGCGCAAGCCTTTGCCGAGAGCGTGAACGCCTCATCGTCCGTTGTTACGCCGAGTGGCAAGACACTCGTTGTCGAAGCCAATGAGGAAATTGCGGACGGCCCATTTCCGGAGCGCTCGACTACGAACGCCGAGGCTGTCAACAACAGCCTCCTTGTCACCTTGGCGAAGAAAGCAACAGCCAAGGTGGCTGAAGGTCTGGCTGTTGACGGGGTCAAGAACGGAGTGGGTTTGGTCGGCGCAGTCGTGTTCGCGAAAGCCGGCATGGACCCAACTTCAGCGTTCCTTCTTGCGAACCAACCTGTTTTGATCGGCCTTGCCGCATCGGCTGGCGAGAGCTTGGCGTGGCTGCCCCACTTCCTGCGCTGGCTCCGCTACAAAGTCACAGGTTTTGTCGGAAACGGCTCATGAGCACCCCGTCATGGTCGGGTCAAGCCCGACCATGACGATGTGGGCTGTGGCGTGGCTTACAATCCCCGCTTCCCGCGCCGCCCGCCTGCGCGGCGCCTGCGCTTGTGGGGGGCGGGGCTTGCCCCCTATGCTCACGCGATGAGCTCAGTGTCCGAATCCGCCTCTCCTTATGTGCCTGACAGCCGCTATGCTTGGCGGCGGCTGGCGGCCTCGCTGGTCTTTGCGACGCTGGCCTGCATCGGCTCGTGGTCGGTGGTGGTGGCGCTGCCGGCGGTGCAGGCCGAATTCGGCGTGGTGCGCGGCGCGGCATCCGCGCCCTACACCCTGATGATGATCGGCTTCGCCATCGCGGCCATCGGCATGGGCCGCCTGTCGGACCGTTTCGGGATCGTGCCGGCCATGATCATCGCCGCCCTGTGCCAGAGCGTCGGCTACCTGCTGGCCGGCCTGTCCGGCTCGATCTGGCAGTTCGGCGCGGCGCATCTTTTGATCGGCATCGGGGCTTCCATCGGCTTCGCGCCGCTGATTGCCGACATCTCGCACTGGTTCGTGCGCTCGCGCGGGCTGGCGGTGGGCATCGCCGCAACAGGCAACTATCTGGCCGGCGCGCTGTGGTCGCCGATCGTGCAGGGGCTGATCGCCAGCCACGGCTGGCGCTGGACGCATATCGCCATCGCCGCCATCCTGGCGCTCGTCATCATGCCGATGGCGCTGATGTTCCGCCGCCGCGCCCCGCAGTCCAACTACGCCAGGGCGGAAGCGGCCAGCGATGCGGCGCGCGCGGGCCTCGGTCTGTCCCCCAATTCGCTGATGACGCTGCTCTGCGTGGCCGGTTTCGGCTGCTGCATGGCCATGGCGATGCCGCAGGTGCATATCGTGGCCTATTGCGCCGATCTCGGCTACGGCGCGGCGCGCGGCGCCGAAATGCTGGCGCTGATGCTCGGCCTCGGCATCATCAGCCGCATCGCCTCGGGCTTTCTGGCCGACCGGATCGGCGGCGTCGCGGTGCTGCTGATCGGCTCATCGATGCAGGCGGCGGCGCTGTTCCTGTTCCTGTGGTTCGACGGGCTGACCTCGCTCTACATCATCTCCGCGATCTTCGGCCTGTTCCAGGGCGGCATCGTGCCGATGTATGCGATGATCGCGCGTGAGTACATGCCCCCGCGCGAGGCGGGCGCGCGCGTCGGCTTCGTCATCACCGCGACCATCGCCGGCATGGCGGTGGGCGGGCTGGCCTCGGGCTACATCTTCGACCTGTTCGGCTCCTACCGGATGGCGTTTCTGAACGGCCTCGCCTGGAACCTCGTCAACATCACGCTGATCGGCTGGCTTTATGCCGGCCCGCGCCTCAGGCAGGGGCGGCTGGCTTGACGGCGGCGGGCGCGCGGCGCACATGGCGCGTCTTGCGAACAGAAAGTCGAGATCATGCTTGAGACCACACTGGCCGGCTCCCTGCCCAAACCGCTCTGGCTCGCCGAGCCCGAAAAGCTCTGGGCCCCATGGCGGCTCGAAGGCGCCGCGCTCGAACAGGGCAAGCTCGATGCCACCATCCTCGCGATCAAGCTGCAGGAGGACGCCGGCATCGACATCGTCGGCGATGGCGAGCAGGCGCGGGTGCATTTCGTCCACGGCTTCCTCGCGAACCTCTCCGGCATCGACTTCGCCAAAAAGACGATGATGGGCATCCGCAACAACCGCTACATGGCCGAAGTGCCGACCGTTGTCGGTCCGATCCGCCGCAAGGGCTCGGTGCATGGCGCCGAAGCACGCGCCGCGCGGGCGCACACGGCCCGCAGGCTCAAGTTCACGCTGCCTGGCCCGATGACCATCGTCGACACGATCGCCGACGAGCATTACGGCCGCCGCGCCGATCTCGCCATGGCCTTCGCCGAGGCGCTGAACGAGGAAGCGAAGGAGCTTGAGGCGATCGGCGTCGATGTCATTCAGTTCGATGAGCCCGCCTACAATGTCTACATGAGCGAAGTGGCCGACTGGGGCATCGCGACGCTGGAGCGCGCCGCGCAGGGCCTGAAGTGCACCACGGCTGTCCACATCTGCTACGGCTACGGCATCAAGGCCAACATCGACTGGAAGCACACCCTGGGCGAGAGCTGGCGCCATTACGAGGACACGTTCCCGGTGCTGGCGCGGTCCAGCATCGACCAGGTCTCGCTCGAATGCCGCAACAGCCGCGTACCGATGGATCTGATCGGCCTGCTCAAGGGCAAGGACGTGCTGGCCGGCGCGATCGATGTCGCCTCCGACCACATCGAAACGCCCGAAGAGGTGGCTGCCAGCATCCGCGCGGCGCTGAAGTTCGTCGATCCCGGCAAGCTGTTTCCCTGCACGAATTGCGGCATGGCCCCGATGTCGAACGCTGTGGCCTATGGCAAGCTTGCGGCGCTCAGCGCCGGTGCGGCCATCGTGCGCAAGGAGCTTGGCAAGGGCTGATGCTGCGCAACCTGGAGCACCGCACCCGTCCGGTCGCTTCCAGTCGCCAGTTCGCCTGGCGCCTTGTGCGGGCCTGCACCGTCTGGGTCGTGCTGACGGTGTTCGGCCTCACGCTCGGCATGGCCGGCTACATGCTGACCGAGGGCATGGCACCGATCGATGCCTTCGTGAACGCGGCGATGATCCTCTCCGGCATGGGCCCGGTGGGTGAGCTGAAAACGAGCGGCGGCAAGCTGTTCGCCGGCTCCTATGCCATCATCTCGGGGCTGTTGATCGTGATCGCGACCGGGTTCATTCTCGCGCCGGTCTTGCACCGGGTGATGCACATCCTGCATGTCGACGACAGCAAGAACAACGACAACTGACGGATCTTCACTGCTGCCCCGAAAGCCCCGCGCATGCCCAACCAGCAACAACCCGTCGGCCAGCTGACGATCAAGATTAGCGCCATGCCGGCCGACACCAACGCCAATGGCGACATCTTCGGCGGCTGGGTCATGGCGCGCATGGACCAGGCAGGCGGCATCGCGGGCGTCGAGCGCGCGCAGGGCCGCGTGGTCACGGTCAAGGTCGACACGATGACCTTCATCCGGCCGATGAAGGTCGGTGATGTGCTCTGCGTCTACACATCCATCGGCGACATCGGGCGCACCTCGATGAAAATCAACATCGAGGCCTGGGCCCAACGCTTCCGCACCAACGCCATGGAGAAGGTGACGGACGCGACGTTCACCTTTGTGGCGGTCGATGATGACGGCAAGCCGCGTGCGATCCCGCGTTAAGCAAGACTGTTGATCGCTGGCAGCGGCAGCCTCGTTTCCGGCGAATGCCGACAATTCTAACGATTGGTTCAATCCGGGCGAAAGCAACCGTCCCCATGATCTCCCCTCACAAGGAAGGTGAGATTATGTCACAGGCATTATCCCTGTCGGGCCTGGAAAGCGTGGCGCAAGGCGATGAATCGCCGCGCCGCGGAGCGATTCTCAGCGCCCTGACCAATCAGTATGTCGAGCTCGAGCCCAGGCTCAGCGATCGCCACATCGAACTGTACGACAATGTCTTCAGGCTTCTGGCCCAGGGCATCGAGGTCCAGGCGCGGGTGGCGTTGTCCGAAACGCTGGCCCCGATGAAGCGGGCGCCACGCGAGGTGGTCCGGGATCTGGCCAATGACGACTACGTGATCGTCGCCTCGCCGGTTTTGCAGCAATCGGTGGTGCTCGACGATGACGACCTCATCGCCGTGGCGCAAAAGCGCGGCGAAGGCCACCGGATCGCGCTGGCGCAAAGGCCCGCTCTGAAGCCGGCTGTGACCGACGCCTTGCTGGAGCGCAAAGAGCAGGCGGTTCTGGCCCGGCTGATCAGCAATGACACGGCGACCCTCTCGCCTGCGGGCGCGACGACCCTCACCGATGTGGCCGCCAGCAACGAAGTGGTGGCGCAGGCTCTCGCGGCACGGCTCGCCCTGCCGGCCACCGCAGTCATGCAGATCCTCAGTGCGGCCCGGGCGGCCGTGGTGAACATGCTGGTTGAAGCGCGTCCGGACGCATTGGCCGGCCAGATCAGCGGCGCCGTGAGCAAGGCCGTCGACGTCATGGCCACGGTGCCGGCGGCCCCGCAGGGCGACATCAGCCATGACCACATCGTTGCGCTGTACAGCATGGATGAACTGGCGGATGTGGCCGGCGCGCTCGCGCGGCAGACAGACCTTGAACCCAAGCTTGTTCTCAGCGCCATGAAGGCGAGGTCGGTCGATCCGCTGCTGGTGGTGTTGAAGGCGGCCGGCTTCGCGATGCCGCTCGCTGAAGCGATGATCTCGGTCAAGATCGGGGTCCCGGTCGGTTGGTCGGCCCTGCAGGGGCCGCTGATGCAGTACAGGCGGTTGACGGTCGCCAATGCGGCCGCGATGCTGCAGGTGCTGCTGCTGCGCGACGCCGATCAGTCACCGCACGCATAGGACGCCTGCGGCTTCGCGCCGCCGTGGCGGGTTTCTGTCCCGTTTGCGATGGTCTACGCTCGCTGTCCTGACCCTTGTGGGAGGCCGGCTTGCTGACCCTGACCTATGATGACCTGCACACGGCCGGGGAGCCGGTCCGCATCGTGACGGGCGGCTACCCGGACCTGCCGGGCGGCACGATCCTTGACCGCCGCCGCGCCGCGCGCGAGCGGTTCGACACCCTTCGCCGCGCCATGATGTGGGAACCGCGCGGCCATGCCGGCATGTATGGCGTGATCCCGGTTCCCGCCGCGCACACTGAGGCGCAGTTCGGCGTGCTGTTCACGCATCATGAAGGCTACTCCACCATGTGCGGCCACGCCACGATCGCGCTGGCGAAGTGGGCCGTTGAAACCGGGCGCGTGGCTGCGGTCGAACCGGAGACCCGCTTCGCCTTCGAGGCGCCGTGCGGCCTGATCAATGTGCGTGCCGAGGTGAACGCCGGCGTGGTGCGGGCCGCGAGCTTTGAAAGCGTGCCGTCCTTCGTCTTCGCCCGCGATCTGGTCGTGGATGTGCCGGGATTCGGCACCGTGACCTGCGACATCGCCTATGGCGGCGCCTTCTACGCAGTTTTGCCGGCTTCCGCGATGGGGCTGGACTGGGCCGCAACGCCCTTGCCGCGCCTGGTTGATGCAGCCGCCGCGCTGACCGACACGATCCGGGCGCGGATGGCCATCACGCATCCGTCGGAGCCCGATCTGGGCTTCCTGTACGGCACGATTCTCACCGATGGCGCGCCGCCCGGGCAGGAGAGCGCCAATCTGTGCATCTTCGCGGAACGGCAGATCGACCGCTCTCCGACCGGCTCCGGCGTCACGGCCCGCATGGCGCTCGACCACGCCAAGGGCCTGGTGAAGCCGGGCGAAACACGGCGCTTCCGGTCGATCACGGGCGGCGTCTTCACCGGCAAGGTGCTGCGCGATGCGCCCATCGGGCCGCTTCCCGCCGTCATTGTCGAGGTCGGCGGCAGCGCGCACTGGATGGGCAAAGGCCAGTTCATCATCGACCCCGGCGATCCGCTCGGCCACGGATTTGAGTTGCCGACGACGCTTGCGGGGTGATGCGCCGCAGTTGGCCTAGCGTGCCACCAGCACCTGGCGGCATTCCGCCGGAAGCGCATCGACAGACATCGGCGGCTTCGGCTTGGGCGGGGTTCCGGTCTGCGGCTTCTTGGGCGCAAAGATCGCCTTTTGCTGCGTGGCCAGCCAGTCGCTGAGTTCCTTGCCGCAGCCATCGCCATCCGGCGGGCTGTCCTGCTCCTGGCAGGTGGTCGAGCCGTCCGGACAGCCCATGCGGATGTGGAAATGGAAATTGTGCCCCCACATCGGGCGGACCTTGGAAAGCCACGAGCGGTCATTGCCGGCTTCGCGGCACATGGCCACCTTGATCGCCGGATTGACGAAGATGCGGTGCACGCGCGCGTCCTGTGCTGCATGCCTTACGAGCCGCGTGTGGTTGACGGTCCAGACCGCGCTGTCCACGTCCATCCAGTCGCGGCGCACCATGTTGGTGGCCGGCATGTTCTCGCGCTGCTCCCGGTTGAGGCGGCTGCGGGGCATCGGGGTCAGCCAGATGTCGGCGTCAAGGCCGATCTGGTGCGAGGCGTGGCCGGTCAGCATCGGGCCTCCGCGCGCCTGGCTGATGTCGCCGACCAGGATGCCGGGCCAGTTCGCCACGCGCGGCGCCGCCTTCGCAAGGCTTTCGAGATAGGCGATCAGGTCCGGATGTCCCCACATCCGGTTGCGGTTGAGGCGCATCACCTGCCAGGTGTCGCCATCGACCTCAAGGGCGCTCGCCCCTGCGAGGCACCCGCGCGCATAGGAGCCGATGGCCCGCGCCTCGAGGCTGGACGCCGGGGTGTTGCGCTTGCCGAACTGGACCTTGGCAGCCCATTCGGGCGTCCTTTCAAGGACGCTGGCGCGGCGGTTGGCTTCTTCCTCGGCCGTGCTTTGCGCCCAAGCCGGCGACGGCATCAAGGCGGCGGCCAGCAGCCACAAGGCGCCGGCACAGGGGAGGGTCCGAAGCGACATGAACGAATCTTGCCTGCTTCGCGCCGTTTCGGCAAGGGCGGCGCTGATTCCGATCAGGCTGCGGCCTTCAACCCGCCTGGCACGACCAGATGGCTGACGAACTGGTCCGTCGCCGCGCTCCACGAATGGCCGAGCGCGAAGGCGCGGCAACGTTCACGCGGTATGGTGAGGGCGCCCAGCGCCGCTGCCTTCAGGTCTTCGCTCAGGCAGCCGACGGGATTGTCTCCGATCACATCCATCGGCCCCTGGACGGGGAAGGCGGCGATCGGCAGGCCACAGGCGGCTGCTTCCAGCAGGACGAGCCCGAACGTGTCCGTTCGGCTGGGAAAGACAAAGGCGTCCGCTGAGGCATACAGCGCGGCAAGCTCGGTTCCGGACTTGAAGCCGGTGAAGATTGCACCGGGATAGCGCTGCTCGAGATCGGCCCGCGCCGGCCCGTCACCGACGACGACCTTCGAGCCCGGCAGATCCAGCCCGAGGAACGCTTCGAGGTTTTTCTCGACTGCGAGTCTGGCCACCGTGATGAAGACCGGACGGGGCAGATGGGCGAACTGCTGCGGCAGATCAGGCCTGAACTGCTCGGTGTCGACGCCGAAGGTCCACAGCGCGAGACGCCTGAAGCCCAACGCCCCCAGTTCGCGCGCCATCGCGGGGGTCGCCACCATCAGGGCCGCGCCGGCTCCGTGGAACCGCCGCAGCAGCGCGTAGGACCAACGCTCCGGCACCGGAGCGCGTGCTCTCAGATACTCCGGAAAGCGCGTGTGGTAAGAGGTCGTGAAGCTCAGCCCGAGTTTCTGGCAGGCGCCGCGCACGGCCCAGCCGATCGGCCCTTCGGTGGCGATGTGGATGGCGTCATAGGCTGTGCCCTGGAGCCGCTTCGCGAGCCTTTTCCGCGAGACCATGGCAAGCCGGATGTCGGGATAGGACGGCATTGGCACGGACCGGAACTGATCCGGCGATATGACCTCGACGCTCGCCCCCCTGCTTTCGAGCTCACGCTTCGTCGCTTCCAGACAGCGCACGACCCCATTGACCTGGGGCGCCCAGGCGTCGCTGGCGAGCAGGATCCGCATCAGGCCGCTCTTTGCTCCTGCGGCGTCAGCACGCGGCCTTCTGGTTGCCGCACCAGGTGAAGGCGCTGGCGCTCCTTGCTCCAGTCGATGATCTGGAAGCTGCCATCATGGGCTTCGGCGAGTGCTGTGCAGCTTTCGACCCAGTCCCCGCAGTTCATGTAGCTGATCCCGTGCATATCCTGGATGGCGGCATGATGGATGTGGCCGCAGATCACGCCGTGGGCTTCCCGCTTCCGGGCCTCGGCGGCAAGCGTGATCTCGAAATCGCTGATGAAATTCACGGCCTTCTTGACCCGGAGCTTCGCCCAGGCCGAAAACGACCAGTAGGTCAGGCCCATGCTGCGGCGGACCATGCTGACCCGCGCATTGATCGCCTGCGTGGCGCGATAGGCCCAGTCGCCGAGTTTGGCCAGCCAGCGGGCATGCGTGACGACAGCGTCGAACTGGTCGCCATGGATCACGAGATAGCGCCGCCCGTCAGGCCCTGTGTGGATCGCATGATCGACGATCTCGATGCCGCCGAACTTGTGTCCCAGATAGCCCCGCGCGAACTCGTCGTGGTTGCCTGGCATGAACACAACGCGCGTGCCGTCATGCGCCCGCGCGAGCATGGCCTGCACCAGATCGTTCTGCTCCTGCGGCCAATACCAGTTCTTCTTGAGGCGCCAGCCGTCGATGATGTCGCCGACGAGATAGATCGTGTCGGCTTCGTGACGCGCAAGAAACTCAAGCAGCAGTCCTGCCTGGCAGCTCTTGGCGCCGAGATGGATATCGGAAATGAACAGGGTTCTGAAACGTCTGGCCATGCTTCTTCACCGCGAAAACTACGCACATATCCTTACTTAGATGGTGCGCGAGACTCAAAGGGCTAGGGCTTATCCGCTGTGGACGTGGAGAAATTGCGGTCTGCCTGCATACAGATTGGGCAGATGATGGTCGTGGACGCGCGAGCGCGGGCCCCCTAGTCCAGCGCCGGCAGCACGGGACCCGGCGGCGTTGCGGTTCTGGCGACGTTCATGACATTGGCCAGAAGCGCATAATAGCCTGCCGTCGCGACGAGATCGATCAGGCCTTGCGCGCCGAAGGCGCTGAGTACGGCGCCATAGGTCGCATCGCTCCAGCGGTCATGCGCCCACATTTCGGCAAGCGCATCGAAGATCAGCGCCTCGTCGGGTGGCATTGCGGCAGGCCTGCGTCCATGGGCGACAGCCTCGATGGTGGACGGGTCCACACCCGCCCGCTCGGCGATCGGCGCGTGGATGGCCCATTCCACCGCCTGATTGTGGCGCCGCGCCACCAGCAGGATGATGAATTCCGACAGCCGGAGGCCCAGGGCATTGTGGTAGCGGCAGTATTCGCCAAGCGCCTGCACCCTCAGCATCAATTCGGGCGAGCGCAAAAGCGGCGCAAACGGCCCGAACACCGGCGTGCCGCGGCTCGCCCTGAAGGCCTCGCTGGCGGCGGCCTGTGCTTCGGATAGTTCGACAGGCGAAAGGGGAGGAAGCCGGTCGCCCGGCGCATGAATCATCGTCATAGGGGAAATGGAGGATCACGCCGGATCAAAGTCAATCCGGCACCTGCCCGGCCCTGCGCGCCGCCCCGCCAACACGCCTTCGTGAGGAGCCTCCCCGGCACTGGTCACGCGCTTCAGGGCCGCTATTGTACGTCTGGTCAGGAGATGAGGACACATGCGGGAGCGGTGGCTGATGCGGATTATGGCGCTGGTTGCGGCGCTCGGCGCTATCCTTGCCCAGCCTGCTGCTGCCGCCGAACCGGGCTGCCGGCCCGATGTTGCCTCCTGGCGAGCGCCGATCATGAAAGCCTCGCTGAAGGCCGATGAGGCGCGCATCAGCTTTGTCGGCCATGCGACCTTCCTGATCGAGAGCGCCCAGGGCGTCACGGCGGCGACAGACTACAACGACTATGTCCGCCCATCCGTCGTGCCGGTCATCGCCAGCATGAACAAGGCGCACTCGACGCACTATTCGCGCAATCCCGACCCTGGCATCATCCACGTCCTGCCAGGCTGGGATCCGGCCGGCGGCAAGGCGCAGCATGATGTGACGGTCAAGGACCTGCGCGTGCGCAACGTCCCGACCAACATCCGCTCCTTCAGCGGCGCGACGGACTTCGACGGCAACTCCATGTTCGTCTTCGAGGTTGGCGAATTGTGCATCGTCCACCTTGGCCATCTGCATCACACGCTGGAACCTGGACATCTGCGCGCGCTTGGCCGGGTCGATGTCGTGCTGGTGCCGGTCGATGGCGGCTACACCCTTGACATGGACGGCATGCTCGAGGTTCTGCAGACCTTGCAGGCCCGCATCATGATCCCGATGCATTTCTTCGGGCAGAGCACGCTCGAGCGCTTTCTCGCCAAGGCCGCCGTCACCTGGCCAGTCGAGCGGCGCGACGCGCCCTCGATCGTCGTCTCGCGGGCCACGCTGCCCCGGCAGCCGACCGTGATCGTCCTGCCGGGCCGCTGAGTCCGCCCGGCGCCTGCCACCTGCGCGTAAACAAATCGAAAAGAATCGGGCGCATGGTGTGTGATCGAAGGATCATGCGCTGAGTCTTGAGCCAATCATCGTGAACCCTGCCGCCGCCATCCAGAGTCAGATGCTGCAGACCTTGCTTGAGGCGCTGCAGCCAATTGCCGCACCGCCCAAGGTTGGCGAAAAAGTCGAGGCGCGGTTTCTGGGCTGGGCCGCAACAGCGACGGGTGACGAGGCGCGCGTTCAGATGGGCAGCGGCGCCGTCACGCTCCGTATCACGGCTGACGCAACGCGCCGGAGTGCCTTGCAGCCCGGCTCCATCCTGACGCTGGAGGTCGAGAGACCGGAACACGGGGCCGAGCCGGCCCGGATGCGGCTGGTCGGCATTGCGCCCGCAGCCGGCGAGCGGCAAACGCCGGTCGAAGGCCCGGGGCCGCTCGGGCGCACGTTTGCGCCGCCTGGCCCGATTGCCAGCCCGACTGCCAGCCCGGCAGCCGCCCGCGAGCCCATCTCTCCCGAGACCGCGGCGCGCCTCGCGCTCAGGGCTGCGGCCGGGCCGGTCATTGGGGGCGCTCTGGCGCGGCAGAATGGCCTTGCCCCCCTGTTTGCCAATCTGGAGGCCCTGGAGCGTGCGCCGATCCTGCTGCCGTCGGCGCTGACGAACGCCGCTTCCGCCGTCCTCAAGGCGCGGCTGCCCGTTGTCGGCGACGGCCTGATCGTGCCCGAGGTCCTGCAGCAGGCGGTCGCCGATTCCGGCATCTTCCATGAAGCGCGCCTTGGGCATGGCGATCCCGCAGAAGCGGCCTTCGATCTGAAGTCGACCTTGCTGATCTTGCGGCAGGTCTTGCGTTCGATGGTGCCGGACGGCGCCGGGCCATCAGCCGCCGCCCACGGACGCGTGCCGCCGCCGAGCCGCGATGGCGTTCCCGTCGCCCAGCCGCAGGCTGCCCCCACAATCGATGCCGTGACGCAGCCGGTTTCAGCGATCCTCGAGACAGTCCTGAAGGACACCGAGGCGGCGCTGGACCGCCTGTCGATCAGCCAGTTTGCTTCCTTGCCATCACCGGTCGAGCTTCAGACCGCCCAGCTCCACAACCGCTGGTTCATCGAACTGCCGATGGCGCTCCAGGGACGGACGGTGATGCTTCCGCTGGAGATCGAGGAGGACGGTAGCGGAGCACCGGCCGATGCGGCGCAGGGCAGGCTCTGGCGCATCCGCTTCGCGCTTGACATCGAGCCGATGGGGCCCGTGCACGCCATGGTCACCATGCAGGGCAAATTGATCGGCGTCTTTGTCTGGGCCGAGCGCGAAGCGACCTCGCAACTGGTAAGGTCCTTCTCCCCGGATCTCGAGGCGGCCTTGCTCGGCAGCGACTTCGAAAGGGCCGACATCGAGGTGATGACCGGTCAGCCTCAGCGCCGCGCGCCGATGGCCGGGCAGTATCTGGACCGGCGCTCATGATGGACGCGAACACCCGGCAGTCCGCCTGGCTGAACCGCCGCACCGCAGTAGCGCTGCAGTATGACGGCAGTTCCGCACCGCGCGTCACGGCGAAGGGCCATGGCGAGGTCGCCGACAGGATCATCGAGACCGCGCGCGAAGCGGGCGTGCCCATCGAGGAGAACGCCTTGCTCGCAGAGGCCCTCAGCACGGTCGAACTGGACGACCACATCCCCGAAGACCTCTACAAGGCCGTCGCGCAGGTCATCGGCTTCGTCTTGCGGTTGCGCACGCACGCCCGCTGAACAAAGGCGGATCGCTCACGGTTAACCGTCCTGTTCGACGCTTCCTTAAGCCAGACTTGCTAGATCGGGCCATGGCGCTCGATCCCGCATCACCCGTGGCCTTTGCGGCCGATGGCCTCAGGCCCTCGGGCCTGGTCCAGCGTCTTCGCGCCGTTGCGGCGGGCCTCGGCGAACGCTCCATCGAGGCGCGCACCCGAAGGGCGGCGCTGTTCAGCGTGGCGGCACGCGTCTTCAACGCCGGCGCGTTGCTGCTTACCCACATCCTGCTGGCGCGGGCGCTCGGAGCCGCTGAATTCGGCCTGTTCTCCCTTGCCATGACCTGGGTTCTCGCGCTGGCCGGCTTTGCCACGCTGGGCTTGACCATGGCCCCCCAGCGCTTCGTGCCTGACTATGCCGCGCAGGGCCAGGTTCGGCTGCTGGCAGGCCTGTATCGCTTTGCCCATCTCGCGCCATTGGCGGCAGGCCTTGTCCTCGCGCTTGCTGCCGCTTGCGTCCTCGCCTTCGCGATGCCGTCGGTCAGTGGTCACACGCGGCTCGCCATCGCGCTGGCGCTGCTCGCGCTGCCGGCGCTGGCGATGATCGACGTGATCGAAGGCTTTGCGCTGGCGCATGACTGGAACGATCTGGCCTATGGCGTGACCTTCATCGTACGCCCCCTGCTCTTGCCGCTCCTGTGTCTGGCCCTGTGGCTCGGCGGGGCCGATCCCGCCGCCACCCCGGCCATCGCGGCCTTTGTTGCGTCCGCCTGGATCGCGGCGCTGGCGCTTGCGCTCCTGCTGCGGCCCCGCATGCGCGCGGCCTATCCGGCGGCGCAGCCCGCCTACGAGCCCCGCCGCTGGTTCTCGCTGGCCGTGCCGGCCTTTCTGGCCGACGGGGCCTTCCTGACCATGGCCTATGCCGATGTGCTGATCCTGTCGGCCTTCGCCTCGCCCGCCGAGGTCGGGGTCTATGTCGCAGCCACCAAGGTCGTGGGCATCGTCGCCTTCGTGCATTTTGGCCTGTCCTATGCGGCGGCCCATCACTTTTCGGCGCTGCACGGACAGGGCGATGCCGGCGCGCTGGTGCATTACGCCTGCAAGGCCGCGCGCTGGACCTTCTGGCCCTCTTTGCTGCTGGCGCTCGGCCTCGGACTGGCGGCTCCGCTGCTGATGGGTCTGTTCGGCCGGGATTTCAGCGGCGGCGCCGTCCTTGTTGGCATCCTCGCGCTGGCCCTCGTGGTGCGCGCGGTCATCGGCCCCTCCGAGCAGTTGCTGTTGATGACCGACCGCGCTGCCGACGTCACGCGCGTCTACGCCGCTGCCGCCGGTCTCAACATCGTCCTCGCGCTGGGTCTCGCCCCGGTCTTCGGCGCCCTCGGGGTCGCCATAGGCGCGGCCTTCGCGTCCATGGCTGCGACGCTCGCCACCTGGCTTGTCGTCCGTCGCCGGCTGGGCCGCAGCGTCCACGCTTTCGCGGGCGAACCACCTTCCGCCGTCCGGGAGACTGCGTCGTGAGCTTGTCGCCTACCGGAGGAGCGCGACCGGCGCAGACAGCCGCCACGACCGACATGGCCGGCCTTCTCGGCCTGCGCGAGGTCGCTCCCGTCGCCGCGGCGCAGCCGATCAGCGTTGAACGCGTCGATGTCGCCGACTATGCGGCCTGGGGTGCCGCCTTCGCGGAGCTGAGCGCGCGCGCGGCGCTGCCCAATCCGTTCATGTCGCCGGCCGCGCTCGCTGCGGCCCGGACCGTCGCTGACGACGAGGACTTCGTCATCCTGGCTGCCCGCCATGCCGAGGCGCCGGGTGCGCCGTTGGTCGGCCTGTGGACCCTGCGGCGCCTCCGTGACGTCTGGAGCTGTGGAATCGAGGTCTTGCAGGCCCCGTGCGTGCCGAAATTCGAATGTCTGGCCAGCCCTGTGCTCGACACTGCGATGAGCAAGAAGGCCATGGCCGCCTTGCTTGCACACATCCGCGCATCGCATGACCTCCCCCGGTTGATCCGCGCGACAAGCTGGCCGGTAGCCTTGGGCGCGGACCTGCCATCCGATGTGACGGTCCATCATGCCGAGCGCTGGTCGCGTGCGCTGCTGGTTCCGCAGGATGCCACGGACGCCGAAAGCTGTCTCAAAGCGGCGATGGGCGGCTCCTACAAGAAGCGCGTGGCGCAGGAGCGGGCGCTGGCCCGGACCGGCGCCTTGCGCCATGACAGCCTGCGCCGGGATGCGGCGCTGGCCACGCTCGACGACTTTGTCGCGCTTGAGCGGCGCGGCTGGAAGGGCAGGGCAGGGACAGCCCTGGCCGATGTCCCGGCTGATGTGACCTACATGCACGCTGCCCTGCGCGGCTTTGCCCGCGCCGATCAGCTCAGCGTCGACGTGCTGCGGCTGGATGATGCGCCGGTGGCCATGGGCATCGTTGTCGAGGCCGGACCTGCCAGCATCTTCTGGAAGACCGCCTTCGACGAGGCCTATGCCCGTCATTCGCCCGGTGTGCTGCTCGACATGGCGGTGACCCGGCGGCTGTTTGCCGAAGGCAGGCCGATGCTGGACAGCGGCATGATGGAGTTCACCGACCCTGCGACACAGGTCTGGGCCGGCCGGGCCGCGATGGCGCGAGCCGTGATCGATCTTGGGGCTGGCGGGCAGGGCGCGCTTGTGCGTCTGGGTCATCAAGCGCGCCATCGCCTGCGGCTCCTGCAAAGGCGTTCCAAGGACTGAAAATCCGCACCGCCTCCGTTTAAACCCGCATGGACGTCAATTTAAACTGACAGTAGCATGATGGCATCGGGGGACATGTCGATGCCGTATACACCCATGCTTGATCAGGTCCGGCTGCCCGCGGACACCCGTCACCTGACCATCGCCGAGCTGAAGCAGCTTGCAGATGATGTGCGGCAGGAAACCATCGACACAGTGTCGGTCACCGGCGGCCATCTGGGCGCGGGCTTGGGCGTCGTCGAACTGACGGTGGCCCTGCACCACGTCTTCGAGACGCCGCGCGACAAGCTGATCTGGGATGTCGGGCACCAGTGCTACCCGCACAAGATCCTGACCGGACGGCGTGACCGCATCCGCACGCTCCGGCAGGGCGGCGGGCTCTCCGGGTTCACCAAGCGCAGCGAGAGTGAGTATGATCCGTTCGGCGCGGCCCATGCCTCGACCTCGATCTCGGCTGGTCTCGGCTTTGCCGTGGGCCGTGATATCCAAGGCCAGGATTTCAACGTTGTCTGCGTGATCGGCGATGGCGCGTTGACGGGCGGCATGGCCTACGAGGCCATGAACAATGCCGGCGCGATGAACAGCCGTCTGATCGTCATTCTCAATGACAATGAGATGTCGATTTCGCCGCCTGTGGGCGCGCTCTCGAACTATCTCGCCCGCATGCTGTCGAGCCAGAGCTACATGTCCCTGCGCGACATGGGCAAGCGCCTGACCGCAAAATTCGGCAAGACCGTCGAGGACAGCGTCACCCGCGCCATGGAGCACGCGCGTGGCTTCCTCACCCACGGCACCCTGTTCGAGGAGCTGGGCTTCTATCATATCGGCCCGGTCGACGGGCACAATCTCGACGTACTCGTGCCGGTGCTGATGAACGCCAAGGCGGCCACCGACGGCCCGATCCTGGTGCACGTCATCACCCGCAAGGGCCACGGCTACCAGCCTGCGGAAGTGGCCAATGACAAGCTGCATGGCGTGGTGAAGTTCGACATCGCCAGCGGCAAGCAGATCAAGCCGCCGTCGAACGCGCCGTCATATACCAAGGTCTTCGCGCAAAGCCTGATCAAGGAAGCCCGCAAGGACCCCTCGATCGTGGCGATCACCGCCGCGATGCCGACCGGAACGGGTCTCGACCAGTTCGCCAAGGAGTTCGCCGACCGCTGCTTCGACGTCGGCATTGCCGAGCAGCACGCCGTGACCTTCGCCGCAGGACTGGCCGCACAGGGACTGAAACCGTTCTGCGCTGTGTATTCCAGCTTCCTGCAGCGCGGCTACGACCAGATCATCCATGATTGCGCCATCCAGGGCCTGCCGGTCCGCTTTGCGCTTGACCGTGCCGGGTTGGTCGGCGCCGACGGTCCGACCCATGCCGGGGCCTTCGATGTGGCCTATCTCGCCTGCGTGCCGAATCTGGTGATCATGTCGCCGGCGGATGAAGCCGAGATGGTGCATATGGTGGCGACAGCCGCCGCTTATGATGCCGGCCCGATCGCCTTCCGCTATCCGCGCGGTGACGGCGTCGGCGTCGAACTGCCGGACGAGGGCAAGGTCCTGCCGATCGGCAAGGGCCGCATCATCAGCGAAGGCTCGCGCGTCGCGCTGCTCTCCTTCGGCACGCGGCTCGGCGAATGCCTGAAGGCGGCGGCTGCGCTGGAAGAACTCGGCGTGACGCCGACCATCGCCGATGCCCGCTTCGCCAAGCCGCTCGATCTTGAGCTCATCACCAGTCTCGCCACCAGCCATGACATCCTGGTCACCGTCGAGGAAGGCTCGGCCGGCGGCTTTGGCGCCCATGTGCTCCACGCGCTGGCCAGCCTGGGTCTGCTGGACGGCAGCCTCAAGGTCCGCACCATGGTCCTGCCGGATGTCTTTCAGGATCACGACACATCGGAGGCCATGTACCGCGAGGCCGGTCTCGACGCCCAGGGAATCGTCGAGACGGTCACGGGCCTGCTGAGGCCACGGCACTATGTGGCGCCGTCTGCGGCTGAGAGCTTCGTGCTTCAGGACCGCTGAGCTTCCGCCTGAATCGCGGCCGGCATGCTCTCCGCGCGGTTCCGTCCTTCGCCGGCGGCGTTGACATCGCCGGCGCGCCACGGAACATTCAAGCCTTGTTCAGCGTTGCTGGCGTATCAGGGCGCTGCGGCAGTTGGAAGCAGCAAAATCCAGCGCTCTTGTAAGCACGTATCAGAGGTGTGTTTAAGAACAGGTCGTCCCGCACGGCGGCACATAACGGAGGTTACCCCACATGCGTTCAGCAATGTTTCTGTCAGGTGCAGCTCTTGCGCTTGGCCTGATGACGCCCACCCTCGCTTCGGCTCAGGATGCAGCCGCCGGTGAGCGTCTGTTCAACCAGTGCCGCGCCTGCCACCAGGTCGGCGAGACGGCGCGCAATGGGGTCGGCCCGGTGCTCAACGGATTGTTTGCTGGCCGCAAGGCCGGGACCTGGGCCGGATACACCTATTCCGACGCCTACAAGTCCCTGGACAAGACCTGGAACGAGGACAACTTCCGCATCTATATCAAGGACCCGCGCGGCGTGACGCCCGGCACGAAGATGGTCTATGCGGGCATGAAGGATGACACGCAGATCACGAACCTGATCGCCTTCCTCAAGCAGTACGCAGCAGACGGCAAGCGCACCCAGTGACGCCGCTAGCCAGTTGAGAATGTCAAAGGGCGCTGGCGACAGCGCCCTTTTTGTCGGGCGCAATCAACTGCGGTTGAACATGCCCTCGTCGCGCCAGATCGTTTCCAGCGCATGCGCCAGGTGCTCGATGTCGGCGTCGGTGTGCATCGGAGTCGGCGTGATGCGCAGGCGCTCGGTTCCGCGCGGCACCGTGGGATAATTGATCGGCTGCACGTAGATGTCGTGCTCCGCCAGCAGGCGATCGGAGATGCGCTTGCAGGCCACCGGGTCTCCCACCATCACCGGCACGATGTGGCTGACATTGTCCATCATCGGGATGCCGGCCTTGCCGAGCTTGGCGCGCACCTTCGCCACATTGGCCTGGTGTTGCAGCCGTTCGGCTGAACTCGCTTTCAGATGGCGGATCGAGGCGGCGGCGCCGGCCGCAACGAAGGGCGGCAGCGCTGTGGTGAAGATGAAGCCGGAAGAGAAGCTGCGCACGAAATCGCACAACGCGTGCGACCCGGCGATATAGCCGCCGACAACGCCGATGGCCTTGCCGAGTGTGCCCTCGATCACGGTCAGGCGATGGCTGAGTCCTTCGCGGTCGGCGATGCCGCCGCCCTTGGGACCATACAGGCCGACCGCATGCACCTCATCGAGATAGGTCATCGCGCCGTAGGCGTCAGCCACGTCGCAGATCGCCTCGATCGGCCCGATGTCGCCATCCATCGAGTAGACGGATTCGAAGGCTACCAGCTTCGGTGTGCGAGGATCGAGCGCGGCCAGCTTGCGTTCGAGATCACCCACATCGTTGTGACGGAAAATCTGCACCGGCGCGCGGCTGTGACGGATGCCCTCGATCATCGAGGCGTGATTGCCGGCATCCGACAGGATCACGCAACCGGGGATGTTGGCGGCCAGCGTCGACAGCGTGGCCCAGTTCGAGACATAGCCCGAGGTGAACAGGAGCGCGGCCTCCTTGTCGTGCAGGCCGGCGAGTTCCTGCTCGAGCAGCACGTGGTGGTGGTTGGTGCCGGCAATGTTGCGCGTGCCGCCGGCGCCCGCGCCGCACTCGTCCAATGCCGCGTGAATGGCATCCATCACGTCCGGGTGCTGGCCCATGCCGAGATAGTCGTTCGAGCACCAGACGGTGACGACCTGTTCGGCGCCATCGCGCAGGTGGGTCGCCTTCGGGAAAGCGCCGCGATGACGCTTGAGGTCGGCGAAGACGCGGTAGCGGCCTTCGGTCTTGAGGCTGTCGAGCTTGCCCTTGAAGAACACCTCGTAGTCGAGGAAGGGCGAAGTTTCCGGCGGCTTGCGGAAGGCCATCCGGTCGGGATGCTGCGGCTTGGCCGGCGAGCGCCTGTCGCCGCCCTTTGCGGTCCGCGGCGCGGACCGCACGCCCACCATGCCGGCGTCGTCAGAGTGCCGGGACATGTCCTGGTGGTGGGTTTCGCTGTCGTCGGTCATGGGTGGTCTCCCCGTCCTTTTTGGTCTTATGCAGCACACGCAGCGAAAGCGGCCCCCAGCCGCTCCCGGTCGAAACCCCGGCCCACCGCCGTCACGCGGGATTGTCTTGAGCCGAAAGGCGCGATCCTGTCGAGAGAGGCCCGCCCATCTGCGACCGCAAACCGCAGCCAGCCGTCAAGCACCTGGACCATGCCGTCAATCCGCTCCACCTGCCCGAAATCGCCTGTGATCACGGCGTTCAGCACGCGGCTCAGCTCAGACGGATTGCAGGGCCGGTTGAGGTCGGTTGTCCATGTCACCAGGGTTGCCGATGGTCTCCCCGGCGTCTCGCTGGTGTCGACAGCGGCCGCCGCCTGTTTTTCATGCGACTTCAGGCCCCATGACCACAGCTTTGTCGCCGACAGCGGCACATAGAGCAGCCAGTGCTCCAGTACCGCCAGCGCCATCAGCGTGGTCAGCAGCAGATAGCCCACCTTCTCGAAGTCCGTGGTGCTGAAGGCCAGCGCCAGATGCGTCAGAAAGGCGGTGAACAGGGTCGCGGCGGTGATCGCGAACGGGAAGAACCCGTTCATCGGCCGCCGCCGGAAATAGCTCGCCAGGTATTTCAGATGGCCCGGCAGGAACTCTTCGGGGATGTTCGGAGCGCCGAGGAAGATGTTGATCTTTGTCGACAGCCGCATGATCCACAGCACGGCGAAGGTCCACAGGCCGAACTGGTTGGCCCCGCCCCACGTCAGGGCAGCGATGATCACCGCAGACGCGAGAATGGCCAGTTCATGGTCGATGAGGGTTTCGGCAGCATAGCGCAGCCGCATGAAGCCCGTTGCGCCGTCAGGGCAGGGCGTTTTACGCGGGCCGGAGAGATAGCCCATCAGGAAGGCCATCTCGTTCCAGCCCCAGATCATCAGGGCGCACAGAAAGGCGGTGTAGGCTCCTGATGGCGTTTCCCAGGAACTGGTCACCCAGAGGCCGGCAAGAGCTATGGCCGAGAGCAGGCTTGCCCCGGCCATGCTCCACCGGAAGGAACTGCGGCCAAGCCCGTCCAGATACAGGATGACGCCCGTGCTCAGCCACCATACGAAGATGGCCAGCAAAAGGGGCAATCCGATCTCCGACATGCAGCTTGCCCCCTTCGTTTCAGCGTGGCCGCGCGGACATCACCAGGCCGGAGCCAGGCGGATGTCCTTTGGCAGTTCGTTGGATTTCACCGGAATCATGAACAGCCGCAGGAAGGTCAGCGCCCCCGACAGGTTGAGCCCGATGCGCCTCACGCTGCCCATCAGTCCGCCTTCCGCCTTGGCCGCTTCGGTGGCCAGGACGATTTCGCGCATGCGCCGCAGCCCCGCGATGAAGGCCGGATTGTCGATGTCGATGGTGAACGGAAACACCTGCTTCGAAATTTCCGACGTGATGCGGAAGACCCGCATGTCGTAATCCTCGATCGAGATGCCGAGCGCCTTGTGGAACTCCGGGCGCATGTGGTCACGCACATACATCGTGGCGAACACGGCGAGCAGGAAGAAGCGGATCCACAGCTTGTTGCCGCCCTGAAGCAGCTTGGGGTCCGACCGCATCAGCAGCGCGAAAGCCTCGCCATGGCGGAACTCGTCATTGCACCAGTTCTCGAACCACTTGAAGATCGGATGGAAGCGCCGCTCCGGATTCCGCTCGAGCAGACGGTAGATGGTGATGTAGCGCGCGTAGCCGATCTTTTCCGACAGGTACGTCGCGTACATGATGAACTTGGGCTTGAAGTAGGTGTACTTCTTCGTCTTGGTCAGGAAGCTCATGTCGACGCCGACGTCGAAATCCTTGAGGACCTCGTTAATGAAGCCGGCATGACGGCTCTCGTCGCGGGCCATGAAGGAGAACAACTCCTGCATGTCCGGGTTCTTCATCCGCTTCTTGATTTCGGAATACAGGATGCAGCCCGAGAACTCGGCTGTCAGGGACGAGACCAGAAAGTCGAGCAGTTCCTTCTGCAGTTCGTCGTTGAGGCTGGCGGGATCGAACTGGAAATCGTCCGGCCGCTTGAAGTGGTTCTTGTTGGGGTCGGACCGCATCTCGGCCATCAGCCCGTCCCATTCGCGCCGCACGAGGCTGACGTCGATCTTGTCCATCGCCTCGTTGTCGGTGGTGTAGAAACGCGGCGACAGGACCGTGTCCTGGGTCGCCATGGCGGTCACATAATTCGGGGCTCCGCCCCCGCCTTCCTGCGGTATCATTGTGCTCTCCCTGCAGAAAACCCGACTTCGTAGAGTTCAGTCAGTTCGAGGTAGGCAGTCAGCTTGGTGACGAAACGGTCCAGCGCCGTGGCGCGCGTGACCGTGGCCATGCGCCGCTCGACGCGGTGTTCGCCGAAGGCGATGGTGGATGGCGCGTCATGCACGATCACGCTGTCGCCCGGTCCGACCTCTATCCCGTCGAGCACCACATGGGCGTGGACGAATTCGGCCGTGTTGAGCAGGTCGACCGTGCATGGAACCTGGATGGATTGCCCTCTTCCGAGGAAATACTGGAGCATCTGCCGTCCCCTATTGTGGCAGAAGCCTGGCAAAGGCCTCTACGTTGGTTGGGCCGAAGGAATTCAGCACGATGCGGATCGTCGTCGCCGTGTCCTCCAGCGTCAGACGTCCATCAGCATGTCGTGCCAGGCGGAAGGGTTTCTCAGGACCCATGCCCTCAAGCTTCCGCTCCCGGGCTCTTCCGCGCAGCACGCCCCTGATGAAGCCGTCCTGTCCCGGCTCGAGGATGAGGATGATGGCGCCGGTCGCGGCATCCGAGATGCCAACCGAGCCATCGGCCCTGTCAGCGAACCGGAGGTCACGATACTGCACAACTTCCGGCTCCGGCATCCGTAGGATACCCAAGCCGGTCAGGCGCGCGAACGCCGCGAACAGGACGGACAGCACGACCACGAGCAGGACGGCGTGGGCCGGGCGAAACCTGAAACCTGACTTCACGGCGATCGCGCTCATGGCTTTTTTCCTCGGATCAGTGGGCGGGGCGCAGCAGGGCGCCCGCGGCGCCTGCATCTTGCGCAGAAACGGGCCGGGCCGCTTCTTCGGGGCGCAGGGCCGGAACCCGTGCCCCGCTGAGCGCCGCCGCCAGCAGGTCCGCCACGGCGGATGCGTCCGGCAGCGAACGCAGCATCGGCTCGGGCTTGCTCAGCTTCCACGGGCGCATGTTCGGCCAGATCGCCATCACGGCAATCCGGTCATCCTTGGCGAGCTGCAGCGGGATGTCGCCGGTGCCGTCGCCATGGATCTTCAGGGCCGCGCCATCGATCCGCTTGAACGGCAGGTTGACCGTGATCGGCAAAGCCACGCCGGATCGCATCAGTACGCGCCGGGTGGTGATCGAATAGATCGTCATCCGCGCATAGGCGTAGGCCAGCAGCAGCAGGATGCAGAGCGCGGCGAGCGCCACCGGCACCAGCCCCGCGGCATATGACAGGGCTCCGGGCACGCTGGCGCCATCCGCCAGCGATGAGGCGAAGCGCCAGGCCATCAGCACGCCGAAGTAGATCGCGACCTTGCGCACATGGAAGGCCCGGATCGCGAGCGACCGCCAGCTGGGGGACCCCTGCCAGAGGAGCCTCTCGCCCTCCGGCAATTCTGCCGGAAGGCCGGGAATGGGCTCGCCCGCATAATCGTCATGCGGGGCGTTGATGAAGCCGCCGCCTGTCATAGGAAGGGATCCGCGCGCTGTGCGGAGGCATAGAGCGTGCCGCCGCCGTAGTAGCCCATGATCTTGTCTTCCTCGAGCAGCGTCACCTGGTCAGGGTTCTTCAGGCCCGGCACATTGGCAAAATGCTTGGCGAAGATGGCCTTGACGCGGGCCTGCCGCTTGGCGCCGTCGATGCGGGTGAAGTTGGTCGGCAGCAACACGTTGCGCACGCCGCCTGCCACCGGAACCTCGACCTCCATGTAGCGCATCACGTATTCGGCGCGGTCGATCCAGATGTCCTTGACGACCCCGGCCCGCTTGCCGTCGCCGCCGATGACCTCCATGCCGACCGGATTGGGGTCGCGGCCCTCGACATGGAAGTCCTTGGCCACGCGCAGCGGCTCGAGGCGGTTCTTGCCATTGTGCAGGATGTCAGGCGTGTCCGCGCGCTCGGCCCATGAGCCGGGGCCGACGCCAGCCAGCATCGGGTCGCCGACCGGCTCTAGCGGCGCGCCCGGCCAAGGCTCGAGCGCCTTCAGCGGATGGTTGCGCGTGTCAGGATTGCCGTCGGCCGCGATCAGCTTGTCCGCGCCGAAGGCCATCTTGAAGCTCTTCGGGGGCGGCGGCGCAGGCCAGCCGACGATCTGGTAGCGGTTGTAGCGGTCCTGGGTGTCCTTGGCGAGCGGATAGCCCTCGCGCTTGCTCTCCCTGTGCAGGTACCAGATCAGGCCTGCGAAGAAGATCAGGAACATCCAGAAACTGATCACGGCGAGATCGAAGCCGAGTGGACTGGAGCCGGGTAACATGTGGTGCCTCCTGGGTATTGGCTCGGGCTAGCTGGGGAGTTGGGCCAGGCCGAAGGTTGAGGGGGATGCGGGCTTGGTCTCGGCCGTGCGGCCCACGAGGGGGCCGATCGCGACAAGAGTCATGAAGAGCAGCAGGATTTCGACGTGGTAGACCACGGAATAGCCGACGGAGGGGTCGGTCAGGGCGGAGCCGAGCAGGCCCTTTTCGGCCATGTGGCTGACGATGTCGCGCACGATGCCACCCGCTCCGACCGAGCAGCCCATGGCCAGCGCCTGCACCGCGCCCCAGGCCCCGAGTGCAAGGCCGGTTCCGGCTTCTTTCTCGAGCGCCATGGCGCCGGTGAGCGTGCCCACGGAGAACAGCCCGCCGCCAAAGCCGATCAGCACGGTGCCGATCCGGAACAGCATCGGCACATCCATCGGAGCCGAAAGGATGACGCACGCGAAGGCCAGCAGCCCGACAACTGCGCCATAGGCGGCGATGCGGCATGGGTCCATGCCGCGCATGAGTTGCCGCGCGGCGAGGCCGAAGGCCAGCAGCGCGCCGGTGGCCATCAGACCGGTCAGTGCCGTGGTTTCGCCAACGCTGAGCTTGAGGATTTCGCCGCCATAGGGCTCCAGCACGACGTCCTGCATGTTGAAGGCAGCCGTGCCGAGCGCGACGGCGACGAGGAAGCGCTTGGCCCGCCCGGCGCTGGCGAACCTGGCCCAGACCTCGCGGAATGCAGGCGCCTCGGCTTCTTCGCGCGCACGGTCCGGATTGCGGGCTTCCTGCTTCCACAGCGCGATGAGATTGAGGACCAAGGTCATCGAGGCTGCTCCCTGGACGACCTGGATCAGCCTGATCTGGCTGAAATCAGCGAGGAGGAGCGAGAAGGCCAGCCCCGAAATGACCATGCCGATCAGGAGCATGGTGTACATCAGGGCCACCACCCGTGGCCGCGCCGACTCAGGCGCAAGGTCGGTTGCCAGCGCAAGGCCGGCTGTCTGCGTCGTCTGCAGGCCCGCGCCGACGGCGAGGAACGCGACGGCTGAGGCGACATGGCCGATCCACCAAGGACCCCAAGTGTCGCCTGACAGCAGGATCAGCGCGAACGGCATGATCGCCAGCCCGCCGAACTGCATCAGCGTGCCCATCCAGATATAGGGCACGCGCCGCCAGCCGAAGGCCGACCTGTGATGGTCCGACTTGAAGCCGACCAGCGCCCGGAACGGCGCGAAGACCAGCGGGATCGCGACCATCACCGCGACAAGCGAGGCGGCGACGTTCATCTCGACGATCAGCACCCGGTTCAACGTCCCGATCAGAAGCACGGTGGCCATGCCGACCGAGACCTGGAACAGCGACAGGCGCAGGAGCTTCTTCAGCGGCAATCCTTCGCTTCCCGCGTCGGCAAAAGGCAGCAGCGTCAGGCCGAACCTGCGCCACTCGTCAGCCAGTGCCTGAAGCTCGGGTCTCATCGGCACGCAAGCTCCATGGCCTGGGAGATGTAGAAGCCGCGGGTGATGCGCCGCGTGTCCGCGATGTGCCAGTTGGAGAGCGTCGGTTCATGCGCGATGCGGCGGCTGAGATCGGCAGCCGCAAGCGGCACGATGGCCGGGGACCGGTCGGCGCGCGGAAACAGCTTGCCGACGCCGTACATGGCCGCGATCATCGCTGTGCGCGGCGCGAAGGTGAACAGGATGGACGCGGTGGTCCGGTCGCTCAGCGACTTGAGGCAGCGCACCACGTCGGAGGCAGGGTGGTAAATCAGCGAATCCATCGCCACGACATGGTCAAAGCGCCCGAAGCCCGCATCGAGCATGTCGCCGACGCCGAAAGTGATCGACCCTTTGCCGAGATCGCGCGGCAGACGTTCGGCCGCAATGCTGACCAGCTTGGCCGAAAGGTCGATCGCCACGACATCGGCGCCACGCCGCGCCGCCTCGACCGAGAAGGCGCCGGTGCCGCAGCCTGCATCGAGAATGCGCCGTCCGCTCAGGTCCGCCGGCAGGCGGCTGAGCAGGTGCGCCCGCATCTCGTCGCGCCCGGCGCGCACGGTCGCGCGGATCTTGCTCACCGGCGCGTCGGTCGTCAGTCTGGCCCAGGCGTCAACGGCGGTGCGGTCGAAATAGGTTTCGAGCTCGCCGCGGCGGGTCGTGTAGGAGGGCGTGTGGTGGGCGATGGTGTCCATCAGGCCGATTCCCTCAATCGAAGCCCAGAAGGTCGAAGATCTCGCGGTCCTTCAAAGGATTGACCACGTTGCCTTCGTTGCCGGCCCATAGCGCGGCGGCCAGCTTGAGATATTCGCGCTGCACCGCCAGAATCTCGGGTGTTTCCTCCATCTCGAACAAGGTCGCCTTCTTCAGCCGCGAGCGGCGAATGGCGTCGAGATTGGGGAAATGCGCCAGCGTCTCGGTGCCGACGGCGGCATTGAACTTGTCGATCTGGTCGGTGCCCTCGGAGCGGTTCACGATCACGCCGCCGACGCGCACATCGTAGTTCTTGGACTTGGCGCGGATGGCCGCGACGATGCGGTTCATGGCGAAGATCGAGTCAAAATCATTAGCCGCCACGATCACCGCGCGCTCTGCATGTTGAAGTGGCGCTGCAAAGCCGCCGCAGACCACGTCGCCCAGCACATCGAAGATCACGACGTCCGTGTCATCGAGCAGGTGGTGTTCCTTGAGCAGCTTCACGGTCTGGCCGACCACATAGCCGCCGCAGCCTGTTCCGGCGGGCGGCCCACCAGCCTCGACGCACATCACGCCATTGTAGCCCTCGAAGACGAAATCTTCGCGGCGCAGCTCCTCCGAGTGAAAATTCACCGTTTCCAGCACGTCGATCACGGTGGGGATCAGGCTCTTGGTCAGGGTGAAGGTCGAGTCGTGCTTGGGGTCGCAGCCGATCTGCAGCACGCGCTTGCCAAGCTTGGAGAAGGCCACCGACAGGTTGGACGAGGTGGTCGACTTGCCGATGCCGCCCTTGCCATAGACCGCGAAGACCTTGGCGGTGCCGAGGTCCTGGGCTGCGTCCATGTGCACCTGGACCGAGCCTTCGCCGTCGCCCTTTGCCTGGGGCTTTCGGGCCACCGGATTTCGGATGGGCAACTCGATCGTGCTCATGCTGCTTTTCCTGTCGTCTTGGCGGGTGATGGGGCTGGCGTGACAACGCCTTCGAGCCGGTCCTCAAGCTCTTCGCCGGCCTCCTGCAAGGCCCGCAGCGTCTCGGCATCCGGTGTCCAGTAGTTGCGCTGCTGCGCTTCGATCAGCCGGTTGGCAAGGCGTGCCGACGCGGTGGTGTTGAGCGAGGCGAGCCGCTCGCGCATGGTCGGATCGAGCACGTAAAGTTCGGTGATCTGCTGGTAGACCCAGGGCGCGACCGCTCCGGTGGTGGCCGACCAGCCCATCGTGTTCTGCACATGCTCTTCGATCTGGCGCACGCCCTCATAGCCGTGCTTGAGCATGCCCTCGTACCATTTCGGGTTCAGCACGCGGGTGCGCGTCTCCAGCGCCACCTGTTCGGCCAAGGTGCGCACCATGCCGGGGCCGGAGGTCTGGTCGCCGATATAGACCGGGACGTCCTCCTTGCGGGCGCGGCGCACGGCGCGGCTGATGCCGCCCAGCGTGTCGAAGTACTGGTCGACCGTGGTGACGCCGAGCTCGACTGAATCGAGGTTCTGGTAGGTCAGTTCAACATCGGCGAGAACAGACTGCAGCAGTTCCGCCTTCTTCTCGACCGTGCCCTTGCGGCTGTAGGCGAAGCATTTGCGGCGCGAATAGGCCTCGGCCAACTCGTCCTCGTCGGTGAAGGTGGAGGACTGCACAAGCTGGTTGACGTTCGAGCCGTAGGTGCCGTCCGCATTGGAGAAGACGCGCAAAGCCGCCGTCTCGAGATCACAGCCGTGCTGCGCCTGATAGGCGAGCGCATGCTTCCTGATGAAGTTCATCTCCAGAGGCTCGTCAGCGGAGGCGGCCAGCCAGGCCGCGTCGGCCAGAAGCTTGATCTGGAGCGGCAACAGATCGCGGAAGATGCCGGACAGCGTCATCATCACGTCGATGCGCGGGCGCCGCATCTCGGCAAGCGGGATGAGTTCGGCCCCGTTGAGGCGGCCATAGGCGTCGAAATGCGGCCGCGCGCCCATCAGCGCCAGAGCCTGTCCGATCGGCCCACCCTCATTCTTCAGATTGTCGGTGCCCCACAAGACGATCGCGATGGTCTCCGGCAGCGACTTGCCATCCTCGCTGTGCCGGCTCAGCAGCCGCTCCGCCTGCCGTGCGCCATCGGCCACAGCAAAGGCGCTGGGGATGCGGAACGGATCGAAGCCATGCAGATTACGGCCCGTGGGCAGGATCGAGGTGGTGCGCAACAGGTCGCCGCCGGGAGCGGGGTGGATGTAGCGCCCGTCCAGCGCCGCCATCAGGCCAGCCATCTCGCTCGGTTCGAGCAGCAGCTGGTTGACGCGGCCAAGCTCGGCCAGCAACTCGGGCGTCAACCCTTCGGGCAGCGTCGCCATCAACTGGCCCTTGGCAATCATCTCGGTGGTCTCGGCCGACAGCCTGACCCCGTGCTGCGCCTCCGCCAGCGACGCGAGCAGGCCGGCGCGCTCCTCGGCCGAGGGCGCGGCTCCGACGACATGCAGGCCGTAGGGGATCAGCGCATATTCCAGCTCCAGCATCTGCTCGGTGAGCCTGGCGATCATCTTGTCCGGATCGAGCCAGGCGGGTTCCGCGCTGGCAAGTTCGACGCGCGCCGCCTGCGCCTGGATCAGTTCGGCCAGATCCTCGCGTTCCCCGCTGGTGTCGGGCTGCAGGGCGCGCCAGCGGTCGACCGAGGACTTGAGCTCGGCCAGGCCCTTGTAGAGCCCGGCCTGCGCCACCGGCGGCGTCAGGTAGCTGACAAGGGTGGCTGCGGCGCGGCGCTTGGCGATCGCCCCTTCGGACGGGTTGTTGGAGGCATATAGATACATGTTCGGCAGGTCGCTGATCAGGCGGTCTGGCCAGCAGGTGGACGACATGCCGACCTGCTTGCCGGGCATGAACTCGAGCGCGCCATGGGTGCCGAAATGCAGCACGGCGTGTGCGCCGAAATCCTCGCGGATGTAGCGGTAGTAGGCCGAGAAGGCGTGGGTGGGGGCGAAGCCGCGCTCGAACAGGAGGCGCATCGGGTCGCCCTCGTAGCCGAAGCCGGGCTGGATGCCGACCATGACATTGCCGAAGGCCGCGCCCAGAACATGGATGCTGGCGCCGTCGGCCTGCTGGCGGCCCGGAGCCGGACCCCATTGGGCCTCGATCTCGCTCAGGTAGCGCTCGCGGCGGACATGCTCGGTGGTGGGGATGCGCGCCAGCACGTTGGCGTTGGCCCCGAAGCGGGCCGCGTTGCCGACGAGGATGCTGTCGCGCAGCGCCTCGACCGATTCAGGCATCTCGACCTGATAGCCGCCGGCCTTCATTTCGCCGAGCAGGTGGAAGATTGATTCGAACACCGACAGATAGGCCGCTGTGCCGACATTTCCCGCATTGGGCGGGAAGTTGAAGATGGTGATGGCCACCTTGCGTCCGGCGCGCGCGCTCTTGCGCAGGGCGACCAGCTTCATCACCCGCTGGGCGAGAAGATCGGCGCGCTCGGAGCAGGAGTGGACATTGCGCGAACCGGCGGCGCCTTCGAACGTGCATTTGCGTTCGCAACCGGTGCAGCCCGTCTCCGAACCGCCGCCGCGTCCGCCGAACACGAGCGGGCCGGTGCCGCCGTCAAGCTCGGGAATGGCCACCATGATCGTGGCTTCGACCGGCAGCAGCCCGCGCTGGGACGGAGCCCATTCCTCCAGCGGCTGGAACTCGACCGGGAGCGCCGCGATGTAGGGCACGTCGAGCCGGGCAAGCATCGCCTGCGCCGCCTTGGAATCGTTGTAGGCCGGCCCGCCGACGAGGCTGAAGCCGGTCAGCGACACCACGGCGTCGACCGTGGCCACCCCGTTCCTCATGAAATGGCGCTCGATCGCGGCACGGCCGTCGAGCCCGGCGGCGAAGGCCGGCACCACATCGAGCCCCTGCGCATGCAGGGCTGCGATCACGCCATCATAATGGGCGCTGTTGCTGGCCAGCACATAGGAGCGCAGCACCAGCACGCCCACGCGGCCCTTCGGCTCGCGATGGACCGGCAGCAGCGAGGCGTCGGTGCCGATCCGGCCGGGCAGGCTGCGATGATACACCCCGACCTCCGGATATTCGACCGGGTCGCCGGGCGTGACAAGCGCGCGCAGCGAAGCGCGCGGGCCGGCGGCGTAGCGGCTGATCAGCATCCGCATCAGGTTGGCGGCGTTGTCGTCGGAGCCGCCGAGCCAGTATTGCAGGCTGAGGAAATAGGCGCGCAGGTCCTGCGCTGTGCCGGGGATGAAGCGCAGGATCTTCGGCAGCATGCGCAGGGTCCGCATCTGCTTGGCGCCCGACTCGGTCTTCTGCTCGGCTGTGCCTTGCTTCCCGCGCAGCTTCTTGAGCATGCCCAGGATGCCGCCGCTGGTCTCGCCCATCCTGAGCTTGCCCATCCGGGTCAGCTTGGTGATCTCCGGGGCCGAGAGACACACGACCATCGCGTCGCAATCCTCGCGGCGTGCCTTCAGCGCCGGCAATACGGCGTTGATGTGGTCCTCGATGAACAGCATGCACACGAAGATGATGTCGGCCTTGCCGATGTCGTCGAGGCAGCGGCCCAGCGCGTCCGGGTCGGCGTTGAATTCGGACGCCGCATGCAGCGCCAGCGTCAGGCCCGGCACATCCTTTGCCACAGCCAGGCGGGCCCGCTCGCACGCGCTGGCCAGATGGCTGTCCAGCGTGATGAGCGCGACCCGTATCGGGGTCGCATTAGCGCCCGAAGTGAGCTTTAGCATCGTAAAGGGTGTCCACAGTGATCAGGTCCACGCCCTGCTGGATGGCAAAGCGTTCAGTGTTGCGGCGTGCCTTGCCGCGCACGAAGAACGGAATTTTCTTGAGTTCGAGCTCGGCATCCGTCGCCCAGATGATCGAGGCCCCGGTCGCCGCGGGCGGGATGGCGGATATGGCGGCGTTGGCCATCACCGGCTCGGGGGCCGGCACGGCGTCATGCCGCGCGTCCGCCGCTGCGGTGTGCGAACCATGCCCAGCACCCAGATGCGATGCTGCAGCGCCATCGGAGAACTCGAAATCGCCGCGGAACATGCCGATGAGGTGCTCTTCGAGCCCCATCATCAGCGGGTGAATCCAGCTGTCGAAGATGACGTTTGCGCCCTCGAACCCCATCTGCGGCGAGTAGCGGGCCGGGAAATCCTGAACATGCACCGGGGCCGAGATCACGGCGCAGGCGACGCGCAGGCGCTTGGCGATGTGCCGCTCCATCTGCGTGCCGAGCACGAGCTCCGGCTGAAGCTCGCTGATGCGGGCCTCGACTTCGAGATAATCCTCGGAGATCAGGGCCTCGACGCCGAGCTTTTCAGCCAGCGCGCGCACCTCGCGTGCGAACTCGCGGGTGTAGGTGCCGACCCCGACGACCGTGAAGCCCATCTCCTCGGTGGCGATGCGGGCGGCGGCGATGACATGGGTGGCGTCGCCGAAGATGAAGACCCGCTTGCCGGTGAGATAGGTCGAATCGACCGAGCGCGAGTACCACGGCAGGCGCGAGCCGATGACGGTGTCGGCGACAGCCGGATCAAGCCCGGCGGCCTTGACCACCTCGTGGATGAAATCGGTTGTTGCGCCAACCCCGATCGGCACGGTGCGGATGGTTGGCTGGCGGAATGTGCGCTCCAGCCAGCGCGCGGTCACATCGGCGATCTCGGGATAAAGCGAAATGTTGAAATCTGCGTCAGGGATGCGGGCGATGTCGGCCACCGAGGCGCCAAAGGGCGCCACCACGTTCACATCGACGCCGAGTTGGGCCAGCAGGCGGCTGACTTCGGTGATGTCGTCACGATGGCGGAAGCCAAGCGCGGTCGGTCCAAGCAGGTTGCAGCGGGGCCGCGAGCCAGGTGCGCGTTCTGCCCTGACAAAGCCCTGGGCGCGGTCGGCGAGCAGGGCGCGTGTCAGGCGATAGAAGGTCTCGGACGCACCCCAGTTCTCTTTCTTCTGGTAAGAGGGCAGCTCCAGCGGAACGACCGGCACCGGCAGGTTGAGCGCCGCGGCAAGGCCAGCCGGATTGTCCTGCAACAGCTCTGCGGTGCAGGACGCCCCGACAAGGATCGCGGCCGGTTTGAAGCGCTCGTGCGCATCGAGACAGGCGCGCTGGAAGATGTCCGCAGTGTCACCACCGAGGTCCCGCGCCTGGAAGGTTGTGTAGGTCACCGGCGTGCGGTGATCGCGCCGCTCGATCATCGTGAACAGCAGGTCCGCATAGGTGTCGCCCTGCGGCGCGTGCAGCACGTAATGGACATCCTTCATCGCAGTGGCGATGCGGATCGCGCCCACATGCGGCGGTCCTTCATAGGTCCACACGGTCAGCTGCATGACGCGGCCTCCGCAGGTCTTGGATCACCTTGGCGGGCGAAAGCCGTGCGGGATTGGGGCGCGCCCACCTTCAGCCGCGCCTTGCGGTTGAAGGGTCGCGCGAACAATTCGGCGAGATCGCCAGCTTGTTCGTAGCCATGGATTGGGGTGAACACGAGTTCGATCGACCATTTGGTGTTAAGGCCTTCCGCTTCGAGCGGATTGGCAAGGCCAAGGCCGCAGACCACCAGATCGGGCCGGGCCTCGCGGCAGCGGTCCATCTGCTGGTCGACATCGGCGCCTTCGGTGATCAGGGTGCCGGCAGGCAGCAGCGCCATGTCATGGGCCAGGTGCTTCGCGTGAAGATAGGGCACGCCGACCTCGGCAATCCGCATGCCGACCTCATTGGCGAGAAAGCGCGCCAGCGGGGCTTCAAGCTGCGAATCGGGGAAGAAGAAGATGCTCTTGCCGCCAAGCTCGGGCTGATAGCGGGCCAGCGCCTTGGTGGCACGCTCGCGCGGACCGGACGTGGCCGCGTCGAACGCGCCCTGCTGCACGCCGAATGCGGCGGCGGCGGCGGCAAGCCACGCGGTCGTGCCTTCGACACCCAGCGGAAAGGGCGCCGCCAACCGCTGCGCCCCGCGTGTTTCAAGCAAACGCGCCGTCTCGGCCAGAAAGGGCTGGGCCAGCAGCATGTGCGTGTTCGGCCCCACGCTCGGCATGTCGGTCGAGCGGCGCGGCGGGAAGAAGGCGACATTCCTGATTCCCATCTCGCCAAGCATGCGGCGAAACTGATCCTCGACCACATCCGCCAAGGCCCCGACGATAAGCAGCGAGGCTTCCGGCGTCCCTGATGCCGGCAGGCCTGGAACCATGGCGGACAGCGCCGCATCTTCGCCTTGCGTGAACGTGGTCTCGATGCCGCTGCCCGAATAGCTCAGCACCCGGCAGCCAGGATTGAAGCGCTTGTCGAGCCGCTGCGCCGCGCGGCCAAGATCTAGCTTGATCACCTCGGACGGGCACGAGCCCACGAGGAACAGGAGCTTGATGTCCGGGCGGCGGGCGAGAAGCTGGTCGACCACGCGGTCGAGTTCCTCGTGGGCGTCGACCATGCCGGCCAGATCGCGCTCTTCAAGGATAGCGGTTGCGAATCGCGGTTCGGCGAAGATCATCACGCCGGCGGCTGACTGGATCAGGTGAGCGCAGGTGCGCGAGCCGACGACAAGGAAGAAGGCGTCCTGGATCTTGCGGTGCATCCAGATGATTCCCGTCAGCCCGCAAAAGACCGCGTGCTGGCCGCGCTGGCGCTGCACCACGGGTTCGGAGCACCCAGCTGCGGGCGCGATCGGCGCGTGGACCGTCATGGCGCCGACCCCGCCATCGCCGTCCGCGACGGGTTCGCGCTTTCGGCCGGTGCAGCAGCGGCAGCGCCCAGCCGGGCGGCGCGCAGCTTCAGGATGAACTGGGCCGCGTTGACGACATAGGTTGCATAGGCGGCGAGCGCGAGCCACATCTGCCCGGCCGGCGTCAGCCAGTGTGTGAACAGGCTGGCAAGGTAGGCCGTGTGCAGCGCAATCACGATCATGCTGACCGCGTCCTCCCAGAAAAAGGCGTCTGCAAACAGGTACTTGCCGTAAACGTCGTGCTCCCAGATCGCGCCGGTGACCATGATCGTGTACAGCACGAGCGTCTTCACGACGATCGACGCCGTCGCGGCCTCAAAGCCTTCGCCCCAAGCCAGATAGCGCAGCACCAGGCCGAGGCTGACCAGGAAAACCACAAACTGGAACGGGGCCAGGATGCCTTGGACCAGCGTCCAGGGCGACGCGTCGCGCCGCCGCCGTTCTTCGGGCGTGTACAGTTGGCGTCTCTGGGACAGGCTCTGCTGATCCGCCACCGACGCTGCCCTCCCTGGCTCGACGTTCACGCTTTGCTCGGCCCTGGCCACCTCATCGGGAGGTCCGGAGCCAAGCCCAAATCTGTTGTAAAATTCGCAGAACGTCAAGTTGACTTTACATTTCTGAACGGGTCAGAATACCTACGTAGTTGAACGGGCAGGCGGGGGAGAGGCATCGTGGTATCGTTCCGAGTGACACAAGCTCAAAGTGCGGCGTTTCTCCCGGCGCCGCTTCCGTGCCTGTCGCAAGCCCCCGCGCCCCGGCCATCTTGGCCGGTCTGTGATCCGGGTGGCCTGGATCGGGGAGTTGCAGATGTCTGACCAAACTCAATCGAGGGACCCGAAGGGTTCGAAGTCAGTCCGTGCAAGATCGTCTGCCAGCCGCCAAAGCGGATCGCAGGGCGAGAAGATCGAACGCGCCAATGACGTCCTTGATCTGCTGTCCCGCGTTATCCAGCGGGACATTGTGCCCAATCTGATCACAGCCAACCGCGTCATCGGGGACCAGGGAAACAGCGGCGTCACCGAAGAAGCGGACGGCGCTTGGCATCATGGCGGCTTCAATCTGGAACGCGGCGAGCGCGACATCCGCTTCACCAGCAATCACATCCGGATGGCCGACGTCGCCCGCTTCGTCAGGCTGCTGCGGGCGACGGGTACGGACGCCGCCCCTGCCTTCATCGAAGTGCTGCTCGCCCGCGGCATTTCGCACAACGAATTGTATCTCGACCTGCTGGGTCCGGCGGCGCGCATGATCGGTGACATGTGGCGCGACGACGAATGCAGTTTCGCCGATGTCACGATGGTCGTGTCGCGCCTGCACCAGATCCTGCATGGCCTGCGCTCCGGCAGGATCGGCGAGGTCGAGGTCAGGACTGCTCCGACGGCGCTGATGACGCTCGCTCCCGGCGAACAGCACTCGTTCGGATTGGCCATCGCCTGCGCCTTCTTCGAGGAGGCCGGCTGGCAGACACGGCAGCTGCACGACAACGACGCCGAAGCGATCATCGAGGCGGTTGCCAACACACGTTTCGACCTGGTCGGGTTTTCGCTCAGCACCGAGGCCCATGCCAATGTCCTGCGGGCCACGATCATGCGGATGCGGGCCGCTTCGGCCAATCCCGACATGGTCGTCATCGTCGGTGGGCCCGCTTTTGAAACCGCGCCTGAACTGGTGTCGCGCCTGGGCGCTGACGCCCTGGGACAGTCCGGATGCGCGGGCGCCCTGAAGGCACGGAACTTGCTGCCTCGACATCTCGGCTTATCTGTATAAATACATAGATCATCCAGCTGCTTCGGAGTGCCTGAGGCACTCTTCCAATGACGAAAGCGCCTGACGTGAAGACAACTGATTATCCGTCCGGTGCGCTGTCGCGCATGGACACGTCGGTCGCGGCGCGGCTCGTCATGGCCAGCGCCGACGTCGCGGTGGTGATCAGTCGCGAGGGCATCGTGAAGGACGTGATGCTGGCCCAGGAAGCGCGCCTGCCGTCCGAGTTCGGCGCATGGCTGGGCAAGCCGTGGCTGGAAACCACGGCCATCGACAGCCGGACAAAGGCGCAGGCCCTGCTCGCGGATGCGGCGGCCGGCCTGCCCGGACGGCTGCGCGAGGTCAATCATGTTGCCGCGAGCGGCGGCGCGACGGTCCCGATCCGCTACTCTGCGGTCAAGCTCGACGATGACGGCCGGATCCTGGTGATCGGGCGGGATCTGCGGGCCATCGCGGCGCTGCAGCAGCAACTGGTCCAGTTCCAGCAGTCGATGGAGCGGGAATATGCCCGCCTGCGGGCTGCCGACACGCGCTATCGCGTGCTGTTCCAGCTAACGGCCGAACCGATCCTGATCATCGACTCGACCAGCCGCCGCGTGTCCGAGGTCAATCCGGCGGCGGTCGCCCTTCTCGGGATGCCGGCGCACCGGATCACGGGCCGGACGCTGCAGGGGCTTTTTGTCGACAAGGGCGGTGACGTTCTGCAGGAACTGCTGGCCACGGCCTTGACTGGCAGCCAGACCCACTCGGCCACCTTGACGCTCGCGGATGCGGGCCTTCCGGTCAAGGCCCACGCCTCGCTCTTCCGTCAGGAGGGAGCGGCCTATTTCCTGATTCGCCTCGGCGAGGAGGGTCAGCGCGGCCGCAGCCGTGACCAAGCCGCTGACGAAGCGCTCGACGGCATCATCGAACGACTGCCGGACGCGTTCGTCGTTACCGACCGTGACGGTGCGATCAGGACGGCCAACAGCGCTTTTCTCGACATGGCAGGGCTCGTCTCGCTGCAATCGGCCGTCGGCAAGGGGCTCGATCTCTGGCTTGGGCGGACCGGCGTTGACTTCGGTGTCCTGAAGGCATCCGTCCGCGATGGCGGCGTCCTGCGCAGCTTCAATACCGTCCTTCGCAATGCCTATGGCGCGGTCGAGGCGGTTGACATCTGCGCTGTCAGCAGCGGCTCCGGCATGGATGCCAGCTTCGGCTTCATCATCCGGCCCGCCGCCCGTTCGGGAGCCAATCCCGCCGGACCTTCGGCCCTGCCGCGCACTGCGGAGGAATTCAGGCAGCTTGTGGGCCGCGTGCCGCTCAAGGAGCTGGTGCGTGAAACCTCCGACATCATCGAAAAGCTTTGCATCGAGGCTGCGCTGGAGCTGACCGGCGACAATCGCGCCTCCGCTGCGGAAATGCTCGGCCTCAGCCGCCAGGGCCTTTATGCGAAGCTGCACCGGTTCGGCATTGGCGATCTGAGCGGCTCCGATACGGGCTAGGCCCTTCGGCCGCCGGTTCGGCACCGAAACACGGCACACTAAGTGTAAACACAAATTGACGTTCTGAAACGTCACTTGTAGCGTTCACGGATGATGCTGTCGAAGCTCCCGCCCGTGCGTTCCGCCGGCCCTTGTGCGGCCCGCCACCGCCGCCTGTTTCCGGTCAGCGCCGGTTGGCAAGGCGGGCCTGATGCCACGGTGGAAGGGCGCGCGCCATGAGCCTGTCCTTGACAGATGCGCCCGCCGGCCCCGTGACGTCGGCCCACGCCGTGGCGGTCGGCGCCAGGCCTCCGCTCAGCTGGCTTGGCATCGTCAGGCTCGGCCTGGTGCAGACCTCCCTCGGCGCGATTTTTGTCCTCACCACCTCGACACTGAACCGTGTGATGGTCGTGGAGCTGGCCCTTCCGGCGATCCTGCCCGGCCTGCTGGTCGGCCTGCACTATGCCCTGCAGATACTGCGGCCGCGCTGGGGCTTCGGGGCGGACAAGGGTCAGCGCGCCACACCGTGGATCATTGGCGGCATGGGCCTGCTGGCCGTTGGCGGCTTCATCGCCGCGCTGGCAACCGCCTTGATGGCAAGCAGCCTGGCTGCCGGTCTTGTTGTGGCTGCGGGTGGTTTCGTGCTGATCGGCATCGGAGCCGGCGCAGCTGGGACATCGCTGCTGGTCCTGCTGGCCAAGCGCGTGGCGCCCGAGCGGCGCGCGCCTGCGGCCACGCTGGTCTGGCTGATGATGATCGCAGGCTTCGCCGGCACTGCCGGCTTGGCTGGCCACTTTCTCGATCCTTTTTCCAATCAGCGCATGATCACTGTCGCCGCAGTGCTGTGCAGCCTCGCCTTTGCCCTGTCGGTGTGCGCCGTCACCGGCGTGGAGGGTGGCGCGCAGGCTGCGGCCAAACCTGACAAGCCGGGCGATGACATGCCGTTCCGCGCGGCGCTTGCCGAAATCTGGTCCGAGCCGAAGGCGCGGCTTTTCTCGCTGTTCATCGTCACCTCGATGCTGGCCTACAGCGGCCAGGACCTCATCCTCGAACCGTTTGCCGGAATCGTCTTCGGCTATACGCCGGGCAGCTCGACCAAGCTGTCCGGCATCCAGAACGGGGGCGTGCTGCTCGGCATGATCTTTGTGGCCTTTGTCGCCGGACCGCTGGCCAAGGGACGTCTGGGCTCCCTGACCTTCTGGACGATGGCCGGCTGCGTGCTGTCGGCGATGGTGCTGCTGGCCCTGGTGATCGCCTCCAACATCGGACCGGGGTGGCCGCTGCGCGCCAATGTCTTCGCGCTCGGCATGGCCAACGGCGTGTTCGCCGCCGCTGCGATCGGCTCCATGATGCTGCTCGCGTCAAGCGGGCGCGGCGACCGCGAGGGGACGCGCATGGGATTGTGGGGCGCGGGACAGGCCGTGGCGATGGGCGTGGGCGGACTGGCCGGCGCCGGAGCGGTCGACGTCGCCAAATGGCTCAGCGGGTCGCCCTTCCTTGCCTATGCCAGCGTCTTCACCGGCGAAGCCATCCTGTTTCTGATCGCTGCCGTTCTGGCAGCGCGCGTCGCGGCTCTGGGGACGGAGCGACCGGGTGAACCGGCGCCCGGCCAGCCGGATGCGGCCGTGAGCGCATGAGGAGATCACCATGAACGACATGACATCCGCTGCGGCCGAGACCTTCGATGTCGTCGTGGTCGGCGGCGGCCCTGCGGGCGCCACGGCGGCCGCCGATCTGGCGGCGAAGGGCCATTCCGTCCTGCTGCTCGACAAGGCCGGGCGCATCAAGCCCTGCGGCGGCGCAATCCCGCCGCGGCTGATCCGCGATTTCCGGATTCCGGATGAACTGCTGTGCGCCCGGATCTCGTCCGCGCGCATGATCCCGCCATCCGGCCGTTTCGTCGACATGCCCATCGACACGGGCGGTTATGTCGGCATGGTCGACCGTGAAACCTTCGATGAATGGCTGCGCGAGCGTGCAAGGCTGCAGGGCGCCACCCGCCGCCGTGGCAGCTTCGAACGGCTGACGCGCGATGCCGACGGCACGACGCTGGTCCATTACACGCCGAAGGCGACAAGCGGCGAGCCGGGCGAGATTGCTGTCCGCGCCCGCATGGTGATCGGGGCTGATGGCGCGCGTTCGGGTGTGGCCCGCGCTGCGATCCCCGGGGCGGAGAAGATACCCTTCGTCTTCGCCTATCACGAGATTGTCCGCGCCCCGAAAACCGCATCCGAAGCCTATGATCCGGCCCGCTGCGACGTCCATTATGACGGGCGCTTCTCGCCGGACTTCTATTCCTGGGTGTTTCCGCATGGCGACACCATGAGCATCGGCACGGGCAGCGCCAACAAGGGCTTCTCCCTGCGCGGCTCGGTCGGCGACCTGCGCATGAAGCTGGGTCTTTCGGAGGCGGCGACCATCCGCCGGGAGGGCGCGCCGATTCCGCTCAAGCCATTGAAGAAATGGGACAATGGCCGCGACATCATCGTCGTGGGCGACGCCGCCGGCGTGGTGGCCCCCTCATCGGGCGAAGGCATCTACTATGCCATGGCCTGTGCGCGATTCGCGGCCGACGCCGTGCATGAGGCGCTGGTGAGCGGCGATGCGCGCGCCCTGGCCGGAGCCCGCAGGACCTTCATGAAGGCGCATGGCAAGGTCTTCTGGATCCTCGGCGTGATGCAGTGGTTCTGGTACCGCAATGACCGGCTCCGCGAGCGCTTCGTCATCATTTGCAAGGACAAGGATGTGCAGCGGCTGACCTGGGAGGCCTATATGAACAAGGAACTGGCGCGCCGGGACCCGATGGCGCATGTCAGGATCTTCTTCAAGGACCTTGGCCACCTGATGGGTCTGGCCCGCACGTGAACGATGCGCGTGACACAGGCCACATGGCGGCGCGCTGCGTCGTCCCGGGACGGCGGCGATGACCATCAATCTGGCCGAGCATTGGCCTGTGATGGTGGTGGCGGCGCTCGGCGCGCTCGTCGTCGCCGGCATCGGCGGCGCGCTGACCGAAATCGGGCCGTGGTACCACAGCCTGCGGTTTCCGCGCTGGAAGCCGCCGAACTGGAGCTTCGGGCCAATCTGGACGGTGGTCCTGACCTTGGCCGGCGTGAGCGCGGTGCTGGCCTGGCTGGGTGCCGCATCAGATCAGCAACGGACCGTCCTGGTGATCCTGTTTGCGGTCAACGGTGTGTTCAACGTGCTCTGGAACATCCTTTTCTTCACCTTTCGGCGCCCGGACTGGGCCCTGTACGAAACCGTGTTCCTCTGGCTTTCCGTGCTGGCGCTGGTCGTGTTCATCGCGCCGATCTCGCCCAACGCCAGCCTTCTGCTGGCGCCCTACCTGATCTGGGTCGCCATTGCCGGCGTCCTCAACCGCGCTATCGTGCGCCTCAATGCGCCGTTTCCCGGCCGGACTGAAACCAGGACGTCGTAAGCATGGCCCGCCCCTTTCCTTTCACTGCCATTGTCGGCCAGGACGAGATGAAACGCGCGCTGCTGGTCGCTGCGGTTGATTCCACGCTTGGCGGCGTGCTCATCTTCGGCGACCGCGGCACGGGAAAATCGACGGCGGTGCGGGCGCTGGCCCAGCTTCTGCCGCCGATGAAAGCGGTGGAGGGCTGTCCGTACCACTGCGACCCGTCACGACCGGCGGGGGCCTGTCCGCAGTGCAGCGGCGAGGCGAAGGGCAAGCTGGCTTCACGGCTTATGCCCATCCCGGTGGTCGACCTGCCGCTGGGCGCCACCGAGGACCGCGTGGTCGGCGCCCTCGACATTGAGCGCGCCCTTGCCCATGGCGAGAAGGCCTTTGAGCCAGGGCTTCTGGCCCGCGCCCATCGCGGCTTCCTCTACATCGATGAGGTCAATCTGCTGGAGGACCATCTGGTCGACCTGCTGCTCGACGTCGCCGCCTCGGGCGAGAACGTGGTCGAGCGCGAGGGCCTCAGCGTCCGCCATCCGGCCCGATTCGTCCTTGTCGGCAGCGGAAACCCGGAGGAAGGTGAGCTTCGCCCGCAACTGTTGGATCGTTTCGGCCTGTCCGTCGATGTCCGCACGCCCACCGACATCGCGCTGCGCGTCGAGGCGGTCAAGCGGCGTGACGCATTCGACCGAGATCCCGAAGCCTTCTGCGCTGCCTTCGCGGCGGACGAGGAGCGCCTGCGCAAGAAGCTGACGGCCGCCAAAAAGCTGGTGCCGACGGTCGAGGTGGAAGATGACACCCGCCGCCGTGTCGCGGAACTGTGCGTCGCGCTGGGAACCGACGGTCTGCGCGGCGAGTTGACCTTGCTGCGCGCAGCGCGCTCGGTCGCGGCGTTGGAGAAAGCCAGCGTGGCGACCATGGCCCATGTCAAGGCGATCGCCATGCCGGCGCTGCGCCATCGCCTGCGCCGCAATCCGCTCGATGAGGTGGGGTCCGGCGTGCGCATCGAACGCGCCCTGGCGGAGGTGTTGAACTGATGACCCACGGGACCGAACGGTCGGCTGCAATCTGGGAGGACGCATTGCGCGCGGCCGACCTGGTCGCTGTCGATCCGGAGGGTCTCGGCGGATGCGTCCTGCGCTCCGGTGCCGGCCCGGTGCGCGATGCCTGGTTGACCCGTCTGCGCAACACACTCCCGGCGGGGGCGCCTGTGCTGCGCGCGCCCTGCGATGTCGGCGATGGCGAGCTTCTGGGCGGGCTTGACCTGAGCGCAACCCTTGCAGGCGGGCGCAGTGTCGCCCAGCGCGGCCTGCTGGCCCGCAGCCATGGCGGCATCCTGGTCGTGGCCATGGCCGAAAGGCTGGCCAGAACCCCTGCGGCGCACATTGCGGCGGCGCTCGACGCAGGCGAGGTGGTCGCCGAGCGTGACGGGATGACCATCCGCAGCGATGCGCGGCTGGCGGTCATTGCGCTCGACGAGGGACTGCCCGAGGATGATCGGCCGCCGGCCGTGCTGCGCGAGCGCACGGCCTTTGACCTTGACCTGCGGGCCCTGTCGCATCGCGACCTTGCCGTGGCCCTGCCTGCTCGCAGCGCTGGTGACATTCGGTCGGCCCGTTTGCGGCTTGCGGCGATCCATGGGCCGGACAGCCTGATCGAAGTGCTTTGCGCAACCTGCGCCGCCCTGGGCGTTGGCTCCGTCCGCACGCCATTGCTGGCTATGAAAGTGGCACGCGCCTCGGCGGCTCTGGCCGGACGCGATTCGATCACGGACGAAGACGCTGCGCTGGCCGCTCGCCTCGTGATTGCACCCCGCGCCCTGCATCTACCGCCGTCAGATGCGCCGGACGAGGATATGGCCGCGCAGGAACCGCCGCCACAGGATCAGGACAGCGAGCCGCCGCCTGATCAGCCCGAGACCGACAAGGGCGAGGTCCGGACCCTGGACGACACAGTGCTGGAAGCAGCGCTCGCCGCCCTGCCGCCGGGACTTCTGGCCCAGCTTCAGGCCAATGCCCAGCGTCTGCGCGCCGGACAGACCGGCAAGGTCGGCGAGGCCCAGAACACCGTCCGGCGCGGTCGTCCGATCGGGGCGCGGCGGGGGGATCCACGCTCCGGCGTGCGCCTTGACCTGCTGCACACCTTGAGGGCCGCCGCGCCTTGGCAGCGGCTGCGCAAGCAGGCGACCGGGGGCGATCGCGCCCACCCCACAATCGCGGTGCGCCGCGACGATTTCCGGATCAAGCGCTTCCGCGACCGCAAGCAGACGACCACCATCTTTGTCGTTGACGCCTCGGGCTCGACTGCGCTGGAACGCCTCGGCGAAGCCAAGGGGGCGGTCGAACTGCTGCTCGCCGATTGCTATGTCCGTCGTGACGAGGTGGCCCTGATCGCTTTCCGCGGCACCGGAGCTGATATCCTGTTGCCGCCGACACGGTCGCTTCACCGTGCCAAGAAGGAGCTGGCGGCGCTTCCGGGAGGCGGCGGCACGCCACTGGCAGCCGGCATCATGGCTGCGGGGATGATGGCCGATGAGGTGCGCCGCAAGGGCCGCACCCCGACACTGGTGATGATCACCGACGGCCGCGCCAACGTCACCCGCGAAGGGGTCGGCGGAAGGGCCCAGGCCATGGACGAGGCGGCGATGGCTGCGCGCGCGATCAAGGCGCAGGGGCTGCGCGCACTGCTGGTGGACAACTCCAACCGTCCTGAACCGCGCGCCGGCCAGTTGGCGGAGGAGATGGGCGCGACCTACCTGCCGCTGCCCCGCGCCAGTTCGCAGACGATCTCGAACGCCGTGCGTTCGAGCGCAGCGGCCCAGCCGGCGGCCGTGCGATGACCCGGCGGCTCGACTGGAACAGCGATGGCGCGACCTGGCCCAACCGCCAGCACAGCCGCTTTGTCGAGGCCGGCGGCCTGACCTGGCATGTGCAGGTGATGGGGGCGGGCCCCGTTGCGCTGCTGCTGCATGGCACGGGCGCCAGTACCCACAGCTTCCGCGATCTCGCTCCTTTGCTGGCGAAGCATTTCACGGTCGTCGCGCCGGACCTGCCGGGGCATGCCTTCACCTCGGATGGCGGCTTTGCGCGGCTCAATCTGATTGGCATGGCGGACGCCCTGTCCAGCCTGCTCTCCGTGATGGGCCTGAAGCCTGCACTCGGCGTCGGCCATTCGGCGGGGGCTGCGGTCCTTTTGCGCATGGCCATCGACCGCCTGATCGCGCCGGACCTGATCGTCAGCCTCAACGGCGCCATCCAGCCCTTTCCGGGCCTTGCCGGGCAGGTCTTCGCGCCCATCGCGCGCATTCTCGCTCTGATGCCGGTCGTGCCGAGCCTATTCGCCTGGCGCGCCGCCGACCCCAATGTCGTGGACGACCTGCTGCGCCGCACCGGCTCAAGGCTCGATCCGGAGGGCGTCGCCCAGTATCGCGCCCTGGCGCGCAATCCCGCGCATGTCGGCGCCGCGCTCGGGATGATGGCCAACTGGGATCTGCCCTCGCTCAACGACGATCTCGGGCGCGTGCCGTGCAAGGTTCTCCTGCTGTCCGGCGCGCTCGACGAGATGGTGCCGCCCGGCGACGGGCTCACCTCGCGCGATCAGATTCCCGGCAGCCATCTGGTGCGGCTGAAGGGTCTCGGCCACCTTGCCCATGAGGAGCAGCCCGGGCTCGTGGCGCGCCTGATCACCGACGCCTTCGAGGGCCGTCCGCTCGAACTGAGCCCTGCCGAGGGCCGGGAGCTGGGCAGGGGCGGCGACCATGCCGCCCATCTTGCCAGCCATCACACAGCGCCGGCGCCGCGACGGCGTGTCCGCGCCCTCGCCTCCGGGGAATTCCCATGACCATGCCGCTCCGCCACCCGCTGCCTGCCGGCGATCCC
>JAIXUP010000011.1 GCA_027483505.1 Hyphomicrobiales bacterium
CTGCACGATCTCGCCCTGGTGAGGGCCCATTTCCCGCAAACCCTTTTGATGGCGCGGCAGGCTATCGCCTGGGGACCGACAGCGCAGGTTCTGACGCCGGAAAATCTAGCCCGGTCGCGCGCCATGACCGAGGCTTTCGACGACACGGCTCCGTTCTGCGAGGTCAGCCCCGACGGCGGGCACACCCATGACCATAGCCACGACCACGGCCACGGCCACGCTCATGGCGACCATCACGGGCACGCGCATGGCGACAAGTCTGCCGCGTCCGGCAGTCCCTCCGGGCAGGCCGAGACCCACCCCCATGCTTGACGGCCTGTTTGCCCCTTTTGTCGAATTCGCCTTCATGCGCCGCGCCCTCGCCGGCATTCTGGCGCTCGCCCTCTCCGGCGCGCCGCTCGGCGTCCTGCTCATGCTGCGGCGCATGTCGCTCACGGGCGATGGCCTGAGCCATGCCATCCTGCCGGGCACGGCGATCGCCTATGCCGTCTTCGGGCTGTCGCTCTGGCACATGACCCTCGGCGGTTTTCTGGCAGGGGGCGCGATCATGCTGCTGGCCGGCGTCATGGCGCGCACCACCATGCTGAAGGAAGATGCGACACTTGCCTCTTTCTACCTTATCTCGCTGGCGCTCGGCGTGATGATCGTCTCTCTGCGCGGCTCGAACGTGGACCTGATGCACTTCCTGTTCGGATCGGTCCTGGCCCTCGACGACGCCACCCTGCTGCTGGTGGCCGGCATCGCAAGCGTGACCCTGGTCAGCCTCGCGCTGCTCTGGCGCCCTCTGGTTCTCGATGGCCTTGATCCGGGCTTCCTGCGCACGGTCAGCCGCTCGGGAACACCGGCCTATTTCGGCTTCATGATCCTTCTCGTGCTCAATCTGGTCGCCGGCTTCCATGCGCTCGGCACGCTGCTCGCGGTCGGCTTTCTGGTTCTGCCGGCTGTGACGGCCCGCTTCTGGGCGCGCGACCTCAGCGCCATGGTGCTGATCGCCGGGATCGTCGCCCTGAGTGGCGGCCTGGCCGGCCTCCTGCTGTCCTATCACGCCAGCGTGCCGACCGGACCGGCCATGATCCTGGCGCTGGGCTCGATCTTTGTCGCCTCTGTCTTTGTCGGTCCTGTGGGAAGCGTGCTCGCCACCCATCGCGCCGGTCGTCACCGCACCGGCTGAGGCCAGGACCCGTCAGTGCGCGTGGTCGGGCGCGCCGTGCCCATGCGCCTTCGCGGCGCAGGCCGCGCAATGGCCACGCAGCTCGACCATCATGCGCGTCGCGTGGAAGCCCGAGCGGCCTGAGATTGCCGCCAGCTGGTCCTGCAGCGGCCTGTCGGTCAATTCTGTGACGAGCCCGCAATGGTCGCAGATGGCGAAGGTGGCCATGTCGTGATGATGCGGGGTCGAGCAGGCGACGAAGGCGTTGAGCGATTCGATCCGGTGCACGAGCCCCTCGCGGACCAGCTTGTCCAGCGCGCGATACACGGTCGGCGGCGCGTTGACGCCCTCCCCGCGCAGCTTCCCCAACAGATCATAGGCAGACAGGGGCCGGCCGGCGGCGCTGAGCAGATCCAGCACGCGGGTCTGGGTTTGTGACAGGGGCTGGCGGCGCGCGGTCATGGTCGGCCTTGCAGAGATTGACACCTCGAACGGATGTTATATCATAACACCAATCTGCTCCGGGTGCAGCTGAGGCCTAGCGTGCAGGCGTGTGACAGGCAAGGCCGGAGTCGATCCGGTTTGTGCGCTGAAGGCGAAGCACATCGCCCCCAGGAGGAGTAGCCCACATGAACAGCAGGCGTGACCTTCTTGCCGGCTCGGCGGCGCTCACCGCAATGCTCGCATTCAGCTCCGGTGCGCGGTCACAGGCAAGCACGCCGCCCCTTCCCGTGGTGGCGACCTTCGCGATTCTGGCCGATTTCGTCGCGCGTGTCGGCGCAGACCGGGTCGTGCTCACATCGCTCGTCGCGCCTGGCGGCGATGCGCATGTCTATTCGCCGACGCCGACCGACAGCCGTGCGCTCGCGGCCGCGCGTCTCGTGTTCGTCAACGGCCTAGGCTTCGAAGGCTGGGTCAACCGGCTGATCACCTCGTCGGGCACGAAGGCCACGATCGTGACAGCGAGCACAGGCGTCAGGCCGCTCAAGGCCGAAGAGGGCGGGCACGGCCACAGCCACGGCAGCGGCGGCCATGGCGAGGTTGACCCGCACGCTTGGCAATCGGTTGCGAACGCCAGGATCTATGTCGCCAACATTGCCGCTGCCCTGATCAGCGCCGACCCCGCCGGCAAGGAGGGCTTCGAGGCGCGCGCAAAGGCCTATGGCACAGAACTCGACGTGCTCGACGCCGAAATACGCGCGGGCATCGCACGCATTCCGGCCGCCCGCCGCAGGATAATCACCAGCCATGACGCCTTCCAGTATTTCGAGAAGGCCTATGGCATCGACTTCGCCTCGCCGCGCGGACTGTCGACCAGCGCCGAACCCTCGCCGCAGGCTGTTGGCCGGATCATCCGCCAGATCAAGGCCGAGAAAATTCCGGCCGTCTTCATCGAGAACCTGTCGGACGAGCGGCTGATGAAGCGCATCGCCGACGAAACCGGGGCCAGGATCGGCGGCACGCTCTATGCCGACACACTGACGCCCGCGGGCGGCCCGGCCCCGTCCTATATCGAGATGATGCGGCACAACCTGCGGCAGCTCACCGCCGCGCTGGCGTAACGTCGATCAGCCTGGCGGACGGGCCGGGGCGCGGGCATAGATCGCGGCGCTGACCAGCAGCAGGCCGGCAAACAGCCAGTGCAGCCAGGCGAACACGCTGGCCGCCGGCAGGCCGGCCGCCCGCTCGGCCGCGATGAACCAGCCCGAGCCGATCTGGACCGCCGAGGTGCCGGCAATGAACAGGAAGTTCATGGTCGTCATGCCGCGTCCGATCAGGTTCTCGGGGAAGAACTGCCGTGCATGCGCCATCAGGATGGCATAGTTGAACAGGGCGATGCCGATGGCCGCGAACAGGGCGATCGCCCACAGGCCGCCAAGATGCCCCGTCAGGGCGAGCAGGGCGAACAGCGCCGAGGCAAGCAGCGTGCTGGCGAGGACCGTGGGCTTGGGGCCTCCCAACCGCTTCTCGATCCATCCGAAGGCAAACGCGCCAGCCGTCATCGCCATGGCCATCGCCAGCGCGCCGTTGCCCTGCATGGCCCTGTCGAGCTGGCCGACCTGCTCGAGGAAGGGCGCGACCCACAGGCCTCGCGTCGTCGCCAGGATCGCATAGGCGAAGAAGGTGATCGGCGCGAGAAACCACAGCGCCCGGATCCGGACAATGGCCCTGATTCCGGCGATCACACCATCATCCTGCGCTCTACGCCCCCCGACAGGTTCTGGCGGGTCGCGCACGAGTGCGGCCGCCACAGCCGCAGCAAGGCCGAACAGCACGGCCACGGCCATCATGGTCGGACGCCAGCCGAACGCGTCGCTGGCGCGGCTCAGCGGCGCAGCCCCGAACAGATTGCCGAGCGACCCGAGCCCGATGAACAGCGACGCCAGGCCGGCGAAGGTCGAGGGTGGCCCGGACCGGGCGAACAGGTAGAGCGCGGCCATGAAGACCGGTGAACAGCCGATGCCCAGCAATGCCATCGCGATGGTCGCAACCGTGGCGCTTGGCGCCGTGGCGAAGAGCAGCGCACCGGCCACGCCAACCGCCATGCAGGCCGTGACTGTGAGGCGCGGACCGAGCCGGTCGAGCGCCCACCCCACGGGGAACTGCATGACGGCAAAGCTGATGAACCAGGCCGAGCTCATCGCGCCAAGCTCCGCCGGGCCGATGGCAAGGTCGGCCATCAACGGCGTCGCGATCACGCTCAGGAACGAGCGATAGAAGATCGACAGGATGTAGGCGAGGATGAGGGCGAGAAAGATGCGCAAGGGGAGTCTACTTCAGCCGCTCAAGCACACTGACATAGTTCGCCACTGCGGCGCCACCCATGTTGAAGATGCCGCCGAGCTTCGCGCCGGCGATCTGCATGTCGCCCGCCTCGCCCATCAGCTGCATCGCGGTCAGCGCATGCATCGAGACGCCTGTGGCACCGATCGGGTGGCCCTTGGCCTTCAGCCCGCCGGAGGGGTTGACAGGCAGCCTGCCGTCCTTGGCGGTCCAGCCCTCGCGGATGGCGCGGGCCCCGTCGCCCGCCTTCGTCAGGCCCATCGCCTCGTACTCGATCAGCTCGGCGATGGTGAAGCAGTCATGCGTTTCGGCGAAGGAGAGGTCGCCCAGCGAAATCCCGGCCTCTGCCAGCGCGTTGCGCCAGGCCAGCGCGCAGCCCTCGAATGTGAGGATGTCGCGCTTCGACATCGGCAGGAAATCCTGGACATGCGCCATGCCCTTGAAGCCGACGGCCCGGTGCATCGTCATGGCCGTATCGAGGTCAGCGATCACAAGCGCCGCCGCGCCATCCGACACGAGGCTGCAATCCGTCCGCTTCAGGGGTCCGGCGACGAACGGGTTCTTCTCGCTCTCCGCACGGCAGAAGTCGAAGCCCAGGTCCTTTCGCATCTGGGCGTAGGGGTTGGCGACGCCGTTCCGGTGGTTCTTGGCCGCGATGGCGGCCAGCGCGTCGGACTGGTCGCCATGACGCTGGAAGTATCCGGCCGCGATCTTTCCGAACACGCCGGCAAACCCGGCCGGCGTGTCGCCGTCCTCCGGCAGGTAGGAGGCGCGCAACAGATTCTGGCCGATCTGCGCCGCAGGCGTCGTCGTCATCTGCTCGACGCCAACCACCAGCACAGTCTTCGCAGCCCCGGCGCGGATGGCGCGCACCGCCTGATGCACGGCGGCGGAGCCGGTGGCGCAGGCATTCTCGACACGGGTGGCCGGCTTGAAGCGCAGCCTGGGGTCGGCCTGCAGCACGAGGCTCGCCGTGAAATCCTGCGCCGAGAAGCCGGCATTGAAATGGCCGAGCACGATCTCGTCGATGTCGTCAGCCTCCAGCCCGGCATGCGCCATGGCCTCGTTGGCGACCCGGACGATCAGGCTTTCGACGGTCTCGGTGTCCTGCTTGCCGAAGGGTGTGTGGGCCCAGCCCACAATGGCAGCCTTGGTCATCGTCGCGCGCTCCGCAATCAAACTGGACTACCAATGGCTTCATTGCGCCCATCCGGCAAGGCGGCAGGCCGCAAGGCGGGCGTGCATGAACGCGCCGGCGCCCCGGGGCAGGCGGATCAGACCGCGAGGTACAGGATGCAGGCGACGCCGGCCATGATCAGCAGCATGCCGAGCGATTCGCGTCCGCTGACCGCCTCGGCAAAGAGCTTTCGCGACATGATCTGGGCGAGGAACACCTCCACCAGCGCCAGGGTCCGGACATTGGCGACCGCCGTCAGCGCAAAGCCGATGAACCAGAACTGCGAGGCCAGCGCGCCGAGAAAGCCCGCCGTCAGCGAGGAGCGCCAGACGGCAAAGCTCGAGACAAGGGCCTTGCGGTCCAGCAGGCCGAGATAGACGATCAGGATCAGCGCCTGCAGGCCAAGTCCCCAGACGAGGATGGTCGAGGCCCTCAGAAAGAAGCTGCCGCTGTCGAGGGCGAGGATCGATCCGCGGAAGCAGACCGCCGCGAACGCGAAGAAGGCGCCGGCGAGGACCCCGAGCAGGAGCGGCCGCAAGCCGCTTCCCAGGACGCTCTGGCCCGGCTTGAACGAGATCAGAAGAACACCCAGGGTTGCGACCAGCACGGCGCCGAACTTCAGCGGGCTGAGCGGATCGCCCAGCACGATCGCCGCGAACACCGCCGCCTGCACTGGTTCGGTCTTGGTGTAGGCGGTCGTCACGGCGAAGGAGCGTTCCTTCATCGTGGCCAGCATCAGGCCGGTGGCGAGGATCTGGGCGACTGCGCCGCCAAGGCACCAGGCCAGCGCGCTGCCGTTCATGGCCGGCGGTGCCGATCCGCTGATCAGGCAGGCAAGCCCCAGAAACAGCAGCGCGAACGGAAAGCCGAAGACGAACCGCACCTGCGTCGCGCCGACGACGCCGATGGCGTCGGTGAGCGTGCGCTGCATGACATTGCGGACCGTCTGTGCCGATGCGGCGATCAGGGTGGCGGGAATCCACAGCAGGGACATCCAGAAGGGGGTCATGGCACTCACGGGCAAGCGACGGGCATCGGCTGACGCCATCAAAAAGGCGGGTTCTCGCAGTTCACACAAGCGCATGGCTGGGCGCTAGGCAAATCACCGCATGACGGGTAGGTATGCAGTCAACGCGGCGTCTCGTGTCCCTTGCGCTTTTTGACTGCCCTTCTGTCGATTGGTCCGTGAACAGCACTCCATGAACGTGTTTCGGCTTTTCCTGCCAGCCCTCGCCCTGTGTGCCGCGGCAACCGGTCCTGCAATGGCCCAGAGCGCAGGCCCCGCGCTGGTGATCGACGCCTCGACCGGGGCGGTGCTGCATCAGGAGAACGCCTCGCAAGCCTGGCATCCGGCCTCGACGACCAAGATCATGACGGCCTATGTCGCGCTCCGGGCGGTCCGCGCCGGGCGGATCGGCCTCGAGACCGCGATTCCCGCATCGGCGCTGGCCGCCAAGCAGCCTCGCGTAAAGGTCTACATCAGGCCCGGGCAGGAGATCACCCTCGACAACGCCCTCAAGATCATGATGGTGAAGTCGGCCAACGACATCGCCTATGTCATCGCGGAAGGGGTCGGCGGTTCGGTCCCCGCCTTCGTCGAGATGATGAACGCCGAAGCGCGCCGCCTGGGCCTGAGCGACACAGTGTTCCGCAATCCCAATGGCTGGCACGATCCCGAACAGCAGACCAGCGCCCGCGATCTGGCGATCCTGACCATGACCATCCTGCGGGAGTTTCCCGAATATGAGGAGTACTGGGGCATCGGCGCCGTCCAGCTGGGCCGCGTCACGCTCAACAACACCAACGGCCTGATCGGCCGCTACTCCGGCGCCACCGGCTTCAAGACCGGCTTTGTCTGCGCCTCGGGCTTCAATGTGGTGGCAACGGCGACGCGCGGCGGGCGCACCCTCATCGCCGTGGTGCTGGGCGCCTATTCGGGCGCGGAGCGCACGGTGAAGGCAGCCCAGATTCTCGACGCCGGCTTCGCCACCTGGGGCGGCAGCGGCTACGCCATCAACCAAATGCCGACAGGCGCCGGCCGCGCCCGGAACATCTGCGCCGATGTGCGGGCCTTTGGCCGCGGAGCGCCCCTTGCTGACGATGTCGACAGCACAGGGCCGATCTCGTTCATGCCGTCGGGCAACAGCGACAATGATGTCGTGCGGGCCGGGCTGACGCAGCAGCCCTCCCCAGGGCCGGGACGGTCGGCCAACGGCCGCATCACGCTGGGGCCGCGCGCCCAGTTCGTTCCGCTGCAGGTCGCCTATGGCCGCAGCGCCGGCAGCGCCCGCGCGCCCTTGGCCGCCAATGCCGGCGGGCGGGCAGGCCCGGCCCTCGCATCCGTCGGCCCGGCAAATGCCGTTGCGCAGGATCAGACGAATGCCGCTGCGCCGTCCGCTCCGCGCGCCAGGCCAGGCGCCATCGCGGCCGGAGTGGCAGCAGGCGCAGTGGCGGCCGGCGCGGCCACGGCCTTCGCGCCGGCAAGCGCCGCCGAGCCGCGCAGCGACGGTCCGATCAGGCTGCACGGAGCGATTGGCCAGGGCGCGGCCGCGCCCTTGCGCCCGTCCGCCGCTGCCGGCATCAAGCCAAAACCGGCCCCGCAGGCCGCCTCCCTCGCGCCGACCGCTCCCGCCGGCAAGCCGCCGGCCGTCCGCGCCCCGCAAACCAGGCCCGTTCCCGGCAGGCCGGCGGCCGCACCGGCAAAGCCCGCAACGCAGCGGGCTCAGGCCTCGCCGCCGAAGCCAAAGCCGGTCACTGCGCCGGCGCCCGCGCGGCCCGCCGCCATGCTGCCGCCACGCAGACCTTCGGCCAGTCCCGCCGCCACCGCTGAATGACGACAGGGCTCGCTGTGGAGCCACCACCGGCCGGCCACGCGCGGCTCGGGATGGCGCTCGCCGTGGCCAGTGCGGCCGGCTACGGCCTCAACATTGTCACCGCGCAAATCGCCTCGACCGTCGGGATCACCGGCGCGCTGATGGTGTTCTACCGCGTCTTCCTGATGTTGGCCTGTCTGGCGGTGGCCTTCGTTCTGTTTCGCCCATCGTTGTCCGTGGCGCGCGGAGAGCGCTGGCCGCTGCTGGTCTTCGGCCTGTCGAGTTCCGTGATCGGCACCGCCTACATGTCGACGGTGGCCTTCCTGCCGGTCAGCGTCGCGGTCGTCATCTTCTACCTGTTCCCGATCCTGATCGTGGTGTTTGAGCCGCTGGTCGAGCGGACACCGCTTCAGCCCGTGCGTATGGCCGTTGCCTTGCTGGCCTTCCTCGGTGTGGCGCTGGTCGTCGGGCCGCGCTTTGACAGCCTGGATCCACGTGGCCTCGCGCTCGCGCTGCTGGCCGCAGCCGGGGCAGCGCTGCAATTCTTTGCAGCGGCCCGCATGCCGCGCACGCCCGTCGCCGCGAAGCTGTTCTGGGGCCACATTCTGGTGCTGCCCGGTGTGACCGCCACGCTCCTGTGGATGGATGGCTTTTACAGCCCCGCCGTTTTCGCCGCCGCTCCGGTCGCCGTGGCGATCACGCTCGGCGCCTATGTCGTATCCATGGCGCTGCAACTGCTCGCGCTCGCCCGCATTCCGGCAGCCGTCGCCGGCTTGACCTTCTGCGCGGAGCCCTTGTTCGCCAGCCTGTTCGCGGCCCTCATCCTTGGCGAGCGCCTGGCGGGCCTGCAGTACCTCGGAGCGATGATCGTTCTGGCCGCCATCGCCATCAATGCAGTCCGTTCGGGTGGAACGGGCCGGGCTTGAAGCCTCCCCGGCAACGCGCCACCTGTAGCGTGTGACCCAGGCTGATTCGCCCCCCGCGCCTCCCGCACCCATTGCCTTGCAGGTCCTCACGGGCTTCTTGGGGTCCGGCAAGACAACCTTGCTCAACCGTCTGCTCAAGGCGCCGGAACTGGCGGGCGCCGTCGTTATCGTCAACGAGTTCGGCGAGGTCGGCCTTGACCATCTGCTGATCGAGGGCAGCGAGGACGGGATGATCCTGATGGAGTCAGGCTGCCTCTGCTGCACCATTCGCGGCGATCTGGTCAACACGCTCGAGGACCTGCTGCGCCGGCGCGACAACGGCCGCATCATGCCATTTGGCCGGGTGATCATCGAGACCACAGGGCTCGCCGATCCGGTCCCGATCCTCAACGCAGTCTTGCTGCATCCCTATCTGTCGCGCCGCTACGAGCTTGATGGCGTCATCACTGTGGTCGATGCCGTCAACGGCGCCGAAACGCTCAACGCCCAGGACGAGGCGCTGCGGCAGGTGGCAGTGGCCGATGCGGTCGTCCTGACAAAGACCGACCTGCTGCTGCCGGACGCATCGCCGGCCGCGCTGCTGGCGCTGATCGCCGGAATCAACCCGGGCGCCCCGATCCTTGACGCCGCAAGGGGCGAGGCCACTGCGGGCGCGCTGATCGGCCTTGGCCTGTTCGACATCGCCGCCAAGCCCGATGTCGTCGACGCCTGGCTGGCCATCGACGCCCTGCAGGCGGAGCATGCCGGACACCGGCATGATCCCAACCGCCATGGCGATGTCAGGGCATTCTCGCTCACGGCCGACCAGCCGGTCCGCTCGCAGACGCTCGACCTGTTCTGGTCGCTGCTGCGCTCGACCCATGGGCCCCGGCTGCTCCGGCTCAAAGGCCTGGTGAACGTCGCCGAACACCCCGACGCACCCCTGGTTCTGCACGCTGCGCAGATGGTGATGCACCCACCCGTGGCGCTGGCCGCATGGCCCTCCGAGGACCGGCGCTCGCGCCTGGTCCTCATCGTGCGCGGCCTTGATCCCGCCGTGGTCGAGAAGCTCTGGGCCGCCTTCCTCGGCCAGAACTGACAACACCACGGCTGCAACTCCCTCACCACCGCGGCTGGCCCGGGACTTGTAGACGAATCCGCAAGCGTCGGCGAAGGTCCCGGCACCTGTCACGAACTGGCACGGTGCAGCCCCGGTCCGGCGCATTGAACGGAGTGCTGTTTCACCATGGCGCATCTTGAGCTGGAACCGCTGCGGCGCATGGGGCTGGTCACCCATCCTCGGGAACAGGCCGTCCCGGGCGCGCGCGGCGGCAAGCCGTCGGCGCCCAGACTCTGGCGGCAGATCGGCGATCTCGTCGTGGACATACGGCCTCTGGCGGAGTGCGCCGAGATCGTGCCGCAGTGGCGGGCCCTTGCGGCGGCGGCACTTCAGCCGAACATCTTCTATGAGCCCGATTTCTGCCTGGCAGCGGCGCAGCATCTGCCGGAGGCAGCCGGGCATGCGGCGCTGCTCGTCTGGGATCCGCGCGGTGAGGGCGAGAGCAGGCTGCTCGCCTTCTGGCCAATGAAGGGCGCATTGAAAGCCGGACAGAAGGGCCTCGCGCGCGGCTTTTCATCTCGCTATGCATCCTGCGGCGCGCCACTTCTGCATCGGCAGTTTGCGGTCGAGGCCGCCTGCGCCGTCCTGTCGGCGCTTTGCGCCGAAGCCTCCGGCCCTGCTGCCGTGCTGTTCAACGAGATTGCGCTGGAAGGGCCGGTCGGGCGTGCCCTGCGCGCCGCCGCCACGCTCTCCGGGCTGACCACAAGCGAGCTTGACGCGCATCAGCGCGCCTGCCGCTGGCTCGGCGGCGAGGACGCCGGCCATGACCAGCCTGGCCCCAAACAGCTCAAGGAACTGTTCCGGCACAGCCGGCGGCTGGCGGATCACGGCGATGTCCGCCTGCTCAGCGCCACCGCGCCGGAAGACGTGCGTTCGGCCTTCGAGGTGTTTCTCGGTCTCGAAGCGTCCGGCTGGAAGGCGCGCAGGGGCACCGCAATCCTCAGTTCGCAGCGCGACGTGGCCTTCTATCGCACGTTGGCCCGAAGCCTCGGGCGCAGCGGCCAGATGCAGGTGCATCTCCTCGAAGCCGGTTCAAGGATCGCGGCGGCCGGCGTTGTGCTGACCAGCGGCGACCAGGCCTGGTACACCAAGACCTGCCATGACGAACGCCTCGCCGCCCATTCGCCCGGAGCGCTCGTCAGCCACCAGATCGGCGAGCTGGCCAGAACCATGCCCGGTCTGAGCCAGATCGATTCCTGCGCCCTGCCGCATCACCAGATGATCGAGCGCGTCTGGAAGGGCCGCATGCGCGTCGGCGACCTGGCCATCAGCCTGAACGGCCACGGCGAGGCCGCCATTGCGCGCGAAGTCGCGGCGCGGCGGACCCGCCTGATCGCCAAGCGCTTCTACTACCAGCTTCGCGGCTGGTCGATGCAGGGGCAGTAACCCAGGCCGTCAGCCCTGCGACCGCAGTTCGCGCCGGATGATCTTGCCGGTCGTGGTCATCGGCAGGCTGTCACGGAAGGCAATCTCGCGCGGGTACTCATGCGCCGCAAGATGCCGCCGCACGAAGGCCTGGATGTCCGCGACGAGGGCGTCGGACGGCTCATGGCCGGGCTTCAGCACCAAGAACGCCTTGACGATCTCGGTCCTGAGCGCGTCGGGCTTTCCGACGACCGCAGCCAGCGCCACGGCCGGATGCGTGATCAGGCAGTCCTCGATCTCGCCCGGCCCGATGCGGTAGCCCGACGAGGTGATCACGTCATCGTCTCGGCCGACGAAACGGATGTAGCCGTCCGCATCGCGGACGCCCTGATCCCCGGTCTTCAGCCAGTCGCCGATGAACTTGGCCTCCGTTGCGGCCGGATTGTTCCAGTAGCCCAGGAACATCACCGGATCGGGCCGCCGGACGGCGATCTGGCCTTCCTCGCCCGGCTCGCAGACCGCGCCATCCGCCCTGATCACGTTCACATCATGCCCCGGCACCGGCTTGCCGATCGAGCCGGGCCTGAGCACGCCGATGGCGGCGCAGGAGGCCAGCACAAGGTTGCATTCGGTCTGCCCGTAGAACTCGTTCACCGTCAGGTCGAGCGCCTCCCGCGCCCAGGCCAGGGTCTCCGCGCCAAGCGACTCCCCGCCCGAGCCGATCGTGCGGAGCATGAGGTCATGGCGCCCGCGCGGGTTCCTGACCGAGCGCAGCATGCGCAGGGCTGTCGGCGGCACGAAACAATTGCGCACCGCAAAGCGCGCCATCAGGTCGAAGGCCTCGTCCGGATCGAACTTGGCGGAAGCGCGCGCCACCACCGGAATCCCGAAATGCAGCGCCGGCAGCAGAACGTTCAACAGCCCGCCGGCCCAGGCCCAATCGGCCGGGGTCCACATCCGGTCGCCGGGCTGCGGCAGGAATTCATGCGGCATCTGCACGCCCGGAAGGTGCCCCAGCACAACCCGGTGGCCATGCAGCGCGCCTTTGGGATTTCCTGTCGTCCCCGATGTGTAGATCATCAGGGCCGGATCGTCCGGGCCGGAATCAACCGGCGCAAAACCCGGCCTTGCCGTCGCCATGACCTTCCGGAAGTCCTCGGCGGCCCCGTCTGCGCCATCCGTGCTGATCACGACGTCAAGGCTGGCGTCGGCGCCGGAGGCCCGCGCCTTCGCCAGCCCCGCTGCATCGGTGATCAGTGCTTTTGCCCCTGCATCGCGCAGGCGGAAGGCGATCGCATCGACACCGAACAACGCGGCCAGCGGCACCGCGATGGCCCCGAGCTTGTAGGTCGCCACATGCGCGACCGGCACCGCTCGCCCCTGCGGCAGAAGGATCGCGACCCTGTCGCCCGCCTTAATGCCCCGCGCCCTCAGGCTATCGGCCAGACGGTCGGACTGGTCCTTCATCTCGCCATAGCTGAACGTAGCGGCTGAGCCGTCGGCGCCGGCTTCGATCACCGCAACTCTGGCCGGATCAGCGGCGGCCCAGCGGTCGCAGACATCGACGCCGATGTTGTACCGGCGCGGAATGCGCCAGCGGAAGTCGCGGGTCAGGCGGTCGAAGTCGCGGATATCGGGCAGCATGAAGGGGCGTTCCATAGAGGCGGGCGGCGCACCCTAGTGGCACATGGCCGGCTTGAACAGCGCCGAGATCAGGCGAGAAAGGCCAAAGGCGGCCGGAAAGATGGGCGTGGACCATCCCGTTTGTGGCTTTCAGGACACGCCTCGCCTGACTCTTGTCCGATTCGTGTCCGGGCTGTTTCCAAAGACTTGAACTGATCAAGGCCAGGCGTGATGGTTCACATCTCAACATTCCGCCAGTTCAAGGTGGATACGGGGCTGCTGGGAGGCAACCAATGACCAGGACATCCGCATGGGCCATGCTGGCCCTTACCCTTTTGTCGACCAACGCGCTGGCGCAGCAGCGCTACGTCGCGTTCGGCGACAGCCTGTCAGACAACGGCAACTTCTTCGCGGCCACCGGACAGCCACCCGCCCCCTATTTCAACGGGCGCTTCAGCAACGGCCCAAACTGGGTCGAGCAGCTCGCCGGCGCCCCGATGGCGGGCTTCTTCCCGGTGGGCCCGGTCAACAACGCCACCAGCACCAACTTTGCCTTCGGCGGCGCCCGCACCGATGGCAATCCGGCGGTCAGCGTGACCGATCCGCCGAACATCTCGGGCGGAACCGGCGCCCAGATCACCAACTATGCGCTGCGCGGCGGCGCCTTCGCGGCGACGGACACAGCGACGCTCTGGGGCGGCGCCAACAACATCTTCCAGGCCATAGCCGGCGCGGCGGCGACACCGGCGACCGCGCAGGCCACCATGCAGGGTGTCGCCGTGGCGTCGGCCACCAACATCGGAACCCAGGTCGGCCAGCTGGCGGCGGCCGGCGCGCGCCGGATCATCGTGCTGAACCTGCCGAACTTCAGTGGTCTGCCGCAGTTTGCCGGTGGACCCGCCGCAGCTCTGGCTGGCTTCAGCAGCTCGACCTTCAACTCCGCGCTCTTGACCTCCGTCGGCGCCGCTGCGGCTGGCGCGCCGAATGCAAACATCATCACGGTTGACGTCGCAGGCGTGTTCACCGCGCTGCAGGCGAATCCGGCTGCGTTCGGCTTCGCCAACGCGACCCAGCCGTGCCTCTCGGTGCTGGCCTGCGTGGGCAACCCGGCCGTGCAGCCCGGATACGCCTTCTGGGACGGCGTGCATCCGACCACTGCCGGACACGCCCTGATCGCCGCCACCGTCACCCAGTATCTTCAGGCTCCCGTGCGCGCAGGCGTGTTTTCCGCCCTTGGCGAGCAGGTCCTTGATGATCGTCGCACGGGCATGGCGCGGGCCTTCGATCGTCTGGACAGCATCCGCTTCGGCAAGCCCGGTGTGAACGATTACTTCGTCAACGTCTTCGGCGGTGTGTCCAATGGCGATTCGTCGGCCACACGCCCTGGCTTCCGTTCGTCCAACTATGGCGTGAATTTCGGGATGAACCGGGCCCTGACCAGCAATTGGGGTCTGACAGCCAGCGGCTCGGTCGGCGTCGGCACGACCAAGGTTGCCTCGACCCTGAGCGCTGACGTCTTCAACGCCGCCTTCGATGTCGGCGCGATCTACAACGCCGGCAGCTTTTTCGCCAAGACCGGGCTCGGGCTCGGCGTGACACGCTTCGGCGACATGGAGCGCAGGACGATCGGGCCGCTGGCCAACAAGAGCAGCGTCACGGCCGTCAGCTACAACGCAGGGGTCGAGGCGGGCTACATCCACAGCCTCGGGATGTTCGAACTGTCGCCCCGCGCGCGCCTCGCCTGGCTCGGCGGGATGGTCGACACGATCGACGAGAACGGCACGATCGCCCCGCTGTCGATCCGTTCGCATGGCGTGAACGCCCTGCTCGGCGGCGTCGAGTTGCGCGGCAGCGCCACCATCGTGAACACGCCCGGCCAGAGGGTGGCCGTCACCGCGCTCATCGGCTACGAGCGCTACCTGACCTATGCCGGCAACAGCCTGACGGGCCGCCTGCTGGCCAACACCGCGCAGACCTTCCGGACAGTCACCGGCGATCCGAAGGGACCGGGCGTCGTCCTCGGTCTGGGCCTGTCATCGCAGATGACGTCGGGCTGGGTGCTGAACGCGGAGTACCGCGCCTCGATCGGCGACCGCAGCCTGGTGCGCCACAACGGCCAGATCGGCGTGCGCACCTCTTTCTGAGGGCGATCGCACAGAAGGCCCGGGGCTTGCGGGAGGTCACGGCTCTCCGCCGAGAGCGGTTGACCGTCTTGCGGCTGTATTCCCGCTTGCCGGTGTGATAGCGGCTCTGCCGACGGTCGGACATTCTGCGTCCGGCCCCTGGAGACTGACGCCGACATGCCGACAGACACACGCCGGATCGCCCGTGCGCTCATTTCCGTCTCGGACAAGACCGGGCTCGAGGACTTCGCCCGCTCGCTGGCCGCCCAGGGCGTCGAACTGGTCTCGACCGGCGGCACCCGGGCTGCGCTCGCCGCCGCCGGACTGGCCGTCAGGGACGTATCCGACCTGACGGGCTTTCCCGAAATGATGGACGGACGCGTCAAGACGCTGCATCCGGCGGTGCATGGCGGTCTGCTGGCCGTGCGTCACAATCCCGAACATCAGGCCGCCATGCTGTCCCACGGCATCGGCTCGATCGACCTGCTGGTGGTCAATCTCTACCCGTTCGAAGCCACGGTGGCCGCCGGCAAGCCCTATGACGACTGCGTCGAGAACATCGACATCGGTGGGCCGGCCATGATCCGGGCGGCGGCCAAGAACCATGGCGACGTCGCGGTCGTGGTCGATGTGGCTGACTATGCCGCGCTGCTCGCCGACATGTCCGCCCATCACGGCGCCGTCACGCTCGCCTTGCGCAGAAAGCTGGCGCAGAAAGCGTACGCCCGCACGGCAGCCTATGACGCCGCCATTTCCAACTGGCTGGCCGCCGAACTCAACGAGCCAAGCCCGGCCTTTCGCGCCGTCGGCGGCGCTCTGGTCGAGGCGATGCGCTACGGCGAGAACCCGCACCAGACCGCGGCGCTCTACCGGACGCCGGAACTGCGCCCAGGTGTCGTCAGCGCGCGGCAGATTCAGGGCAAGCAACTCTCCTACAACAACATCAACGACACCAACGCCGCTTTCGAATGCGTCGCCGAGTTCGATCCCGCCCGGGGGCCGGCCTGCGTCATCCTAAAGCACGCCAATCCGTCGGGCGTCGCGCTGGGTTCGACCCTGGCAGAAGCCTATGCGGCGGCGCTGGCCTGCGACCCGGTCTCGGCCTTTGGCGGCATCATCGCGGTGAACACAAAGCTCGACGCAGACGCCGCGCGCCGGATGATCGGCATTTTCACCGAGGTGATCATTGCGCCGGCCGTGAGCGATGAAGCGCTCGCGGTGCTGGCGACGAAGAAGAACCTCCGCCTTCTGGTGGCGGGCGGCCTGCTCGATCCGCGGGCGGGCGGGCTTGCCGTCACGGCGGTCAGCGGCGGACTTCTCGTCCAGTCACGGGACAATGCGGTGGTGGATGACATGCCGCTCACCGTCGTGACGAAGCGCGCGCCCGGCGAGGCGGAGCTGAATGACCTGCGTTTCGCCTTCAAGGTGGCCAAGCACGTCAAGTCGAACGCCATCGTCTATGCCCGCAACGGAGCCACCGTCGGCATCGGTGCCGGCCAGATGAGCCGCGTCGACAGTTCCCGGATCGCAGCCTGGAAAGCGGCCGAGGCGGCAAGGGCGCTGGGCCTGCCCGAAACGCTGGCGAAGGGCTCGGTGGTCGCGTCGGACGCGTTCTTCCCCTTTGCCGACGGCCTGCTGGCCGCTGCCGAGGCGGGGGCGACGGCGGTGATCCAGCCCGGCGGCTCGGTCCGCGACGACGAGGTGATCAAGGCCGCAGACGACGCCGGCCTCGCCATGGTCTTCACCGGACATCGCCACTTCCGGCATTGAGCAATGCTCTGCGATGCCGATCGACCTTAACCGGGACCGCACCACGTTTCGCGGCGACCCACTGTCAGAACCGCGTCCGGCACTCCACATGGAGGCCGCAGACTGGAACACGTCATTGATCAGACCTTTTGTTTCAAATGAAGATCGGAGCGCCGCCCGCGCCAGGCGCATCGCCTATTGGGATCGTCCGATCACCGGGCGCTGGCAGCGGTTGCATGCCTGGCTGAACCTGTTGTTCATCGACCACGGCATCATCCGCGCCGTCTATCTCAACCAGCACGATGTCTCCGGCGAGATGAAACGCTGCGCCCAGCCTTCGCCGCGTGATCTGGCGCGTCTGGCAAAGGGCGGCCTGCGCACCGTGATCAATCTCAGGGGTGGACGCGAGCAGGGTGGCTGGCCGCTCCAGCGCGAGGCCTGCCAGGAGCTTGGTCTCGACCTGCGCGAACTGACGCTTCGTTCGCGCGAGGCGCCCGACCGCGAGACCTTGCTGTCCTTGCCGGCGTTCTTCGAGAGCCTCGCCTATCCGGCCGTCGCGCATTGCAAGTCCGGTGCGGACCGCGCCGGCCTGTTCAGCGCGCTGTATCTTCTCGTGCACATGAAGCGGCCCGTGGCCGAGGCCAAGCAACAGTTGTCGCTGCGCTACGGCCATGTCCGGTTGGCCAAGACCGGCATTCTCGATACATTCCTTGATATGTACGAGAGCGACGGCGAGGCGAAAGGTCTGTCCTTCATGGATTGGGTCAGGGATGCCTATGACCCGCAGGCGGTCCAGAAGGCCTTCCACGAGGGTTTTTTCGCCAGCCTGCTGATCGACCGGATCATGCGCCGCGAGTGAGGCAGGCGGCGCTCAGCCGTCCAGCATCTGCAGCCGGTAGAGCTTGGCATACACCCCGTCGGCGGCGATCAGCGCGTCATGATGGCCGCGCTCGACGATCTGCCCCCCCTCCATCACGGCGATCTGGTCCGCGTCGCGGACCGTGGACAGCCGGTGCGCGATCACGAGCGTGGTCCGACCCTTCATCAGGCGGGCCAGCGCGTCCTGCACCAGCTTCTCGGATTCGGCGTCAAGGGCGCTGGTGGCCTCGTCCAGCAGCAGGATCGGCGCGTTCTTCAGGATCGCGCGGGCCAGCGCCACCCGCTGGCGCTCCCCGCCCGACAGCCGCGAGCCGCGGTCCCCGACCCGGGTCGCATAGCCATCGGGCAGCGCCAGGATGAAGCCATGCGCTGCAGCCGCCTCCGCGGCGACCTCGATCTCCGTATCCAATGCGCCGGGCCGGCCAAAGGCGATGTTGGCCTTGATGCTGTCATCGAACAGAACGATGTCCTGCGACACGACCGCGATCTGGTCCCGCAGCGACGCCAGCGTGACTGCGCGGATGTCCTGCCCGTCGACCGCGATCGTTCCGCCCGTCACGTCATACAGGCGCGGCACAAGCGCCAGCAGCGTCGACTTGCCGGAACCGGACCGTCCCACCAGCGCGGTGACAGAGCCGGCCGCGACCTCGAGCCCGACCTTGCTCAGGGCGGCATGGTCCTCGCGGTAGGAAAAGCTGACATCCCGAAAGCTGATCGCCGCGCCCTGCACCGTGAGCGGCCTTGCGTCGGGCGCATCGGTGATGAGGGCCGCCTCGTTCACGGTGGCGTAGTAGCGCTTCAGCGCGGCCAGGGCTTCCTGGATGATGGCGTTGAGGTTGCCGATCGAGCGCAGCGGCTGCGAGGCCAGCAGCAGCGCCGTGACATAGCCCGTAAAGTCCCCGATCGTGCCGACGCCCGAATTGACCCGGATTCCGATGGCGAACAGCACGACCGCCACCGCGATGCCACCGCCAACCTCGAGCAGCGGCTCGACCCGGCCGCGCGCGTTGATCGCCTTCATGCGCAGCTTGCGCACCATCTCGAAGGCCGCCCGGGCGCGGCGCTTGAGATAGGGCTCGAGCTGGTCGGTCTTGGCCACCCGCGCGCCCTGCAGGCTTTCGGTGATCAGCGCGGCCATGATGCCGCTCTGCTCCTGCTGGCTGGTGGCGACACGCCGCAGCTTCTTGCCGATGGCGACGATCGGCACGGCGACGATGGGCACGACCACAAGGGCGATCAGCGTGAGCTGCCAGTCGATCCACAGCATGGCACCGAACAGGCCGATGCCGGTCAGCCCGTCGCGCACGGCGATGTTGACCAGCCGGGTCAGGGCCTCGCGCACATAGATGAAATCGGTCGTGAAGCGTTGCGTCAGCGCAGCCGGGCTTTCGCGCTGGGACTGCGCCAGATCAGCATCGACGAGGTGTTCGTAGAGCCGCGCCTGCATGTCGGCTTCGACCCGCGAGACCACGCTGTTGGTCAGCACGATCTGCCCCAGCAGCGCAAAGCCCTTCAGCGACGTGACGACCACCACCATCACGGCAATGACATGGATCGGGCCGATGCCGGGACCCGTCAGCACCACAAGCCACGAACGCAGCCTGTTGAGCAGCGGATCGGCCGTTCCCCCGGCGCCGGTCGCGAACGAATCGAACGCCAGCTTGATCAGCACCGGGTACAGGCTGGTCATGGCCGCAATGATCGCGACGAGGCCGAGAACGCCGAGGAGCGCAAGGCGGTGCTGGACCAGCTCCTCACGCCACAACCGTCTCAACAGCGGCCAGCCATCGGCGGCGTCTCGCGCGGACAGCTTGGCCATGCTCACTGCTCTCCCGTCACCCGGACATCCGCATCAGGCCTGATGCCTGAACAGGAGGCCCTCTTCCTGCCATTTGGGGCCAATTGCAAGAAGTCTCGTTCCCAGGACGCCGGGTTTGCGCGCCGGAAACAAATTCGCCCCGCGTCGGCCGCGGGGCGAAACAGACGTGACGTCTGGAAATCAACTGGAGCGGGCGAAGGGATTCGAACCCTCGACCCCGACCTTGGCAAGGTCGTGCTCTACCACTGAGCTACACCCGCATCCGTGGGCTCGACAGCGGTTGCCCGCCGACGAGGCGCGTTCTTTGCCTCAAACTCCTGTCCTCCGCAAGCCCTTTTGTGCCGCTTGTTGACAACGGCCGCTGGCAAGGCGCCAGGGCGGGCTTGCCAGACCGCCCCATCCGCAGGCATGAGACGGCCATTCGCCGTGGCGGGAAGCGTTCGCAGTCCGTCCGGTTCGTCCAGCAGGGGCTCCCAGATGACCGACGCGCCGGCAGCCGACGCCGCTCCCATGTCGCCGGAGGGCGTGCTTGCCTTTCTGGCCAGCCTTGGCGTCGAAGCGGCCACCACCCGCCATGAGGCCGCCTTCACGGTGGAGCAGAGCAAGCAGCTGACCGGCCACATCGCCGGCGCCCACAGCAAGAATCTTTTTGTCAAGGACAAGAAGGGTCGACTCTTCCTTGTCGTGGCCGAGCATGAACAGCGCATCGACCTGAAGCGGCTGCACGAGGTCATCGGCGCGAGCGGACGGCTGTCCTTCTGCAACCCGGAGCAGATGATGGCCTATCTCGGGGTGACGCCCGGCTCGGTGACCGCATTGTCGCTCATCAATGACCGCAACCATGACGTCACGCTCGTGATCGATGCCGGCCTGGCCGCATCCCCGGTGATCAACTGCCACCCGCTGGTCAACACGGCGACGACGAGCCTGTCCCGCGAGGGGCTGTTCCGCTTCTTCGCGGCGACCGGGCACGACCCGCTGGTCGTGGCGCTGCCGGAACCGCCGGTGGAGACCTGATCGGCCACGAAACAGCTGCAGCCGTGATTTCGGACATGGACATCCCGGCAGGCAGCACCCACATTACAGCCACGTGATCCAACTGACAGGCAGAATGGCAATGTTCGGCAGCAATGGTTTGGCCCCGAAGCAGGCTGAGGCGCAGGCGCCCGAGGGGCTGGTGCGCGACACCACCACACAAGGCTTCCGTCAGGACGTCATCGCCGAATCGATGCAGCAGCCCGTGCTTGTCGATTTCTGGGCTCCCTGGTGCGGCCCGTGCAAGCAGCTGACCCCGGTCATCGAGAAGGTCGTGAAGGCGGCCGGCGGCAAGGTCAAGCTCGTCAAGATGAACATCGATGAGCACCCCCAGATCCCCGGCCAGCTCGGCATCCAGTCGATTCCGGCCGTGATCGCCTTCCAGCGCGGGCAGCCGGTCGACGGTTTCATGGGCGCGGTGCCGGAAAGCCAGATCAAGCAGTTCATAGAACGTCTGGTCGGGCCGCTCGGACCCGGCGCGACTGCCGAGATGATCCTGGCGGCGCAGGGCGCGGCGGAGGCCGGCGACCCGGCCAGCGCGATGGATCTCTATGCCGCTGTCCTGACCCAGGAGCCCGAGAACCTGTCGGCCATCGCCGGCATGGCCAAGCTCCAGCTCGACATGGGCGACATCGAGGCCGCCAGACAGATTCTGGCCCTCGCGCCGGCCGACAAGGCGCAGGATGCCGCACTCGCCGGCGTCCGCGCGGCGATCGACCTCGCCGAACAGGCGGCGGCCCTGGGCGACGTCGCTGGCCTCGCCCGGGCCGTCGAGGCCAACCCAAAGGACCATCAGGCCCGCTTCGATCTGGCGCTGGCGCTCAACGCCCATCAGCGCCGCGAGGAAGCCGTCGATCAGTTGATCGCGATCATCAGGGCAGACCGGGCCTGGATGGAGGACGGCGCGCGCAAACAGCTTGTTCAGTTCTTCGAAGCCTGGGGTCCGATGGACGACGCCGCCATTTCAGGTCGGCGCAAGCTGTCCGCGCTGCTGTTCTCCTGAGGGGCCGTGATGGCGCAACGGACAGGCCATTGAAGGATGCGCCAGGCATGAGCATGAACGCCGTGTATCGCGGTCCGGTCGATTGTCCGGCCACCATTCCGCTGTTCCCGCTGACGGGCGCGCTCCTGTTGCCGCGCGGACAGATGCCGCTCAACATCTTCGAGCCGCGCTATCTCGCCATGTTCGACGACGCGCTGAAAAGCCACCGGCTGATCGGCATCATCCAGCCCGATCAGGATGTCGAGGAACAGGTCCGGCTGACGCCAAGGCTCTACAAGGTCGGCTGCATCGGCCGCATCACGCAGTTCGCCGAGACAGGCGACGGGCGTTATCTGCTGACGCTGACCGGCGTCGCCCGGTTCGAGGTCGAGGAGGAGCTCAGCGTGCTGACCGCCTATCGCCAGGCCAAGGTCAGCTATGGGCGATTCCTCGCCGATTTCGAGGCCCGCGCCGGCGAGGACAAGGTCGATCGGGTCAGCCTGCTGCGGGCGCTCAAGGAGTTTGCCCTGGCCAACGAGCTCAAGATCGACTGGAAGGGCGTCAACGACGCCCCGAACGAGGCGCTCGTTAATGCGCTGTCGATGATGGCGCCGTTCGGCGCGCGGGAAAAGCAGGCCCTGCTCGAGGCGCCCGACCTCAAGGCCCGCGCCGACATGCTGGTGGCCATCACCGAAATGGAACTCGCGCGCGGCGGCTCCGACACCGACACGACCTTGCAGTGACCGACTATCCGCCAAAGCGGGCGGTACGCGCCTGGATCATGTTCGACTGGGCCGCCCAGCCCTTCTTCACCCTGATCACCACCTTCATCTTCGCGCCGTTCTTTGCCTCCGCCTTGGCGCCGGATCCGGCGCAGGGGCAGGCCTGGTGGGGCTACGCCACGGGATTTGCGGGCCTGTGCATCGCTGTGCTGTCGCCCCTGCTGGGCGGCGTTGCCGACATGACCGGCCCGCGCAAGCCCTGGATTGCCGTCTTCGGCGCCATGCTGGTCGCGGGTGCAGCTCTGCTCTGGTTCGCGGCGCCGGGGCATCCCTCCGCCGTGCCGATTGCGCTCGCAGGCTTTGTTCTGGCCACGATCGGAGCCGAGTTCGCCACCGTCTTCAACAATGCGATGATGACCCGGCTGGTCCCGCCCGAACGCATCGGCCGGCTGTCCGGCACCGGCTGGGCCGTCGGCTATCTCGGCGGCCTTCTGTCGCTCGTGATCATGCTGGGCTTTCTCGCCGCCAGCCCGGACACCGGCAGGACCCTGCTGGGACTGGCGCCGGCCTTCGGACTCGACCCGGCGCTGCGCGAGGGCGACCGCATCAGCGGACCGCTGACGGCGCTCTGGTTCGTGGTTTTCGTCGCGCCAATGTTCCTGCTCACGCCTGACATGCCGAAGACAGGCGTGAAGCTTGCCGCGGCCGCCAGCCAGGGCTTTGTGCAGCTCAAGGCCACCCTTGCCGAGGTGCGGCGCTGGCCCTCCATGGCGCGTTTCCTGATCGCCAACATGATCTACCAGGACGGGCTGGTGGCGCTGTTCGCCTTTGGCGCCATCTATGCGGCGGGCGTCTTCGGCTGGTCGACCATCGAGGTCGGGATTTTCGGAATCCTGCTGACCGTGACCGGCGTGTTCGGCGCGCTGGCCGGCGGCTGGCTTGACGACCGGATCGGCGGCAAGCCTGTCGTGCTCGGCGCGATCGTGGTGTTGATCATCACCTGCATCGGGATTCTCTCGCTCGGCAAGGATCACATCCTGTTCGTGATCCCTGCCGAAGCGGCCCGCCCGGGCGACGGGCTGTTCGGCAGCCTGCCGGAGAAGGTCTATCTCGGCCTCGGCCTGCTGATCGGCCTCGTCGCCGGCCCGCTGCAGGCGGCCTCGCGCAGCCTTCTGGCAAGGCTGTCGCCCCCGGCCAGGACCGGACAGTTCTTCGGCCTGTTCGCCCTGTCGGGCAAGGTGACGAGCTTCATGGGCCCGACGCTGGTGGCCCTCGCCACCGACCTCACGGATCGGCAGGAAGCCGGCCTTGCGGTGCTGATCGTGTTTTCACGGTCGGCGGCGTGCTGTTGTGGGGCGTGAAGGCCGGGCGGCCCCGATAAGCCGCCCAGGCATGCCGCGATTTGGCCGCGATTGCCCGCCACAGCAGGGTTCAGAGGCGCGGTTTCTGGACCAACCGGCTTGTTGTTGACGTTTCATTAACCATAAATGCGCAGCGTCCGGAACCTGTTGAAGCGCTGCTGTCCGATTGGATCATGATGCACGACCGGAAAACCGCAAACGCCCTGTCCGCCATCCTGTGGCGTGTGGCTGCCATTGTCGGGGCAATGCTGGGCCTGTCGCTGCCGGCTGTGGCCCATCCCCATGTCTGGGTCACCGCAAAATCGGAGATCATCTACAACCGCGAGGGCCGCGTCGCTGCCGTACGCCACGCCTGGACCTTCGATGAAGCCTACTCAGCCTTCGCGGTGCAGGGGCTGGACAAGAACGGCGACGGCAAGCTCTCCGCTGACGAACTCGCCGAACTGGCAAAGGTGAATGTCGAATCCCTGCATGAATTCGATTTTTTCACCGTCGCGAAGTCGAGCGGCGTCAAGCAGGACTTCAACCAGCCGGTCGATTACACGCTGAGCTACGACAAGGCCCAGCTGACACTGACCTTCACCCTGCCGCTCACGATCGCCGCCAGCCAGCGGACCTTTTCGCTGGAGGTGTTCGACCCGACCTGGTTCGTGTCGTTCACGCTGGCCGACGGCGACGACGCCGTCAGGATGGTGGGTGCGCCGCAGGGCTGCGCCCGCACGATCACCCGTCCACGGCCGCTGGAGCCGGCGCAGCAGCAGAAGCTGTCGGAGGACTTTTTCACCTCGTTGTCCGGCAGCAATTTCGGTGCGGGCTTTGTCAACCGGGTTCTGGTGGCGTGTCCCTGATCAGGCCAATGGAGGCTGCAGCGGCTCCGGGCCATGGCCCCAGGGTCCTGATCGCCTTGGCGGCCCTGTGCCTTGTGGCCGGGTTGATGCTCGCCGTGACGTGGTGGCTCTCAGCCGGCGCGCCGCCTCCCCCGCCGCCTGCCCGAAACCCCTTCGGTGTAGGCCCGCGCGAGGCGGCCCCCGCCGCCAGCGGCCTCGGAGCGATGATCCTGAGCTATCAGGCCGGATTCTACCGTGATCTGACGGCAGCCTTGCGTGCGTTGCGCGAGAGCAGCGCGGCCCTGCCAACCTTGCTGGCGCTCGGTTTCGGCTATGGCGTGATCCACGCCGCCGGCCCGGGACATGGCAAGGCCGTCATCTCCGCCTACATCCTGAGTGACGACCGCGCTGCCGTCTGGCGCGGTTTCAGCCTCAGCCTTGGGGCGGCGCTGGTCCAGGCTCTGGTGGCGATCGGCCTCGTGGTGCTGTTTACGCTCATCCTCGGCGCGACAGCGCGCCAGATGAACGCCGCGACCCGCTGGGTCGAGATCGCAGCCTTCGCCGCGATCGCGATCCTTGGCCTCGCGCTCCTGTGGCGCAAGGCCGGGGTCCTCGTGGGCGCCTGGCGGGGTGACGCAGCCGCCTGCGCTCCCGGCTGCGCCCATGACGCGGTCTTGCCCCCTCCGTCGCCCCGTTCGATCCGGCAAAGCCTCGGCGTCATGGTGGCGGCCGGGATCAGGCCCTGCGCCGGCGCCATCATCGTGCTGGTCTTTGCCGCCTCGCAGGGAATCATCTGGGCCGGCGTCGCAGCCACCTTCGCCATGGCGCTGGGCACGGCGCTCACAACCGGCACGCTGGCCATGCTGGCTGTCGTGCTGAAAGACCTTGCTCTGCGGCTCGCCGGCGGGCGCGGAAACCGCGCCGCCCTGGCAGTCCGGACGCTCGAGTGCCTCGCTGCTGCGTTTGTGGCCGTGCTGGGCGGCCTTCTGCTCGCTGGCTATCTCGCGGTCGTTACAAGCTGAACCTCGCCCTGAGCCGCACGAGCCGTTTGGTCATGCGGAACTGGGTCAGCCTTGTTGACTTGCCTATGCGCCTGTCTATCGTCACCCTCCAAGAAGCCCGCACAAGCGGTCAGTTCGCCTAGGGAGGGGTCGTCGCATGCAGGAGACCGCTGCCGTCGCGGACATACGCGCTGCCGCATCTGCGGCCGTCGCGCTTTCGGGCATCGACATCACCTTCAACCTGAAGGATGGCGGCCGCTATCAGGCCGTGAAGGACATCTCCGTCTCCGTCGCCGATGGCGAGTTTGTCGCGGTGGTTGGGCCGACCGGCTGCGGCAAATCCACGTTGCTGAACGCCGCCGCCGGCCTGCTCCGGCCCAGCGCCGGCGCGGTCGGCATCCTGGGCGAGCCCTTGTCGGGGCTCAACCTGCGCGCCGGCTACCTGTTCCAGCTCGATGCGCTGATGCCGTGGAAGACGGCGCTGCAGAACGTGGCCGTTGCGCTTGAGCCGCAGGGTGTCCCTGCCGGCGAGGCCGAGGAGCGGGCGCGCGATTGGCTGGCGCGCGTCGGCCTGCGGGCCTTCACCGACCGCTATCCGCACATGCTCTCGGGCGGCCAGAAGAAGCGGGTCGCCCTGGCGCAGGTGCTGATCCGCGACCCGAAGATCCTGCTGATGGACGAGCCGTTCGGGCCGCTCGACGCACAGACGCGCCAGATCATGGGCAACCTGTTGCTCGACCTTTGGTCGAAGGACCGCAAGGCCGTGATGTTCGTCACCCATGACCTCGAGGAAGCGATCTCCTTGTCCGACCGGGTGGTCGTGATGTCCGCTGGACCCGCCGCCACCATCGTGGGCGATTACCGCGTCAGCCTGAAACGTCCGCGCGACATTGCCGACATCCGCCTCGACAGGGACTTCCACGACATCCACCGCCAGATCTGGCAGACCCTCAAGGTCGAGGTCCAGCGTGCCTATGCTGCCGGCGAGGGGAAGGACATGGCATGAACGCCCATTCCCGCCTCAAGATCACGCTGCTGCAAGTCCTTGTGATGGTGGTGTTTCTGCTCGCCTGGCACATCACCACGACAACCTGGCTTTTCGCCGAGCCGAAGAAGATGCAGTTCTTCTTCTCGACCCCGATCGACGTGATCGCCCGCACCTGGAAGCAGTTTGCCGGGGGCGAGATATGGTATCATCTCGGCATCACGCTCACGGAAACCGTGCTGGCCTTCGTCCTCGGCGCCACCGGCGGCGTGCTCTGCGGTTTCATCTTCGCCCGCAAGGAGTTGCTGGCCGCTGTCTTCGATCCCTACATCAAGGCCGCCAACGCCCTGCCGCGTGTCGTGCTGGCGCCGATTTTCGCGCTCTGGTTCGGGCTCGGCATCTGGTCGAAGGTGGCGCTCGGGTTCACGCTGGTGTTCTTCATCGTCTTCTTCGCCGTCTATCAGGGCGTCCGCGAAGTCTCGCAGACGGTTCTGGCCAATGCGCGCATGCTCGGCATGAACGAGCGGCAGCTGATGCGCCATGTCTATTGGCCCGCCGCGATGACCTGGATGTTTTCGAGCCTTCACACATCCGTCGGCTTCGCGCTGGTCGGGGCCGTCGTGGGCGAGTATCTGGGCTCGTCGGCGGGCCTGGGCTACAAGATCCATGAAGCGGAGAGCGTCTTCGACGTCACCGGCGTGTTCTCGGGCATGCTGATCCTGACCATCTTCGTGTTGATCCTTGATACGATCGTCACGATGATCGAAAACCGGCTTCTGGTCTGGCGCCCGGGGCAGGCATCCACCAGCGCCAACGGCTGAACGATGAACAAGCAAGCCGCAAGAAGGCTGCAATCCGGAGGAACAGACATGACGATCCATCGCAGAACCGTTCTGGCGGGCCTTGGCGCGACCGGCTTCTCGGGCCTCGCCTTGCCGGCCATCGCCCAGCGTGCGCCGGAGAAGGCCAAGGTTGTCCTCGGCGTCGGCGGACGGGCCTTGCTGTATTACCTCCCTCTGGCGATCGCCGACCGGCGCGGCTTCTTCAAGGAGCAGGGCCTTGAGGTCGAGATCAACGATTTCGCCGGCGGCGCCCGCTCCCTGCAGGCACTGGTGGGCGGCTCGGTCGATGTGGTCGCGGGTGCCTATGAACATACCATCCGCATGCAGGCCAAGGCGCAGGACATCCGCGCGGTGGTCGAGATGGGCCGCTTTCCCGGCATCGTCATCGCGGCACGCAGGGAGCTTGCTGCCCGCGTCAGGTCGCCAGCGGATTTCAGGGGCCTCAAGCTTGGCGTCACCGCGCCGGGCTCGTCGACGGCGCTCACGGTCCAGTACGCCATGGTCAAGGCGGGGCTGAAAGCCACCGACGCGCCGATCATCGGGATCGGCGGCGGCGCGAGCGCTGTCGCTGCCGTCATCCAGGGGCAGGTCGACGTGATCTCCCATCTCGACCCGGTTGTCTCCAAGCTCGAAGCGGACGGCCTGATCGTGCCGATCATCGACACCCGCACCGAGGCCGGAACCCGCGCCCTCTTCGGCGGATCGAACCCGGCTGCAGTGATCTATTCCAGGCAGGAGTTCATCGAAAAGAACCCGGAAACCATGCAGCGCATCGTCAATGCCTCGGTCAAGGCGCTGAAATGGCTCGAAACCGCAACGGCCGATCAGGTCGCGGACACCGTGCCGGCGGAGTACCATCTCGGCGACAGGGCCGTGTACCTGCAGGCCGTGAACAAGCTGAAGGAAAGCTATTCGCGCACCGGCATCGCCAGCGCGGACGGCATGCAGAGCGTGTTCGATGTGCTCAAGCAGCTTGATCCCGAACTGGCCAACGCCACGGTCGACCTGACCAAGACCTTCAACCCGGCCTTCGCCCAGCGCGCGGTGAGCTGAGTGTCGCTCTGAGGCGGTGCCAACGTTCAAGTACGAACACTGATAACAAGTCGGTGTCATCCCCGGCGACACGGCACGTGTCGGGAAGGGGATCCATCATTTTGGATGGTGATGATGGATCCCCTTCCCTCGCCTTCGGCTCGCCGGGGATGACACCCATGCCGGGCTATGCATGATGCGCGACGGCCCGACCATGACGCCCGGAAAGTCCCATGAACATCCTCTCGATCCAGTCCCATGTCGCTTATGGCCATGTCGGCAATGCTTCTGCGGTGTTTCCGATGCAGCGGCTGGGCTGCGAGGTCTGGCCGATCCACACCGTGCAGTTCTCCAACCATACCGGATATGGCGCGTGGAAAGGCCGGGTCTTCGACGGTGCGATGATCGACGAGATCATGGACGGCATCGCCGACCGCGGCGTGCTGCCGGTCTGTGACGGGGTGATTTCGGGCTACATGGGCTCCGCCGATCTCGGACACGCCATCCTGTCGGCGGTGGCCCGCGTCAAGGCTGCGAACCCCAAGGCGCTCTATGCCTGCGATCCGGTCATCGGCGATGTCGGGCGCGGCATCTTCGTCAGGCCCGGCATTCCGGAGTTCATGCGCGACAAGGCCATGCCGATGGCTGATGTGGTGACGCCCAACCAGTTCGAGCTGGAATACCTCACCGGGTTGCCGGTCAGCACGCTGGCGGAGGCAAAAAAGGCCGTCACGGCGCTGCGCCGGACGGGTCCAATGGTTGTGCTGTTGACCTCGATGGTGACAGCCGAGACCCCGGACGACGCCATCGACATGCTGGCCATGGACGGGACGGGCGCATGGCGCGTGCGCACGCCAAAGCTCGGCCTCAGCATCAACGGCGCAGGCGACGCCATCATGGCGCTGTTCTTCGTGCACTATGCGCGCTCGCGCTCAACGCCGCTGGCGCTGGGTGAAGCCGCCGCTTCGATCTACGGGTTGCTCAAGCGGACGCTTGATGCCGGCTCGCGCGAGATCTTGACCGTGGCCGCGCAGGACGAGTTCGTCAGTCCGTCGCGGCGCTTCGCGGTGGAGCCTGTCTAGAGATCACCCGGCCCCGGCCGTCGTGGAGACCTTCTCGCGCACGCGCAGCCAGTGCATTGCCAGCGCAGCCGTCAGGATGACGGTTCCGGCAATGTCGAATCTGACGTCTGCTGCCAGCAGCAGGCAGCCGCCGATAACGGCGAGGATGCGTTCGATCGCGTTGGCGGGCTTCAACGCATACCCGGTCGCGCCGACCACCAGCCCGACCATTGCGTAGGACGATGTCGTCAGCACGGCCAGCACGCCCATCCAGTGGCCGAACGTGTCGGGCAGCTTGCCCTCCGGCGTCAGCATCAGCAGATACATGCCTTCGGGCGTCAGGCAGAACATGAAGGGCACCAGGAAGGCAGGCAGCGTGTATTTCCAGGCCTGCATCATGGTGGCGAAAGGCTTGCCGCCGCAGATGGCCGAGGCCGCAAACGGCGCCAGCGCGGTTGGCGGCGACACATCCGCCAGCACAGCATAGTAGAACATGAACATGTGCGCGGCGGGCTCGGGGATGCCGACCTTGACCAGCGCCGGCACCAGCATGACTGCGGCGATGATGTAGCTCGCCGTGACGGGCACCGCGAGGCCGAGGATCCACATGGCCAAAGCAGCCAGCGCGATGACGAGGAAACGCGAGCCGCCGCCGAACTCGACGATGATGCCGGACAGCGTCAGGCCCAGGCCCGTGAGGTTGACCACGCAGACGATGATGCCGGCGCAGGCGCAGGTGGCGATGATGCCGAGCGTCGAGCGGGCCCCGTCCGTCAGCGCCTCGATCATGCGTGTGGCGTCCTCGCCGACAGGCTTGCCCCCACGTTTGGCCGACCATGCCTGCCAGCCAGAGAAGGCAATCGCAGCCGTCATGCCCCAGAAGATGCTGACTGAAATGCGCCCGTCGAACAATTCGTCGGGTCCGAGCCGGGCAGCCAGTCCGCTCGCGCCGAAGGCCCAGGCCAGCACGGCCGCGACGCAGCCCAGCCAGAAGGCTGGGAACGTCACCAGCCGGGAATCCTCACGGATCATCGACAGGCAGAAGGCGATGGCGATGGACCAGAACACGGCCATGAAGCTTGAGAAGCCAAGCGCGAGGAATACCGCGATCGCGGCCAGCGACAGGAAATGGTAGCCTTGGCTCTTGGTCAGTTCCCAGAGCGAGGCGTCGGAGGTCTTGACCGGCTTGATGTCGAGGCGGCGCGTGTCGGCCTCGGTCATCAGCCAGCAGGAGAGGTAGTACAGGATGGTCGGAATGGTCGCGTAGACCAGGATCATCAGGTAGCTGACATCAAGATATTCGGCGATGATGAAGGCGGCGGCGCCCAGCGTTGGCGGCGACAGCGTGGCCCCGATGCCGGCCGCGGAGAGCAGGCCCCCGCCGATATGCGGCGGATAGCCCGAGCGCTTCAGCATCGGCCAGGCCAGCGAGGCGACCGTGACTGTGGTGGCGACGCCGGACCCTGACACCGTGCCAAGCAGGAAGCCCGAGGCGACGACGGCGCGGCCGGGCGCGGCGGGAGAAGGCTTCTTGCCGAACAGGGCGAAGGCCCAATCGATGAAGAAGCGGCCTGCGCCACCCCTGTCCAGCACCGCCCCATAGAGCGTGAACAGGATGATGAAGGTGGCGGCCACATCCATCGGCGTCGAGAAGATGCCTTCCAGCGTCAGGAAATTCTGACCGACGATGCGGTTCAGCGAGAAGCCGCGATGATCGAACGGCTCGGGCATTGACGGGCCGAAATAGCAATACAGCAAGAAGCCGATGGTCACGGCTGGCAGGATCCAGCCAACCGTGCGGCGCGTGGCCTCGAGGATCAGCAGGATGAGCGCTGCGCCCAGTACAAGGTCATCTGCGGAGGGGCGCGTGGCGCGGGTCTTGATCTCCTCGGCATAGGCCCAGAGGTGCCAGGTGCAGAAGATCGCGATGAAGACCAGGACCCAGTCGAAGATCTGCGTGCGGGCGAGCGCCCGGTTCATCGTCACCAGCGGGTAGGTGGCGAAGGCGAGGCCTGTCACGATAGCAAGGCCGGTGGCGAAGCTGTCACGCTGGAGGACACGGCCCTCGATCACCACGAAGACCAACCAGCCGACCCCAAGCACCGCGACGATCAACTCCTCGACCGTCACCATGCGTGCCCTTGCATCCTTGCCGCCGCGCACCAGCGGATAGAGCAGGAAGATCAGCGCCAGCGTCAGCGACAGGAAACTCGCGCGGTAGAAGGTGGTGTTGACCGAAAACTGCGTCCAGAACAGGCCATAGGCCGCCAGGCTGAAGGCGCCGACCGCAGTCAGCCAGCCAAGCCAGCCCGTGGCGCGCTGCGCGGGGCCGCCTTCTGAATCCGATGACAGCCGTTCCAGCTCCTCGGCTGTCAGCGCCACTGTTTCGGGCTTCGCTGCAGCCGGTTGTGCGCCTGTTGCCATGGCCCCTGTCCCCTCGCCCCACGCCAGTCCGAGCCGGCTTGGCCGGTCTTGCCTTATGCATAACAGAGAAAAGCCCCGGCGCTACTGCGCCGGGGCTTCAATGGACAGATTTCGGCGGTGAAAGCCACCAGCGTCCGCAGTCCGTCAGGAGAGCACGCCCTTGGACTTGAAGAAGGCCTCGGCGGCCGGATGGAACGGCACCGCGGATTTGGCGGCAGCGCCGGCGAGGGTCAGGCGGCGGGCTTCGGGGTGGATCTTCTGAACCTCGTCCAGATTGTTGAAGATGCCGTTGAGCACGCCGGTGATCTGGTCGTTCTTGGCCTTGGCGCTGACGACCAGCACGTTGGCGACGCCAAGCCCGGCGACGGCCGCTGCCTGTCCGGCATAGGCATTGGCCGGCAGATTGAAGGTGCGGTAAAGGCCGGGCCACTGGCGCTCGAGCTTGGCCAGTTCCTCGCCGGTCGGGATGAACTGCAGCGCCGGCTGGCCCGAGGTGGCAAGGTCGCGCACGGCTGCGGTCGGCACGCCGCCGATCCAGAAGAAGGCGGCAACCTTGCCGTCCTTCAGCGCGCCGGCGGATTCCGCGACGCCGAGGTTGTCGCGCGTGATGTCGGTCTTCGGATTGAGCCCGGCGGCCTCCAGGACGCGGTCGGCGATCGATTCGGTCGACGAGCCTGCCGAGCCGACCGAAACGCGCTTGCCCTTGAGGCCGGCGACTGTGGCCGCCTGACCCTGCGCGCCGACGACATGCAGGAAGGAATCATAGAGCACGGCCAGAACGCGCACGTCGAGCTTGCCGTCCTTGGCGTAGGCACCGACGCCCTGCATGGCGTCATAAGCGGAATCGAGGGTCGAGAAGCCGATATCGGCGTCGCCTGCAGCCACCAGCTTGCAGTTGTCAACCGAGCCGCCGGTGACCTGGCTGGTCGCCTGCATGTTGGGCATCTTCTCGGTGAGGATCTTGGCAATGCCACCGCCATAGGGATAGAACACGCCGCCGGTGCCGCCGGTGACGATGGTGATGCGCTGCTTGGCCTGGGCCAGGGCGGGCGCGCCGATCAGGGCTGCCGCGCCGAGCGAAAGGCCGCCGGCGACGACGCCGCGGCGGGAAATCAAGTCCGTCATGTCAGTCCTCCCAGAGTGAAACGGCCCTGCCTTCTTGGATCGAGGCAGGATTGCTGCGCTATTTAGGTGGCTGCGGCGCGAATGACCAGTGGCTCCTGCAGGTTTGGTTGATCGGGCGCGGCGCTGAGACGCAGCATGGGCTTGATCCGCCCGCCCAATCTGCTTTGCTGGTTCGGCACACAAGGAACCCTGTCCATGGCCAACCCGTCCGTCCTATGGCGCGAACTCACCTTCGAAGACCTCAATGCGCTGGCCGCGCGCGACGCCATCGCGCTCCTGCCGATCGCCTCGATGGAACAGCATGGTCCGCATTTGCCGGTCGGCGTCGACACCATCCTGTGCGAGAACGTCTGCCGGGTGGCTGCGGAGGCGCTTGTTGGCGAAGTGCCGGTGGTGGTGGCGCCGACGGTCTGGTGCGGCATGGCCGAGCATCACATGGCCTTCGGCGGCACCTTCACCTTCGACATCCCGACCTACCGGGCCGTGCTGCTGGCCTATCTCGCCAGCATCCAGAGGGCGGGCTTCAGGCGCGTCGCCATCGTCAACGGCCATGGCGGCAACATGTCTGCGATGAATGCCTTCCTGCCCGACCTGCAGCGCGAACTGACGCTGGCGATCCGCGCAACCACCTATTTCGATCTGGCCGTCGACAAGGCGCGCCTGCATCTCGAACGGCAGTCGAGCGTGATGCATGCCTGCGAGATGGAGACCTCGATGATGATGGTCTTCGCGCCGGGCACCGTGAAGCACGAGCGTCTGGGCGAGGCGGTCGGGCCGGTGTTCCAGGACGCCAAGGATGTGCTGCAGCCGAAATGGCAGCGTTTCCGCAGCATCATGGAAATCAGCGCCAATGGCGTGCTGGGCGATGCGCGCGTGGCCACGGTCGAGAAAGGCCACAAGCTGGTCGAGGCCTGCCGCGACGGGCTGGTGGCAGAGCTCCGGACGTGGGCGGCGGAGGGGTGATCAGTTCCTGATCGGCTCGACCTTGTTCGCCATCTGCACGAACTTGGCCATGATGTAGAGCCCCCCGAGCGAGAACAGGCCCATCAGCGCGTACTGGACGACGTCGCCGAGCTCGAAGATGCCCGCGATCGCCCAGCCGGCTGCGAAGGCGAGGCCGAACACTTCGGTGCCGATCAGGATGGCGGCGCAGATGATGGTGGTGAAGTTGCGGGTGTTGATGGCCACGGCGACGAAGGCTCCGTTGTGCTCCGCGCATTTCGCGCTTGTCGGTCTGATAGGTCTTCGCCTAGCGTAGTCGCGCGATTTCGGCAACGCTTCGTTGCGGGATGACCATGACGTGCCCTATCTAACCGCCCATCCTCATCCCGAGCCTGTCGACGGATGAAATCCAGATCGCGCCAACTGGCCCCTCGTTCTTCGACGGGCTCGGGATGAGGGCATCGCGGATGGGACAAGATCGTTCCCTGGATCAGAAAAGCCCGCCCCATGCCTGAAACACCCGTGTTTTCCACCGCCGCTGTCGCAGCGCCCCATCACCTCGCATCGGAGACGGGGCGCAATGTCCTGGCGCAGGGCGGCAATGCCGTGGAGGCCATGATCGCCATGGCCGCCACCATCGCGGTGGTCTATCCGCACATGAACGGCATCGGCGGCGATGGTTTCTGGCTGATCCGCGACAGGAAAGGCAAGATCGCGGCCATCGAGGCCTGCGGACCGGCAGGCGCGAAAGCGACGATCCGGCGCTACCGGGACAAGGGCTATGCAGCGATTCCCCCGCGCGGCTCCGATGCGGCCCTGACCGTGGCCGGCGCGATTGGCGGCTGGCAGGTCGCTGCCGAGATGGCGACAGCGCTCGGTGGCAGGCTGCCCCTGAGTGTCCTCACCGAGGACGCGATCCGGCATGCGCGCGACGGGGTCGCGATTTCGAAATCGGAAGCCCGCTACCGGATCAAGGATGGCGACGGGCTTTACGGCGCTCCGGGCTTCACCACCCTGTTCCGGACACCGGACAAGGCGCTGGAGGCGGGCACCATCCGCAAGAACCCGGCGCTGGGGCAGACCCTCGACCACATCACGCGGGCCGGCCTTGACGATTTCTACCGCGGCGATGTCGGACGTGAGATTGCCGCCGAACTCGACAGGATCGGCTCGCCTGTGACGCGCGAGGATATCGCCACCTTCCATGCGCGCACGACGCAGCCACTGTCCCTGAAGCTCCCCGGCGTCACGGTGTACAACTTCCCGCCGCCGACCCAGGGGCTGACATCGCTGATGATCCTTGGCCTGTTCGAGCAACTGGGCGTCAAGCGCTGCGACGGTTTTGAGCATATCCACGGGCTCGTCGAGGCCTCGAAGCGCGCCCTGAAGACCCGTGACCGGGTGATTACCGACCCTGCCCGCCTGATGCACGACCCGGCGGCCTTCCTCGATCCCGCCTGGCTGGCGAAGGAAGCCGGCAGGATCGACATGAAGCGCGCCGCCGAATGGCCGATGAAGGAGGCCGATGGCGACACAATCTGGATGGGGGCGATCGACAAGGACGGGCTTGCCGTGTCCTACATCCAGTCCTTGTACTGGGAATACGGCTCCGGCGCCGTGCTGGAGAAGACCGGCATCGTCTGGCAGAACCGCGGCGTGGCCTTCTCGCTCGATGACAAGGCGACCAATCCGCTCGAGCCGGGCCGCAAGCCCTTCCACACGCTCAACCCGCCCCTCGCGGTGTTCGATGACGGGCGCGTGGTCTCCTATGGCTGCATGGGCGGCGACGGCCAGCCGCAGTTCCAGGCGCAGGTCTTTTCGCGCTACCGGATGGGCATGGGCGTCGCCGACGCGGTCGATGCGCCGCGCTTCCTGTTCGGCAAGACCTGGGGCACGGCCTCGACCACCCTGAAGATCGAAAACCGCTTCGATCATGTCGTGGTGGCGAAGCTGGCGGCTGCGGGCCACGCGCTGGAGGAATGGGGCGTGCCCTATGATGACCAGTTCGGCCATGCCGGCCTGCTCGTCAGGCACCCGAAGGGCCATGTCGAGGCTTCCCACGATCCGCGCTCGGACGGCGACGCCAAGGGGCTTTGACGCGGGCAGCCCGCGACGCGAACATCTGTGAAGGACGCTGACCATGATCGACAATTCGCTGCGCTGCTGGGTCCCCTACCCCGCTGTTCCCGTCGCCAACGCTGCTGACGGTCCGCTCAGAGGGCTGACGCTTGGCGTCAAGGATCTATACGACGTCAAGGGCTATCCGACCGGCTGCGGCTCGCCGCACATGCTGGCCATGTCTGGCATCAGGAAGGCGCATGCGCCACTGGTGACGCTGATGCTGAAGGCCGGCGCGCAATTCGCAGGCAAGACAGTCACGGACGAACTCGCCTTCTCCCTCAACGGCAAGAACGCGCATTTCGGCTCGCCGGTCAACGCCGCCGCGCCTGACCGCATCACGGGCGGCTCATCCTCCGGCTCGGCCTCGGCCGTGTCGGGACGGCTGGTCGATGTGGCGCTCGGCACCGACACGGGCGGCTCGGTCAGGGCACCGGCCAGCTATTGCGGCTTGTTCGGCATCAGGCCGACCCATGGCCGTGTCTCGTTGAAGGGCTGCTGGCCGCTGGCCGACAGCTTCGACACGCCGGGCTACTTCACCCGCGACGGCGCGACCTTCATGCGCGTCGGCGAGGTCTTCCTCGGCAAGGACAAGTCGCCCTTGCCGGAGACGCCGCGCCTGATGATCGCCGAGGACATGATCCGGCAGGCCGTGCCCGCCGCGGAAACGATCCTCCGCGACGTGATCCGGCGGCTGTCGCTGACCATGGGCGAGATCACCGGCACGACGCTGGCGAAAGACATCGACGCCCTTTACTGGGCCTTCCGCTGGCTGCAGGGCCGGGAGGCCTGGGCGGCGGATGGCGCCATGATCGAGACCTACAACCCGCCGCTGGGCCCGGGCGTCGCCGAGCGCTTCGCCTTCGCCCGCACCATCACCGACGGGCAGGTCGAGGCCGGCAACCGCACGCGCAAGGCATACCGGGCAAAGGTGAAGAAGCTTCTGGGCAAGGATGGGGTCATCCTGATGCCCACGGTCCCGGACATCGCGCCCCTGACCTCGACCAGCGAGGCCGATCTTGACGATTTCCGCAACCGCGCGCTGCGCCTGCTCTGCCCCTCGGGCCTGACCGGCTTTCCGCAGATCTCGATTCCCGTCGCCATGCGCGATGGCGCGCCGCTCGGCCTGTCGATCCTGGGACCACCGGGCAGCGACCTGTCGCTCGTTCGCCTGGCGGCGAAGATCGAGGCGGCAGCCCGCATCAGGATCGCCTGATGTCGGGCGACCATCATCACCACCATGATCACGATCACGATGATCACTCGCATCTGACGCCGATCGAGGCGCGGGTGAAGGCGCTGGAGAGCATCCTGGTCGCCAAGGGTCTGGTCGATCCGGCGGCGCTTGATGTGATCATCGACACCTACGAAACGAAGATCGGCCCCCGCAACGGCGCGCGCGTCGTGGCGAGGGCCTGGGCCGATCCGGCTTATGCTGCACGCCTCAGGGCGGACGCCACGGCGGCGATGGCCGAGTTGGGTTACAGCGGCCGGCAGGGCGAGCATATGGTCACCGTCTTCAATGACGCCGCGACCCATCATCTTGTCGTCTGCACCCTGTGCTCCTGCTACCCTTGGGCCGTGCTTGGACTGCCGCCGGTCTGGTACAAGTCCGCGCCGTATCGCTCACGCGCCGTGCTGGACCCGCGCGGCGTGCTGGCCGAGTTCGGCGTGATCCTTTCCGAAGCGGTCAAACTGCGCGTCTGGGATTCGACAGCCGAGACGCGCTATCTGGTGATCCCTCAGCGCCCGGCGGGAACCGAGGGCTGGGATGAGGATCGGCTGGCCAATCTCGTCACCCGCGATTCCATGATCGGCACAGGGCTTGCGCTCGACCCGCCCGGGACCACGGCATGAATGGCGCGCAGGATCTTGGCGGGCAGATGGGCTTTGGGCCGGTCAACCCGGAGAAGGACGAGCCGCTGTTCCATGGCGCATGGGAAAAGCGCGCGCTTGCCATCACCTTGGCTGCTGGCGGCATGGGCCATTGGACCATCGACGAAAGCCGGCATGCGCGCGAGACGCTGCACCCGGTCGATTACCTCTCGTCGAGCTATTATGAGATCTGGACAAAGGGGCTGGAAAAGCTGCTGGAGCGCCATGGCTTTGTCAGCGCCGCCGAGCGCGACGCAGGAGTGCCGCTGACGCCGTCCACGACGCCCCGGCGCGTGCTCGCGGCGGACAGCGTCCCCACGGTCCTCGCGCGCGGCGGGCCGACCAGCCGCGACAAGACAGGCCAGCCGCGCTTCAGGGTCGGCGACACAGTGCGCACCATCGTCATCAGCCCATCGGGCCACACCCGGCTGCCGCGCTACGCGCGCGGCAAGACCGGCGTCATCGAACTGATGCACGGCGCGCATGTTTTCCCGGACAGCAATGCGCACGGGAGGGGTGAGCAGCCTGACTGGCTCTACACGGTGGCGTTCGCAGCGCGCGAACTCTGGGGCCGCGATGCTGACCCCAATTCGGTGGTCAGCATCGACGCATGGGAGGCCTATCTTGAGCCAGCGTGACCTCATCGATGCGGTCGCGGCGGTCGCGCCGCTGCCCTGCGACGCAGCCGGGCCGGTCTTCGCTGAGCCCTGGCAGGCGCAGGCCTTCGCCATGGTGATCGCGCTGCACGGGCAAGGGCTGTTTACCTGGCCGGAATGGGCCGACGCCCTTTCGCATGAGGTCAAGGCGCATGGCATGGCCGATGATGGCAGTCGCTACTACGAGTTATGGCTCGAGGCGCTGGAACACCTTGCCATCGCCAAGGGGATATCGACCCATCAGCGAATCGACGATCTGGCGGCGGCCTGGGCCAGGGCTGCGGAGGCCACGCCGCATGGCAAGCCGATCGCGCTCGGCAATGACCCCGTCACGGGCGGCGCGATCACCTTCTGAGTGGTCCGGGCGCGGATTGAGGTTGACTTGTCGGCCCGCTGTGGCCAGTTCCCGACAGCCCGCCTGGCTGCAGGCTTCGGGCGGCGCGAGGGATGACATGAGTATCGATGGCTGGATGCGCGACTTCGCGGAGTTTATTCAGGCCAACGCCGCCTGGGCGCCGCTGATCGTGTTTGTGATTGCCTTTGGCGAATGCGTCGCCTTTCTGTCCTTTCTGGTCCCGGCAACGGCGCTGTTCACGGTGCTGGCGACGGCCGCAGGTGCAAGCGGCCTGCAACCCTTGCCGCTGGCGCTGGCGGCCACGGCAGGGGCCGGCATGGGCTTCTGGGTCTCCTACTGGTTTGGCTTCGTGGTGGGGCCGCGCGCTTCGCAGTACTGGCCCCTGAGCAAGAATCCGGACCTGCTCAAGAAAGGCCATGACTTCTTCGAGCGCTGGGGTGCGCCAGGCGTGTTCTTTGGCCACTTCATCGGCCCGGTGCGCGCTGTGATCGCGATCACGGCCGGCATCGTGCGGATGCCGCCGCTGCAGTTTCACATCGCCAACTGGAGCGCATCCTTCATTTGGGGCTTCGCCTTCTTCTATGGGTTCGGCCTGTTCGGACAGCAACTGGCGCGATGAAGCCAAGGTGGCTGTGCCGGCGCCAACATGAATGGGGCCTGCAGGCCCCATTCAGGGCCGCTTCAGCGCATGATCCTAGAATGATTGCGAATTGGTCTTGAAGCGCGCCGATTTTCGCGGTCAACTCCGGTTCAAGGCGGGCTTCGCAGGTGCGATTCCCCGTTGACATGCCTGCTCCGGCCCGGCGGAGAGAGCATGCTTTCCCACAACCGGTCGCATCCCTTGGGGGATATGGACATGATGAAGACCCGCTTTCTTGCTGGCGCAGCCGCTCTGATGATGGCCGCCACACCCGTGCTGGCACAAACTGCCCAGCCCGCGACGCCGACAGCGCCTGCCCCGGCCCGCCCGGCGGCGCCCGCCACGGCCCAGCCCGCAGCTCCTGCCGCACCGGCAGCGCCAGCCCGTCCGGCGACCCCGGCGCCAGCCGCAGCCCAGCCGGCAGCCCAGCCGGCAGCCCCCGCGACGCGTCCCGCCGCAGCGCCCGCACCGGCCGCCGGCGCCGCGCAAGCCCAGCGCGTCAATCTCAACACCGCAACGCAGGCCGACCTCGACAAGCTGCCGCAGATCGGCGAAGCGCGCGCCAAGGCCATCCTGGC
>JAIXUP010000071.1 GCA_027483505.1 Hyphomicrobiales bacterium
ACGCTGCCGATCTCGGCTGAGCAGCGCCTGCTCCACATGCTGCGCAAGCTGTGGGTCTTGCCGATCGACATCCGCCTGTCGGCGCACATGTCAAAGCTCCGCTTCAGGCCGCATTCCTATTCGTATATCGGGGCCGTGCCGGTGCTCGATGTCTTCGACAAGCCGATCGCCGACTGGGACATGGTCGTGAAGATGGTGTTCGACCGCGTCGTCGGCGCGCTGGCGCTGATCCTGCTGTTTCCGCTCATGCTGGTGACAGCGATCGCGGTGAAGCTCGATTCGAAAGGGCCGGTTTTCTTCCGGCAGAAGCGCTACGGCTTCAACAACGAGATGATCGAGGTCTTCAAATTCCGCTCGATGTACACCGACATGTCCGACGCCACGGCGTCGCGGCTGGTCACCAGGGGCGACCCGCGCGTGACGCGCGTCGGACGGTTCATCCGGAAGACCTCGATCGACGAACTGCCGCAACTGTTCAACGTCGTGTTCAGCGGCAATCTCAGCCTTGTCGGCCCGCGTCCGCATGCGGCTCACGCCAAGGCCGAGGAGCGCCTGTACGACCAGGTCGTCGATGGCTATTTCGCGCGCCACAAGGTCAAGCCCGGCATCACCGGCTGGGCGCAGATCAACGGCTGGCGCGGCGAGACGGACACCGAGGAGAAGATCCAGCGCCGTGTCGAGCATGACCTTTACTACATCGAGAACTGGTCGGTCCTGTTCGACGCCTACATCCTGCTGATGACGCCCATTTCGCTGCTCAAGACGGAGAGTGCGTATTGAGCGCGATCAGCCATGCCGGCGGCGCTGCGCTCCAGGGCGCGAGGCGGTACAGCCTGTCGGTCGCGGGCCTGCAGCGCAAGGTCCTGTGGCTGTTCGTGTTCTGCGGCTGCTTCGCGCTGATCGAGCCGTCGCCCTATGAGGTGATGTTCCTCGTCACGGTGTTCATCTTCCTGATCACCGGATTGCGCGCCAATGTGAAGATCGTGCCTCTGGTCATGCTGCTGCTGATCTTCAACATCGGCGGCATCTTCTCGCTGATCCCGTTCATGGACGAGCCGCCTTCGGTGCGTTTCATCGTGGTCGGCATCTACCTGATGTTCACTGCGTTCCTGTTCGCCACGCTGATGTCGGATGACGCCGCCGGACGGCTGCGGACGATGGCGCACGCGCTGATCGCCTCGGCCTGGCTGACCTCGCTGGCAGGCATCGCGGGCTATTTCGACATCGGCGGGCTCGGCGCATATCTTACCCTCAACGGGCGCGCCTCGGGCACCTTCAAGGACCCGAACGTCTTCGGCCCTTACCTCGTGCTGCCGATCATCTTCCTGATGCAGGCGGTCCTGACCAGGCGGATGGGACTGCTGCGCGGCATTCTCCTGCTCAGCATTCCGGTGCTCGGGCTGTTCCTGTCCTTCTCGCGCGGGGCCTGGGGCAATCTCGTCGGGGCCACGCTCGTGCTGTTCGCGCTGACCTTCCTGACGGCGCGCAGCGACGTGCAGCGGGCAAGGGTCGTCGGCTTCTCGCTGCTGATCGTCGCGACCGCCATTGCCGCACTGATGGTGGCGCTGTCCTTCGATCCGATCCGCGAGGTCTTCAACGAACGCGCCAGCCTGAGCCAGTCCTATGACCTGGGCGTGCAGGGCCGCTTCGGGAACCAGTTCCGCTCCCTCGGGATGCTGCTGGACATGCCCAACGGGATGGGCCCGCTCCGCTTCCGCTGGTATTTCCCGGAGGATCCACACAACACCTACATCAACGCCTTCGCGTCCTATGGCTGGCTTGGCGGGTTCTCCTACATCGCGCTGGTCGTGGTCACGATGATCGTGGGCTGGAGCGTCGTGTTCCGGCGCACCGAGACGCAGCCCTACGCCATCGCCATCTGGTCGGTGCTGTTCATCACGCTGCTGCAGGGCGCCCAGATCGACATCGACCACTGGCGCCATGTCTACCTGATGCTTGGCCTGATCTGGGGCCTCAGGGCGATCGCGCCTGAGCCGGTGCGCTCGTGAGCGCCCTCACGCCGCCTTGCGCACCACAACGAAGGCGTAGGTGCTGAACAGGCGGATGTCGAGCCGCGCGGCCATCAGGTTGAAGCCGTGGTCGACCTGCCGGATGCCGGGCATGCGCTCGAAATAGCCGTGGCCCCAGAAGGGCTGGATGTGGGCCTCGGCAAAGCCGGCCCGGCGCAGCATCGGCAGGACCTTGCGCTCATTGCTGATGCACCAATCGTAAAGCGCCGGGAATTTCGGATCATCGCCGCCGTCGCGGCGGTTCGGGAACAGGGCATGCACGATCCGGCGCGAGAGGCTTTCGGGGATCATGCGATTGAGGGTGAACACCGGCGCGTACAGCGTCGGGAAGAAGGCGAGCGCGATGCCGCCGGGGCGCAGCAGCGTGTGAATGTTCGCCCAGGCACGCTCGACACCGTCGACATGCTCGAACACCATGCGCGAGAACATCAGATCAAAACTGCCGGGCTTTGCGTCCGGCTCGGAGAGATCGCCGGCAATGTCGAAACGGGCCTTCTTCAGGCCATGCGGCGCGAAGTCCAGTTCGAGCTGGTCGATGTCGTTCACGGTCAGCGACAGGCCGTTGAGCGCCGGGTTTCCCGGCTGGAATCCCGGGTCGCGGCCGCCGCCGATCTCGCACAGTTCCGCAAGTCCATAGCGCCGCGCCAGCATGACGATGGTTGCGTCATAGTGGTCCCAGGCCCATTGCGAGTGCCAGGCAGGCGCAATCTCCTCGAACAAACCTGTCAGGGATGTCGCGGGCGCGGCTGTCTTCCGGCCGCCCAGGGCCGCAGTGGCTCTGCGTTCGATGATGGCCGACATCTGTGGCTCCCGGACCGTTGAAGCCCCATGAGGTCCTGCCCGGCCGGGAGAAGCAAGAAAAGCGTTACCAGGTGGTTAGCGCCCGTGGTTAGGCGGCATGGTTAGCGCGCGGGCGGCGGAGCCGCGACCTCCCATGCGCTGCGGTTCTCCTCAAGTCCAATCAGCGCAAGCCCATGGGCGATCGACTCGAACTGGCCGCCCGAATCAAGCTTGTCGGCCCCGAAGCGCTGCGCGAAAAGGCGCCGCACGGCCGGTATGTAGGATGTGCCGCCGGTCAGGAACACGCGGTCGATGGCGGCTGGCGTCACGCCTTCCCGCCGGAACAGGTCGTCGACAGTGGCGTCGATCCGCGCCAGATCATCGGCGATCCAGCCCTCGAACTGGGCAGTCGTGATCTCCTGTTCGATGACGATGTCGCCCTTCCTGAAGGAGAACAGCGTCTTGGGCTGCGACGACAGTGCCATCTTGGCGGCGGACACGGCCCGGTAGACGGCGAAACCCCAGTCGTTCTCGATCACCTCGACCAGCCGGGCGATCAGCTCCGGCTTCAGCGCGATCTTCATCAGTTTGTCGAGCTCGCGTCTGTTCTCGGCCGATTTGAGCAGGGCCAGCTGATGCCAGCGGGCGAAATTGGCGTAGTAATGCGCGGGCACCTCCATCACCTGTCCCATCGAGCGATACTGGCTGCCCTTGCCGAGACGCGGCGAGACGACCGCGTTGATGATGCGGTAGTCGAAGCTGTCGCCGGCGATGCCGATGCCGGCATGGCCCAGCGGGACCGCCCGCAGCGCGCCGTTGCGGCGTTCGAAGCGCAGGATCGAGAAGTCGCTGGTGCCGCCGCCGAAGTCGCCGACAAGGATCGTCGCGTCCTTCTCCAGCCGCTGGGCGTAGTAGTAGGCCGCCCCGACCGGCTCGTAGACATAGGCCGGGCGCGCGAGGCCGGCCTTGGCATAGGCGGCGTCATAGCGCCGATGGGCCAGCGCCTCGTCGGGGTTGCCGCCTGCGAAGGCCACGGGCCGCCCGGCGACGATCGCCGCGCCGCGCGGCACCTGGTCGCCCGAATCCTCCAGGACAAGGCCGAAGAAGGTCGCGAGCAGATCCTCAAACAGGAAACGCGTCGAGAAAATCCGGGTGTCGCGGAAAACAGCGCTGGCGATGTGGCTCTTGAAGGACTGGATGAAGCGCGTCTCGCTGACCGACCCGAGATAGCGTTCGATGGCGTAAGGCCCGCCGGTGGTTTCGACCGTCAGGACCCGGTCGATGTCATGACGTTCGAAGCACAACACAGAGCGGTACACATCCTCGATTTCGCCGCTGTGGGGCCAGGTGATGCTGCGCACGGGTTTGCCGCGCTCGGCCACCGCCAGCACGGTGTTCGTGGTTCCGAAGTCGACGCCGATCGCAATGTCGGGAGTTGGTCTGGTCACAGGATCGCGCTCCGGCAGGGCCGGGCTGGATACAGGGCCGCGCACGGGAAGGAAAGCGCAAATGCTGGGCGTAAGCGGCCGGGACAGAATTCGCCCGGACCTTGCCGGGTCCGGTTCACACGGCCAGGATCACGTCCCCATCTTTTGCCGCACGCCTGCCGATCGACCGTTGCGCAGGCCAAACGCGCCCTCTATAAGCACCGCTGTCGGGGCGTAGCGCAGCCCGGTTAGCGCACTAGTCTGGGAGACTAGGGGTCGTGAGTTCAAATCTCGCCGCCCCGACCATTGTTAAGCTTTGCCGGTCAACGACTTGGCGGTTCGTTCAAAATCAGAACAAACCGGGTCGTCTTGGCTCCTGCATCAGGCTTTGTGTCTTGCAGCGTGACGCGCCTATGCGCCGGCGAAGACGTGTCCGCCGGTGACGCGCAGGCCGACGCGCTCGCCGACCGCCGGCGCAACGGCACTGAAGATGTCGACGTCGAGCTTCCGGGCGAGGCCCCGCACCGCAACTTCCGCACGCCGGATCGCGCCATGGCGGCGCACGTTTGCAACATGGCCATCCAGCGCCGTGGCGCCCGGAATGTCGAAGCGGAAATGATGCGGGCGGACATAAAGGGCGCCCGGTCCTGACGTGTTGGCCCCGGCATGGAATACCGGCGAGCCGTCAAACAACGCCTCACCGCCCTTCAATTCGACCGGAATATGGTTGGCTTCGCCCAGAAACCCGCAGACGAAGGCAGTGGCTGGGTGATCATAGACAGCATCCGGCGTGCCCACCTGCTCCAGCAGCCCATCGTTGAGGATCGCGACCCGGTCCGCAAGTTCCAGCGCCTCTTCCTGATCGTGGGTCACGAACAGCGTGGTGTGGCCGGTCTGGTCGTGCAAGGCGCGCAGCCAGGCCCGCAGGTCCTTGCGCACCTTGGCGTCGAGCGCACCGAACGGTTCGTCCAGCAGCAGCACGCGCGGCTCGATGGCGAGCGCCCTGGCCAGGGCCACGCGCTGGCGCTGGCCGCCTGAAAGCTGGGAGGGGAACCGGGCTTCGAGCCCCGGCAGCTGGACCAGATCAAGCAGCGCGCCGACGCGCTGCCGGATCTCGCTTTCCGGCGGTCGTGTCCGGCGCGGCCGGGCGCGCAGGCCGAACGCGATGTTGTCCGCTACCGTCATGTGGCGGAACAGCGCATAGCTCTGGAACACCATGCCGATGCGGCGGTCACGCAACGACAAGACGTCGGCGTCGACCCCATCGAACAGGATGCGGCCCTGGTCGGCCTGGTCGAGGCCGGCAATCAGGCGCAAGAGCGTCGTCTTGCCGGAGCCTGACGGACCGAGCAGGGCGACCAGTTCGCCCGGCGCGATCGCCAGCGAAATGCCCTTGAGCGCGGCAAAGCCGCCGAACTGGCGGCTGGCCTGCTCGATCACCACCGGCACGGATCTCTGGGCAGCGGACACGGCGTTCCTCCGTCTGTGATCGGTCAATGGCGGCGCGATGCGGCGATCTCGTCCGCATGGCGCCATTCGAGAAAGCTCTTGGCCGCGAGCGTCACCAGCGCCAGCAGGGCCAGCAGCGAGGCCACCGCAAAGGCCGCGACGCTCATGTATTCGTTGTACAGGATTTCCACATGGAGCGGCATCGTCGTGGTCAAGCCCCGGATCTTGCCGGAGACGACCGCCACCGCGCCGAACTCCCCCATGGCGCGGGCGTTGCAGAGCAGCACCCCGTAGAGCAGGCTCCACTTGATGTTGGGCAGCGTCACCATGCAGAAGGTGCGCCAGCCGGATGCGCCAAGCGTCAGCGCGGTCTCCTCCTCCGCATTGCCCAGGGCCTGCATGTGCGGGATCAGCTCGCGCGCGATGAACGGAAAGGTGACGAAGAGGGTCGCCAGCACGATGCCGGGCAGCGCGAAAATGATCTCGACGCCGTAGGAGGCCAGAACAGGCCCGAAATAGCCCTGCGCGCCGAAGAGAAGCACGAAGACAAGGCCCGCGATCACGGGCGAGACCGAGAACGGCAGATCGACCAGACTGACGAGCAGGCTCTTGCCGCGAAACTCGTGCTTTGCGATCGCCCAGGCACCTGCGATGCCGACCACGACATTGACGGGAACGGCAATGGCCGCAACCACGAGCGTCAGCCAGATCGCGGCAAGCGCGTCGGGATCGGCCAGGCCGTTCCGATAGGCCTGCCAGCCCCGGGCGAACGCCTCGATGAAGACGATGGCCAGCGGCAGCGCCAGAAACAGCGCGAGAAAGCCCAACGCCAGCGTGACCAGGACGATCCGTGCCGCCGCGCCGTCGCGACGGGCGATGCGGGCCTCGGGCATCTCGATCGCGGCAAGGTTGGCGTCAGACATGCCCAAGCCTCCGGCGAAGCGCCGCCTGCAGGAGGTTGAGACCGAGGATCAGGATGAAGGACAGCAGCAGCATCAGGACGCCGATGACGGCCGCGCCCGCATAGTCGAACTGCTCCAGCCTGATGAAGATCAGCAGCGGCGCGATCTCCGAGACCATCGGAATGTTGCCGGCAATGAAGATCACGGACCCGTACTCCCCGACCGCGCGGGCGAAGGCGAGGGTGAAGCCCGTCAGCACCGCCGGCAGCACAGGCGGAAGGACGACGCTGGTGAGCGTCTTCCAGCGGCTGGCGCCCAGCAGCGCGGCCGCTTCCTCAAGCTCGGCCTCCATTTCGGCCAGCACCGGCTGCACGGTGCGCACCACGAAGGGCAGGCCGATGAAGATCAGCGCCATCAGGATGCCGGCGGGGGTGTAGCCGACCTTGATGCCGAGCTGCGCCAGCGGCGCGCCGATCCAGCCGTTGGGGGCGTAGAGCGCGGCCAGCGCAATGCCGGCAACAGCCGTCGGCAACGCGAAGGGCAGGTCGACGGCAGCATCGACCAGCCGCCGTCCGGGGAAGTCGTAGCGCACCAGCACCCAGGCGATGATCAGGCCGAAGACGACGTTGATGGCTGCGGCCAGCAGCGCAACCCCGAACGAGACGCGCAAGGCGGACAGCACGCGCCGAGAGGTCGCCAGCGCCCATATGTCCTCAGGGCCGGCGCTCGCCGCCTTCAGCACGAGGGCCGCCAACGGGATCAGCACCACCAGCGACAGCGCCGTGACGATGATGCCGAAGCTCAGCCCGAATCCGGGGATCACGCTGCGCTCGCGCCACGCACCGGCTCCGTTGCGGCGGACGACAGCGCTCATCTCTCAGCGGCCCGGCTTGTAGAGCTGGTCGAAGGTGCCGCCATCGCCGAAATGAACCGGTTGCGCCCTGCCCCAGCCGCCGAACACCTCATCGATCGTGACCAGCGTCAGCTTCGGAAACTTCGCCACATCCTTCGGATCGGCATGCTGCGGCGCGCGCGGCCGGTAGTGATGCCGGGCGATGATGGCCTGCCCTTTCGGCGTATACAGGAAGCGCAGATAGGCCTCTGCCTCGGCGCGGGTGCCCTTCGCGTCGACATTGCCGTCGATGACGGCGACCGGTGGCTCAGCCAGGATGGACAGGCTGGGGACGATGATCTCGAACTTGTCAGCGCCGAACTCGGCCAGCGCCAGGAAGGCCTCGTTCTCCCAGGCGAGAAAGACATCCCCGATGCCGCGTTGCGTGAAGGTGGTGGTAGCCCCCCTCGCCGCGGTGTCGAGCACCGGCACATTGGCCAGGAGCCTCGCTACATAGTTGCGAACCCTGGTCTCGTCCCTGTCGAAGGCGCGCTCGGCCCAGGCCCAGGCCGCGAGATAGTTCCAGCGCGCGCCGCCGCTGGTCTTGGGATTGGGCGTGATCACCTGGAGGCCGGGCTTGGCCAGATCGCTCCAATCCTTCACGCCCTTCGGATTGCCCTTGCGGACAAGGAAGACGATCGTGGAGGTGTAGGGCGAGGCATTGTCGGGCAGCCGTCCCTGCCAGTCCTTTCGCAGCTTGCCGGTACGGCTGGCAATGGCGTCGATGTCGCCGGCCAGCGCCAGCGTCACCACGTCGGCGTTCAGGCCATCGATCACCGCCCGCGCCTGACTGCCGGACCCGCCATGCGACTGGCGGATGCCCCTGATCTTCTTCGGGTTGGCGGCGTTCCACTCGGCGATGAAGGCGGCATTGATCTCGCGGTACAGCTCGCGCGTCGGATCATAGGAGACATTGAGCAGTTCGGTCTGGGCCCGCGCGCCGCTGACGACAAAAAGGCATGCCAGCAACGCTGCCGCAAACAGACTTCGGTCGAGATAGGCCCTGACGCTGGTTTCCGACATGGATCGCTTCCCTGGACAGTAAGGCATTCGCGAGAGACAGACCCGCACAGGGCCAACGCGCTTGTCAGAAATCACATACTTTCCCGTGTTGTTTCAATTCCTTGACACAGACAAGCCTTCTCTTTTCAGTGCCCCGCAGAGGCCATTCTGCTCCCGGCGCGGCGCTCGGGCACACGAGAACCCGCCACGGAGCGGGCCCCGATCTGGACAACCCAAGCCCTGCTGGCGCGTCGTGCCACCGCTCCGATCAGAACCAGAGCAGGACCTTCATCCGGCAAGGTGTCAAGCAATTCCGGCAATGTCGTGATCGTTCCGCTGACGATCTGCTCCTACGGCCTCGTGGCTGACTGCACCGCATGGCGGCCTGCTTGCATGAGGGGTCATGCCCCGTCTTGCCAACGAGCATGCGCCGGGCCTCGCGCCGATCGAGGCTATTCGCTCAAGAAGCCGGGCGCTTGCCGAGGACGCGGGCCAGGTCGTTGCGCGCGGCGGAGATGTCGGTCAGCGCGGCGCGGAGCAGGTCTGCGGCGCTCGCGCCGGGGGCTGCCGGCATGGGGCGAGCCGGGGCAGCCGCGGCCGGTGGCGCATCCTGCCGCTGCGCCGGGCGCTCGTCGTCGCGATCCGGCTCAAGCACATCAACGTCCGGCGCCGCTTCGGCCCGCGCCGCGTCGCCTGCGGCAGCCGGCAATACGCCGCCACGTCCGACGGCCTGCACGGCCCGCACGCCCTGCTCCTTCAGAATGCGCTGCACACCCTTGATGGTGTAGCCCTGACCATACAGAAGCGTCTTGAGGCCCGTGATCAGCGCAACGTCGTCGGGCCGATAATAGCGACGGCCGCCGCCGCGCTTCAGGGGCTTGATCTGGGTGAATCGCGTTTCCCAGAAGCGGAGCACATGCTGCGGAAGGTCAAGGTCGTCCGCGACCTCGCTGATGGTGCGAAAGGCGTCTGGACTCTTGTCGGCCATCTGCTCACCCGCTTCCATCTCCGTCCCGAATGTCAATCGACAAGGCCCTCGGTCGATTCGCCGTTGACGCGCGCCTTCATGACATTGGACGGCTTGAACACCATCACCAGCCTCGGATTGATCGGAACCTCGACCCCGGTCTTGGGGTTGCGCCCGACACGCAGGCCCTTTTTCCGCACGATGAACGAACCGAAAGACGACAGCTTGACATTCTCGCCGCGCAAGATGCAGTCGCTGATCTCGGAAAGAACCGTTTCGACAAGGGCCGCAGATTCAGCGCGCGACAACCCTATTTTCTGGTAGACCGCCTCGCTCAGATCGGCGCGTGTGATGGTTTCGCCCGCCATATGGCCACTCCAGTGCTGCACCGTTCACAGCCGCGACTTCTCAGAAACTGATTCAATTAAATCTTAAAGTGGTTGAGGCGGCAGGGTCAATCCCCTTGATGCCATTGCGCTTTTTGCCTGTGCGCGGCGTGCGGTTGGCGGGTCACCAACGGATCAGTGCAGAACCCCAGGTGAAGCCGCCGCCCATGGCTTCGACCAGCACGAGCTGCCCGCGCTGGATGCGCCCGTCGCCGACGGCGGTGGCAAGCGCAAGCGGAATTGACGCGGCCGACGTGTTGCCGTGGTCCTGAACGGTGTAGACCACACGCGACTCAGGCACGCCGAGCTTGTGTGCGGTGGCGTCGATGATGCGCTTGTTGGCCTGGTGCGGCACGAACCAGTCGATGTCCGCGCCTGTCAGGCCAGTGGCATTGAGTGTGGCTTCCACCGTGTCGGCAAGATTGACGACGGCGTGCTTGAACACCTCGCGGCCCTCCATCCGCAGGTGGCCGACCTTGCCGTTGGAGCCCGCGCCGCCATCGACATAAAGCTTGTCGCGATAGCGCCCTTCGGAGCGGATGTGGGAGTGCAGGACGCCGCGGTCCGCGATCGTGCCGCTGCCCTGCTCCGCCGTCAGCACCACCGCGCCGGCGCCATCGCCGAACAGCACGCAGGTTCCGCGGTCATTCCAGTCGAGGATGCGCGAGAAGGTTTCGGCCCCGATGACGAGGGCAACCTTGTGCGAGCCGGAGGTCAGGAACTTGTCCGCCGTCGCCAGCGCGAAGACGAAGCCGGAGCACACCGCCTGCACGTCGAAGGCCACGCCATGATGGACATCGAGCGCGTGCTGGATCTCGGTCGCCGTGGCGGGGAAGGTATGATCGGGGGTCGAGGTGGCGCAGACGATCAGGTCCACATCGGATGCGGCAATGCCCGCATGAGCCAATGCCTTCCGGGCGGCAGCCGTGCCGAGCACCGAGGTCGTCTCGCTGTCGTCGGCGATGTGCCGCTGCTCGATGCCCGTGCGCTGGCGAATCCAGTCATCCGACGTGTCCACCATCAGCGCCAGTTCGGCGTTGGTGAGGATACGGCGGGGCAGCGCCATCCCGCTGCCGCGAACAACTGATCGCAAAGTGGACACGTGGTCTGTTGTCCTTGCCGTCAATCCGCCTCAGCGGGACTCGCAGCGGGGGCCGCTGGAGCGGGCGCTGCATCGATCATCTCACGCACCTTGGCCATCAGGTCATAGCGCGCCATTTCATATCCAAGCTCGACAGCGCTGGCAAAGCCGACCGCGTCCGTGCCGCCATGGCTCTTGATCACGACGCCGTCAAGCCCCAGAAACACGCCGCCATTGACCTTGCGCGGGTCCATCTTCTCCTTGAGGGCGGCAAAAGCCCCCTTCGCGAAGAGGTAGCCGATCCGCGACATGAGCGACCGGCCCATGGCAGCGCGCAGATATTCGGCGATCTGCTTGGCGGTGCCTTCCGCCGTCTTGAGGGCGATGTTGCCGGTGAAGCCCTCGGTCACGACCACATCCACCGTGCCCTTGCCGAGGTCGTCGCCTTCGACAAAACCGCGGTAGTCCAGATGCGGCAGGTTTGCCTCGCGCAACATGCGGCCGGCTTCCTTGACGGCGTCGAGACCCTTGATCTCTTCAACTCCGACATTGAGCAGGCCCACGGTCGGGCGCTTCAGGTCGAACACGATCTGGGCCATCGCGGCGCCCATGATCGCCAGATCATACAGATGTGCCGCATCCGCGCCGATCGTCGCGCCCACATCCAGCACGACACTTTCGCCGCGCACGGTCGGCCAGATGGCGGCAATCGCCGGGCGCTCGATATGCGCCATCGACTTCAGGCAGAATTTCGACATCGCCATCAGCGCGCCGGTGTTGCCTGCCGAAACCGTCACGCTGGCCTCGCCGGTCTTGGTGGCGTCGATCGCCTTCCACATCGAGGACTTGTACCGGCCAGCCCGCAGGGCCTGGCTCGGCTTGTCGTCCATCTTCACCGCGACGTCGGTGTGGTGAAAGGTCGTGACCGCCTTCAGCTTCGGGTGCTGATCAAGCAGCGGAAGCACCAGCGTCTGGTCGCCGAACATCACGAAGCGGCTGTCGGGGCGCCGTTCAAGCGCAATCGCCGCGCCCGGAACAACCACTTTCGGGCCATGGTCACCGCCCATGGCATCAAGCGAAATCGTAACGTGCCTGGACATGTCCTCGACCGATCCGTCAGCATTCACACCGGGCAATCATGCCGGGCGCTGAACTCAATTGTCGCGGCACAATAGCCGCGGTTTGGCAGACCGCAAGGCGGCCTGCGGCGATTCCTGTGCAACGCACCGATACAAGGCGCGCCCATAACTGCGACTCAACGGCTTTCACCCGTTGCCCTTGAGCGCCTTCAGCGCAGCAAAAGGCGAGCCGAAGCCTTCCGGCTCGGCGGGCGGCTCAAACACCGCCCCCGGCTTGCGCGGATAAGGATCGAGCGCCACGGCAAGGCTCTCATAGACCAGCACGCCAAGGTCGATCTGCCCGTCCTCGATCGGGTCCGGCAGAGCATTGGGGTCGTTCAACATCGCCAGATCGATCCCGGCCATCTCGACCATGGCCTCGTCATCGCCATCCGGCGGCAACCCGGCGGCCCGCATGGCGGCGTCGGCCTCCTCCTTCGGGGCGTAGACCACCTCGATGTCTTCCGCGACCGACTCGGCGACCGGCTCGAGGCTGACGACGCAGGCTTGCTGCACCTGCGCCGACAGCGTGCCTGTCACGCGCACGCGGTGGCCTTCGCGCTGAAGCCTGAAATCGGCAGACAGCGCATCGACGGCGATGACGCGCAGGGCGCGGGCGACCGCCCGGCGCTCCGTCTCGCCGGGCGCGATCGCAACCGTGCGGCCGTTGGCGGGAATGGAGTCGACCGCCACGGCGTGGCTGATCGGAAGGTCGGTTGCGTCTGCCATCGGGCCTCCGGGCGTTCGCCTCTGGCCGCCGCCGTCAGGAAACCGGCGCGACGAACAGATCCTGGCGGGTCAGCACATCATCCAGCGTCCAGCCTGAGAGGCGCTGCCCGCTGACCAGCACATAGGACGCCAGCGGCTCTGCTGCAACGGCGGGAATGTTCCTGACGAGGGCCGCCGCGAGCAATTCCGCATCGGACGCATCGATCGGCGCGGCGTAGGCCTGCACGCGGCCATAGAAGCCCTGCGCGATCTTCTTCATGCGCTTGGGAATGGTGGTGTCGCCGACGCCAAGTTCGCGCAGCCCGTGGTCGATGTGCAGGAACAGGGCGTCAACATAGTCCTGGGCGACTTCCGGGCCGGGCGACGGCAGTTCCTTCAGACGCCGCATCACCAGCAGCGCGTGCAAGGTGAGCGACTCGATCCGGCCCTCGACCGTGTCCGGAATGGCGGCGACCGTGTAAAGCCATGGCGCGCGCGAGGCCTCGGCCGACCGGGCATAGAGCGCCTGAACCACCTCACGGCGCGGGTTCTTCCTGAACAAGCCAAACATCATATCGGATCAAAGGCCTTCCGGTCTGCCTTGCAAATGCCTGAAGCTGGCGTTACGCCAAAAACCGATCTCACGGCAACGCGACACTTGCGCCGCTGCCCAACTGGATGGACCGGAAATTCCGATGCCCAATTTGGCCCGTTCGTATCGCCTTTTCCTCGCCAGCGCGGCAATCCCCCTGATGCTTGCAGGCTGCGGTTCGGGAGGCGCCGACAATTTCGGTTTCACCTTGCCGACATCTGCCGGCCTGAACGAGGAAATCAATCGCGGCTTCGTGATGGACCAGGAGGCGATCGCCAAGATCAAGCCGGGCATGGATGTCCAGCAGGTGCTGCAGACGCTGGGCACGCCCTCGACGACATCGACGGTGGGCAACCGGACCTTCTATTATGTGAGCCAGAAGACCAGGCGCACATTCCAGTTCCAGGCACCGCAGGTCGTGGACCAAAATGTCATCGCGGTGTCGTTCAACAAGGGCTTCAAGGTCGAGAAGATCGCCAACTGGGGCCTGCAGGACGGCGTGATCTTCGACTTCATCAATCGCGCGACCCCGACAGGCGGCGAAGAGCAGAGCTTCCTGCGCAACCTCTTCCGCGGCGTGACACGCTTCAACCCGATCTCGACCTGACCGACCGGGCTCGCAGCCCATGACCGGACAGCGTCGATACGGGCCGGGTGACCGGTGACGCGTTTCGCCAGCGACGCCGTGCTTGGCTACCGGGAGTCGGCAACGCGCTTCACCCCGGGCGATGCATTGCGGCTCGACGAGGCCTACCGGCTGGCGCATCTGCCGCTCGTCGCCCCCGTGCACCCGGATGTGATCGCCCGCATGCCTGGACGGGACTATGAGATGGGCCGCCGTTCCGAGGCGTTTTCGCTGGTCGCGCCTCTGGATGCCGAGGCGCTGGGGGCGTCTGCCGCGTGGCATCATCTGATGACTGACCTCCGGAACAGCCCTCTCAACAGCAAGATCGCCTGGGACATTCTCCCGAAACGACGGGCAAGGCTGCACGCGACACTGTGCGGATCACTCGATGCGGACGCGATCACGCCGGCGGCCGCGACCGCCTGCCGCGCCATCGGTCCAATCCGGATTGCGGCCCGGGGGCTGTTCTCCGGAGCCATCAACCTCGGCCGGCTCTATCTGCGCCTCTACCCCGAAGAACGCGCCGAGGGACCGGCGTTCCATGCCGTGCAGCGTGCTTTCGGCAGGCCGCCGACGCCACTCTTCCTCGCAGGCGTGTTCAATCTGACCGATCATCTCGATGCGGCCGAAACCGCCTGGCTGGCCGGGCTTATCGCCGACAGCTGGGAGACAACCTTTGCGGAAATCACGTTGGACCGGCTCTGGGTGATGGGATCGCGGGACGATCTGGTCCTCGACAGCCGGATCGTGGCCGAGGTGCCGCTGGCCTGAATCACCATGCGGCGATCCGCGCTTGTCCTACCCGTGACTCCATGCTGCACTGCATGCTAAGGCGCGCCGACGACAGGTTCGGGCCAACGCAGATAGCCCCGGCCCTGCCAATGGAGATCTCGACATGAGCCGCGAAGCAGCCGCTGGACATCTGTCCAATTCCTTCTTTTCCGCGCCGCTCAGCGCGCAGGACCCGGAGCTGGCGCGCGCCATCGACCTCGAACTCGGTCGCCAGCGCGATGAAATCGAATTGATCGCCTCAGAGAACATCGTCTCCCGCGCCGTGCTCGAAGCGCAGGGCTCGGTGATGACGAACAAGTATGCCGAGGGCTATGTCGGCAAGCGCTATTATGGCGGCTGCCAGTATGTTGACATCGCCGAGAAGCTGGCGATCGAGCGCGCCTGCCGCCTGTTCGATTGCGGCTTCGCCAATGTGCAGCCAAATTCGGGCAGCCAGGCGAATCAGGCCGTGTTCATGGCGCTGATGCAGCCCGGCGATACCTTCATGGGGCTGGATCTTGCCGCCGGCGGCCACCTGACGCACGGCGCGCCGCCCAACATGAGCGGCAAGTGGTTCAAGCCTGTCCACTACGGCGTCTGCGTCGTCGACCAGCGTGTCGACATGGACGCGGTCGAGCGGCTGGCGGAGGAAAGCCGGCCCAAGGTGATCGTCGCGGGCGGCTCGGCCTATCCGCGGCACTGGGACTTTGCCCGTTTCCGCGCGATCGCCGACAAGGTCGGGGCCATCCTGTTCGTCGACATGGCGCATTTCGCGGGGCTGGTGGCCGGCGGCGCGCATCCCTCCCCGTTCCCGCATGCCCATGTCGCGACCACGACCACCCACAAGACCCTGCGCGGGCCGCGCGGCGGCATGATTCTGACCAATGACGAGGCGCTGGCCAAGAAATTCAACTCGGCCATCTTCCCTGGCCTGCAGGGCGGGCCGCTGATGCACGTCATCGCCGCCAAGGCTGTCGCCTTCCACGAGGCGCTGCAGCCCGAGTTCAAGCTTTACGCCCGCGCCGTGGTCGAGAACGCCAGGGCACTGGCCGAAACGCTGAAGAGCAAGGGCTTCGACCTCACCACCGGCGGCACCGACAATCATCTGATGCTGGTTGACCTGCGCGGCAAGAAACTCAACGGCAAGATCGCGGAAGCAGCGCTGGGCCGCGCCCACATCACCTGCAACAAGAACGGCGTGCCCTTCGACACCGAAAAGCCGACGATCACCTCCGGCATCCGCCTCGGCACACCCGCCGCCACCTCGCGCGGCTTCGGCGTGGCGGAGTTCAAGAAGGTGGGCGAATACATCGCCGAGGTGCTCGACGGGCTGGCGGCGAATGGCGAGGCCGGCAATGCCGCTGTCGAAGCCGCGGTCAAGGTCAAGGCGACCGAGCTTTGCCGGCGGTTCCCGATCTACGGGTGAGGACGTTGGTCATGCGCCGCGCCGCTGTTCTGGGACTGGCCATTGCACTGACGACGTTTGGCGCAACAGCTGCCGAAGTGGTGGCGCTCGGCGCCAGTAACACCGAAGGCAAAGGTCGCGGGGCAACGGCGGATGGCGTCCCGCGTTCGCAGGCGTTTCCGGCGCAACTCCAGCAGATGCTGGCCGCACAGGGTTGCAGGGCCAAAGTCGCGAATGCCGGGATCGCGGGCGACACAACCGGCGGCATGCTGCGCAGGATGCCGAAGGCGATCGGGAAGGACACGCGCGTGCTCATCCTTCAACCGGGCGGCAATGACGCGCGGCGGGGCGAAGCGGCTGACCGTGAGAGCAACATTGCAAGCATCAAGGCTCTCGCGGCATCCCGCGGCATCGAGGTCATCATGCTCGAAAGCCTGAACCGGATTGCGGGCGGTTACCGGCTGGCTGATGGCCAGCATTACAGCTTTGAAGGGCATACCGCCTTTGCCCGCTATCTGGCGCCCTCCGTGCTGTCATCGGCAGCCTGCCGGGCCTGACGGCGTTCTGCGCCAGGTTGCCTGCTGGGTCGCGCGATTTTTCTGCGTAGCCGGACGAGCGGCGGGCAAGGCGGCCGTGACGGTCGAGATAGAAACTCAACCCGTCCGGATCAACGCGCCCTCCGCACCACCCCATCCTTGATGAAAACCTGAAGCGGCGTGGTTCCGGAGGCGCTGCCATCCTTCGCGCGCCACTTGCCGTCGGCGCAGAATACACCGCCATCGCGGGGCATCGCCGTCCATTCGACCATGTTGGCGAACCTGTCCTTGCTGTCAGGCGACACGGCCACGAAATCGGTCCTGCAGACCGCGCCATCGACCCTCGGACGGTATTCCGTGATCATCCAGCCGCCGCCACCGGTGCTCTCGAAGGTTTCGGGCAGAACCGGCCAGGTCGACGGGGCGCCTTGCGCCTGAAGTCCGATGACGCCGCCTGCGAGGGCCATGGCGACCGCAAGGCCGAACGTCTTCTCGCGCGGGCGCGCGACCAGGGTGGCGATGACATGGCTGAGTGAAGTCTTCGTTCGCATGGGACTGCTCCTGTTCAAGCGAGTACCCGGCGGGGCGGCCATCGGATGCGGGAGCCGCGACAGAATCTTTGACTGGACCGCAAACCGGATTCGCTGGCATGACGGGCGCGGACCCTGACCCGACCAGTCCCGAGGCTTTTCATGCGCTGCCCCTATTGCGGATCGCTCGACACGCAGGTGAAGGACTCGCGGCCGTCCGACGACCATTCGTCCATCCGCCGTCGCCGCGTCTGCAATGATTGCGGCGGTCGCTTCACCACCTTCGAGCGCGTGCAGCTGCGCGAGTTGACCGTCGTCAAGCGCTCGGGCAAGCGCTCGCCGTTTGACCGCGACAAGCTGCAGCGCTCCGTCGAAATCGCGCTGCGCAAGCGGCCCGTCGAGCCAGAGCGCATCGAAAGGCTGGTCAGCGGCATCGTGCGGCAGCTCGAAAGCTCCGGCGACACCGAGATTCCGTCGTCCGCCATCGGCGCGCTGATCATGGCGGGGCTGAAGAACCTTGATGGCGTGGCCTATGTGCGCTTCGCATCCGTCTACAAGGATTTCCGCGAGGCGAAGGACTTCGAGGACATCCTCGGCGAGCTTGCAGGCGACGAGGCGGATGCAATGCCGTCCAACCGCGCCCTGGACGAGTGACGCCGCCCTCGTGACCGCATCACCGGAACAGGACGAAGCGTTCATGGAAGCGGCGTTGGCGCTCAGCCGCGACGCCCTGGGCAGCACGTGGCCCAACCCCGCGGTGGGCGCGGTGCTGGTCCGCGCGGCTGGCGGCGCGCCACGGATCGTCGGACAGGGCGTGACCCAGCCTGGCGGACGCCCGCATGGCGAGGCGATGGCGATTGCTGAGGCAGGCGACGAGGCCGCCGGCGCGACGCTCTATGTGGCGCTTGAGCCATGCTCCTATTCTTCCCTGCGCGGCGGCATTCCATGTGTGGAGCGCACGCTCAAGGCCGGCGTGCGGCGCGTGGTCTCGGCCATCGCCGACCCCAATCCGCGGATCGCCGGGCTTGGCCACGCGCTGCTGCGCACGGCCGGGGTCAAGGTGACGACGGGCGTGCTGGAAGCGGAGGCAGCCCGGGTGCATCGGGGCCATTTCCGCCGCGTGCGCGAGGGCCTGCCGACCGTGACCTTCAAGGTCGCCCGCACGGCAGATGGCTATGCGGGCGGGCCCGGCGGCGCGCGGGTGGCGATTTCGTGCCCCGAGGCCACCATCTGGGTGCATCAGATGCGTGCGCATTTCGACGCGATCATGCTGGGAATTGACTCGGTGCTGGCCGACGACCCCCTCCTCAATGTGCGTCTGCCCGGGCTCGAGCACCGCTCGCCGGTGCGCGTCATCCTCGACACGCGGCTGCGGATGCACACAGGGCTTAAGCTGGTGGAGACTTGCCGGACGATCCCGACCTGGGTCATTGCAGCCGAGGATGCTTCCATCCAGCCCGAGAGGGCGCTGGTTGATGCCGGCGTTGAGGTCATGAGGGTCGGGCGCGGCGCCGATGGCCATCTTGATCTCAGAGAAGCACTGACGCTGCTCGCCAGCCGGGGCATCACGCGGGTCTTCTCGGAAGGTGGCCCGACGGTCGGCGAGCAACTGGCCTTGCTTGGTCTCGCCGACGAGGTAATCGTGTCGACCTCCCCCACCCGGCTTGATGCCGAGGGCGTCACCGCCATCCGGCCCAGGCTGGCGGCCCTGCTGGCCGGTGACAGCCGCTGGCAGCTTGCACGCGCCGAGCAGATCGGCGTTGACGCCTTCAGGTTTTACGAAAGGATCGGCTGATGTTCACAGGCATTGTCACGGCGATCGGCATCGTCACGGAAGCGCGGCAGAGCGGGCCGACCCTGCGCCGCCTCGCCATCGCGTGCTCCTATGACCCGGCCGGGATCGATATCGGGGCTTCGATCGCCTGCGCCGGCGTGTGCCTGACCGTCACAGCGCTTGAGGGGCGCGCAGATGGAGAAGCCGGCTGCATCTTCCGTGTCGAGGCCGCCGCTGAAACCCTGGCCAGGACCAGCGTGGGCGGTTGGGAGGTCGGAACGCAGGTCAATCTCGAGCGCTCGCTCAAGGTCGGAGACGAACTCGGTGGCCATCTGGTGACCGGGCATGTCGATGGGCTGGCCGAAATCGTTCGCGTCGAGCCAATCGCGCCCGACCCGTCCGACCCTTGGGGCGCAACGGCCCGTTTCCATATCCGGGCGCCAAAGCCGCTTGCCGGCTTCATCGCACCGAAGGGTTCGGTTTGCCTCGATGGCACGTCGCTGACGGTCAACACCGTGTCAGGCGACCTGTTTTCCGTGCTGCTGATCCCGCATTCGCTGTCGGTGACGACATGGCGGGAGCGCAAGCCGGGCGATTTTCTGCACATCGAGGTCGACCTGATGGCCCGCTATGCCGCGAGGCTTGCCGAGGCGCGCGCACAGGGCTACTGACGGCCATCCAATCCTTTGACCCCAAGAGTTTCATGATGGCTGGTGCCAGCAAGGCCAAACACGACGCTGCGCCCCTGAACGGCGCGCGAATCCTGATCGTCGAGGCCAGGTTCTATGACGACATCGCCGATGCCCTGCTCGAAGGCGCCAAGGCCGCCATCGCGCGGGCCGGCGCCAGCAGCGAAGTGATCACCGTTCCCGGCGCCCTCGAAATCCCCGGCGCCATCGCCATCGCGCTCGACGGCGCCGACGCCATGGGCACGCCATTCGATGCGGCGGTCGCGCTCGGAACGGTCATCCGCGGCGAGACCACCCATTACGAAATCGTCGCGGGCGAGAGCAGCCGCGCCCTGATGGACCTTACTGTCCAGCGCAAATTCGCCATCGGCAATGGCATTCTCACCGTCGAGAACGAGGCGCAGGCCTGGGCGCGGGCCCGCATGTCCGAGATGGACAAGGGCGGCGGCGCGGCGGAGGCCGCCCTGGCGATGGTGCGGCTCAAGCGGCGTTTCGAGGCCACATCGTGAGCACGCGCCAGGAACAGCGCATGGAAAAGCGCAGGGCCGCCCGGCTGGCGGCCGTGCAGGCTCTTTACCAGATGGACCTCGCCGGCAAGGGCCTGATCGAGGCCATGGGCGAGTTCGAAACCTTCTGGATGGGCAAGGAGGTCGATGGCGTGGCCCTGCCCGCCGCCGAGGCCAACTTCTTTCGCGACGTGCTGTCAGGGGTTGTGCGCGAGCAACGGCCCATCGACCGGGCGGTGGATGACGCTCTGGCCGATGGCTGGCCGCTGAAGCGGATCGAGACGGTGCTGCGCTCGATCCTGCGGGCCGGCACCTACGAGTTGATGTTCCGCAAGGATGTCCCGGCCAAAGCGGTGATCAATGAGTACGTCACCGTCGCGAGCAGCTTTTACGAAGGCGACGAGCCGGGCATGACCAACGGCGTCCTCGACCGGATCGCGCGCACGGCGCGCGCCGGGGAGATGGGCTGACAGGCGCGTGATGCTCTCCGAGGACACGCTCATCGCGCGCTACCTCGCTCCGATCGCGGGAACGGGCGGACTCGGACTGCTCGACGATGCGGCCGTGCTGTCTCCTCCAGCCGGGCATGATCTGGTTCTGACGAAGGACGCGCTGGTCGCAGGGGTCCACTTCTTTGCCGATGATCCGCCAGCGTCGATCGCGCGCAAGGCGCTCAGGGTCAACCTGTCGGACCTCGCGGCCAAGGGCGCCGTTCCTGCCGGCTTCCTGCTGGCGTTCGCCCTGCCGAAGGGCATCGACGCGGCCTGGATCGCGCCATTCGCCGCCGCGCTCGGCGAAGACGCACGGGACTATGGCTGCCCGCTGCTGGGCGGGGACACCGTCCGGGCATCGGGCGGCCTGACCCTGTCGATCACGGCGCTGGGCTACTGCCCGACCGGCCGTATGGTCCTCCGAACGACCGGCCGGGCTGGCCATGTGCTCGCCGTCACCGGCACGATCGGGGACTCGGCACTGGGGCTGCAGCTGCGGCTCAACCCTGAAGCGGCCTGGGCGCGCACGTTGTCAGACGAGTCGCGGCGTTTTCTCGCCGACCGCTATCTCCATCCAAGTCCGCGCAATGCCCTTGCCGTCGTCATCCGGGAATATGCGGCTGCGGCCATGGATGTCTCCGACGGCCTGCTGGGCGACGCCGTCAAGCTTGCCGCCTCCGCCGGCAGCATGGGCGTCGCCATCGCGCCGAGGATTGACCTTGGCGCAATTCCGCTTTCGGCCGCCGCGCGCGAGGCGCTGTCGCTGGAGCCCGCGCTGATCGGCACGATCGCGACGGGCGGGGACGACTACGAGGTTTTGATGGCGGTCGCGCCCGACCGGCTGGCCGGTCTCAGTTCCGCCTGCGCGGCACTGGGCTGCGCCGTGACGCCGATCGGCGAGCTCGGAGCCGGGCAGACGCCGGTCTTCACCGCCCTTGACGGGTCCCCTGCCCGCTTCGGGCAGCTCAAATTCGAGCATGCGTGGCAGCGCTGACCGGCAGGCCGCATTGCGGTTTGTGCGGATGCGCCTGCCTGCGTTTTCAGCTATTGGCGGTTCATGTCCAGCCAAGCGATCCCGAGCAATCCCTTCGCCAATGACGCCGTCGCCAGGCGCAATGTGACGCTGCTGACGGTGGCGCAGGCCCTCGGCGGCGCGACGCCGCCGATCATCATCTCACTGGGCGGGGTGATTGGCCTGCAGCTTGCCGAGAACAAGGCGCTCGCCACCTTGCCGATCAGCCTGCTCAACATCGGCGTCGCCGCCTCGGTCATCCCTGCTGCCTGGCTGATGCGCACCTATGGCCGCCGGGTCGGCTACATTTTCGGCTGTATGGCGGGGGTCATTTCCGGGATCATCGCGGCGGCGGGCTCGGTGCAGCGCGCCTTCTGGCTGTTCTGCCTCGGCACCTTCATTTCCGGGTTCTACATCGCCTTCGTGCAGAGCTACCGCTTCGCCGCCGCCGACAGCGCGCCGGATTCGGCCAAAGCCAAGGCGATTTCCATGGTCATGGTCGGCGGCCTCTTCGCTGCCGTCATCGGCCCGCAGACGGTGATCTGGACGCGGGACATCGCGCCCCAGTTCCCGTTCGCCGCGACCTTCTTCGGCCTGTCATCGCTGGCGCTGATGGCGATGCTGGTGGTGTCGCTGCTCAACGCCCCGGCGCCAAAGAAATCGTCGCATGGCGGCCGGCCGCTTCGCGAGATCATGCGCCAGCCGCGCTTCATCACCGCCGTGATTGCGGGCCTCGTCAGCTACGGGCTGATGGCCTTCCTGATGACCGCCGCGCCGATGGCGATGGTGGCCTGCGGGCACACCATCGGCGAGGCCGCGCTCGGCATCCAATGGCATGTGCTGGCGATGTTCGGCCCGAGTTTCTTCACCGGCAACCTGATCAGCCGCTACGGCAAGGACAAGATCACCGCGCTTGGACTCGTGATGATCGCGGCGGCGGCCGTCATCGGCCTGTCGGGCATCACGCTGGCGCACTTCTGGATCGCGCTGATCCTGCTCGGCGTCGGCTGGAACTTCGGCTTCGTCGGCGCGACCGCCATGGTGACCGATTGCTACCGCCCCGAGGAGCGCAACAAGGTGCAGGCGGCAAACGATTTCCTCGTCTTCGGCTCGGTCGCGGTCGCCTCGCTTTCGTCGGGCAAGCTGCTGCATCTCGGCGGCTGGGAGGTCGTCAACTGGGTTGTCTTCCCGGCGGTGGCTCTGGCGCTGGCAATGGTCGCGATACAGGCAAGGTCCGGGCGGTCAGTTGCGGCGTGATGTCCGGGTTCCTGACGCTGGTTGCGCTGATCGCGATGACCGCTGCCGTCCAAGCACAGGAAGCGGTGTCGCCGTTCACCCGGCGCATGGAAGCCGGGACTTCTGCCGAGGGCGGGCGCACGTTTACGGCGTGGACGGGTGAAATCCAGATCATGTTCGGCAGCAACTTCGCGGGCTTCGCGAAGGGGTTCAATTGATCGGCCGAACGACGTCACGACTGAATCCTTTTCAGGAATCGTCGGCAAGGCCCGCACAAAGTGTGTCTGAACAGGGCAAAAAAGCCCTGACGGGTTTTACATTTCGTTTAAAGTTTGGCAGAGACGGCGCTCTTCATGGAGAGGTGATTGTCGACTCGCGCCTCTGGCGCTGTGTCCGCCACAAGCACCCTCACAACAAAAAACAGGGATGGATGACATCATGAGCCCATTGCTCATCATCATTTTGCTGGGGGCGACCTCGCTGATCTACGGCATCTGGGCCTATCTGGATGTCATGAAGCGCGACGCCGGCAACCAGCGCATGCAGGAAATCGCGGGCGCCATCGCCGAAGGCGCGCAGGCCTATCTGAAGCGCCAGTACATCACCATCGCTGGCGTCGGCGCCGTGCTGCTCGTCGGCCTCTGGTTCCTGCTCGGCAAGGAGGTCGCTTTCGGCTTCCTGATCGGCGCGGTGCTGTCGGGCGTCGCCGGCTTCATCGGCATGAACGTCTCCGTCCGCGCCAACGTCCGCACCGCCCAGGCCGCGACGCAGTCGCTGGCCGGCGGCCTCGACGTCGCCTTCAAGGCGGGCGCGGTGACCGGCATGCTGGTCGCGGGTCTGGCCCTGCTCGGTGTCGCGATCTACTACGGCATCCTGACCGGCCTCGGCCATTCGCCCTCCAGCCGCATCGTCATCGACGCGCTGGTCGCGCTCGGCTTTGGCGCTTCGCTGATCTCGATCTTCGCCCGCCTCGGCGGCGGCATCTTCACCAAGGGCGCTGACGTCGGCGCCGACCTGGTCGGCAAGGTCGAAGCCGGCATTCCGGAAGACGACCCGCGCAACCCTGCCACCATCGCCGACAATGTCGGCGACAACGTCGGCGACTGCGCCGGCATGGCCGCCGACCTGTTCGAGACCTATGCCGTGACGCTGGTCGCGACCATGGTCCTGTCCGCGATCTTCTTCGCCGGCCAGGGCGCCATGCTCTCGACCATGATGCTTTATCCGATGGCGATCGCCGCGGCCTGCATCGTGACCTCGATCGCCGGCACGTTCTTCGTGAAGCTCGGCCCGAACAACAACATCATGGGCGCTCTCTACAAGGGCTTCATCGCCGCTGGCGTGCTCTCGGTCGGTGCGATTGCGATCGTCAACATGTGGATGCTCGGCGGCTTCTCGACGGTCATCAAGACCTCGACGGGCGTGATCTTCACCTCGGGCGCGCTGTTCTGGTGCGCCATGGTCGGCCTCGCCGTCACCGCGCTGATCGTCGTGATCACGGAATACTACACCGGCACGGGCAAGCGCCCGGTGGTCTCGATCGCCCAGGCCTCGGTCACCGGCCACGGCACCAACGTCATCCAGGGCCTTGCGGTCTCGCTGGAATCGACCGCGATGCCGACCATCGTGATCATCGCCGGCATCATCTCCACCTACTCGCTCGCCGGCCTGTTCGGCGTCGCGATCGCAACCACCGCGATGCTGGCCCTGGCTGGTGTGGTCGTGGCGCTCGACGCCTTCGGCCCCGTCACCGACAACGCCGGCGGCATCGCCGAAATGGCGGGCCTGCCCAAGGAAGTGCGCCATGCCACCGACGCGCTCGACGCGGTCGGCAACACGACCAAGGCCGTCACCAAGGGCTACGCCATCGGCTCGGCTGGTCTTGGTGCGCTGGTGCTTTTCGCGGCCTACACCTCGGACCTGAACTACTTCATCGCCGAGGCCAACAAGGCCGACTCGAAGGTCTACCAGTACTTCAAGGGCGTCACTGTCGACTTCTCGCTGGCCAACCCTTACGTGGTGGTCGGCCTGCTGCTCGGCGGTCTCATCCCGTTCCTGTTCGGCGGCATGGGGATGACCGCCGTCGGCAAGGCGGCCGGTTCGGTGGTGGAGGAAGTCCGCCGCCAGTTCCGCGAGAAGCCCGGCATCATGAACGGCACCGAGCGTCCCGACTACGGCCGCGCCGTTGACATGCTGACCAAGTCCGCGATCAAGGAAATGGTCATCCCGTCACTGCTGCCGGTTCTTGCGCCCATCGTGACCTTCTTCGTCATCAACGCGATTGCCGGCCGAGATCAGGCCTTCGCGGCTGTCGGCGCCATGCTGATGGGCGTGATCGTCACGGGTATCTTCGTGGCGATCTCGATGACCTCGGGCGGCGGCGCCTGGGACAACGCGAAGAAGTCCTTCGAGGACGGCTTCGTCGACAAGGACGGCGTCAAGCACTTCAAGGGATCGGAAGCCCACAAGGCCTCCGTCACCGGCGACACTGTCGGCGACCCCTACAAGGACACGGCAGGCCCTGCGGTGAACCCGGCCATCAAGATCACCAACATCATCGCGCTGCTGCTCCTGGCCATCCTGGCCCATTCATGAGCACCTGACGTCAGCCGACACCTCTGCCCCGCGGCTCGCGCCGCGGGGTTTTTCTTGTCCACCGCCAGGGCTTTGCGTGCCGCATGATGCTGCTTGATCCCGAAACGGCATTCCTCATCGTCAAGATGCTGACGACTGCAGGCTTCGTCGTGGCGGCCTCGCTCTTTGCGGAAAAGGCGGGACCGCTTGTCGCGGCTCTCGTCGCGACCCTGCCGGTCTCGGCCGGGCCGATCTATTTCTTTCTGGCGATGGAGCATCCGGACAGTTTCATCAGCGATGCCGCACTTGGCAGCATGGGCTCCAACCTCGCCACCACCGGATTTTCGGTCGCCTACGTGCTCGCGGCCCAGCGTTGGGGCGCCTTGCCGGCGCTGGGGCTGGCCTTCGCGGCCTGGATGCCGATCCTGTTCGGGCTGAGGGCCGCCAATCTGCCCTTCATGCTGTTGATGGCGCTCACGCTCGGCGCCCTGCCGCTGCTGCACATCTGGCTGAAGCGCCACCTCGCCGCCCGACCGCTGAATCCGCCACGCCTGGCCTGGTACGCAATTCCGGTGCGCGCGGCGTTCGTCGCCACGCTGGTCGGGACCGTCACGAGCCTCAGCCTCCAGATCGGACCGCGCTGGTCAGGCTTCTTCGCCACCTTTCCGGTGGTTCTGTCCTCGCTGATCATCTTCCTGCATCCGCGCATCGGCGGGCCTGCGACAGCTGCAATTCTCGCCAGCGGCATTCTGGGTTTGATGGGATTCGGCTTCGCCCTTGGCGTCGTCCATCTCACCGCCGTCCCGCTGGGCAAATGGGGCGCGCTGTCGCTGGGGCTCGGCATTTGCGTTGCCTGGAATCTGGGCATCGCCACCCTGGCGAGGCGGCGTCCGCGCGCCGTCTGAGAAGCGCCCGCCGCCCTGACATCAATCAGGCAAGGAGCGTCAGCGGCGTGGACGCGGAATCTGCTCGTCCTCTTCCTCGGCATCGGGCGCGCCAGGCAGTTGCGCCACCGGGATAGCGCCAAGGCCGTCCTTCTGATAGATGTCGTCGCGGAAGTTCACATCGCCCTCCGCCGTCGCCCAGGCCGTCACGTAGACCCAGTACACCGGCACGCCGCCGGGGATCGGCGCATTGATCCGCTCGCCCGATTCGAAGACCTGATCGATGCGGGCGCGGTCCCAGCCGGGCGTGTCCTTCAGAAGCCACTGGATGTAGTCGCGCACATTCTGGACACGCACACAGCCCGACGACACGAAGCGGTAGTCGTCGCCGAAAATGCCCTTGGCCGGCGTGTCATGCATGTAGACGCCATGCGGGCTGGGGATGTTGATGCGCACGAAGCCCAGCGAGTTGAAATCGCCGCCCGGGTCCTGCCGGAAGGTGTAGCGGGTGGCTTCGTCCGAGTTCCAGTTGACGGCTTCGGGCGGAATCTGCTGGCCGTTGGGGCCGATGATGCGGATGCGGTTTTCCGTGAGATAGCCCGGCTCGCGGCGCATCTTCGGGATCAGGTCCTTGCGGATGATCGAGGCAGGAACAGTCCAGGTCGGGTTGAAGTTGACCTCGGGAATGCGGGTCTGCAGGATCGGCGACTGCCGGTCGATCTTTCCGACCCCGGCGGCATGCCGGGTCGCCACGATGCCGCCCTCGACGGTTTCAACCATGGCCGCCGGGATGTTCACGACCACATAGCGCTGGCCGAGATTGCCCGAGAACGCCCGAAGGCGCACGATGTTCAGCTCAAGCTGGCGGATGCGCGTCTCGATCGGCACATTCAGGGCCGTGATCGTTCCGGGGTTGAGCGCGCCGGTCGAGGTCAGGCCATGGCGGCTCTGGAAGCGGCGCACGGCCTGCTCGACGAAGGAATCGTAGGTCGACGAACCCGCAGCGGAGGGATCAAGATCGCCCGCGATGATGAGGCGGTTGCGAAGTGCGGCCACAGCCTGGCCCCGCGAGCCGATGCGGAGCTTCTCGGGACCGACGATCGTCCAGCCGCCCTGCGCCGCAAGCTCGCGGTAGCGCTGCAAGGCCTGCTCCGTCGCAGCCATTGCGGTGGGCGACACCATTGGCGTCGACGACCGCACGATGCGGCTGCGCGACTGCACTGCGTCATAGGACTGGCGCCATTCCGCGGAACCACCGATCGTTTCAGCGAAGGCGGATGGCATCATGGCTGCGCTTGCGACGCTGGAACCAAGCGCGAAAAGGGTCTCGCGGCGGGACAATGCAATGGACATGCTGGTCTCGTCTCGTTCTTGGAACCCTGCCTTGCCCTGCCGGCTCCGCGTCTTGATGCGCGGGCTGGCGGATGGCTGGGATCCATGTTGTTGTGTGAGGCTGCAGGCGGCAGCTTCCGGAACCGGTGTGATATAGTCGCGTTAACCAACAGTGATCAACAGGGCTAATTTAGGGCAAATGACCGCAAAGTGCACGTTTTCGCGTCTGACAAAGACGTTATCGCCTGCCTCAATCAGCCCCTGCGCTGCGGGCGGGAGTTCTGCATGCTGAGCGCGCCCGGCGAGCCATGGGCCACCTTTCTTCTGGCGTTCACGCTGCTGCTGGGCCTCTTCAGCGCGATGTGGCTGCTCAGCGTCCGGACGCGGGATGCAGGCGCGATCGACATCATCTGGGGGCCAGGCTTCGTCCTGATCGCCTGGGTCGAGTGGCTGCGGCTCCAGCCCAGGCATCTGGCCGCCCTGATGGTGCTGACCGCCGTGACCGCCTGGGGGGCGCGGCTGGGTCTGCACCTGTACCAACGCCACCGCCTGTCGGAACACGAGGATGCGCGCTACGCGGCCATGCGTGCGGCTGATCCGGAGCGGTTCTGGTGGCGAAGCCTGGTCACGGTCTTCGTTCTGCAGGCGGTGATCCTGTTCGCCCTCGCCTTGCCCGTCCACCTGGCCATGAGCGTCGGCAGCCCGGCGCTGCCCGGTGCGCTGACCTATCTCGGGCTTGCCCTGTTCGCGGGCGGGTTTCTGCTTGAGGCAGCAGCGGACCGGGCGCTGCTGGCGTTCCGGCGTGATCCCGCCAGCCGCGGCAAGCTGCTGACCTCCGGCGTCTTCGCCTGGAGCCGCCATCCGAACTATTTCGGCGAATGCGCGCTCTGGATTGGCATCGGGCTGATGGCCTGGGACGCGTCAGGCCAGTGGCTGGCCATGCTCGGCCCCGCGGCCCTGATCGGCCTGATCCTGAAAATCTCGGGCATTCCGCTGCTGGAGGCGCATCTGCGCCGCACGCGGCCTGAGTTTGCCGCCTATGAGAGGCGCACGAGCGCGTTTCTTCCGTGGCCGCCGAAGCGGGGCTGAAACGACGTCAATCGCCGCCGCCGTCGCCTCCCCCGTCGCCATCATCGGATGACAGGTCGACGCCATCGCCTGTCGCAACGCCAAGAAGGGCGAGGAACAGCCAGACAGCCAGGGGCGCCACGATGAGTGACATGGACATGCTCATGACAAACCTCCATGGCAAGCGCACGCAAGTCGGGTGCTCCCGACTTGCACCTTATGTTTACACGGAGCGCTTCTGCCCCAAGATCACAGGCGGAAGCGGATCTGGTCGGTCCAGAAGCGCACGCAAGTCGGGTGCTCCCGACTTGCGCCTTATGTTTGCGCGGAGCGCTTCTGCCCCAAGATCACAGGCGGAAGCGGATCTGGTCGGTCCAGAAGCGCTCAAGCCGCCCGAGTGCATTGTTGAGGCGCTCGAATTCGGAGCTGCTCACGCCGCCGATCTTCTCGACCGTGTTGATGTGCTTCGCGTAGACGCCCTTGATGATCTCGTGAACCTCGCGGCCCTTGGGCGTCAGGCTGATGCGCACGGCGCGACGGTCAACCCGCGAGCGCGCATGGTGCAGATAACCCATCTCGACGAGCTTCTTGACGTTGTATGAAACGTTCGAGCCAAGATAGTAGCCACGTGTGCGCAGCTCGCTGGCCGTCAGTTCCTTGTCGCCGATGTTGTGCAGCAGCAGCGCCTGCACGCTGTTGACATCATCGCGGCCCTGCCGGTCGAACTCGTCCTTGATCACGTCAAGCAGACGGCGATGAAGACGTTCGATCAGGTTGAGCGATTCAATATAGAGTGGAGCAACACTGGACTGCTCTGAAGTTTGACTATGCACAATGGCAGTCATTGAATTGTTTGACATGGTAACCCCACACTGTTTGACGCCAGCCAGCTGTTCTTATGCCGGTCTGTTAGTGTGGGTGACCATACATGGCTCCCATGAAGGTCAGTTTAAATATCACGCTGAATCAGATGTTTACAGTTTGTCATGAATGGAATCTGAATTGACGGACCAGTAATCTAAAGCAATCGTAACCGGAAACGGTTTCAGCCCCGGCGCTCCGCGCGCGCAAGCATCAGCGCCAGGGCCCCGTAGATCAGGACGCAGCCAATCACAGCGGCCGCGGCGACCATACCCAGCGGCGCCGTGAGCGGAAACACTGACGCAAGCACGAGCCGGCTCACCGCCGCGATCAGCCAGACCACGCTGCCCCATGGGGCGAGCAGCCACAACCCGACCGCTGAGAGGATGTCGACCACGGCGAAATAGATCGTCACGGCCTGGAAGCCGAGGTTTCGCGCCTCGAAAGCGCGGTTCACCGTGGAATCGACGTCGAGGATCGTCGCCCAGCAGGTCAGCCCCTGCGCCATCCAACCAAGCGCCAGAAGCCGGTGAAACCAGATGTTGATCCGGGACCAGTTGACCCCGGCCGCCAACGTGGCCCTGGCGCCTTCGATCGATCCAGGTTCGCGCGCGGGCTTCGCCATGGCGCCGGCTAGACCGCGAGATCGTCAGGCAAGGGCGCAACATAGTGCGCCACCTGTTCATCGCTGACGTCCGCCAGCGTCGCCGGCTGCCAGCGCGGCGCGTTGTCCTTGTCGATGATCACAGCCCGAACGCCCTCGTAGAAGTCGGCGCCGTGCACGATGCGGCTGACGATGCGGAATTCGAGACGCATGGCCTCCGCGAAGCTCAAGGCCGCGCCGGCGCGCATCTGGGCCAGGGCCAGCTTCATGCTGGTTGGGGATTTCCGCGCCATCCCTGCCAGCAGCCTTGCCGCAAAGGGATCGTCGCCGGCCGCGCGGAGCCGGTCCATGATCGCTTCGATGCCGGAAGCGGAAAAAGCGTGGTCGATCAGGGCCCGATGCTGCTTGATGGGCGCAGGCGCCGCGGCAAAGGCCATTTCGGCCAGAATGTCATCGACGGCGCGACCGGCCTCAAGGGCAGCGATCAGGTCGGGAATCCGGGCGGTGGCCACGGCGTGGGTTGCGAGCCCGAGCGCCAGCGCATCGGCCTGGCCGACCCGTTCGCCTGTGACCGCGAGCCAGGTTCCGGCGGCGCCCGGCAGGCGTGGCAGCGCCCAGGTCGCGCCGACATCCGGGAAGAAGCCGATGCCCACCTCCGGCATGGCGAAGAGGTACTTCTCGCCGGCGATGCGGTGGCTGCCATGCAGCGAGACCCCCACCCCGCCGCCCATCACGATGCCATCGATCAGCGCAATGTACGGCTTCGGATAGGTCTTGATGCGCTTGTTGAGCTGGTATTCCTCGCGCCAGAAGCCGCGCGCCTCCTCGATCTTCCCGGCCCGCCCGAGATCGTAAAGCTGGCGGATATCGCCCCCCGCGCAGAACGCCTTTTCGCCGAAGCCGGTCACGACCACGTGGCGAACCAGAGGGTCTGCCTCGAAATCGTCGAGCGCCTTGCCGAGACCGCGCACCATGCCATGGGTCAGCGCATTGAGCGCACGCGGCCGGTTCAGCACAATGACGCCGGCATGGCCGCGCCTCTCGCAGATGAGTTCGGGTTCGACGTCGCTCACGCGGGCCCCATGTGGCGTGCAAGGATCAGACTGTCCGTTTCGTGCCTCACGGGCCGATAGTCAATGGCAGCCGACGCCCGGCGCCCCGGCACCCGGCAATCTACCGACTTGGTTGGAGCGTTTCCAATGTGCTAGCCTTTCGGGCAACACGGGGTTGTTCATGTCAATACGCATCATCCGGCCGTTCCCGGCCCCCGCCGCGCGCCGCGAAACGGAATCCGAACAGTCCCTGCAGTCGGCGCCCCGGCTTGATCTGCCGCGCCGCATGCGCCGCAACCGCAAGAGCGACTGGTCGCGCCGTCTGGTGCGCGAGAACCAGGTCACCGTCAACGATCTGGTCTGGCCGATCTTCCTGATGGATCGCCGTGACAGCCGCTGGCCGGTGGCCCACATGCCGGGCGTCGACCGCGTCAACATTGATGAGGCGGTGCGCGAGGCCGAACGCGCGGCGAAGCTGGGCATTCCGGCGATCGCGCCGTTTCCCTATGTCGAGAACGAGCTCAGGGACCTGACCGGCAGCGAAGCCACCCGCAGCACGAACATGATGTGCCGGGCCGTGCGCGCGATCAAGGCCGCAGTGCCGGAGATCGGTATCATCACGGATGCGGCGCTCGATCCTTACACGAGCCACGGGCACGACGGGGTGCTGGAGGACGGACGCATCCTCAATGATGAGAGCGTGGCCATCATCGTGCGCCAGTCGCTGGCGCTGGCGGACGCCGGGGCAGACACCATTTCCCCATCCGACATGATGGACGGGCGCATCGGCGCCATCAGGTCCGCGCTGGACAAGGCCGGGCACATTGATGTCCAGATCCTGTCCTACGCCGCCAAATACGCATCGGCCTTTTATGGTCCGTTCCGCGATGCGCTCGGCACCAACGCCACGCTGACCGGCGACAAGCGCACCTACCAGATGGACCCGTCCAATGCTTCGGAAGCCCTGCACGAGGTCGCGCTCGACATCGAGGAAGGCGCTGACATGGTCATGGTCAAGCCGGGCATGCCCTATCTCGACATCATCACGCGGGTGAAAGACAGCTTCGGCATCCCGACCTTCGCCTATCAGGTGTCGGGCGAGTACGCGATGATCATGGCGGCCGTGCAGAACGGTTGGCTTGCCGAGGAGCGCGCCATCATGGAGAGCCTGCTGTCGTTCAAGCGCGCCGGCGCCGACGGCGTCCTGACCTATTTCGCGCCACGCGTGGCGGAGTGGCTCAAGCGCGGGTGAACGACCGCGTCACCAGGCCGGTTTCGCTATCATCACCCAGATTGCGGCGACGAGCGGGATGGTGGCGGCGACGCCCCAGACCATCCACCAGTTCGACAGCCGCCAGTACTCTGCGGGAATGATGCCGCTGATCGCAAACTCACGCGCGGCCCGGCCCTGCTTCGCCTGAATGGGCACGATGAGGCCAAGCCAGATCAGGCCGGAAATCAGGAACAGGCCCTGACCGGCGATCATCCAGAAATCGGAAAACAGCGGAATGCCCTGCACCAGAGCGGCCCCGTAGCCGCCGACCGACACGAAGGTGATGCCCATCAGGGTCCACAGCCAGTCGGCCCAGGCGACGCTGCGCTGGGCATGGGCGATGATGCGCGCGTCGCGGCTGAGATCAGCATAGACCTTCCATGAGGCGGTGATGGTGACATTGCCGACAAGGAGGATCACGCCGAGGATGTGCAGCATTTTCAGGAGATTGTAGCTGTCGAACATCCAGGATCGCCCACGGTTCCGGGGCATGCCTTGCGCATGAACGAGGCGCTGCCAGTCGCCGACACTTAAGCCGGCAGGCATGGCCGCCGCAAGAGCGCGGTTTTCGACGCGTCCCAACGATCGCATGCACGTGAGGACACCAGCGGCTAACATGACCGCATGCTGCGCCTTGCTGCCGCGATTCTGTTCCTCTTTCTGGCGTCCTGCGGCGAGATTGTCGACGCCGAGGAAGCGCGGCTGTGCCGGCTGGCGCTTCCCGCCCTCAATCAGGATGGCGCGCGGCTCAGCGTCGAACGCACGGCGCCGGGTCCTTATCCGTTTTCCGTGAGAATCGACTACCGCGCGATCTCACCCGAGCAGGAAGGACGCATGCGGGTTGCGATCTGCCGCTTCTCTTCGACCCGCGACGCGCGCGGGCAGCGCGATCTGGCCGGGATCGCCACCGAAACGGGGCCGATGGCCGACGCGTCGTTCTACTTCCTCAAGCGGTTTTACCTTGAAGCGCCCGACGGAGCGGCAACAGCCGCATCGCGGGCCGAAGCACGCTCCAGTGTGCCGGAAGCGCCCTTCTGGGCAGCCTATGCAGCACAGCAGGTGATCGTCGCCCTGCCCACTGCGGCGGTCTATGCCCTGCTGGCAGCCGCCTATGCCCTGATCTACGGGCTGGTCGGGCGCATCGTGCTTGTGTTCGGCGAGTTCGCCGCACTGGCGAGCCTCGCCGGCGTGGTCGGTCTCGGGGTTGTGTCCGCCGTCGGCGCGGAAACGGCGCTGACGGGCGTTCTGGTCGCGCTGGCGGTGGGCGTCCCTGCCGCCGGGCTGCACGGACTTGCGCTGTCACGCTTTGCGCTCAACCGGCTGGCGCGCGCACCGGGCCAGCATGTGCTGATCGCCTCGGTTGGCGCCGGCATCGCGCTGTCCGAATATCTCAGGCTGATGCAGGGCGCCGAAACGCGCTGGCTGCCGCCGGTGTTCAACCAGCCGGTGGCGCTTCTGCGCGCCGGCGACTTCACCACCACCGTCACCAGCGTCGCGGCACTCGCGGCGGCGGTCGGCCTTGGCGCCTGCCTCGCGCTGGTGGCCTACATGCGCTGGTCCCGCTACGGGCGGCAATGGCGCGCGGTCGCTGACGATCCGCTGGCCGCAGCCCTGTTCGGCGTGGATGAGGCAAGGGTTCACGACCGGGCCCTGATCATCGCCGCGGCCGTGGCGGGACTGTCCGGCATCATCGTCACGGTGCTTTACGGGGGCATGGGCTTCGCAGGCGGCTTCCAGCTCGGGTTGAAGGCCCTGATCGCGGCCATTCTCGGCGGCATCGGTTCGATTGGCGGCGCGGCGCTGGGCGGGCTGGCAATCGCCGTCTTCGAAGCGCTCTGGTCGGCGACCTTGCCGATCGAGGGCCGCGACATGGCGATCTATGCCGCGCTCGCTGCGGTGCTGATTCTCAAGCCGGGCGGGTTCTTCGGCTTTGCCGATCTCGGACCAAGGCGCGTATAGAGGCTGGCATGGGCGCTTTCGCAATCACCATCACGGATGTAAACGCGGCACAGGCCGCATTGGCGGGCCATGTTATCCGCACGCCGCTGGTTCGGGCGCAGCGGCTGTCGGAACTGACGGGCGCCGAGATCTTCGTCAAGTACGAGAACATGCAGGCCACGGCCTCGTTCAAGGAGCGCGGCGCCGTCAACCGGCTGGCCATGCTCATGCCAGATGAGCGGGCGCGCGGCGTGATCGCCATGTCGGCCGGCAACCACGCGCAGGCGCTGGCCTATCATGCCCGGCGCATGGGCATTCCCGCGACCATCGTCATGCCGGAACCAACGCCGGTCGTGAAAGTTGAGAACACGAGGGCGCATGGCGCGCGCGTGGTGCTGCATGGCGAGACGCTGGCTGAATCGCAGGACAAGGTGGCGGACATCATCGCCAGCGAAGGGCTTGTGCTGGTGCATCCCTATGACGACGCCGCAGTGATGGCCGGCCAGGGCACGATCGCGCTCGAAATGCTGGCCGACGAGCCAACCATCGACACCATGGTCGTGCCGATGGGCGGCGGCGGGCTGATCTCGGGAATGGCCGTCGCGGCAAAGGCGCTGAAGCCCTCGCTTCGGGTGATCGGCGCGGAGGCCGCGCTCTATCCGTCGTTTCACAATGCGCTGCACGGGGCCAATCTGCCAATCGGCGGACCGACGCTGGCCGAAGGCATCGCAGTCAAGAATGTCGGCACGCTGACCTTGCCGATCGTGCGCGCGCTGGTCGAGGGCCCGGTGCTCCTGTCGGAAGCGATCCTCGAACGCGCCGTCAACGCCTTTGCCACGCTTCAGCACACCATGGCGGAAGGCGCCGGGGCCGCCGGCCTGGCTGCGATCCTTGCCGAGCCCGAGCGCTTCCGTGGCCGCACGGTCGGGCTCGTGCTGTGCGGCGGCAACATCGACGCGCGGCTGCTGGCGGCGATCATGGTGCGCGAACTCGAACGCAATGACCGTATCCTGTCGCTGAGGATCACCACCGCGGACAGGCCCGGCATCCTTGGCCAGATCGCCAGCCGGCTGGGGCAGTTGAAAGCCAACATCCTCGAGGTGTCGCATGGCCGGCTGCTGCTTGACGTTCCCGCCAAAGGCGTCAGCATCGACATCACGGTCGAGACGCGCGGCGGGGTCCATGCCGAAGAGATCATGGCCGCATTGCGCGCCGACGGACTTGAGCCGCAACGGCGCGACCCGCGCGGCGTGGCATAAAGGAGCATTCACATGTCATCACAGATGCCGACCACAAACCCTTCCCTGTCCAACCGTCAGCCGGCCGGCTCCGGCGAGACCAGCGGCGTGCTTGGCGGACGGCTCGTCTCTTACATCGTCGACCTGTTCATCATCGCCCTGATCGGGCTGGTGGTATCGATGAGCGTGAGCTTTCTCGGCCTGATCACCTTTGGCATCGGCTGGATGCTGTTTCCGGTGGTTGGCATCTGCACGGCCATGGCCTACGCGGCCATCACCATCGGCGGCCGCGCGCAGGCGACGATCGGGATGAGGGTTTCGGGGTTGAAGGTCGAGCGCAGCGACGGCGGCCCGCCCGACGGGATCACAGCGGCGGCGCACTGCCTGCTGTTTTACGTCGCCACGTTCACGGCGGGCCTGCTGATCCTCACCATCCTGATCGGCATGTTCCGCTCGGACAGCCGCATGGGGCACGACCTGCTCACAGGCCTGATCGTCGTCCGCAATTGAGGAGTCGCGTCAAGGGCTTGCGGCGCGCTGCTGAACAAAGGCCCAAACGGCTTCAAGATCTGAATCATGGATTTCATGCCCTGATTCATGTGTGCAGAGCGCCAGTTCCCGCGGCTTTCCGCAGCCGCGCCATTGCTGGCAGGAGCGCCCTGCGACCGTGCTGACAGCGGCAGGCTCCGCGCGGCACTGGTCCTCGTCGAGCCAGATCCGCCAGTCGCGCCGGATGTCGCTTTGCCGGTAGACCCCGCCCCTCAGCGCCCGTCCTCCCATCGGAACCGTGCCGTCATTCAGGCCATGCACATGGACGAGATCCACTCCCTTGCCTGTGCAGTTGGCCGGTGACGGCTCCCAGAAGCCGCCGGCGAGCGCGCCATAGGCGCTGAACAGTTCCGGCGTGCGGCAGGCCAGGTTCCACACCATCGAGGCGCCCTGGCTGAAGCCGGCCGCCACGAAACGCGCCGCGTCGACCGGAAAGCGCGCCTTGACGTCACTGGCAAGGGCGGCGGCAAAGGCGAACTCGTCGCGGTGCCTGCCCGGCGCGCCGGGATAGGACCAGGTGTTGCCTTCGCCGTGTGGCGCGATCAGCAACACCCTGTGGCGTTCGACAAAGCGCTGGAGCGGCGGATCATTGACGACATACTCCGCACTTTCCCGCCAGCCATGGAAGAAGACCAGCACCGGAAGCGGCGTAACCCCATCCCAGCCTGACGGCGCGAGCGCGCGATAGCGTCCCCCGGCGATCTCGCAGCCGGCAAACGCCGGACAGGCGGCTCGGACATCGTCACGCTGCGCCGATGCCGGACCGCAGATGGCCAGCGCCAGAAGAAGAATGGCAGCCTTGAACCCGCGCATGGCCATCGCATCATCTTCGCAGCACGGACGGCGCTCGGCATCTCACGGTTGCGCGAGCCGCATCCGGGCCCTTCGCATGGCTCAGGGCGTTCGGCTCCTTCAAAAGCTCCACCGGAGCTTTTGATCCGCTGTGCGGAGCGGAGCCTCACCCCTGCGGGAATTCGAGGCCCATTTCCTTGTAGCGGGCAGGGTCGTTGCCCCAGTCCTCGCGGACTTTCACGAACAGGAACAGATGCACGGGCGCTTCGGCGGCCTCGGCGATGTCCTTGCGGGCCGACTGGCCGATGGCCTTGATCGTCGCGCCGCCCTTGCCGAGCACGATTTTGCGCTGGCTCTCGCGCTCGACAAAGATCGTCTGCTCGATGCGGACGGAACCATCGGGCTTCTGCTGCCAGCTTTCGGTCTCCACGGTCGAGCGGTAGGGCAACTCGTCGTGCAGCCGTTCGTACATCTTCTCGCGCGTGATCTCCGCCGCCAGAAACCTGAGCGGCGCGTCGGACACCTGATCTTCCGGATAGAGCCATGGGCCGGGCGCGACGCGGCCCGCCAGCCAGTCGAGCATGGCCTTCACGCCGGAGCCGGAGAGCGCCGAAATCATGAAGGTCGTCTCGAACGCCGCCTTCTCGTTGAGATGGGTCGAGATGCTGAACAGCGCCGACTTGTCCTTCAGCGTATCGACCTTGTTGAGCACAAGGAATTTCGGCTGCCGGATTTCGGACATCCGGGCCAGAAGCTCGGTGGTTTCCGGCGCGTTGTGCATGGCGACATCGATCAGCAGCCCGACGATGTCCGCATCCGTCGCGCCGCCCCAGGCGGAGGTGACCATGGCGCGATCGAGCCGACGCTTGGGCCGGAAGATGCCCGGCGTGTCGACGAACACGACCTGCGACTGGCCGGCCATGGCGATGCCGCGAACCTGCGTGCGCGTGGTCTGCACCTTGCGCGAGACGATCGAGACCTTGGCGCCGACAAGCTGGTTGAGCAAGGTCGACTTGCCGGCGTTCGGCGCGCCGATCAGCGCCACGAAGCCTGCACGCGTGGCCTGCCCCGCAGGGCCGCCAATTCTCTCATTCTCACTCAACGACGAGGTCTCCTTCGCGCCAGAGGCCCTCGCGGCGCAGGAAGTTCTCCGCCGCTGCCTGTTCAGCCAGCCGCTTCGAGCGGCCCTCTCCAATTCCGTCCGTTAGCCCCTGGACCTGGGCCGCGACCCTGAACAACGGGGCGTGATCCGGACCGGAACGACCGATCTCGACATAGCCCGGCGTCGCCAGCCCCTGGCCTTGCGCCCATTCCTGCAGCGCGGTCTTGGCGTCGCGCGAGGGCCTGGCGGTGTGGCGCAGCCGGTCGCCCAGTGACGCCTCGATCAGGGCCAGCGCCGCGCGATAGCCGCCGTCCAGAAAGACGGCCCCGACGATCGATTCGCAGGCGTCTGCGAGGATCGCCCGGTTCTTGCGCGCGCCGGACGAGGCCTCGCCATCGCCAAGCCGCAGATACGGGCCGATGGCCCATTGCAGCGCCATGTCGGCGCAGGTTTCCTTGCGCACGAGGTCTGCCAGACGGCGCGACAGCTCGCCCTCCTCCGCGTCCGGATAGGTCTTGAACAGCAACTCCGCAACAGCCATCCCCAGCACCCGGTCGCCGAGGAACTCGAGCCGCTGGTAGCTGCCGGTGCGCTTGGAGTCCGCAGGCGCCGCGCTCATGTGCGTCAGCGCGTGCTCGAGCAGCCGCCGGTCATGGAAGGAGTGGCCAAGTCTCGTTTCGAGTTCGGCCAGGTCGGGTTTGGAGCGCTGCGCCATCTGCCCGTTTACTTGATCCCCTGAAACAGGCGGTTCCAGCGCACGCTCACGGGCCAACGCCAGATCTGCCAGGCGCTTTCCCCCTCCTCGATCGAGAAGAAGATGATCTCGGCCCGCCCGACGAAATTCTCGAACGGCACCGGGCCGACGGATTGCTCGTCGCGGCTGTCGGTCGAGTTGTCGCGGTTGTCGCCCATCATGAAATAGTGGCCGGGCGGCACAGTATAGACGCGCGTGTTGTCCCAGTAGCCGCGGTCGCCGTCGCGCTCGATGATCACATGGCTGACGCCGCCCGGCAGGGTCTCGCGATACTGCGCGACTTTCTGCAGACGGCCCCATGCGTCCGGCGCCTCATAGTCAGCGATGCGCTGGCGCTCGACCGGCGTGTTGTTGATGTGCAGCAGTCCGTCGATCATCTGGATCCGGTCGCCCGGCAGGCCGATCACGCGCTTGATGTAATCGGTGGAATTGTCCTTGGGCAGCTTGAAGACGGCGATGTCGCCGCGCTTCGGCGCAGAGGCCCAGACGCGGCCCTGGAACAGGTTCGGGCTGAACGGAGCCGAATGCTTCGAATAGCCATAGGTATACTTGGACACGAACAGATAGTCGCCGACCAGCAGCGTCGGCACCAGCGAGCCGGAGGGGATGTTGAAGGGCTGGAACAGGAAGGTGCGTATGACAAGCGCGATCAGGAGCGCCTGGACAACGACCTTGACGGTCTCCATCAGGCCGCCTTCGTCCTTTTTCTTGCCTTGCAGTTTGGCGTCGTCGCTCACGCGTGCCTCGGTGATCGGAGGAATGTCGGTCTGGCGGGTCTAACCGATCATCGGCACAGGGGCAATGCAAACAACCGTGCGCGGCTTGCGCTGGCGGCACGAACACCCCACAACATGGCGATGGAATGGACGGATGATGGCATCATTCTGGGCGGCAAGCGCCATGGCGAGAACTCGGTCATCCTCGAAGTCCTGACCCGCCAGCATGGCCGGCACCTCGGTCTGGTGCGGGGCGGCCGCTCGGCACGGCTAGGTTCCGTGCTCCAGCCCGGCAACAGCGCGGTGGTGACCTGGCGGGCGCGGCTAGACGAGCATCTCGGCCAGTTCCGCGTGGAAGCGACGCATCTGCGTGCCGGCCAGCTCTTCAACGATGCGGCCTCACTCTACGGGCTGTCGCATCTGGCAGGTCTGATCCGGCTGTTGCCGGAACGTGACCCGCATGAGCGGCTTTACGACGCCGTGGCGGTGGTGATCGAACATCTCGACGCTCCGCGCATCGCAGCGCCGCTGATCGTGCGCTTCGAGCTTGCCCTGCTGGCCGAACTGGGTTTCGGGCTCGATCTCAGCGCCTGCGCCGTGACCGGTGCGACGCAGGAACTTGTTTATGTCTCGCCGAAGTCAGGCCGCGCCGTTTCGGCCCGGGCCGGCGCGGCCTATGCCGACCGCCTGCTGGCGCTGCCAGCCTTCGTGCGGGACGGATTCCTCGGCGACGGCATCAGCATGGCGCAACTGCAGCAGGGTTTCGCCCTGACCGGGCATTTCCTGGCGCGGCATGTCTACGAGCCGCGCGGGATGACCCCGCCCGACGAACGGGCTGCCTTCCTCGCCGCCGTGCTGAAGTCGTGACGAGCGCTACTGCCCGATCCGAGTGGTCAGCGAGAAGCCCAAATCGACGCGGTCGCGGGCCTGAAGCTGGCCGATCCCTGTCTGTCCGCGCTGGGCCTCGACCCGGGCGTAATCGGCGAACATGCGTGCCACTGTCCGGTCGTTGATGCGGGTTTCGACCGCAGTCGCGAGCCCGAAGGCACCGAGTTGAGCGCGGTCAGGGCTGAGGCGGGTGGCCGGATTGCCGATGGTGCGGGCGATCTGGTCGTAACCGAAGCGCTCGAAGCT
>JAIXUP010000037.1 GCA_027483505.1 Hyphomicrobiales bacterium
GCGCTGCTCGAAACCGAAGCCGTGGCGGCTGTCCATGGCTCATCCTTTGGCCTTGGCCCCAACTTCCGCATTTCCTACGCGACGTCGGACGCCAAGCTGGAAGACGCCTGCCAGCGGATACAGCGGTTCTGTTCCAGCTTGAGGTAATCTGCCGTCATTGCTCGGGCTCTGACGGCGAGTGACCCGTTTCCTGTGGGACCAGACTGGCCGTCGCCGCCAAGGCGCGGCTGCCAACGCGCCCTCTTCCGAAGGGGGGAGGGAGCGCCTCAAACCAGATGCTTCCTGAAAAACGCCAGCGTGCGTGACAGGGCGAGGTCAGCCGCCGCCTTGTCGTAGCGCGCGGCGTTGGTGTCATTGTTGAAGGCGTGCTGCGCGCCCTCGTACATGTGGATTTCAAAATCCTTCTTCGCCCATTCGAGCGCGGCCCTGTAGGCCGGGATGCCTGCATTGATGCGCTCGTCATTGCCGGCATAGTGGAGCATCAGTGGCGTCCTGATGCGCTCGACCTGCTCTGCTGGCACCTGCGACCCGTAATAGGCGACGCCGGCGGCAAGGCCGGGCGGGTTCAGCACCGCGATGCGGTTGACCATGCCGCCGCCCCAGCAGTAGCCGACGGTGCCGACCTTGCCATTGCAGCCCTGCACGCGGGACAGGGCTGCGACGCCGGCCGCGATCCGCGCAGCGGCGCGGTCGGGTGGCACCTGCCCGATCATGTCGCGCGCCTTGTCCTCGTCCGCGGGCGTGCCGCCTTCTGGCGTCAGCGCATCGACGCCAAGCACGATGAAGCCTTCCAGCGCGAAGCGCCGCGTCACATCGCGGATATGGGGATTGAGGCCGCGGTTTTCGTGGATCACCACGATTCCGGGCCTGCGCCCATCCTCTGCCGGGGCCGCCAGCATCCCCTGCATCATCGCGTCGCCGATCTCGTACTGGAAGGTCGAGACCGCGAGGCGCGGATCGTTCGGCGCAATGGTTTGCGCGGCGGCATAATTGTTCTGGAGCAACGGCAGGATCGCGGTGGCCGCCGCTGTTCCGCCGGCGATCCCAGCGAGTTTCTCCATGAAGTCGCGCCGCGACAGCGCGCCATGGGTAAAGCGGTCATACAGATCGATGATGTCCTGGGTGACCGGTGGCATGGCTGACCTCGCTCCTGATGGAGATAGTCTAGCCTCTCGCTGCCGCCGCACAAGCGCCCATGTGGCCGTCGGGTGACAGGTCGCGGGCGATTCAGGAGGCGTTCATGATAAGTGCGACCAATGCTTGCTGAATCGAGGGTCGGGGAGTATCCAAGAATCCGTTAAGGGTCTGTTTAGGTTTTGGATCGGAATTAGCCATGTCTTATCGCTCATCCCTGCTGGCCAGCACGGTCATCGCGTCCGGGCTGCTGATGTCCCAGGCGGGCGCGTCGGACCTGCCGAGCACCAAGATGGCGCCGATCGCACCGACCTTTGCCCGTCTGCCCGCCGTCGATGGCGTGAACGGCAAGATCGAAGGGTTCGGCGGCTGGGCCGATACGGATGGCGTCGCCAACCTGCTGCGCCGCCGCAACTTCACCGGCGGTGGTCTTGCCTCGGTCTCGCTCCCGCTCGGCCAGACGTTCGGCCTGCAGGTGGACGCCCTTGCCGCCAGCCATCGCGGCGACGGCGTTCTGGGCGGCGCGGCGCATCTGTTCTGGCGCGACCCGTCAACCGGCCTGTTCGGCGCTTACGGCTCGATCACACGCAATGACCGCCTTTCAGGGCTGACCCATTACCGTGCCGCCGCTGAAGGCGCCGTCTATCTCGACCGCTTCACCATCGGCGGCCTCGTCGGCTACGAATGGGGCAACAAGAACGCCAATGTGCTGATCGGCGCCATTCCGGGCTTCAATGTGTTCGACGTCACTAACAAGCGCGGCCGCTTCTTCGACATGGTCGATGTGAGCTACTACGCAACGGACAACTGGAAGTTCTCGGTCGGCCACCGCTACGTCGGCGGGCGTCATGCCGCCGCCGTCGGCACCGAGGCCCTGCTGGCCAACAGCGGCGGTCTCGCCATCACCGGCTATGTCGAAGGCCGCCTGGGCGAGCGCGACTACAAGGCGGTCATGGCCGGGGTGAAGATCTACTTCGGCCAGAAGGAAAAGACCCTTATCCGTCGCCATCGCGAGGACGACCCGCCAAACTGGCTGAAGGATGACATGTTCACCGGCAGCAACCAGGCGCGTCCGAACTACGTGCCGACCGGCGGCGGCGGCTGTGGTCCGTGCGGCGGTTGCGGCCCGCGTGTCGACTGAGAGCCGGTGACGGCGGAACTGCCCGGAAGCGGTTCCGGGCTTACACGGGACGCGGAATTGGCGGCTTTCAGGCGCCTGCCCGTGTTGCCGACAGGCGGACGCGCCTGACATGCCGCGCGTCCTGCTGGCGTGGGAGTGTGGCGGTGGGCGCGGCCATGTGCTCACACTCAAGCGCGTAGCGGAAAGTCTTGGCGCACCGCGCTACATCGACGCCTCCTTGCACAGGATGGAGCATGCTGACCTGTTGTCGGGCGTGTGCAGCGAGGTCTTCCCCGGGGCCGGGTATCGCTATGACGACTCGGAGCGCAAGGCCCGCGGCGGTGCGCCGGCGGCCACATTCGGCGAGTTTCTCGCCGATCTTGGCTTCCGCGATCCGGCGATCCTCTCGGAGCGCTTTCGCTGGTGGCAGGATGTCATCAAGGCGCAGCGGGCCGGCCTCCTGATCGGCGACTTCAGCCCGTGCGCGCAACTGGCCGGCCGCAGCCTCGGCATTCCAGTGGTCGGAATCGGGATCGGTTACCACCAGCCGCCCGCGCACCTGGCTGAATTTCCTGTCCTGCTGCCGCAATTCAGCACACGTGTCTTCGACGAACAGGAGATGGTCGACGCCATCAACGAGGCGGGCGGGCCGCTGGGAATTCCGCGCATCACGCATTTGGCGGAAATCCATGCCGGAGCCGACCAGATCATCTGCTGCCCGGATATTCTGGACCCCTATGCTTCGGAGCGCGGGCGACCGAACCTGCCGCCGATCGCTGAAATCCCGGACGCTGTCGATGGGCCGGGGGGCGATGAGATCTTTGCATACTTCTCGACCACGGAGCTTGAGAACGAGAATCTGGTTGAAGCTCTCGAGACGCTCGGCCTGCCGCTGCGCATCTATGCGGCGGCGGCGCCGGACGGGGTGCGCGAACGGTTGGCGGGCGCGGATCATCTGACGATCGAACGCGCCGCCATTCCGATCAACCTGGTGGCGCAGCGGTCACGCGTGATCATCTACGCGGCGCAGACCAACACCTGCGCGATGGCGCTGTCGGCCGGGCTGGTGCATGTCGCCTTTCCGCAACATCTCGAGCAGCGCTTCACCGCCTTCCGCGCCCGGGAAGCCGGCGTTCTGACTGAACTCTCCGCGCATGGCATGAGCGCCGCCGACATCCGGGCCGCCATCACCGAGGCCTATCACGCCCGCGGCATGCGGGACCGCGCGAAGGATCTGGCGCGGCGCCTTCGCCCGCAATTCGAGGGCGACCTCAACCAGCTCATTCGCCAACGTCTCGATGACGTGATGATGGGACCCCAGTCCCGCACCTGAACAAAAAACGCCGCCCCGAAGGACGGCGTCTGTCTGGTCTGTTCGGGTTGTCTCAGCCTTCCTTGCGGGGCTCGACGCGCTCGGCGATGCGGGCCGACTTGCCGCGGCGGTCGCGCAGATAATAAAGCTTGGCGCGGCGCACCTTGCCCTTGCGGATGACCTTGATGCTGTCAATCATCGGCGAATACAGCGGAAACACGCGCTCGACGCCTTCGCCGTAGGAAATCTTGCGGACCGTGAAGAACTGGTCGAAGCCGCCGCCATTGCGGGCGATGCAAACGCCTTCATAGGCCTGCACGCGGGTGCGGTCGCCTTCCTTGACCTTCACGTTGACCTGAACGGTGTCGCCGGGCTGAAAGGGCGGAACGGTCTTGCCTTCGGTCAGCTTGGCGACCTGCTCGAGATTGAGCTGCTCGATGATGTTCATGTCGATCTCCAGATTTTGCGCTTGTGCGCAGGCGTTTCGGGAACGCTGTTTTCAGTTGAGTGCCGGGCGATACAGCATCGAACGGGGTTTGTCGAGGGCATGATCCATGATGGCGAGCGCAGCGAAGCCGCCCGCGCTAGCTCGCCGGACGCAGCCTGAGGATGCGCCCGTTGGCGTTGTCCGTCAGCAGGTACAAAAAGCCGTCCGGTCCCTGCCTGACATCGCGGATGCGTTCGTTGACCTCCTTCAGGAGGCGCTCCTCGCCGACGACCCTGTCGCCGTCGAGTGTCATCCGAACCAGCATTTCGCTGATCAGGCCGCCGGTGAACAGGCTGCCCTTCCAGCCTCGAAACCGGTCGGCCGTGTAGAACGCCGCTCCCGAGGGCGCAATCGAGGGGTCCCAGTAGTGGATCGGCTGCTCGAGGCCTGCTTTCGCCTGACCCTCGCCGATCTTCCGGCCGGAGTATTCGACGCCGTAGCTGATGACCGGCCAGCCATAGTTGAGGCCCTTGCGCACGATGTTGATCTCGTCGCCGCCGCGCGCGCCGTGTTCGATGGTCCAGAGTGCGCCGGTGTCCGGATGCAGCGCCGCGCCCTGCGCATTGCGATGCCCTGTCGACCAGATTTCCGGCCTCCGCCCGGTCTGGCCGACAAAGGGATTGTCGGCCGGCACGGAGCCGTCCGGCCTCAGGCGGAGCACCTTGCCGATATGCGTCGCCGGGTCCTGCGCGCTCATCTCCATGTTGCCGCGGTCGCCGGTGGTGACGAAGAGGGCGCCGTCACGGCCAAACACGATCCGGGAGCCGAAGTGGCGCGTCGTGTTGCCTGCTGGCTGCTGCTGGAAAATCACGGTCGTGCCGACAAGGGCCGTGTCGGCTGCATTCAGGACGCCACGCGCCACCGCCGTCGCCATGCCGTTGTTGTCGCGCGGCTCGCTGTAGGACAGATAGATCGTGCGGTTTTCGCGAAAGGCGGGATCAAGCGCGACGTCGAGCAGGCCGCCTTGCCCGCGGGCCGCCAGGCGCGGCAAGCCGCCAAGCGGTGCGCCAAGCCTGCCGTCCGCCGACACGATCCTGAGCCGTCCGGGGCGCTCCGTCACCAGCATGCGGCCATCGGGCAGGAAGGCGAGACCCCAGGGGTTCTCGAGGCCGACAGCGACGGTTTCGACAAGCAGCGGACCTGCCGAGGAGGTGACCCTGACCGGAGTGGGCATCTGCGCCACCACCGGGCCGGGCGCGAGGGCCAGCAGAACAGCGGCGAGCTTCGGAAGACGGGACCAGTCAGGCATCATCGGCTCCATGCATCACTCACTGGACATAGCAGCCGAGCCTGGCGGATCAACGATAGGGGACAGCCAGCCGCATCAATAGATCGTGCGCTTCATCCGCTCGGGATAGGCGTCATCATAGGCCTTGCCGTCGAAATCGCCCTTGCTGATCGCTTGCAGCATGGCGCCGACGGTGGGCAGCGCGCTGCGCGCAATCTGCGTCTCCGGGTCCCAGAGCCGGGATCTGACCAGCGCCTTCTGGCATTGCGTGTAGATCTCCCTGACGGTGATCACGATGACGCAGGCAGGAACCTTGCCCTCCATCGCGAAGCTTTCCCGCAAGGCCATGTCGGTCGAGAGCACCGCCGTGCCGTTGACCCGCATGGTCTCGCCGACGCCCGGGATCATGAACAGCAGCGCGATGCGCGGATCGCGTACGATGTTGCGCAGGGTATCGACGCGGTTATTGCCGCGCCTGTCCGGAATCATCAGCGTCCTCGCGTCATGGATCCGGACGAAGCCTTTCGGGTCGCCGCGCGGCGAGCAGTCGAGCCCCTCCGGACCGCTGGTGGACAGCACCACGAAAGGCGCGGCCTTGATGAACTGGCCATAATGATCGGAGACGTGATCAAGAACCTTGATGGTGGCGGCGGGCACGATCTGGCCGTAGATCGCTTCCAGTTCGTCGATGGTGCTGATGGTGTCCGCCATGCACGCCTCACTCCACGGGCTTGATGTTGGCCGCCGTGATCACATCGCGCAGGACGCCGATTTCCTGGGCGTGATAGGGGCGAAAGGCTGCCGCATCACGCACATTCAACGTGAAGCCGGTGCGCAGGATCGCCTCGCGCGGGCCCGATGCGTTCAGGATCGTGACCACCTCCTGCGAGAGACGGGCCAGTGCCGGGGCTGGCGTTGCAGCGGGCGCGAAGAAGGCGGCCCACGAGTCGGCATCGGCGTTGGCGACGCCCTGCTCGCGCAGGGTCGGCACGTTCGGAACCGCCATGTTGCGGGCCGGGCTGGCCAGCGCAATCGCCCTAAGGTCACCGCTCTGGATCTGGCCGAGCACGGACGGAAGGGTCGAGTTGGCGATGTCGATGCGCCCGCCCAGCAGTTCCTGCACCAGCGGCGCCGCGCCCCGGAACGGCACGTGCGTCATCTGGATGCCGGTGCGGGTCATGAACAGTTCGGTGAACAGATGCGAGCCCGAGCCGACGCCGGTGGTGCCGTAGTTCAGCTTGCCGGGGTCCTTCTTCGCCAGGGCGATGAGTTCGGGGATATCCTTGGCCGGCAGGTCCTTGCGCACCACGAAGACATGCTCGAACGAACCGACTCCGGCGAGCGGCGCGAAGTCCTTCTGCGGATCATATCCCGGCTCGCGCAGCAGGAAGCTGTTGGAGCCGTGGGTCTGGTTGTTGCCGAAGATGATGAGATGGCCGTCAGCCTCGCCGCGCGCCACCGAACGGGTTCCGACAGCGCCGGACGCCCCTGCGCGGTTGTCGACGACGACGGGCACTTTCAGGGCCACTTCCAGTTCGCGCGCCACGATGCGACCGATCGCGTCCGTCGGGCCTCCGGCCGGGTAGGGGACAACCATGGTGATGGTGCGCGACGGCGTCCAGGCGCCTTGCGCGCGCAGGATTGTCGGCGCTGCGACTGCGCCCGCGACGAGGCCAAGGGCATGACGGCGGCTGATGGTTTTCATCGTTTGGTCTCCCGGACGCTACATTCCGGCTCGGATGGCCAGTTTCACCACCACATAACGCGGCGTGCCCGCCGTTGCTAGCCACGGCTCCGGGCACGGGGCGGAAGATTTCATGTGAACACAGCGCTTTTCGGCGCGCGTGGCCGCTCCGAATCGGGTTCTGTAGTGTGTCTTGAGTTGTCCCCGGAACTGTGGCCGCCAGCATGATCGCACCTTTGACTGTCGTGGCCGGGCCCATGTTCGCCGGAAAGACCTCGGCCCTGATCAGGCGGATCACCGCCGTTCTGGAAGGGGGCGTCATGCCGGTGGTGATCCTCAAGCCGGCCATGGACAACCGCTATGCCGATGCGGCGATCATGACCCATGACGGCGTGGCGCACCCGGCGCTGCCGATAGCCAACGAGCATGACCTGTTCGCGGCGGTGGGCGAGGCCTCGGCCCGCGCGGGCGGGCCGGTGCACGTCTTCGTCGACGAAGTGCAGTTCCTGGAGGCGCCGCATTTCCACGGGGCGTTTCACGAGGCGGTTCATGCGCTGCTGGTTGCCGGGCATGAAGTCACCTGCGGCGGCCTCGACTGCGACTGGCGCGGCATGCCGTTCGACGTTTCGGCGAGGCTGCTGGCCATGGCCGACCATGTCGAGAAACTGACCGCGCGCTGCGCCGTGACCGGCCTGCCTGCGCAAAAGACCTACAAGAAGTCGGCAGACGCGACGCGCATCGCCCTTGGCGCCGCCGATACCTACGAGCCGCGCTCGAACGCAGCCTGGCAGGGCGTCGAGCGCGGGCGGGCGGACAGCCTGAAGGTCGGCCGGGGCTAACTCCCGCTTTCGTGAACAGTGACGGGCGGCGCCGGGCGTAACGAAAGGCCCGCTCTTGCCGTATGATGGCTCAACCGCGTTGCAACAACGGAGCACATCATGCTGATCAAGCGCATTCACGGCTGGGAGATGCCGGAGTCCCGGGCGACGCCGGAGGCCCTGTTTCTCAATCGCCGCGCGGTCATCGCAGCCGGGATCGGCGCCGCGTCAATCGCCGCCGGCGCTGGTCCGGCCTCGGCCCAGTGGTTCCAGAGCAGCGCGCCGGACCTGACGCGCAGGCCCGATCCGACCGACGACCTCTATCCCGCCAAGCGGAACGAGAGCTTCACGCTCGACCGCCCGCTGACCGACGAGGTGATCTCGTCGGGCTACAACAACTATTACGAATTCGGCACATCCAAGAATATCTGGAAGCAGGCGGAGGCCAAGAAGACGCGTCCCTGGACCATCAAGGTCGACGGGCTTGTGGAGAAGCCCTTCGAGATCGGCATCGATGATCTGATCCGGCGCACGCAACTGGAGGAGCGGCTTTACCGTTTCCGCTGTGTCGAAGCCTGGGCAATGGCCGTGCCGTGGACCGGGTTCACGCTCAAGTCCTTCCTCGACATCGCCAAGCCAACCTCGGGGGCGAAGTATCTCCGTTTCGAGACCTTCCAGAACCCGGCGGTCGCGCCAGGGCAGAAACAGAGCTGGTATCCGTGGCCCTATGTCGAGGCCGTGACCATCGAGGAAGCCGCCAATGAGCTGCCGCTCATGGTGACGGGCGTCTATGGCAAGCCGTTGCGCAACCAGTTCGGCGCGCCGCTCAGGCTGATCCTGCCATGGAAGTATGGCTTCAAGTCGATCAAGGCGATCACGCGCGTCAGCTTCACGGCGGACCGGCCCAAGAGCTTCTGGGAGCAGCTCCAGGCATCGGAATACGGCTTCTGGGCCAATGTGAACCCCGCCGTGCCGCATCCGCGCTGGAGCCAGGCCACCGAGCAGGTGCTCGGCACGCAGGAGCGCGTGCCAACGCTGATCTACAACGGTTATGGCGAGCAGGTCGCGCATCTCTACAAGGGCAAGGAAGCCGAGCGGCTCTATCTCTGAGCCCCGCCGTGCCGATGGCCAAAAGGAAGCCCAGTTCCTTGCGGAACCGGGCTGAAAGTTGCGTCCAGCCGAAGCGGACACATCAGAGGGGTGGATCGGGAGGCCTCAACGCCGGGAGGGGAGCGGACACCTTTGTCCCGATCACCATGCTTATATGACGGGCAGCGGCTTTTGTTGCAATGCAGCAAAATGCACATTCGTCATGCATTTGCCGTATGATCCAATCACAATTCAGCCCCAATTGACCTCAGATCCTGCGCAACAAGCATGGCCCATGGGTCAGCTGCGCGTGTCAGAACGTCCAGCGCTGGGCTTTCTGGATCAGGAAATCCCGGAAGGCCTGCACGCGGGCGACCGTCTTCATCTCCTCCGGATAGACCAGATAGCTGTCCAGCGACGGCATTTCGGTTTCTGTCAGGGTCTGGACCAGCGGCGAGCCCTGTTCGACAAGATAGTCGGGCAGAACCGCAAGCCCGGCTCCGTGCTCGACTGCGTTGCGCAGGGCCGCGATGTTGTTCACCAGAAGGTGCGGCGTGCGCGGATTGCGCGGGTCGCGCCCCGCCGTGCCGAGCCAGTGCACCGAGAGCAGGTAGGACGGCGAGGTGCCCCCGAAGGACAGGATGCGGTGGTTGTCGAGTTCCTCCAGCGACTTCGGTTCGCCGTAGCGCTTCAGGTAGGACGGCGCGGCATAGACATGGAAGTGCACTGTGAACAGCTTGCGCTGGATCAGGTCCGGCTGCTGCGGCTGGCGCAGGCGGATGGCGATGTCGGCCTGGCGCATGGAGAGGTCGAGTTCCTCATCTGTCAGGATCAGTTCGACGCGGACATCGGGATAGGTGTCGAGGAATTCGCCGAGGCGAGGGGCGAGCCAGCGGCTGCCGAGCCCGACCGTGGTGGTGACCTTGAGTTCGCCGGAGGGATGCTCGCGGGTTTCGGTCAGCTGCGCCTTGGTCTTTTCAAGCCGCTGGGTCATGTCGCGGGCGGCGCGCCACAGCAGTTCGCCCTGCTCGGTGAGGATCAGCCCGCGCGTGTGGCGGTGGAACAGCGGCGCGCGTACCTCGCGCTCCAGCGCGCTGATCTGGCGGCTCACGGCGGACTGGCTCAGCCCCAACGTGTCGCCGGCCTTGGTGAAGGAGCCGGACTCCGCCACAGTGTAAAAAATGCGGATCCTGTCCCAGTCCATTGTCTATGATCCCCCCGGCAGATCAATCATGCGTTTTGTGCATGGTGCGGCGGAATCATGTTGTGCGTCAAGCGAATGTGGCGGGCGCGATCCATGAATAACGTTGATGGGTTCGATCACTTGGGGAGCAAACAGGGCGGAGCGCTGCGCGCTCGGCTCGCGCGCCTCATTCCGCCGCCAGGCGGCTGCTTTCGCGGGCTGCAAGCCATTTTTCGGCTTCCAGCGCCGCCATGCAACCAAGGCCTGCCGCCGTGACGGCCTGACGGAAGGTGTCATCGGCCACGTCGCCAGCCGCGAAAACGCCGGGGATACTGGTGGCGGTGGAGTTGGGCTTCGTGATCAGATAGCCGCTGTCCTTCATCGCCACCTGCCCGACGAACAACTCCGTCGAAGGCTTGTGGCCGATGGCGACGAACACGCCATCGGTCTTCACATCGGAGGCGGCGCCGGTCCTCAAGTTTTTCAGCCGGACGTGGGTGACGCCGGGCGCGCCCTCGCCGCCGTGGGGAATGCCGCAGATTTTCTCGACCGCCGAATCCCAGATCACCTCGACCTTCGGGTGCCTCAGCAGGCGGTCCTGCAGGATCTTCTCGGCCTTGAGGCTGTCGCGCCGATGAACCAGCGTGACCTTGCTGGCGAGGTTGGCGAGATAGAGGCTTTCCTCAACCGCCGAATTGCCGCCGCCGACCACGACGACCTGCTTGCCGCGGAAGAAGAAGCCGTCGCAGGTGGCGCAGGCCGAGACGCCGAGCCCCTGGAAGGCCTGTTCTGAGGGAAGACCGAGCCATTTGGCCTGCGCGCCGGTGGCGATGACCAGCGCCTCGCAGGAATAGGTATCGCCGCCATCCCCCCAGAGGCGGAAGGGATGGCCGGACAGGTCGACCCTCGAGACATGATCCGAGATCATGACCGTACCGACATGCTCGGCCTGCTTCTGCATCTGCTCCATCAGCCAGGGGCCCTGGATGACGTCAGCAAAGCCCGGGTAGTTCTCGACATCGGTGGTGATCATCAACTGCCCGCCGGGCTGGAAGCCGGAGACCAGCACGGGTTCGAGCATGGCGCGCGCGGCATAGATGGCTGCCGTGTAGCCGGCGGGGCCTGAGCCGACGATCATCAGTTTTGCGTGCCTGTGGGCCATGGTGCTCTCCTCAGAGCGGCAGGGTCTTGCGATGCGCCGCGTAGGCCGCGAGTGCGGCTTCCGCGATTGCCTGCGTGCTATCTAGGGGTTCGTAGGGCTGGCCGACAAGGTGACCATCGAAGCGGTGCACAACTCCGTGATCGGCGAGTCCGTTCAGGAACTTGCCGATCTTGCCGTGGCCGCCGCTGGGCTCGAACACCAGCACAGGCTTTCCGGTGGCGGCCGCCTCGCCGATCATGTTGACGCTGTCGGCCGTGACGACGATGGCGTCGGCATTGGCGAGCAAGGCGATATAGGGGTTCGGGCCTTGCCCATCCCACCACCAGCCGCCGCTGCGGGCAAAGGTCTCGCCGACAAGCGTGGCGAGTTGTTCGGGGGTGCGGCGAGAGCGCGAGCCCATCAGCGCCACGCCGCTGGCGGCGAGCCTGTCCAGCGCTGCGGAGAAGCGGGCGATGTCCTCCGGCTTGAAGCGGTGGTGACGGCTGTCGCCGCCGACCAACACGGCGACGCGCGGCTGCAGAAGAGCCGCGATCCGGGCCGGAGGGTTGGCGCGCGCCTCCGCGAGGGCGCCCTGGCTAACCTTGTGCGGCGAGGTCAGGGTGGTCATCACATTGGGTCCGCGCAAACGGTCATGCGCCGGGACCCAGATGAAGTCGGCGGCGGAGATGCCGACCCTCGCATCCTTGAGAAAGATGGTGAAGCAGGTCCCGCCCGACAGTTTCCGGACGGCCCGGACATAGGGCACGGAGCGCCGGCCCGAGGCAATGAGGATGTCGGGGTAGGGCGGGGCGATCGGGCTGCCGGGCCTGCCGGGGCCTTCGCGGGGGTCGATCGGGCCGCGCGGCATCAGCCAGGTGAACGGCGCCGCCGGCTTCACCACGCGCTGTGCCGGCTGAAGGCCCATGGCCTCGGCCACGCCCACGCATTGGGCCAGGTCGCCCATCTTGCCATCTGTGATGATCCAGCTTGTCGGCGGCACGGTCCGGTTTGATCCTTGAAGCGTCACGGGGCCGCTTGTGTCGCAAAGAATGCGCCGGTATGCCAGCCTTCTTGCACAGCTTCCCGCGCTGTCCCGTCAGGAAAGAGGCCATCTCCGTTGCGATCCCGGCTCGATGACACCGACCTGCTGATTCTCAAGCTGATGCAGCAGGATGGCCGCATGACCAATGTCGAACTTGCCCAGCGGCTCGGGATGTCGCCCCCCCCTGCGTTGCGCCGGGTCAAGGCGCTGGAGGAAGCCGGCGTGATCACCGGCTATCGCGCGCTGATCGACCAGAAGAAGCTCGGATTCGACGTGTCGTTCTTTGCCTTCGTGCATCTTGCCAGCCAGGCGGGACCCGATCTCGACGCATTCACCGCCCATGTCCGCAGGATGGACATGGTCCGCCAATGTTGGACGCTGTCGGGCGACATGGATTTCATGCTGGCCTGCGTCGCGCCGGACATGAAGGCCTTCCAGGGCTTCGTCGCCGAGATGACGGCGCTGCCGAACGTGCGCAACGTGCGCACGGCGCTGGCGCTCGAACGGGTCAAGGATGAGGGCGACGTCCCGGTGTGACCGGGCCGGCGCGCTCACAGTGCGCGGGCGAGCCAGTAGGCGTAGGATTCGCACAGGGCCGCCGTGCGGCGCTGTTCATTGTTCGACAGATACCAGGCACCGCCCGACGTCGTCGGCAGCGACACGAGTTGAGGGTGCCGCTGCAGCACGGAGCGGCCATTCACCACGAGCGCTTCTCCTTCCATGTAGTCGGATGAGACACCGCCCGGCCCGCTTTCGCGGCTGCCGCCGCCATCGGCTGTCGGCAGGCCGGCGAAGCCGGAAAGCGTCACATGGGAGATCCTGACGACGAGAGCCGGGCCGCGTGAGGGAATGATCCGTCCGGCGAAGGACTTCTGCATCGAAGCGGCGAGCGTGCTGCGCACGAATTCGGCATACGGACCGAGACCGCGCTGCTGCAATTCACTGACATCGATGGTGATCCGGGAAAAGCTGGTTGCCTGAGCCTGCGCCGCCGTGATCCCGGCGGCGAAAGCGGCCAGGGAGCCCGTCATCAGGGCGCGACGTGACATCGTCATGGGACCATTTCCGTTGTTTGGCCGGACAGCCCGGCTGCTTCTGATCTGACGCTGATTTGCGTCAAAAAAGTGTTGCGGCCACGCCAGCGGCCCGGTCACGCGCCGGTCAGCCGAACCGCACCGCAGTGACTTCGTAGCTCTTGCCGCCGCCCGGGGTCGAGACCTGCACTGTATCGCCGACGCTTTTGCCGATCAGGGCGCGCGCAATCGGGGAGCCGATGGAGAGCTTGCCCGAGCGGACGTCCGCCTCAGGCTCGCCCACGATCATGTAGGTGCGCTCCTCCTCGGTGTCCTCGTCGACAAGCTGCACGGTCGCGCCGAACTTGATCCGGTCGCCGGTCATCTTCGAGATGTCGATGACTTCGGCCCGCCCGATCATCGATTCGAGCTCCATGATGCGGCCTTCGTTGAGCGACTGCTGCTCCTTGGCCGAATGGTACTCGGCATTCTCCGACAGGTCGCCGAGCGCGCGCGCTTCGCTGATCGCCTGGATGATGCGCTGGCGCTGGACCTGCTGCCGGTCCTTCAGCTCCGCTTCCAGGGCCGCGAAGCCATGAATGGTGATGGGAACGCGCTCCATGAGCGGTCTCCTCTTTCTTCAAAAAGACGCCGCGCACGCGGGAATGCCCGCGTGCCGGCACGCCTGCGGATCAAAGAACAGCCCCGGCGGATCAGGCCGCCGAGTCGAAATACGATTGCAATGACCGCACTTCAAGATCGCCGCTGCGGTAGGCCCTCATGCCTTCTGCTGCCGCGATCGCTCCAGACAAGGTGGTATAATAAGGGACCTTGTGCAAGAGGGCGTTGCGCCGGAGCGAACGGCTGTCGGCCAGGGCCTTGGGGCCTTCAGTGGTGTTCATCACCAGGGCGATCTCATTGTTCTTGATCGCGTCGACAATGTGCGGCCGACCTTCGAGCACCTTGTTGATGCGCCTGGGCGACAGGCCCTTCTCCTTGAGATAGCGCCAGGTGCCGCCGGTGGCCGTGATGGTGTACCCGAGGCCTTCCAGCATCCGGGCCGTGGCCAGAATGCGCGGCTTGTCGGCGTCACGCACGGAGATGAAGATGTTGCCGGAGGTCGGCACCTTCGCGCCGGCGCCAAGCTGGCTCTTGGCGAAGGCGACATCGAAGGAGCGGTCAAGGCCGATCACTTCGCCGGTCGAGCGCATCTCGGGGCCAAGCAGCACATCGACGCCGGGGAATCGGGCAAACGGGAAGACCGCTTCCTTGACCCCGACATGGTTGAGCACCTTGGGCTTGAGCCCGAACGAGGCGAGGCTTTCGCCGGCCATCACCCGCGCCGCGATCTTGGCGATCGGCTCGCCGATGACCTTGGCCACGAACGGGACGGTGCGCGAGGCGCGTGGATTGACTTCGAGAACGTAGATATCGTCGTCCTTGATGGCGTACTGCACATTCATCAGCCCGCCGACATCGAGCGCCAGCGCCAGCGCCCTGGTCTGCCGCTCAAGCTCGGCGATCAGGGCCGGCGGCAGCGAGCGCGGCGGCAGCGAGCAGGCCGAGTCGCCCGAATGGATGCCCGCCTCCTCGATGTGCTCCATGATCCCGGCGATGTAGGCCGTCTTGCCATCGGCGAGGCAGTCGACATCGACCTCGATGGCGTCAGACAGATAGCGGTCGAACAACAGCGGGTTCTTGCCCAGAACCATGTTGATCTGGCCGGTCTTGTCGTTCGGATACTTGGCCTTGACCTCGGACGGGATCAGAGAGGGCAGCGTGCCGAGCAGATAATCCTCGAACTGCGTCTCGTCGCGGATGATGGCCATGGCGCGGCCGCCCAGCACATAGGAGGGCCGCACGACGAAGGGCAGGCCCAGTTCGGCTGCGATCATGCGGCTCTGCTCGACCGAGTAGGCGATGCCGTTCATCGGCTGCTTCAACTGGAGCTTGTCGAGCAGGCGCTTGAAGCGGTCGCGGTCTTCGGCCAGGTCGATGGCGTCGGGCGACGTTCCGAGGATCGGGATGCCGGCCTGTTCGAGCGCGTGGGCCAGCTTGAGCGGCGTCTGGCCGCCAAACTGGACGATGACGCCGTGCAAGGTGCCGTTCTTCTTTTCCGTGTGCAGGATTTCCAGCACATCTTCCGCCGTCAGCGGCTCGAAATAGAGCCGGTCCGAGGTGTCATAGTCGGTCGACACCGTTTCGGGATTGCAGTTGATCATGATGGTCTCGTAGCCCGCATCCTTCAGCGCGAAGCAGGCGTGACAACAGCAATAGTCGAACTCGATGCCCTGGCCGATGCGGTTCGGCCCGCCGCCGAGAATCACGACCTTCTTGCGATCAGTCGGCCGCGCCTCATCTGCCATGCCCCCGGCGAAGGGCGGCGCATAGGTCGAGTACATGTAGGCGGTTGGCGAGGCGAACTCCGCGGCGCAGGTGTCGATGCGCTTGAAGACCGGGCGCACGTCGAGGCTGTGGCGGAGCTTCGTGACCTCCGTGTCGGTCTTGCCGGCGAGCGCCGCCAGCCGCTTGTCCGAAAAGCCCATGGCCTTCAACTGCCTCAGGGCGCCGGGCGTGGTCGGCAGACCATGCGCCCTGACCTTGTTTTCCATCTCGACGATGCCGCGAAGCTGCTCGATGAGCCAGGGATCGATCTTGCAGCTGTCGAACACATCCTCATCGCTGAATCCCAGCCTCATGGCCTGCGCGACCTGCAGCAGCCGGTCGGGCGTCGGCGTGCCAATGGCGGCCTTGATCGCATTGCGGTCGTCGCCTTGGCCAAGGCCCTCGATCTCGATTTCGTCGAGCCCGTCGAGTCCTGTTTCGAGCGAGCGCAGCGCCTTCTGCAGGCTCTCCTGGAAGGTGCGACCGATCGCCATGCTCTCGCCGACCGATTTCATCGAGGTGGTCAGCGTGGTCTCCGAGCCCGGGAACTTCTCGAAGGCGAAGCGCGGGATCTTGGTGACGATGTAGTCGATGGTCGGCTCGAACGACGCAGGCGTCGCGCCGCCGGTGATGTCGTTGGCGAGCTCGTCGAGGGTGTAGCCAACCGCGAGCTTGGCGGCGACCTTGGCGATCGGAAAGCCGGTCGCCTTCGAGGCCAGCGCCGACGAGCGCGAAACGCGCGGATTCATCTCGATCACGATCATCCGGCCATCGGCGGGGTTGACGGCGAACTGCACGTTGGAGCCGCCGGTCTCGACGCCGATCTCGCGCAGCACAGCCAGCGAGGCGTCGCGCATGATCTGGTATTCCTTGTCCGTCAGGGTCAGCGCAGGCGCGATGGTGATCGAATCGCCGGTGTGGACCCCCATCGGGTCGAGGTTCTCGATCGAGCAGATGATGATGCAGTTGTCGTGCTTGTCGCGCACAACCTCCATCTCATACTCCTTCCAGCCCAGCACGCTCTCTTCGATCAGCACCTCGGAGGTGGGCGACGCGTCGATGCCGCGCTCGACGATCTCGATGAATTCCGCCTTGTTGTAGGCGATGCCGCCGCCGGTGCCACCCATGGTGAAGGACGGGCGGATGATCGCGGGCAGGCCAATGTCCTCCAGCGCTTCGAGCGCGGCGCCGAGCGTCTTGATGTGGTGCGATCGGCATGTCTCGATGCCGATGCGGGCCATCGCTTCCTTGAAGAGTTCACGGTCCTCGGCCATGTCGATGGCTTCGGCTGTGGCTCCGATCATTTCGACGCCGAACTGTTCGAGCACGCCCATCTTCTTCAGCGACAGTGCGCAGTTCAACGCCGTCTGGCCGCCCATGGTGGGCAGGAGCGCGTCGGGACGCTCCTTGGCGATGATCTTGGCGACCACTTCGGGCGTGATCGGCTCGACATAAGTGGCATCGGCCAGATCGGGATCAGTCATGATCGTGGCCGGATTGGAGTTGACCAGGATGACCCGGTAGCCCTCTGCCTTCAGCGCCTTCACGGCCTGGGTGCCGGAATAGTCGAACTCGCAGGCCTGGCCGATGATGATGGGGCCGGCGCCGATGATCAGAATGGACGAAATATCTGTGCGTTTTGGCATCGGTCTATATCCCGGCAGGGCAGCCGGGCTTTCAGGTTCGCACACCGCCATCCCGAGAGGGTGACCATCGGGGCGGTGCGATCATGGCAAAGCGTGAGTGCTGAGCCGTGCCTATAGACCGGGCGGCAAGCCAGCGAAAGAGGGACTGTCGGTTTTCACACCACCATGATGATTCAGAGGCTCAGCCTGATGCGGGGCGACGAATGGGTCTGAACGGCACAACCCAGCTTGCGACCGTTCTGTCGCGGGCTGGGCTGTTGGGATCGATGGTCCCGGGGTGCGCTTCCTGCGCTCGCCGCGGGTCCTGATGGTGTCCGCTCGCCTGATCAGTGCGCGACGCCGGCCCGCATCTGCGGGAAGCGCAGGACGAGGGTCGGGCCTTCATGTTCGTCCCAGATCAGGTCCAGTTCGGCCCCGCCCTGGTTTGCCATTTCAGCGAGCTGGCGGTCCAGCCGCATGAGAGACTTTGGAAGGTGATGGCAGTTGGTCCCCACAAGGGTGACCACCGCATCGCCATCGTCGATGTCGAAGGCGATCCGCAACTGTCCGCGTGCGCTGGAGAGGCCTGCTCCTTCAAGAATCACGGCGGACAAAAGGGCGAAGACAAGACGCAGGTCGCCATTGACGACCACCGGGCGTCCGGCTGGCTCAAGCACGACATGCTGGTCGCGGCGCTCCAGCACCGGCACCATCGCCGTGATCACGATATCGGCCAACATCGGAAGATCGCATTTCTCAGACAGTGCTTCAACGCGGGAACGCCTTGAGAAAGACGATTGCACAAATGCAACCTGGTTCATGAATGCCTCCTGTGGCAAATGTCTGAGAGCAAGCGCTCTCGTTCGTTGTCCACCCGTTCAGTGGACAACGTTTTGTTTTTCGCTTCAGCAAAAGTTCGGGTGAAGACGCTCTACTCGTCTCACGTTCAAATTACACAGCGCGAAGACCGCACGGCGCGACGCTATTCAAGCGACCGGCGAGGTTCGTGAACTATACACACGACTATTCAAGCGCGCGGGAAGTGCCACCTTTCTGCACTTGTCCGTGTTGGCAGATCGAGCAATCCCTCGAATCGCTACCATAGGTTGAATTTCTAGGGGGTGACTGTGATTCGCAAAAGTTCGTAGTTCCACTTAGTGATTGTTTAAGAAATCAACTGAATTTTTATGTTATATACAGTCAACCTTCGCGAAGGCTGCGCGACCGCGGCGAAACAGGTGGTCCCCAGCGTCTTTCGAAGAGCCGCATTGGTCGTCGCGCGGCGCAATGCTGCAGTTGCGAACGAATGGGCGGTGCGTTTCGCCTCGGCGCCAGACTGAACGCTTGTGTTTGATCCGGTTGGACGGCTATTGCGAACCGCATCTCAGCTTGCCGGTCGTGTCTCCATGTGCATTCTACTAAAGGTTGTGTGTCTGATCCTGGCAGCGCTCGTGTCGTCCGAGGCGCGGGCGCAGGAGCCGGTCCAATGGCGCGGCAGCGCGGAGGCCGCAGCGATCGAGCGCCGGATCGATCGGCTGATCGGACGGATGACGCTTGAGGAGAAGGTCGGCCAACTGCACCTTTATGGCCGCCGCGAAGGCTTCGACTATGGCGAGATCCGTGCCGGGCGTGTTGGCAATGTGATGAATTTCGTCGATCCAGCCGAAATGGCGGCGGTGCAGAAGGCGGCGCGCGAGAGCCGCCTGAAGATCCCGCTGCTGATCGGCCTCGATGCCGTCCATGGCGTGTCGACCTATTTTCCGCTGCCGCTGGGCCAGGCAGCCACCTTCAATCCGGCGCTGGCAGAGGAAGCGGCCCTGTGGACGGCGCGTGAGGCGCGGGCGCTTGGCATCAACTGGACCTTTGCCCCGATGGTCGACATGGGGCGCGACCCACGCTGGGGACGTCTGCTCGAAGGCGCGGGCGAGGACGTGCACCTTTCCAACGTCATGGCGGCGGCCCGCACGCGCGGGTATCAGGCCGGCGGCGTGGCGGCCACCGTCAAGCATTTCGTCGGCTATGGCGGCGGTGAGGCCGGGCGCGACTACAACACGGCGTGGATTCCGGTCGAACAGCTGCACGACCTGCACCTGCCGCCGTTTCGCGCCTCGCTGGACGCGGGCTCCCTGTCGGTGATGGCGGCGTTCAATTCCGTGAATGGCGTGCCGGCCACCGCTCACAAGGGCATGCTCAGCGATCTTCTGCGCGGCGCGTGGGGCTTTCGCGGGCTGGTGGTCTCCGATTTCGGCTCGATCCCCGAACTCATTAAGCACGGCATCGCGCGCGATGAGCCTGAAGCCGCCCGCAAGGCGCTGGCCGCGGGCATCGACATCGACATGATGGGGTTTGTCTATGCCAGGCATCTTGCCGCGGAAGTCCGCGCCGGGCGTGTGCCGATGGCGCAGGTCAACGCAGCAGTCCGCCGCGTCCTCAGGGTCAAATTCCATGCCGGCATGGACAGGATGGCGGACATCGACCCAAAGACCGCAGAGATTGCGCTGCAATCGCCGGCTGCGCGCGACGCGGCGCGGCGCAATGCGCGCGAGTCCATCATCCTTCTGGAGAACAATGGCACCCTGCCGTTGCGCGCCGCTGCGGCCAAACGCGTTCTTGTGGTTGGCGCTCTTGCCCGCGCCGATCAGGAACGGGTCTGGACCGACCCGGCCGGCGTGCCGCGCAAGCCGATCGAGGGCCTTGATGCGGCCCTGCAGCGCCTGCTGGGTCCCGCCTCGGAGGTCAGCTTTCAGCCGGGCGTCACCAGCTATTGCGGCCTCGAACTGACGCAGCGGGCGGCCATGATCGAGGCGGCCGCCTCTGCCGATGTCATCGTCGCCAAGCTCGGCGAGGATTGCGAGTTCATGGGCGAAGGCGCATCGCGCACGCGGCTGACGCTGCCGGGGGTGCAGGATGCTCTGCTGGAAGACCTGATCGCCAGCGGAAAGCCGGTCGTGCTTGTGCTGGCTACGGGGCGTCCGCTTGTGCTGAGCCACCTCAAGGGGCGTCTCGCCGCCCTCGTGCAGACCTTCCACGCCGGGTCGGAGGGGCGCGCCGCCATCGCCGAGGTTCTGACCGGCGCCTTCAACCCTTCGGGCAAGACGCCGATGAGCTTCCCGCGCTCCGTCGGCCAGATACCGGTCTACTATGACCATCTCCCCACCGGCCGGCCCGAGACCCGCATCCGCCAGCGTTACGAGTCGATCTACATCGATGAAGCCAATCAGCCGCTCTATCCGTTCGGCTTCGGCCTTTCGTACACCGATTTCAGCTTCAGCGATCTGGCGGTGGACGTGGCCGGCGCCGGGCGTGAGGCCATGGTTTCCGTCAATGTCACACTGACCAACCGGGGCGCTCGCGATGGGCAGGAGGTGGTGCAGCTCTACGTCCGGCAGCCGCAGGCGAGCATATCGAGGCCGGTGAGGCAGTTGAAAGCGTTCGACAAGATCATGCTCAAGGCGGGCGAGAGCCGTCGGGTGACCCTCACGGTCAAAGCGGTCGACCTTGGCTACCACGATGCGCAGGGCCGCCATATCGTCGAGCCAGGCCGGTTCGAGGTCTTCGTCGGCAATTCGGCGCTGGCGGATCTCAAGGGCGAGTTCATGCTCGCTGGCCGCCCGGGCCGTGCCGGGCAGACGGGAGCCTCGCGTTGACCTTGCAAACAGGCGTGATTGCCGGAACCTATATCAGCACCGACCCGATGGGCGGTGCCGGCAGCTTCGTGACCCATCCGGTACCGGAACTGGCACTGGACATGACGGGCATCCCCGGGGACCGGCATGCGGGTCTGAAGCGGCGGTCGACCGCGCGTGAACCGTGGCTGGAGCGCGGCACGATCCTCCGCAATGACCGGCAGTTGTCGGTGCTGTCGCGCGCAGAGCTGGGCCAGATTGCCGCCGGCCTCGGCATCGCCGAAGCCACGCCGGAACTGATCGGCGCCAATCTGCTGATCGACGGCATCGCCGATCTGTCACGCATCGCGCCGGGCTCGCATCTGGCGATCGGCGGGTCATGGGGTGGCCGTGGCAAGTTCGACGGACACGCGCTCCTGCGGGTCGAGGCCTACAACCGCCCCTGCCGCGGGCCGGGCCGCAAGCTTGCTGCTGCCCATGGCCGGCCCGAGCTCGAGTTTGCCTTTCCGAAGGTTGCGGCCTCCTTGCGCGGGCTGGTGCTCAGCGTCGCCATCCCCGGCGTCGTCCGGGAAGGGGACACTGTGGTGGTGCTGGAGCCGGTGACGGCGCCCTGACTTGCGATCTTCCTCCTTCGACAGGCTCAGGTTGAGGATTTGTGGGTTCGCGCCGGCGCGAAGTCCGATCAATCGCACTTTCGCATGAGTGCCATCAGCGGAATGCGTGAGCCATTGTCCGGCCAATTCGGTAAGCGTGAATCCTGCTTGCCTGCCTGCTTGCCGAAAGCACCCCAGATGTCCCGCACAACGCTCGGCTTTCTCCTCGGATTTCTCGGCGTGGTTGCGTTCGGCGGCACATTCCCGATGACGCGGCTTGCCGTGCAGTGGTTCGATCCGCTGTTCGTCACTTTCTGGCGGCCCGGACTGGCGGGGTTAATGGCGCTGGCGCTGCTCGTTGTCCTGCGCAGGCCGGTTCCCGGCCGCGAGGCGCTGGTCCTGATGGCGATCTCGACGAGTTGCATCGTCTGGGGCTTCCCCGGGCTGGTCAACCTCGCCATGACCTTGATGGAGTCGTCCAATGCGGGTGTGATCGGCGGCATCCTGCCCATGGCGACAGCCATCGCCGCGGCTGTGATCCTGCGTGAGCCGCAGCCGCGCAGTTTCTGGATCGTCGCCGCCCTGGGCATGGCCTTTGTCGTCGGCTTCGCCATGCGCGGCGGCGGCACGCTGCAACCGGGCGACGTCATCATGCTAGTGGCGGTCGCCATCGCCGGGGTCGGCTATGTGCTCAGCGCCAAGCTCAGCCGCACCATGCCGGGCTGGGAGGTAATCTCGTGGATCCTGGTGATCGCGCTGCCGGTCAACCTGATCGGCATGATCTGGACCTGGCCGCCGGCAAGCGGGCCCGGCAGCCTGGCGGGGGCCACGCCCAGTGCGCTGCTCGGCTTCGCCTATGTCACGGTGATCAGCCAGTATGTCGGCTTCTTCGCCTGGAATGCGGGCCTCGCCATGGGCGGCGTCGCGCGGGTCGGTCAGGTGCAGCTTTTGCAGACCTTCATCACGCTGATCTTCGCCGCCGTCATCGTCGGTGAAACGGTTGAGCCGCTTGTCTGGGGATCAGCCGTGGTTGTCGTCGCGCTGGTGTTTGCGGCGAAGAGGTTGGCGCGGTAAAGGCGTCATCCCTACCCCAGCTTTGCCACAAGCGTCTTGAACACATCGCCCCGGTGCTCGAAGTTCTGGAACTGGTCGTAAGAGGCGCAGGCCGGCGACAGCAGCACGCAGACGTCGCGCTCGCCGCCGTGTGCCGCCGCGTCGCGGGCTGCCGCCGCAACCGCCTTTTCGAGCGTGCCGCTGATCTCGTGGCTCACGGCGCCATCGAGCGTCTTGGCAAAATCCTCTGCGGCCGCGCCGATCAGATAGGCCTTCGCGATGTTGGGGAAGTAGCGGCGCAGGCTTTCAATGCCGCCCTCCTTGGCCTTGCCACCGGCGATCCAGAACACGTCCCGGAACGAGGTCAGCGCCTTTTCAGTCGAGTCGGCGTTGGTGGCCTTGGAATCATTGATGAAGACGACCCGGCCGCGGCGACCGACTTCTTCCATCCGGTGCGGCAGGCCCGGATAGGTCCTGAGGCCCTCTGCGATGACCTCATCGGGGACGCCAAGGGCCGAAACTGCGGCAAAAGCCGCAGCCGCATTCTGGGCATTGTGCATCCCGCGCAGTGAACCGATGCCGGAGAGATTGGCGACAACACGGGGCTTGCCGCCCTCGACGCGCACAAGGCGCACATCAAGGGCGCCGTCATTGGCCGTCACGCCCGCAAAGATGCCATTGTCGACCGGGGCTTCGGCGGAGATGCGCAGGAGCGGCAGGCCGCTGGCCACCCGGCGCGAGGCCATTGCCTTCGACCAGGCGTCGTCGACACCGATGATGGCAATTCCGGCGGCAGCCACAAGGCGTTCCTTGATGGCGGCGTAGTTCTCCATCGTTCCGTGCCGGTCGAGATGGTCGGGGGTCAGGTTGAGGTGGATGCCAATGGTCGGGTTCAGCGAAGGCGCGAGGTCGATCTGGAAGGACGAGCACTCGACCACATGCACGCGGTCCGGCGCGGGCGGCATCAGCGACAGCACCGGAGCGCCGATGTTGCCGCCCATCTGCGCGTCCTTGCCTGCGGCTTTCAGCAGATGGGCGATCAGCGCTGTGGTGGTCGACTTGCCGTTGGTGCCGGTGATCGCGATGAAGGGCGAGGCCGGGGCCAGCTTGGCGCGCTCGCGGCAGAACAGCTCGACATCGCCGATGATCGGGATGCCTGCCCTCGTCGCCGACTCGACTGTCCAGTGCGGCTTGGGATGGGTGAGCGGAATGCCGGGCGACAGCACCAGCGCATCGAGTTGCTTCCAGTTGGCGGCCCGCAGGTTGCCGGTGCGCAGCCCGTAGCCCGAGGCGATGCCAACCGAGCGCTCGTCGTCATCGAAGCAGATGACCTCGCAGCCGCCGTCGCGCAGGGCGAACGCCGTGGCCGCGCCTGAGTTGCCAAGGCCGAAGACGGCGACGGTCTTGCCGACGAAAGAGGTGATCGGGGTCATGGGAACTCAACGCAGCTTGAGGGTGGACAGGCCGACCAGCGCCAGCACCACGGAGATGATCCAGAAGCGGATCACCACCTGGGCCTCGGTCCAGCCCTTCTTTTCGAAATGGTGATGGATCGGGGCCATCAGGAAGACGCGCTTGCCGGTGCGCTTGAACACCGCGACCTGGATGATCACGGACAGGGCCTCGACGACGAACAGGCCGCCGACGATCGCCAGCACGATCTCGTGCTTGGTCGCCACCGCGATGATGCCGAGAAGGCCGCCGAGCCCGAGCGAGCCGGTGTCACCCATGAAGATCTGGGCGGGAGGCGCATTGAACCAGAGAAAGCCGAGGCCCGCGCCGATGATCGCGCCGCAGACTACGGCGAGTTCGCCCGTTCCGGGCACGTGATTGATCTGCAGGTAGGCCGAGAACACGACGTTGCCCGACAGGTAGGCAATGAAGCCGAAGGTGGCCGCCGCGATCATCACCGGGACAATGGCGAGCCCGTCGAGCCCGTCCGTGAGGTTGACCGCGTTGCCCGCGCCGACCACCACAAAGGCGGCGAGCAGGGGGAACAGGATGCCGACATAGACCAGGGCATCCTTGAACAGCGGGATCGAAAACGCCTGCGACAGGCCCGGCGGGGACAGGACCATGATGGCGTAGCAGGCCAGCACGGCGATGATGGTCTCGAGCGCGAGGCGCGACTTGCCGGAGAAGCCGTTGTGCGACTGCTTGGTGACCTTGAGATAGTCGTCATAAAAGCCGATGGCGGCATAGAAGAACGCCACGAGGATGACGATCCAGACGAAGGGGTTCTTCAGGTTGGCCCAGAGCAGGGTCGAGGCGATCAGCCCGCCCAGGATCATCAGCCCGCCCATGGTCGGCGTACCGCGCTTGGCGAGGTGGCTTTCAGGTCCGTCAGTGCGGATCGGCTGGCCCTTGCCCTGCTTGACGCGCAGCCAGGCAATGCTCGCCGGGCCGAAGAAGAACACCAGCATCAGCGCTGTCGCCGTTGCTCCCGCCGTGCGGAAGGTGATGTAGCGGAAGATGTTGAGCGGGCCAAAGACGCTCGAGAAATCGGCAAGCAGGGCGAGCATGTCTGGCGTTCGCTTCTGGTTCAGTCGGCGGAAACGGGCGGGAAACGCGACAGGATGGCCTTGACGAGCGGCCCCATCCTGGAGCCGAGCGACCCCTTCACGGTGACCACGTCTCCGGCCCTGAGCGCATCGAGGACAAGCGCCTCAAGCCCGGCAGACGAAGCGGCATACGCTCCCCGACGGGCCGATGGCAAGGCGTCATACAGATTTCGCATGAGCGGACCGGCGGCAAAGACGAGATCGACGCTGTTGTCCTCGATCGGCGCGGCGAGTTCGGCATGCATCTGCCGCTCCTGCGGCCCGAGTTCGAGCATGTCGCCCATGACCGCGATTCGGCGTCCGCGCGCGCCCGGCTTCAGCCTGCCGAGATTCTCCAGCGCCGCGCGCATCGAGGCCGGGTTGGCGTTGTAGCTCTCGTCCATCAGCGTGATGGTTCCGCCGGGCGCATTGAGGTGCTGCCGCGCGCCACGCCCCTGGGGCGGTTTCAGGTCGGCCAGACCGAGCGCGGCAAGGGCGAGATCGGCGCCGATCAGCCTGACCGCCGCCAGAACGGCAAGCGAATTCATCACGATGTGCTTGCCGGGGCTGCCGATCTTGTAGGCGACGCGCGTGCCCATGACATCAGCCTCGACCACCGAAAGATCGGCCTGCAGGATGCACGACAACAGCCTCACATCGGCATGGGCGGCCTCGCCGAAGCTGACGACGCGGCCGGCACGGCTGGCCATGGCGTGGGCTTTGAGGCGCGCAAACTGCGGAATGTCGGCATTGGCCACCGCGACGCCATGGGGCGGCAGCCCGTCATAGATGGCGGCCTTCTCGTCGGCGATGGCCTCGACGCTCGGAAAGGAGGCGAGGTGGACCGGCTGCACCGTCGTGATGATGGCAACATCCGGGCAGGCCATCCGCGCCAGCGGCGCGATCTCGCCGGGATTGCTCATGCCGATCTCGTAGACGCCGTAGCGGATGTCGCGCGGTGTGCGGACCAGCGTCAGCGGCACGCCCCAATGATTGTTGTAGGAGCCGACCGGCGCCATGGTCTCCCCCTGGCGCGAGAGCAGCAGCTTCAGCGCCTCCTTGGTGCCGGTCTTGCCGACTGAGCCGGTGATGGCGATCACGCCGGCCTTTACCTCCGCCCGGCGCGCGATGCCGGCCCGTTCCATGGCTCGCAGCGGATGATCGACCACCGCGAGCGGCCCCTTGCCGGCCAGTGCGGGTGCATGCGCCTCATCCACGACCGCAAGGGACGCGCCTGCGGCAAAAGCGGCATCGACGAAATCATGACCGTCGCGGGCGTCGACGAGTGCGAAGAAGGCGTCGCCCGGCTGCAGCGTGCGCGTGTCGATCGACGCGCCCGTGACGGCGGAGGGCACTGGCCCGGCCAGCCGCGCGCCCAGCGCCTTGATCAGTTCGGGTCCGGTCCAGAGGGGTGACGTCATCGGTTCAGCTCGCGAATGGCCAGGGTGATTTCATCATGATCCGAGAAGGGCAGGGTCCGGTCGCCGACAATCTGGCCGGTTTCATGACCCTTGCCGGCAACGACCAGCACATCGCCGGGCTTCAGCATGGCGACGCCATGGCGGATCGCGGCGGCGCGGTCGCCGATCTCCAGCGCGCCGGGGGCGGCGGCCATGATCTCGGCGCGGATCGCTGCGGGAACTTCGCTGCGTGGATTGTCGTCGGTGACGATGGTCACATCTGCCTTCTTGACCGAAATCGCGCCCATGATCGGCCGCTTGCCCTTGTCGCGGTCGCCGCCGCAGCCGAACAGGCTGATGAGCTTTCCGGTCGCATAGGGGCGCAACGTGTCCAGGACCGCCGCCAGCGCGTCCGGCTTGTGGGCGTAATCGACGATGGCGAGACCGCCATTGTGGGTGCCGGCGCGCTCCAGCCGTCCTGGAACGCCGGACAGCCCGCCGATCGCCATGATCGCCGCTTCGGGCGCCTCGCCTGTGGCCAGCGCAAAGCCTGCAGCCACCAGCGCGTTGCCGGCCATGAAGTCGCCGACCAGCGGCAGTGTCACGTCGAGCGTCCTGCCCGACACCGAGACGGTCAGCCGCTGGCCGAAGCCGATGCGTTCGACCTCAAGAAGGCGGATGGAGTCGCCGGCCTTGCCGACTGTCAGCAAACGCAGCCCCCGCGACAGGGCCGCAGCGGCGGCGCGGTCGCTCCAGGCGCCATCGAGGTTGACGACGACCGGGGCACCGGCGGGCACCAACTCCCAGAGCCGGAGTTTGGCCTCAAGGTAATCGTCCATTGTCGGATGGTAGTCGAGATGGTCGCGGCCGAGATTGAGGAAGGCGGCGGCGCTGAGTCGAACGCCGTCCAGCCTGCGCTGGTCGAGGCCGTGCGAGGAGGCCTCCATGGCGAGATGGGTAATGCCATCGCCCGCCAGCCGGTCGAGCGTCGCATGCAGCGTGACAGGATCGGGCGTGGTCAGGGAGCCATATTGGGCGCCTGACGCGGTGACGACGCCGACCGTGCCGAGGCTGGCGGCGTCATGTCCGAGCGCCGCGTAGATCTGGCGGGTGAAATCGGCAACCGAAGACTTGCCGCTGGTGCCGGTGACGGCGGTGATGACGCCCGGCTGGCGTGGATGGACGCGGGCTGCGGCGAGGGCGAGGGCGCGGCGCGGGTCGGCAAGGCTGGCGAAGGCCACCGACGCCGGCAGATTTGCCGGGCGCGGGCCGGCCGCGATTACCGCGACCGCTCCCTTCGCGACGGCGTCGAGCATGTAGCGCGCGCCATCGGTCTTTGCTCCGGCATAGGCCACGAAGACATGGCCAGGCTGCACGGCGCGGCTGTCCATGGTGACGCCTGAGACGGAAAGGCTGGCCTGGTCGCCTGCAAACGCGCCCGGAAAGAGGGCGCCGAGGGTCAGGGCATCTGGCATCGATCACATCCGGGTTGCGGGATTGCAGGACTTCACTCAACGCAACGCGGTCTTGACTGCCCGGAACCCTGGACAGGATATGGCTTCAGCGGGTGCCCCAGGCGCCGACCCGCGCCATCAGCGGGAATGGCCTGTCCGGCGCCTCGAAGCGCGGCGGCAGCCCGAGCAACGGGGCGACGCGCTCGATGATCCGGCCCGTGGTCGGCGAAGCGTTCCAGCCCGAGGTTGCAAAACCGTGCGTTTCGGGCAGGCCCTGCGGCTCGTCATACAGCGTCATGAACAGATAGCGCGGCTTGTCCGACGGGGCGATGGCCATGAAGGTGGTGAACAGCCGTGTCTTCGAGTAGCGGCCGTTGACCACCTTTTCCGCCGTGCCCGTCTTTCCGCCGACATAGAAGCCCGAGACTGCGGCGCGCGAAGCCGAGCCGCGCTCGGCGTTGAGGCGCATGACGTATCGCATCGCCTCCGATGTTTCGGTCTTCACCAGACGCGTCGCGATGGCCTTTGCGTCCTCTTCGGAGCGCTTGAGGAAGGTTGGGGGGATCAAAAGGCCGCCATTCATCAGCGCACCGGTCGCCATGGCCGCCTGCAGCGGCGCCACCGCAAGACCGTGGCCGAAGGCGATCGTCATGGTGTTGAGCTCGCCCCAGCGCTGCGGCACGATGGGTTCGGCGCTCTCGGGCAGTTCCGTCCGCAGCCTGTCGAGCTGGCCCGCCCGCTTCAGGAAGTTGCGGTGATGATCGACGCCGAGCTGCAGCGCCATCTTCGCCGTGCCGATGTTGGAGGAGTAGATGAACACCTCCGGCACGCTCATGATGCGCTTCTGGGCGTGGAAGTCGTTGATGGTGTGGCGGCCATAGCGCAGGGCGTTGCGGGCGTCGAAGGTCGAATTGACGTTGAAGCGGCCTGAATCGAGCGCCATCGCGACCGTCAGCGCCTTGAAGGTCGAACCCATTTCGAAGACACCGACATTGACGCGGTTGATCCTGTTCGGATCGAGCGCGTCAGCCTGGTTTGCGGGATCGAAGTCCGGCAGGGACACCGTGGCGATGACCTCGCCGGTGGTGACGTCGATGATCGAACCGGCCGCCGCCTTGGCCTTGAACTTGGCCATGCCGATGGCGAGCTCGTCGCGCAGCGCGTGCTGCACACGCAGGTCGATCGAGACCTGGACCGGCTTGAGCTCCTTGCTGGTGGCGTTGATGCCCGCCCCGGTCGGATCGATCAGGCCCTTCTGGTCGATGTACTTTTCGATGCCGGCAATGCCGATGTTGTCGATGTTGGCGAAGCCCAGAACATGGGCTGCGGCCGTCCCGTTGGGATAGACGCGCTTGTTCTCGGGGACGAAGCCGATGCCGGGAATGCCAAGGCGATGGACTTCGGCCTGCTGGCGCGGCGTGATCTCGCGCTTGACCCAGACGAAGCCGCGCCGTCGCTCGAAGCGATCGCGAAGGTCCTTGGCGTTGATGTCAGGCAGGACGGCGGAGAGCAGCTCCACGGCCTCGTCCTTGTCGAGGATCTTGCGAGGCTCGGCAAAGACCGACACCGAGCGCACATCGGTCGCCAGCACCTCGCCGTTGCGGTCGATGATGTCCGGGCGTGCCGCAGAGGTGGCGTCCGCCGTGGCGCGGCGCAGGCCGACAGGTTCATCCTGTGCGACGGCGAGATAGACAAGCCGCCCGGACAGGGTGAGGAACAGCGCCCCGAAGCAGAGCATGATCAGACCGACGCGCGCCTCGCTTTTCTCCTTGTTCATGGAGAACAGGCTGCGCAGCAGGCCGCGCCGCGCCGCGACCGGCATTGCGGGGTTTGTCTGCGTGGTGGCGTTGCGCGTCATCTGTGGTCTGCCTCACTGAAGCCGAACGGGCGCGTTGCCGGCGGGAGCGGCGGCAAGCGGAACGGACCTTGGGGGGACTGGCCGGGCCACCGGCGCCGGAGCATTCTGCGGCGCGATCGCGCGCGCGGGGATCGGCCTCGGCGTAACGGGAGCGGCGATGGCCGGGCGCGCCGGCGGCGCTGCGGTGACGCGCGGGCTGACCGGTGCGGTCGCGGCGGGGCGCGCAACCGGTGCTTTCGGCGCTGATGGGCGCGGTGTTGCCGCTGCGTTCTGCGGACGGGGCGGGAGGCTGGCCGTCGGCATGCCGTCGAGCCTGATGCCAAGCGCTTCGAGCTTCTGCCCGATATCGTCGACCTTGGGCCCCTTTGCGGGGATGTCGGAAAAGCGGACCAGCTGGGTCGCCGCCAGCGGCTGCGTGTTGAGATGGCGCTCGGCCAGCATCTGCAGACGATCAGGCCGGTTGAGGAACTGCCATTCCGCCTTGAGCACGGCAATGGCCTCGCGCTCCTTCTGGGCGCGCAGCTTGAGCTTTGCCAGCTGCTCGCCGTGCAGGAGCGTGTCGTACTTCACGCTGTAGGCATAGGTTGCCGAAGAAATCAGCGCGCCGATGGCGATGACATGGAACAGCTTGATCATCGACGCCCCCGCCTGTCGGCCTTGCCGTCCATGTCTGGGCGCGGCGACCGCGGCTTACGCGTGGCGACCGGTTCGGGCAGGGCGGCCAGCGCGCTGACCTCGGCATCGACGGCGCGCGCGGCGGCAGCGGTGCGTTCCGCGACACGCAGCTTTGCGGACCGTGCCCTTGGGTTGGCTGTGATCTCGGCGTCCGTGGGCGCGATCACCCCGCGGTGGACAAGGCTGAAGGTCGGCGCGTCACCGGCCTTGACCGGCTCGAAGCGCGACAGCCCGCCGCCGGCGCGGCCCGAGCGGCGCTGCAGGAACTGTTTCACGATCCGGTCCTCGAGCGAGTGAAAGGTCACCACGGCGAGCCTGCCGCCGGGCCGCAGCACCTGTTCGGCGCCGTGCAGGGCGCGCACCAACTCGCCCAGTTCGTCATTGACGGCGATCCGGAGCGCCTGAAACGTCCGCGTCGCGGGATGGATGCTGCCCGGTTCGGCCCAGACGACCGAGGCGACGACATCCGCGAGCCTCTTCGTGGTGGTGATCGGCTCAAGCCGGCGCGCCTCGAGAATGGCGCGGGCGACAGCGCGGGCGCGGCGTTCTTCGCCATAGTGAAAGATGATGTCCGCCAGTTCGGCCTCGTCACCTTCATTGACAAGGTCGGTGGCGCTTTGGCCGGAGGCGGCCATGCGCATGTCGAGCGGGCCGTCAAAGCGGAACGAGAAGCCCCTGGCGGGCTGGTCGAGCTGCATCGAGGAGACGCCGATGTCGAGTACGATCCCGTCGAGGGGCGCGAAACCGGCCTCAGTGGCTTCCGTCGCAAGATCGCCGAAGATGCCCTCGACGAGTTTCAGCCGACCGCCGGACTGGTTGACCAGATCATAGCCGCCGGCAATGGCGGCCGGATCGCGGTCCAGCGCCAGCACGGTCACGTCGGGCGCGGCCGCGAGTATGGTGCGCGTGTATCCCCCAGCGCCAAATGTGCCGTCCAGGATGCGTGCTGCGGGCTGGATGTCGAGGGCGGCCACCGCTTCGGCCAGAAGAACCGGCGCATGACGGGCCGCTCCGCTGACAGTCGCCTCGCTGCTTTTGCCGCGGATTGTCATCGCTCGCCGCCTTCCCATGCAGCGCTCGTCCAGGGCGAAGCGGGGCTGCGCCGGAGTTCGCGCAGGCGGAGCCGCGCCGCCTCCAGATGGGCCTGAAAGCGGACCGGTTCCCAGATCTGGAATTTCGAGCCCAGGCCGACGAAGCTGACCTGATCGGTCAGACCCGTGAACGCCACGAAGCTGTCCGTCAGCTGCACGCGGCCTTCCGCATCGATCTTCAGGCGCTCCGAAACGCCGAGCAGGGCTGTCGAGAGGTGGTCCCGCTCTTCCGAGTACGGCGGCAGCGCCGCCAGGATCGCGTCGATCTCGCCCAGCAGCGCATGGCCGCCTGCATCCAGTGCCTGAAGGTCGAGCGAGGGGTGGACATGAAGCCCATCGAAGCCATCGCGCGCCAACACGGCCCGGAAGCTGGCAGGAACCGACACGCGCCCCTTTGCGTCCAGGCGATTGGTGAAGTTCGACACAAAGCGGTCCATGGACCCAACGCTCACTGAAACGCACCGCGAGGCCACCCGGGCCGGGCCCTTTGCCGGCACCCCAAGCAGCGGCATCAGCCACAGAGCAGAGCCCTGAAAGACCGCTCTTTGATGGGATAATATGGGATATCATGGGCATATATGGGCGTCAACGATCCAGGCGGCGAAATCCCGGCGCATGGCGGGTCAGAAGGCATCACACACCGTTAGGGTTAAGGAAGCGTGAGCGGCGCACATTGCTTTCCGCTACGGGAGGGCTATCGTCGCTCCGTCCTGCTTGAAGCGCACCCAAATGCCTGTCACCGCCCGATGGCTCACCCGAATCCTGCCCGCTCTGGCGCTGGCGCTGATCCTTGCGGCGCCTGCCTCGGCTCAGGTTCCGCCGAGCGCCGACGAGATCGCCCGCTATGTCGGCCTGCACCGGGCGGCGGCCTCGGGGGCAGCCGATTCGATCCCGGGACTGCTGTCGAGCGGCCTTGATCCTGATGCGCGCGACGGCAATGGACGGACGGCGTTCCATGTCGCCGCCTTCCTGAAGCAGCACGCGGCCATGCAAGCGCTCGCTGCCGGCAAGGTGGCTGTCAACGCGCTCGACAACCAGCGCTATGATGCGGTCACGATCGCGGCGGTCGCCGATGATCCGGAGACCATGAGTCTCGCGATCCAGCTTGGCAACAGCGCGGCCAATACAACCAGCATCTACGACGGCACGGCGCTGATTGCCGCCGCGCATCTGGGGCATGACGAGGTGGTGCGGCGGCTGATCGCGGCGGGGGCGCCGCTCGACCACGTCAACAACCTCGGCTGGACCGCCCTGATCGAGGCTGTGATCCTTGGCAATGGCGGTCCGCGCCATCAGGCCTGCGTCGCGGCGCTGCTCGCGGCCAAGGCCAACCCCAGCATTCCCGACCGCAGCGGGCTTACGCCGCTCGCGCTGGCGAAGGGGCGCGGCTATGCGGAGATGGCGCGCATGATCGAGGCGGCCGGGGGGCGGTAGGCAGGTCCTCTCCGGCGCGGCCGGGTTGCCATGCCATGCACGCCAAGCAGCGGAGCCGCGTCATGAGGCCATTGCCAAAGCGCATCTGACTGCACCACTCTGTGGCCAAAACAGGGAGGCAGCACATGGCAACACAGATCGATCTCAAGGGCCGCATCGCGGTCATCACCGGCGGCGCGCGCGGCATCGGCTACGCTGCGGCAGCGCGGATGCTGCACTCGGGCGCCACTGCCGTCCTGTGGGATATGGATGCCGCGAGGCTTGCCGAGGCCAAGGCCGAACTTGCGCCGCTGGGAACCGTCACGACCGATGTCGTGGAGTTGACCGATGAGGCGTCAGTCGCCGCCGCCGCCAATGCCGTCGCCGGGCGACATGGCCGGATCGACATCCTCGTCAACAATGCCGGGATCACGGGCGGCAATGCCAGGACATGGGAACTGGAGCCGACCGTCTGGCGCAAGGTGATCGACGTCAACCTGATCGCGCCGTTCCTCGTCTGCCACGCCGTCGTGCCGAAAATGCTGGCGAACGGCTATGGGCGCATCATCAACATCGCCTCCGTGGCCGGCAAGGAGGGCAATCCGAACGCATCGCACTACTCCGCCTCGAAGGCCGGGCTGATCGGCCTGACCAAGTCGCTTGGCAAGGAACTGGCGCAATCCAACATCCTGGTGAACTGCATCACGCCGGCTGCCGCCAAGACCGACATCTTTCACCAGATGAAGCCCGAGTTCATCCAGTTCATGCTGTCGAAAATCCCGATGGGCCGCTTCGTCGAGGTCGAGGAGATCGCGGCGATGATCGCATGGCTCGCCAGCGAGGAATGCTCCTTCACCACCGGCGGCGTCTTCGACATCACAGGCGGGCGCTCGACCTACTGAAGGGTGCGCTGCCGACCGGCGTCCATGCGCTTGGATGTGATCGGGAAGAGTGCCAGCCGGCCTGTAAGCCGGGTTCTGGAGGGCCGGGGTTGCCCCCGACGTGACGGCCATTCCTCTGGGACGCCTGTCGCCAGGCGCCTCGAGCAACCAACCCGGATGACTGGGCCGGAACAGGCCTGCGCGCCTTGCGGCGCGCGCGTCATCCCTATTCGGTCTTGCTCCCGATGGGGCTTGCCATGCCGTCCCTGTTGCCAGGCACGCGGTGCGCTCTTACCGCACCTTTTCACCCTTACCGCGCCCGGAGGCGCGGCGGTTCGATCTCTGTGGCGCTGTCCCTGGGGTCGCCCCCGCCGGGCGTTACCCGGCATCGTTGTTCCGTGGAGCCCGGACTTTCCTCGGCATTCGCATGCCGCGGCCGTCCGGCCGACTGGCCCGCTGGCTGTGCGCCTGCGAGGGCGGCTGAGTCAAGCCGAAGAGCTGTCTCCCCGCAGGTGCAACTCATCCGTTTCTCGCGATGATGGTTCTGGCGCGGGTGCAGTAGGCGCGGTTCGCGCTGCTGGCACGGGTCGCCCCAAGGCCACTCTGATAGCGCATGATGGTTCCGCAGGTGTCGCCGCCGGCCAGATGATAGGCGCGGGCGAGATAGCGCATGCCGTAGGTGAGATTGGTTTCCGGGTTCAGCAGGCCCGCAGCGCCGCCGCCGTAGCCAAGGCTGCGCGCCGTGCCAAGCCGGATCTGCATCAAGCCGAAGTTCCCCTTGTTGGCGGCGGATGGACGAAAATTGCTTTCAAGGCGGATGACCGCCCGCGCCAGGGCAACCGGGACGCCATTGCGCGCGGCATGCTCGGTAATCTGCTGGTCAAGCGGGCTCGCCAGCGCAGACTCTGATGTCATTGTCGTCACGGCGATCGCAATGGTCGCGATCATGCCAGTACAGCCCATGGATAAAGTTCGCTTGAATTTGAGTGTCATATGAATCTTGCCTTTCTGTTCAATCTGTTGAAATCAGAAAAGTTCTATCAAGACCATTGATGGCGACAGAAAGGCGTGTTTGGGCTTGCGGAATGGCAGGCGTCCATCATGAATATTGACGCTGCGACAGCCCCTAGCTTTTTGCGATCAGGCGCTGTTAGATGAATGTGGCGTTTGAGCATGGCCGAGGCATCCGTGCCGGTGTGCCGCGAACGCCCCTATTGGCGACTTCAGTCGTGTATCGTGTGCCGAGCCACGTTTGTTGCGCGGTGCAAACTCAGGGAGAGCAACAGATGAAGAAGATTATGGCACTGGCCGTTGTCGGCCTCGCGCTTGGCGCCTGCAACAGTCCGGGCGAACGTGCTGTTGGCGGCGCGCTGATCGGGGGCGGAGCTGGCGCATTGCTTGGCGGCGCGGTCGCGGGCTCGCGGGGCGTTGCGGCCGGCGCGGCCATCGGCGCCCTCAGCGGCGCCGTGATCGGCGCAGCGACCACGCCGGATCGCCGCTCTGGCCGTTGCCCGCGTGGCACCTATCTCGCCAGCGACGGGTATTGCTACCGCTACTGAGCGCAAGCTGCCGGAGGCTTCCGATGTGGAACTCCTTGCGGAGCGTCGGAGGCAAGCTGGGCGGAGCCGGGCTTGGACTTGCGATCGGGGGGCCGCTCGGCGCCCTGATCGGAGCTCTGGCCGGGCATGTTCTGATCGACCGGGAAGGCGGGCTTTTTGGCCGGCCCGACCGGTCGATTGTTTTCACGACCGGGCTGGTGGCGCTGTCGGCCAAGATGGCGCGTTCCGATGGCGTGGTGACGCGCGACGAGGTGGCTGCTTTCCGCACCATCGTGTCGGCCAGCGAAGCGGACCTGCCGCGCATTGAAGCCCTGTTTGATCTGGCCAAGGCGACCACGGCCGGATTTGAGGCTTATGCCCATCAGTTGGCGGAGCTGTTTGCGGATGAACCTGCCCTGCTTGAGGATGTCCTTGACGGGCTGTTCTCGATCGCCGCCGCCGATGGCGTGATCCACGAGGCAGAGACCGCGTATCTCGAACAGGTCGCCGCGATTTTCGGGTTTGACGCGGCGCGCTTCGGCCAGATCGAGGCGCGGCATGTGCGCAGGGCTGACGATCCCTATGTGGCGCTTGGCGTCAGCCGCGAGATGTCCCTGGCCGAGATCAGGACTGCGTATCTGAGGCTGGTCGAAGAGCATCACCCTGACCGCGCGATTGCGCGCGGCCTGCCGCCGGAAGCCGTGACCATCGCCAATGAGCGCATGACCGCGCTCAACGCAGCCTGGGCAAAGATCAGCGCCGAGCGCAACCGGGCGAGGCTGGCCGTGCGCGCATGAGCCTGATGCCCGAACCGGACAGCCGACTCGCGGCCAAGGTGTTTGCCTCGCCCAACCACGGACCGCGCAAGCATGCCGACGGGGGCGAAGGCCGCGCGCCGGACATGCTGATCCTGCACTACACCGGAATGCCCGACGCCGGGCAGGCGCTGCAGTGGCTGTGCAATCCGGCCTCGCAAGTGTCGTCACATTACTTTGTGTTCGAGAACGGGCACACGCTGCAACTCGTGCCGGAAGAGCGCCGGGCCTGGCATGCGGGCCTATCACAGTGGCGGGGCGAGACGGACATCAATTCCTGCTCGATCGGGATCGAAATCGCCAACCCTGGCCATCCCGGCGGCCTGCCCGATTATCCCGACACGCAGATCGCCGCGGCGATCGCGCTGTGCCAGGACATCTGCGCCCGCTGGCGTATTCCTCCTGAGCGCGTGCTGGCCCATTCGGATGTCGCGCCGGGGCGGAAGATCGATCCCGGCGAGAGGTTTCCGTGGCAGCGCTTTGGCGAGGCCGGCGTCGGGTTGTGGGTCATGCCGGCCCCGATGCGGGGAGGGCGCTTCCTGTCGCCGGGCGACCACGGCCAGCCGGTCGAGGCGCTGCAGGCCATGTTCGCCATGTTCGGCTACGGCCTGCCGGTCAGTGGCAGCTATTGCGAGCGGACGGAGGCCGTGGTTGCGGCGTTCCAGCGCCACTGGCGGCAGGAGCGGGTCGACGGCATCGCCGACGCCTCGACCATCACCACCTTGCGCGACCTGATCGCCCAGAAGGCGCCCGCGCTGGCCTGATCACATTGCGCATTTGTAATCCGGTGATGCCTTTATCGTGAACCCATCGGTGCTATGATCGGTCGCAGCGGCACGGCTGTATGTCCCGGCGCCCGGAGTTGATGTGTGAAACGCTGGATATGGCCCTTTTTGATGATTGCCGTGGGTTCGGCGGCCGCAGGCGGATACGCCTACTCGGTCGGCGGCTCGGGCAGCAGTGATCCGCCCTATCGCTTTGCGTCGCTCGACCAGGGTCCGATCACGGCGTCGGTGCGGGCGACGGGCACCCTGACACCGGTGTCGACGGTTCTGGTCGGCTCGCAGCTGTCCGGAATCATCGTGGAGATTCTTGTCGACTTCAACACGCAGGTGAAGGCCGGGCAGATCGTTGCGCGTTTGTTTTCGGAACAGATAAGGGCGCGGCGCGACGGTGCCGCAGCGGAAGCCGAGGCGGCGCGATCCGACATCGGGATCAAGCGCGCGCAGCTGGAACGCGCCAATGCCGCGCGGATCAAGGCCGACGCCAACCTCCGCGACCTGGCCGCGCTGCGTGACCGGACGCTGGCGACGCTGGCGGAAAACCGGCGCACGCTCGACCGCCAGAGCGACCTGTTCAAAACCGGCGCCGGCTCGCGCGCGGTGTTTGATTCGGCCCGCACGCAGGTTGACGTGCAGACGGCCCAGCTTGCTTCGGTCGAGGCGCAGACCGCCTCGGCGCGGGCGGAAATCCTCGGGCTCGATGCGGACATCCTGCTGGCGCGTGCGCAGATCACCGCGTCGGAAGCGGGCCTGCAACAGAAGCTGGCGCGGCTGCGCGACATCGAGATCGACCTGTCGAACACCGATATCCGCTCGCCGGTGGATGGAGTCGTGGTGCAACGGCAGATCGAACTCGGGCAAACCGTGGCCGCGTCGTTTTCGTCGCCGACCCTGTTCACGATCGCGCAGGATCTGCGCGAAATCGAGATCTATTCGAACATCGACGAAGCCGATGTCGGGCGGATCAAGGCGGGCCAGAAGGTCACGTTCACCGTCAATGCCTATCCGAACCGCACCTTCGAAGGCAGCGTCAAGCTGGTCAGGCTCGGAGCGCAGACGGTTCAGAACGTGGTGACCTATACCGGCGTGATCGGGGTCCGGAACGCCGACATGGCGCTCCTGCCCGGCATGACGGCGAACCTCCAGATCATTACCGACGAGCGGCAGAACGTCTTGCGCGCGCCGAACGCGGCCCTGCGCTTCAAGCCCGTCAACACGGCTGCGCTGGTCGCGGGCAGCACGGCACAGCCGGACGATCCGGGCCCGTTCGCGCAAGGGGGCGGCGCCGGAGCGGGTAATCGCGCGGCGCAGGTCTACCGCGAGCGGATCGTGACCGAGGTCAAGCCCACGGCCGAACAGATGAAGGCCATCGACGCTATTCTCGAGCAGGGTCGCGAGCGGCTGCGGGCGGAGCGGCAGGGCGCGAGCCCCGAGGAAATCCGCCGCAACGCCCAGACGGTCCGGCGCGAGAACGGCCGCAAGATCGCCGAGGTGCTGGACCCTGAACGCCGCGCGCTCTTCGAGAAGGCCATGCAGGATCTCGCCGCACAGAACCGCCAGAGGCAGCAACGCGACACCTCACCCGGCCGCGTTCACATCGTGGGCGAGGATGGGCAGCCGCGCGCTATCGACGTTCGGCTGGGCGTGTCGGACGGGGCCGTGACGGAGATCGTCGGGGGCGAGCTTCAGCCGGGTGTCAACCTGATCACGGGTGGAGGGCCGCTGCGCTCGACGGCGCCTGCCGTATCCCCCCGCTCGCCGCGCCTGTTCTAGACGCGCGCCATGGCCCTCATCGAAGCGCGCGAACTGTCCCGGGTCTACAGCCTGGACGCCGGCCGGGTCGTGGCGCTCGACCGGATCGATCTCGATATCGATGCCGGCGACATGGTGGCCATCATGGGGCCGTCCGGGTCCGGCAAGTCGACGCTGATGAACCTGATCGGGTGCCTCGACAAGCCGACCGGGGGGGCATATCGCCTCGATGGCGTGATGGTCGACCGGCTTGACGCGAACGGGCTGGCGAAGCTGCGCAACCAGAAGATCGGCTTCGTCTTCCAGCAGTTCAACCTCCTGCCGCGCGCGGACGCCGCCACCAACGCCGAGCTGCCGATGCTTTATGCCGGGCTTGACCGCAAGGCCCGGCGCAAGCGGGCGCTCGACGCACTGGCGCGCGTGGGCCTGGCCGACCGCTGGCATCACAGGCCCATGCAGCTGTCCGGCGGCCAGCAGCAGCGGGTCGCGATCGCGCGGGCGCTGGTGAACGATCCCCGCCTTCTGCTGGCCGACGAGCCGACCGGGGCGCTCGATTCCAGGACGGCGCTGGACATTCTCGCGCTGTTCCAGCACCTCAACCGCGACGGCATGACTGTTGTGATCGTGACCCATGATCCCGAGGTTGCCCGGCACGCCCGCCGGGTGGTCCGGTTCCGCGACGGCCGCATCATCTCCGATGAGCGTCAGGAGCCGGCCCGTGCGGAAGACGGGTTGAAAGAGCTTCAGGCGGAGGCTGCCGCATGAGCCTGATGGAAGCGCTCCGCTCCGCCCTGCAGGCAATCACGGCGAATGCACTGCGCAGCATCCTGACCATGCTCGGCATCATTATCGGCGTCGCGGCGGTGATCGCCATGGTCGCCATCGGCTCGGGAGCCAAGGCGCGGGTGAACGACCAGATCAGGAGCCTCGGCGCCAATCTGGCGATCATCTCGGCCGGCAATGTGCAGGTCGGCGGCGTCAGGCTTGGGGTAGGGGCATCTTCTACCCTGACCGACGAGGACGCGCGTGCGATCAAGCGCGAGATCGAAGGGGTGGAAGCGGCAGCGCCCTTCATCCGCAGCCAGGCGCAGGCGATCTACCAGGGCACCAACTGGTCAACCGCGATCCAGGCCGTCGACAATGATTTCTTCGTGGCGCGGGAATGGGACATGGCGTCGGGGCGGGGATTCGATCCCGAAGAACTGCGGCGCGGCGAGATCGTCGCGATCCTCGGCCAGACCGTGGCGCGCACCCTGTTCGGCTCCGATGATCCGCTTGACCAGATCGTGCGGGTTCGCAACACGCCCTTCAAGGTGATCGGGGTGGCAGCATCCAAAGGGCAGTCGGCCTTCGGGCAGGACCAGGACGACATCATCTTCGTTCCGCTCGAGACGGGGCGTCGCCGGATCATGGGGCGCAACTATGCCAAGGACCGCTCCGTGGCGTCCGTCTTCGTCAAGTTCGAGCAGGAAGCCACCATGGTCCACGGCATCGAGGAGATCCGCGCGCTGCTGCGTCAGCGCCATCGCCTGGCCGAGGATGCAGAGGATGATTTCACCGTCCGCAACCTGACCGAAATCGCCAACACGGCGACCGCCAGCGCCCGCACGCTGTCCTTCCTGCTGGCCGCCGTGGCGGCCGTGTCGCTGCTGGTCGGCGGGATCGGGATCATGAACATCATGCTCGTGTCGGTGACCGAGCGGACGCGCGAAATCGGGCTGAGGCTGGCCGTGGGCGCGCGGCCGCGTGATGTCCTGTCACAATTCCTGATCGAGGCGACGACCCTGGCCTCGATCGGCGGCGCGCTTGGGGTTGCGCTTGGGCTCGGCATCGCGGTGGCGATCGCGCGCACGGCCGGCTGGCCTGTCCTGGTGTCGCCGGAGTCCGTGCTGATCGCGGTCGGCGTATCGGGGCTGGTCGGCGTGTTCTTCGGCTTCTATCCCGCCCGGCGGGCGGCGAAACTCGATCCGATCGAGGCTCTCAGGCGCGAATGACGCCAGGCAGCAAGCGCTTCGGATTCCGGCATTCGCGCATTGCGCAACGGGTTCGTTAGCTCTCTTTTGATCTGGCGCATTTACATTGTCATCTGCCGCTGCTTTTTGACCGTACACCATTCATCAGGTGGGGCCTGACATGCAGCCTTCTGCACCCATGCCGTCGCAATTGACCGCCGATGACGCGTTCGTCATCTGCAACCAATTGTCGAAGGCGGATTCGGTGTCCGCCCTTCGCGATGTGCTGTTCGCCGGCCTCAAACCACGCGGCTTTCTTGGCTTCACCTTCGCGGCGATCCGGCGGGTCAAGTCACTTTATCTCCATGCGGCGTTGTGCGCGACATGGCCCAGTCAGACCCAGGCGACTTTCCAGCAGCATGAACTGTTCAATGTCGATCCGGTGATCGTGCGGTCCCGCACGGCCGCTGCGCCATTCGTGTGGGACTTGTCCATCTACGAGACCGGCTTGGCCACCCATGCGCGGCTTCTGGCCTTTCGCCAGTCGCTTGGTGTCGCTGGCGGCATCTGCATTCCGGTGCCGGAGGCCTATCAGGGCCGGACGGTCCTTTACCTGACCGGCAACGGGTTCGACAGTTCGGAGCAAACGGTTCTGGCGCTGCAGATCGTCGCGTCCTACTTCGCCGCGCGGATCTACTCCGTCGGCAATCCGGACCAGACCGGGCGGCTGACCTCGCGCAACGACGATGTTGGCGAGATGTCCCCGCGCGAGCGGGAGGTGTTCGGCTGGATCGCGTCGGGCAAGTCGAGCCGCGAGATTGCCACGATCATGTCGCTCAGCGAGCATACGGTGAATGACTACATCGCCTCCGTGGTCGAAAAACTCAACGCCTCGAACCGCACCGAGGCGGTCCTGAGGGCGCTGCTGACTCATCAGATCGATCTTTCCTGAATGCAATTTTTTGGTGTATTTTGAAGGGACCACTCGGTCGCGCACGTCTGGTCTTTATTTACAAGAATTTAACGTATATTAATTCTCCATGTGGGCAAGTCGATACGGATTTTTACGTAACCTCGATAAGAATTGTTTTGAATGATGAGTTTACATGGTTGCCGTAGGGTAACTTTTTGGCAGATCCGGTTGGATGCCGATTTTGTGATTGCGTACCGTTAACCCTTAAAAATCAGGGAGTGCCATCTGCAACTCGCGTGATAGTTGTAATGCGTGAGCAGGCAAAGCGCCTGATTCGCTGTTGGCCGGTTCGATTGTGTGTTTTTGAAGTCCGCGTTCTGTGCGTCCATCTCCCCGACCGGGGAGTCAACGAGAAGTGGAGAGGAATTACCCTATGACACTCGCCGGCACCGACTCGACCGCCAACCGCATCGCCCAACTCAGCTACCTCGCCGAAGACAAGGAACTCCTCGAGCTTATCTGGAAGATTTCAGCCCTGTCGGACGAGGGTCGGATGATCGTCCGGTTGATGGTGGCCCATCTTCTCCAGGCAGAAAAAGGCCGAAAGGCCGCCTGATCCCTGTTGGCCCCGGTCAAAAGGTACGCCGGAAAACAATGCTGGCGTCCACGGCTTGACCCATGGCCGCCCAGCCTTGCGCGCCATAGAACCGCTCGGCGCCCGTGCCCGCCCCCGTGCTCAAATGGCTCTGCCGGTGCCCGGCATCCTTCAGCCGCTGCAAGGCCGCTTCCAGAAGCGCGCTGCCGTGGCCCTTGCGCTGCGCCGCGTCGATGACAAACAGCGCCCAGATGTAGCCGGTCTGGTGATTGGCGCAGGTGAAGCCCTGCACAGTTCCCGCATCATCTTCGCTGACGAGGAAGATGGCGTGGTCCATATACCACTGCACCTCCTCGTCGGTCACCTTCGAAGGGTCTGTCAGACGGTTTTCCGCCGTGCCGTGCCGCACCTCGTGGATGCGGGGCAAGTCAGCGCGGGTGGCGGGGCGGATGGCGGGCATTCGTCATTTCCGGCAGGCGAAGGGCGGAAAAGTGCTTGCCGCGCCGGCGTTCATCGCGGCGATGACCATGGTGTTCGCAACATCGAGTTCCTGCGCGGAGCGCGGGCAGACATCAGCTTGCTTCGTGCAGCCTGAGGCGATGAAGGCATCGTGGCTTTCGACGAACTGCGGGCCAAGACCGGCCGTGCCGCGCCGGCTCACCAGACCCAGCCAGGCCGCCCTGTAGCGTTCGCACTTTTCGAGCGTCCACTGCCGGCGCTGCGCGCCGTCCATGTCATTGGACAGCGCGGGCCAAGCGACCAGCAACACCGCCAGCAGCCCTGACGGTCCCGCAAGCCGCCGCACGAGGCTATTCCGCCGCCTCAACCCGGTAAGCCATGGGATCATAATTCAGGATCGGCGAGAGCCAGCGTTCGATCTCGAAGATGCTCATGTTCTTGCGGGCCGCATAATCCTCGATCTGGTCACGTTCGACTTTCGCCACGCCGAAATAGTAGGCGTCGGGGTGGGACAGGTAGAGGCCTGACACGGATGATCCCGGCCACATGGCGAAGCTCTCGGTCAGTTTCACGCCGGCGCTCTTCTCGGCGTTGAGCAAGGTGAACAGCGTTGCCTTTTCGGTGTGGTCGGGCTGGGCAGGATAGCCCGGGGCAGGGCGGATGCCCTGATACTGCTCGAGGATCAGGTCGTCATTGCTGACGGCCTCGTCGGCGGCATAGCCCCAGAATTCCTTGCGTACGCGCTGGTGCATGCGCTCGGCGAAGGCCTCGGCGATGCGGTCGGCCAAGGCTTTCACCATGATCGATCGGTAGTCGTCATTGTCACGGGCGAACCTGTCGGCGATGCGCTCTTCCTCGGGACCTGCGGTGACGACGAAGCCGCCGACATAGTCCGGCTTGCCGCTGTCCAGCGGCGCGACGAAATCGCTCAGGCAGACATTGGGGCGGCCATCGCGCTTGGACAATTGCTGGCGCAGGCCGAAGAAGGTGGCCAGTTCCTCGGCGCGGCTGTCGCCCTTGAACAGGCGGATGTCGTCGCCGACCGCGTTGGCCGGCCAGAAGCCGATGACGGCCTTGGGGTTGAACCAGCGCTCATCAACGATGCGCTTCAGCATCGCCTGGGCGTCATCCCAAAGCGCACGGGCGGCAGCGCCCTGCTTCTCATCGGTGAGGATGGCCGGGTAGCGGCCCTTCAGTTCCCACGTCTGGAAGAACGGCGTCCAGTCGATCAGAGGGACCAGATCGGCGAGGTCATAGGTGCGGAAGGTGCGGGTGCCGGTGAAGCTGGGCTTGGGCGGGGTGTAGCCCGCCCAGTCGATTTTCGCGGCATTGGCGCGCGCCTTTGCCAGCGGCAGGCGCTGCTTGTCGGCTTCCGAGCGGCGGTGCGCGTCTGACACCTTGGCGTATTCGGCCCTGACAGTGTCGATGTAGCCACCCTTGTTGTCATTGGACAGCAGGGTCGAGACCACGCCGACGGCCCGGCTGGCATCGGTAACGTAGACGGCCTGCCCACGGTCATATGCCGGGTGGATCTTCACCGCCGTGTGGACGCGTGACGTGGTGGCGCCGCCGATCAGCAGCGGAATGTCGAAGCCTTCGCGCTCCATTTCGGCAGCGACGTGAACCATTTCGTCGAGAGAAGGCGTGATCAGGCCTGACAGGCCGATGATGTCGACCTTCTCCTTGCGGGCGACTTCGAGGATTTTCGCGGCCGGTACCATCACGCCCAGGTCGATGACCTCGTAGTTGTTGCACTGGAGCACGACGCCGACGATGTTCTTGCCGATGTCATGCACATCGCCCTTCACCGTCGCCATCAGGATCTTGCCGGCGGCGGAGGACTGGCTGAGGCCGGAACGGGCCTTCTCCTCCTCCATGAATGGCATCAGATAGGCCACGGCCTGCTTCATCACGCGGGCGGACTTGACCACCTGCGGCAGGAACATCTTGCCGGCGCCGAAGAGGTCGCCGACCACGTTCATGCCGGCCATCAGCGGCCCTTCGATGACATGCAGGGGCCGCTCTGCTTTCGCGCGCGCTTCCTCGGTGTCGATGTTGATGAATTCCGTGATGCCGTTGACCAGCGCGTGCTCCAGTCGCTTCTCCACGGGAGCGTCGCGCCAGGCCATGTCCTTGAGGTTGACCGAAACGGAGCCATCGCCCTTGAAACGGGCGGCGGCATCGAGCAGCCGTTCGGTGGCGTCGGCGCGGCGGTTGAGCACCACGTCTTCGCACAGTTCGCGCAGTTCAGGATCAAGGTTCTCGTAAACGCCGAGCTGGCCGGCATTCACGATGCCCATGTCCATGCCGACATTGATGCAGTGGTACAGGAAGACCGAGTGCATCGCCTCGCGCACCGGCTCATTGCCGCGGAACGAGAAGGACAGGTTCGACACGCCGCCCGAGATATGGGCATGGGGCAGCGTCTCGCGGATCGTCTTCGTCGCGTTGATGAAGGCGTTGCCGTAGTCGTTGTGTTCCTCGATGCCGGTGGCGACCGCGAAGATGTTCGGATCGAAAATGATGTCTTCGGGCGGAAAGCCGACCTCATTGACGAGGATGTCGTAGGCGCGGGTGCAGATCTCGACCTTGCGCTCGTACGTGTCGGCCTGACCCTGCTCGTCGAAGGCCATGACCACCACAGCCGCGCCATAAAGGCGGCAGATGCGGGCCTGTTCGATGAAGGCCGGAATGCCTTCCTTCATCGAGATCGAATTGACGACCGGCTTGCCCTGGATGGTCTTGAGGCCCGCCTCGATCACCGGGAACTTGGATGAGTCGACCATGATCGGCACGCGCGAAATGTCCGGCTCCGAGGCGATCAGGTTGAGGTATTCGACCATGGCCTTCTCGGAGTCGAGCAGGCCTTCGTCCATGTTGACGTCGATCACCTGCGCGCCGTTGGCGACCTGATCACGCGCAACGTCCAAAGCGGCGGCATAGTCGCCTTCCTTGATCAGCTTGCGGAACTTGGCCGAGCCGGTGACGTTGGTGCGTTCGCCGATGTTCACGAAGCGGATGTTGTCATCGAGGTTGAACGGCTCCAGCCCGGCGAGGCGGAGCATGGTCTTGGGCGTCGCGGGCTTGCGCGGGGCCTTGCCCTTCATCGCTTCGGAAATGGCACGGATATGGGCTGGTGTCGTGCCACAGCAGCCGCCGACCATGTTGACGAGCCCGGCATCCGCAAACTCGGCCAGCATGTGTGCGGTGGCTTCGGGCCGTTCGTCATAAAGGCCGAACTCGTTGGGCAGGCCGGCATTGGGATAGGCGCAGACCAGTGTATCAGCCACACGGCTGAGGTCGGCGATATGGGCTCGCATTTCCCTGGCACCGAGCGCGCAGTTCAGGCCGATGGTCAGCGGGTTGGCGTGTTTCACCGAATACCAGAAGGCTTCCGTAGTCTGGCCAGACAGGGTGCGGCCGGACAGATCGGTGATGGTGCCTGAGATCATCACCGGCAAGCGGATACCGCGCTCGTGGAAGACGTTCTCGACCGCCACGATTGCCGCCTTGGCATTGAGCGTGTCGAAGATCGTCTCGATCAGGATGATCTGCGAGCCGCCGTCGATCAGCCCGCGCACCTGCTCGGCATAGCTGTCACGCACCTGGTCGAAGGTCACGGCGCGGAAGCCGGGGTTGTTCACATCCGGCGAGATCGAGAGCGTGCGGTTGGTCGGGCCGACGGCGCCGGCGACATAACGGATGCGGCCATCGTGCTTCTCGGCCAGGACCGCAGCTTCGCGGGCGAGGCGGGCGGACTCAACGTTGAGCTCGTAGGCCAAGGCCTCCATGCCATAATCGGCCTGGGCGATCTGCGTCGAGGAGAAGGTGTTGGTCTCGACAATGTCAGAGCCGGCAAGGAAGTAATCCAGATGGATCTGGCGGATCGCGTCCGGCATGGTCAGGGCCAGAAGGTCATTGTTGCCCTTGAGATCATGGTTCCAGCCCTTGAAGCGCTCGCCGCGGAAATCGCTTTCCGAGAGCTTCAGGTTCTGGATTTCCGTGCCCATCGCGCCGTCGATGACAAGAATCCGCTCGGACGCGGCCTGACGCAGGGCCCTGGTAGTGGCCGGGCCATCGACGGGCAGGAAGGAGGAGGTGGGCATTGGTTCTTTCCTTGGTAGGCGCGCCGTCCAGGTCGAAGAGCGGTGCGACCCCTCTCCCGAAAGGGAAGAGGGGACTACTGCATTGCACCAAGTTCGGTGTTTCTGAGCCAGGCTCGATTATCGCTGATACATGCACCTGCCAAATCCTCGCTCTCGCCTTGCGGGAGAGGGTGAGGAGTCGCGCTGCACACCGTCATCGGCATCACTCCGCCGCCACCGCAACCGCCGCCGGGGCAGGCTTGATGCCGACCAGATGGCAGATGGCGTAGACGAGATCGGCCTTGTTCATCGTATAAAAATGCAGATCCGTGCAGCCGCGGTCGATCAGGTCGAGCACCTGCTCGGCGCAGACGGCGGCGGCGACGAGGCGGCGGGTGGCGACATCGTCTTCCAGCCCCTCGAAGCGGTCAGCCAGCCATTCCGGCACGGACGCCCCGGTCTTGCGGGCGAAGTTGGCGGTCTGCTTGAAGTTCTGCACCGGCACGATGCCGGGCAGGATCGGGATGGTGATGCCGCGCGCCCTGACCTTGTCGAGGAAGCGGAAATACAGGTCGTTGTCGAAGAAGAACTGGGTGATGGCGCGGGTGGCGCCGGCATCGACCTTCATCTTCAGTGCATCGATGTCGGCATCGAGCGACGCGGCTTCGGGGTGCTTTTCGGGATAGGCCGACACGGTGATCTCGAAATCGCCGATCTGCCGGATGCCCGCCACCAGGTCAGACGTCTGGTGATAGCCATCGGGATGCGGCACATAGGCCGTACCAAGGCCGCCAGCCGGATCACCGCGCAGGGCCACGATGTGGCGCACGCCTGCATCCCAGTATGACTGAATGACCTCGTTGACCTCCGCCTTGGAGGCGGAGACGCAGGTGAGGTGCGCCGCGGGCCTGAGGCCCGTTTCCTCGACCATGCGCTTGACGGTGGCATGGGTGCGCTCGCGGGTCGAGCCTCCTGCGCCATAGGTCACGGAGACGAAATTCGGCTTGAGGGTTTCGAGGCGATGGACAGCCTCCCACAGGGCAGCTTCCATTTCCGCTGTCTTGGGCGGGAAGAATTCGAACGAGATGGCAGGGCGGCGCGCTGAATGGCGGCTCGGGCGGTAGGAAAGGGCCATGTCAGGCAACCTCCAACTGGGTCTGTGGGTTGTTCGCAGCGCGGCCGGCGGCACGCCTGTCGGCCGCCGTCCACAGGGTTACGGTCAATTGACGGCCGTCGCCCGAGCCACTGCCGACCGTGCGCGACGGCAGGACGTCCAGCCCAGCCGCGCCCAGCCACTCGGCCATCTGCTCATCGGTGAAGCCAAGGCGGCGGTGCGCGTGCTCGGTGCGCAGGAACTCAAGGTCATGCGCTGCAAAATCGATCACGATCATGCGGCCGCCCGGCGTCAGCGCTGCCGAGGCCTCGCGCAGGGCGCGGGCCGGATCATCAAGGAAGTGCAGGACCTGATGGACGAGGACGATGTCAAAGCCGTTGCGGCCGAAGGGCAGGGCATAGATGTCGCCCTGGCGCAATTCGACCCGCGCGAGACCGGCGCGCTCGAGATTGGCGCGTGCGACCGACAGCATGGCATGGCTTGAATCGACACCGACCGCGCGGCTGGCGCGTTGTCCGAACAGTTGCAGCATGCGGCCGGTGCCGGTGCCGAGATCGAGCACCGATCCGAGCGGACCATTGCCGATCAGCGCGGCGACGGCGGCTTCCACCGCCTCGTCCGGCGCATGCAGCGAGCGCACGCGGTCCCAATCGCGGGCGACACGGGTGAAATAGGCCTCGGCGGCCTGCGAGCGCTGCGCGCGGACGGCCGCAAGCCGCTGCAGATCGGCGCCAACAATCGCGTCTTCATGGCTGAGCGCCTCGGCCAATGCGCGGGCCAGCGCGCCGCCGGGCGTTCCCTGCGCAATCCGGAAGAAGGCCCATGCCCCCTCGCGATGGCGTTCGATCAGGCCGGCCTCGGACATCAGCTTGAGGTGGCGCGAGATGCGCGGCTGCGACTGGCCGAGAATGTCGGTCATGTCGGACACCGACAGTTCCCCCCTCGCCAGAAGCGCGAGAATCCGCAGCCGCGTTTCCTCGCCCGCAGCTCTCAGGCCGGCAAGCAGGGTGGACAGGGACTGGTTTCCGGCCGAGACCATCGGGGCTCCAATAAAAGATATAAGGATATGTTTATATGAACCTTGCGCCGCCCGCAAGCCTGTTTGCGGGCGCCTGCTTCGCCGCAATCGCCAGGCGGGTGGAGCGGAAGCGGCCGGCCCGCAGCGGGTCTGGCGTCAACACTCCCTTAACCGATCAATCTCATGGTGAAGAACGCGTTACCGCGCCGCTCCTGCGCGCGGCTGCGCATGCACAGGCTTTGTGACCCGCGGCTGGAGCTTTCCGAGACATGACCTCGCGCGCCGAACCGACCTTGCTGGGCAATTGGTGGTGGACCGTCGACCGAACGCTGCTGTTCAGCGTATTCGGTTTGATGGTGATCGGCGTCGTCCTGCTCATGGCCGGCGGTCCACCGGTGGCCGAACGGCTCGGGCTTTCGACCTTCCACTTCGTCAACAGGCAGGCCATCTTCCTGTTGCCGGCCGTGCTGATCCTGCTCTGTGTCTCGTTCATGCCGCCGCGCTGGGTGCGGCGACTGGCGCTGGTGACCTTCATCGGCGCTCTGCTGGCGGTGATCGCCTGCCTGTTCATCGGGGCGGAGGTGAAGGGCGCCCGGCGCTGGCTCTCGATCGCGGGGCTGACGGTGCAGCCTTCCGAATTCCTCAAGCCCGCTTTCGTGGTGCTGGTGGCGTGGGCCTTCTCCGAAGGATCGCGGCGCAGCGATGTGCCGGGGACGCTGGTGGCGCTGCTGCTGCTGCCGCTCACCGTCGTTCCGCTGATCCTTCAGCCGGATTTCGGGCAGACCATGCTGGTAACGCTGGTCTGGGCAGGGCTGTTCTTCATGGCCGGGCTGCATTGGTTCTGGGTGATGGGGTTGGGAGGCGTGGGGCTGACCGGCATCATCGCCGCCTATGAGTTCGTGCCGCATGTGCGTGAGCGCATCGAACGCTTCATGGACAAGAGCTCCGGCGACAGCTTCCAGGTCGACACGGCGCTCGAAAGCTTCGCGGCGGGCGGCTTCCTTGGCAAGGGACCCGGCGAGGGCAGCGTCAAGCGAATCCTGCCGGACGCCCACACGGACTTTATCTTCGCGGTTACGGCGGAGGAGTTCGGCGTCGTCGCGTGCATCGTCATCGTCGCCATCTTCGCTACTGTGGTCCTGCGCTCGCTCTGGATCGCACAGTCATCCGAAGACCCATTCCGGCGCTTCGCCGTCACCGGCCTCGCTATGCTGTTCGGGGTCCAGGCGTCGATCAACATGCTGGTCAACGTGCATCTGATGCCAGCCAAGGGCATGACGCTGCCCTTCATTTCCTATGGCGGCTCCTCGCTCTGGTCGCTGGCGCTCGGCATGGGCTTTCTGATCGCCCTGACCCGAAAGCGGCCGCGGGCCGAGGCGCTGGACCAGTTCGGGGGCCGCGCCCGCCATGTCTGATACCGGCCGGGCCGAATTCGAGGTCCTGCTGGCGGCTGGCGGGACCGGAGGGCACCTGTTTCCTGCCGAAGCCCTCAGCCATGCGCTCAGGGCGCGGGGTGTGAAGGTCGCGCTGGTGACGGACCAACGGGCGTTCGCGTTCACCGATGGTTTCCCCGCCGACACCGTGCACGCGGTCGCCTCCGGAACGCCGTCCGGCGGCTCGCTGATGGCGAAGGCGAAAGCCGCAGCCAGCATCGTCCGGGGCGTGATCGCCGCCCGCACGCTGATCTCCCGGCTGAAGCCCGACGTGGTCGTCGGCTTTGGCGGCTATCCGACGGTGCCGCCGCTTCTGGCTGCGGCCATGCTTAAAACTCCGACCATCGTTCACGAGCAGAATGCGGTCGTCGGGCGCGCCAACCGCTTTCTCAGCGGGCGTGTCGGCGTGATCGCAACCGGCTTTGCCGCCGTCGGCGGGTTGTCCGAGGCGGCGCGCGCCAAATGCGTGCATGTGGGCAACCCCGTCCGCCCGGCGGTCCTCAAGGCGGCGCAGACGCCTTTCCAGCCGCCGGACCTGCTCGGCCACCTGCATCTGCTGGTGTTTGGCGGCAGCCAGGGCGCGCGCGTGATGGCGGATGTGCTGCCGCCGACGCTGGAGCAACTGGCGCCGACGGAACTGGCGCGCCTGGTGATCGTCCAGCAGGCCCGGGTCGAGGATGACCGGCGCGTGCGGGCGATCTACGAGCGGCTCGGCGTCCGTCACGAGATCGCGCCCTTTTTCCAGGATTTGCCGGCCCGGATGGCGAAGGCGCAGCTTGTCATCGGCCGTTCCGGCGCATCGACGGTCGCTGAGCTTGGCGTGATCGGCCGGCCATCCATCCTCGTGCCGCTGCCGGGCGCGCTCGACCAGGACCAGACCGCCAATGCCCGCAGCCTGGAAAGCATCGGGGCCGCGACCCTGATCCTGCAGCCCGACTTCACGCCGAACAGGCTTGCCAGCGAGCTTCGCCGCCTGCTTTCCGATCCTGCCCGGCTGACTGCCGCCGCCGTCGCCGCCGCGAGTGCCGGCATTCCCGACGCTTCCGAGCGGCTTGCCGATCTGGTGATCGCGACCGCGCGGAAGGCCTGAGCAAAATCCGATTCCCGTCCGGCGTCCCGTGGTATAGCGCCGGCCTCTGACTCTCCAAGGACCCGTCCCATGAAGCTTCCCGTCCAGACCGGCCCGATCCACTTCATCGGCATCGGCGGCATCGGCATGTCCGGCATCGCCGAGGTGCTGCACAACCTGGGCTACAAGGTGCAGGGGTCCGACGCCTCCGACAACTACAACGTCAAGCGGCTGAACGAAAAGGGCATCAGGACCTTCATCGGCCATTCGGCGGAGAACATTGCGGGCGCGGAGGTCGTGGTGGTCTCCACCGCGATCAAACGCGACAATCCGGAACTCGCCATGGCGCGCGAAAAGCGCCTTCCCGTGGTCCATCGCGCCCAGATGCTGGCCGAGCTGATGCGGCTCAAATCCTGCGTCGCGGTAGCCGGAACCCATGGCAAGACCACGACCACGTCGCTGGTGGCGACCCTGCTCGACAAGGGCGGACTTGATCCGACCGTGATCAATGGCGGCATCATCAACGCCTATGGCACCAACGCCCGCATGGGCGACGGCACCTGGATGGTGGTCGAGGCCGACGAGAGCGATGGCACCTTCCTGAAGCTGCCGGCCGATGTCGCCATTGTCACCAACATCGACCCTGAGCATCTCGACCACTTCAAGACCTTCGACGCGATCAAGGCCGCCTTCCGCTCCTTCGTCGAGAACCTGCCGTTCTACGGCTTTGCCGTGATGTGCATCGATCACCCGACCGTCCAGACGCTGGTCGGACAGATCGAGGACCGCCGCGTCATCACCTATGGCGAGAACCCGCAGGCCGATGTGCGCCTTGTCAATGTTGATCTGACGGGCGGCAAGTGCCGCTTCAGCGTGCTGATCCGCGACCGCAAGCGCGGAACCGAGATCGAGATCAGCGATCTGGTGCTGCCGATGCCGGGCCATCATAACGCGCTCAATTCAACGGCTGCCATCGCGGTGGCCTACGAGCTGGGCGTGTCTCCCGAGAAGATCCGCGAGGCCATCGGCGGTTTCGGCGGCGTCAAGCGCCGCTTCACCAAGACCGGCGAGTGGAATGGCGCGCTGATCTTCGATGACTACGGCCACCATCCGGTCGAGATCGCCGCGGTCCTGAAGGCGGCGCGCGCCTCGACGCAGAATCAGGTCATCGCGGTGGTGCAGCCGCACCGCTACACACGGCTGCATTCGCTGTTTCCCGATTTCTGCACCTGCTTCAACGACGCCGATGCGGTCATCGTCGCGCCGGTCTACGCGGCCGGCGAGCAGCCCATCGCGGGCGCGTCACGCGACGACCTCGTCGCCGGCATCAAGGCCAGCGGCCACCGCAACGTGCAGGCGCTGGAGAGCAAGGCGGCGCTCGCCGGGCTGGTCGGCGGGTTGGCGAAGAACGGCGACTACGTGGTGCTGCTCGGGGCGGGCGACATCACCCAGTGGGCCTATGCGCTGCCGGGAGAGCTTGAGAAGCTGAGGGGGTGAGGCCCCGGTCCGCACAGCGGATTGAAAGGTCCGGTGGACCTTTCAAAGGGGCCGAACGCACGAGCGCAAGCGAGGGCCGGGGTCGCCGTCCGGCGACGGGCACTTCGCAGCGCCGAGGAGGCAGCGGAGGGGGCGACTGATCCGGCGCCAGCGAACTGCCCGCCCTCCGGTCGGCTTACCCCGCCACGACATCCCGCAGGGCTGCGATCGCCACGTTGATGTCGGCCCGTGACACCCCCAGATGCGTGACCGCGCGGATGGTTGTCGGGCCGAACGCGCCACCGCCGCCCATGATGACGCCCTTGTCCTTCAGCGCGGCGACGATGGCGTCAGCTGTGCGCCCGGTCCCGGCCACGTCGAAGAACACGATGTTGGTGTCGATGGTGTCATAGGTGAGGCTGAGGCCGGGGAGGGCGGCCAACCCCTTCGCCAGCGCACGGGCGTTGTCATGGTCCTGGGCCAGGCGCTCGACATGGTGGTCCAGCGCGTAAATGCCGGCTGCCGCCAGAAAGCCCGACTGCCGCATGGCGCCGCCCCAGCGCTGCTTGAGCCGCCAGGCCTCGTGGATGAAGCCGCGCGTGCCGGCGAGGACGCCGCCGACTGGCCCGCCGAGGCCCTTGCTGAGATCGAGCCAGGCGCTGTCGAAAGGGCCTGCATAGTCCTTCGCCGACAGGCCGGAAGCGACGGCTGCATTGAGCAGGCGCGCGCCGTCCATGTGGAGAATCAAGCCGGCGTCGCGCGCCACCGAGACGACCTCCTGCAACGTGGCCAGAGGCCAGACGGCGCCGCCGCCGTAATTCGCCGTCTGCTCGACCGAGACAAGCCTGGTCTGCTGCAGATAGCGGCTCTCGGGCCGGATGGCGCTCCGCAGCGTGGCGCCATCGAAGATGCCGCGCGCGCCCTGGACGCCGCGCACCATGACGCCGGCCAGCGCCGCGGGGCCGCCGGTCTCCGACACCATGATGTGGGCATTTTCATGCACGATGATCTCATCACCGGGCCGACAATGGACGGCGAGGGCGATCTCGTTGCACATGGTGCCTGAGGGCAGGAACACGGCGGCCTCCTTGCCCAGCATGTCCGCGACGCGCTCGCAGAGATCGAGAACGTTCTGGTCCTCGTCCTTCTGTTCGTCGCCGACCTCGACGGACATCATGTACTGGCGCATGCCGGGTGTTGGTTTTGACTTGGTGTCGCTGAACAGATCGACGAGATGGTTCCGGTGCATCACGGTCCACGTCCCATGGGGTTGCAATGACCATCCTGCTCGGTGAGCCCTCTGGCGATGGCGTCGATTGTGCCGAAGGCCGGGCGGTTGTCGAGCGGTTTGTCGCGTGCGACGCCCTGCGACACACCGTCGTCAAGCCAGCCGTGCAATAGGCGCGTATCCGGGCATATCCCTGAGCGAGGCACCGCATGCACACGATCATCAAGTGGCTGACCGCGATGGGCACCTGTTTTGCCGCGTCGTCCGCTGCCGCGCAGGCCATCGGAACGGCCCCGGCACAGTCGACGCCCGCCACCATCCACGTCATCCACGAGCCACCGACCGACCCTTCCCACCGGGCGGTCTACGAATTTGTCCAGCGTGACGCCACATTCGCCAGGGCGCGAGATGTCTTCACGCTGTTCAAGCTTGCAAAGCCGATCACGATTCGGACGCGGGGCTGCAGCGGACGCGGCGGCGCCTGGTATTACGAGGGCACGGTGACGATCTGCTATGGCTATTTCCAGACCATCCTCGACAATGCGAGAAGTCCGGAGCGCCCATCCTGGGTGAGTGAGGAAGCGGCCATTGCCGGGCCGATCGCCGATGTCGTGATGCATGAGGGCGCGCATGCGCTGTTCGAGTTTCTGAAGACGCCGCTGCTGGGCCGCGAGGAGGATGCGGCGGACATGTTCGCCACTTTCGTTCTGCTCAACGTGTTCAGGACCGATGCCAAGGCCCTGATCAGCGGCATCGCCTACTCCTATCTCAACGATGCCAGGGCGCGGAATTTCACCGACCTGCCGACGCTCGAAAACCGCGTGCCGCCAAGCCGGGCCTATGGCGGCGCGCACTCGACGCCGCTGCAGCGCCTTTACAGCGTGATCTGCCATGCCTCCGGCTTCGACGAGGCGATGTTCAGGGACCTGAAGGCCAGCAGCGACCTGCCGGCCTGGCGCGCCGGCGGCTGCGAAGATGAGTACAACCAGATCGCCCATGCCTTCCGGACCCTGCTTGGCCCGCACATCGACGCGGACCGGGCGAAGTCGATGTTTCCAGACGCGAACCTGACATCCGCGCCTGCGCCGTGACGCTTCTCAGACGAAAATGAAGTCGGCCGAGGTCATCACGCCGCGCTCGGCGCCGCTGACGGTGATGGTGCCGAAAGCCCCGACCATCATGTAGCTCTGGCCGACATTGGTGATGGCGATGCCGTTGAAGCTGAGCCCTAGGCCGCGCAGATCGATCAGGTCGCGTCCGTCCTGGAAGTCGACGATGCGGTCGCTGCCGCCGCCCCTGATGTCGAAGCAGAAGCGGTCATTGCCCGCGCCGCCGGTGAGCAGGTCATCGCCGAGCCCGCCGAACAGCGTGTCATCGCCGAGGCCGCCATCGATCGAGTCGTTGCCGGCGCCGCCGCGCACGAGGTCATTGCCGCCAAAGGCGAAGACCAGATCGAGACCGTTGCCGCCCTCGATGACATTCGCAATGTCATCGCCGCGAATGGTGTCGTTGAAGGCTGATCCGGTCACGTTCTCGACACCGATCATGGTGTCGCCGGCGGCATCGCCGCCGGTCCCGATGATGCCGGTGGCGCTGCCGCGCAGGTCAAGGGCGATCGCAGCAGCGCTCGAAGCGTAGCTCACAGTATCGATTCCGAGGCCGCCTTCCAGCCGGTCAGCACCCGCTCCGCCGATCAGGATGTCATCGCCTGCGCCGCCGATGAGCGTGTCATTGCCGGCGCCGCCGGACAGAAGATTGCTGCCGCCATCGCCGCTGAGCCTGTCGGCGAAGCGCGATCCCGTGACATTCTCGATTGCGACCAGCACATCGCCCTGCGCATGTCCGCCGATCTGGGTCGCACGGGTCAGATCAACGTCCACCGCGGCGGTGGAGGCCTCGTAGGTCGCGGTATCGATGCCCGCGCCGCCTTCGAGCCGGTCCGCCCCGCCCCTGCCATCGAGCAGGTCGTTGCCGCGCATGCCAAGCAGCGTGTTTGCGACATCGTTGCCGGTCAATGTGTCGTTGCCGTCGCCGGTGACGGCGTTCTCGATCACGGTTCCGGCGGCGATGGTCAGCGTCCGTCCGTGCAGCATCGAGGTCGCACCGGCGTTAAGGTCGATGCTTGCGGCGTCGATCGTGGACGCGGCGTTGATCCAGTCGGTGCCGCCATCGGTATCGGTCAGCACGCTGCGCGCCGCACCGAGCGCCGCCATTTTGCCGAACTCGTCGGTGTAGTGGTAAACATCATTGGCCGAGACCGCGTCGCCGTAGACGTCGAACTTGTAGGATGCGACCGAGCCGGTTGCGCCTGCCTTGGTGTCCGTGATCCTGACCAGCCAGTTGCCCGAGGCCAGTTCGCCGCGCAAGGCTTCCGAGGTGAAGCTCCAGGTCAGGTTGCTGACCGACTGCGTGCCGGTCGACGGGCTGAGGACGATGCTTCGCGTGCCCTCCGGCGAAACCAGCTCAACCCGCAGGTCGCTGATGTTGCCATGGGTCAGCGTCAGGGTCAGGGCCACGCTCTCCACCTCGATGGCGCGCGCGACATTGATGGCGAATTCGGTGGTTGAGAGATCTGCAATCGCGCGGTTGAGCGTGCCGGACACGGTGGCGACCTGCTCGTTGGCCGAGGTCTGGGCGACGCCGAAGCGGCCCCACACTTCGGCGAACCGCACCGCCTCCAGCGCGTCGACGCGGCCAAAGCCGACATCGTTGGAATAGTGCAGGCCGCCGCCGTTGACGTTGTCGGCCTTGTTGACCGTCCAGCCGAAGACCATGCGGCCGCTGGCTGCGCCGGTGAGGGCCGCAGGCGTCGTGTGGTCGGCAGTGATGGCGAGGATGTCCTGCACGTCGCGCCAGCCGAGACCGCGATTGGCGCTCAGCATCACCGCGACAACGCCGCTGACGATGGGCGTCGCGGCGGACGTGCCGCCAAAGCCCGAGGTGAAGTCACCGCTCGAATAGCCGCCTCCCGCCGTGACATCGGTGGTGACGATCCCGGCGCCGCCGCCATTGGACGGGCCTGACACGAACACGGACGAGCCGCGCGTCGAATAGCCCGAGACATCGCCATCCTGGCCGATGGCGCCGACCGTGATGGTCTGGCGCATGGCGTTGAAGTTCGAGGTGTTGGCGTCGCGGCTTTCGCCGCCTTCATTGCCGGCGGCGTTGACGACGATCGTGCCAAGTCCGCCGCGGCCGACATCGACAGCGTTCTTGACGGCAGCCGCAAACAGGTTGCCGAAGGAGCCGGCCTGCTGCGTGCCATCGGCGAAGCGCCCCGTCCAGCCCCAGGAGTTGTTGGTCACATCGAAGCTGCTCATGCCGCGAATGGCGGTGATGAAGCCGCTGCCGGCGCCGACGCCGGAGAAGATGTTGACGCCCGTCACCGTCGCGCTGTGCGCAACGCCCACGCCGCCGGCATTGTTGTTGGCGTCTGCGGCAATCAGGCCCGCCACTGCCGTTCCGTGAACCGAGGAGCCAGTGGCCGGGTCCAGCCTCTGGCCGTTGATGACCAGTTCCTTGCTGGCGTCATAGCGATTGCGCAGATCGACATGGGTCTTGTCGATGCCGTCATCGTAGACGCCGACATTCACCCCCGCGCCACTGTACTCCGCCCAGATGCGGTTCGGGTCGCCCTTGAAGATCTGGTTGAGGTGCCACTGGCTGGCGAGGAGCGGATTGGAGGACGGAAGGACAATGCGAGACATCAACAACTCCGCGGACAGGACGCCTCAATGAGACATGCGTGACCGGTGTGCCGCCGAAATTCTGCGAGATCCTTCCGCAATTGCGTTGCATTTTAGCGATACGTCACTTTTCGGCCTGTTTTCGGGCGTGATCGGTCCGGATTCCGGCGTCTGGAGCCCGCGACACGGTTGATCGCTCCTGCATGAACGGTTAGCTCGGGATCATGACTTCTTCCGATCTTGCTTCGCGCCTCGCAGCCCTGTTGCCCGATCTGCGGGGCCGCCTTCTGGCAGGCCAGTCGCTCGGACCCCTGACCTGGTTCCGCGTGGGCGGGCCGGCCGAGGCCTTGTTCACGCCGGCGGATGAGGCCGATCTGTCGTATTTCTTGGCGCGGGTGCCAGCCGACGTGCCTGTCTATCCGCTCGGCGTCGGCTCCAACATGATCGTGCGCGACGGCGGGGTGCGCGGCGTCGTGATCCGTCTGTCGCCAAGGGGCTTCGGGCAGGTCAGCACGGCCGACAGCATGGTGACCGCCGGGGCGGCAGCGCTGGACAAGCGCGTGGCCGAGGCGGCTGCGGCCGCCTGCATCGGCGGGCTGGAGTTCTTCTTCGGCATTCCGGGGACGATTGGCGGAGCCGTCACCATGAACGCCGGCGCCAATGGCGGCGAGACGAAGGACGTGCTGGTCAGTGCGCGCGGCGTGAGGCGCGACGGCACGGTCAGCACGCTGAGCAATGCCGACCTGTCCTTCGCCTACCGCACTTCACAACCCCCTCCCGGATTCATTTTCACGGAGGCGTTGTTTGCCGGGCGCATCGAAGCGCCGGAGGTGATCCATGACCGCATGCAGGCCGTGCAGCATCACCGCGAGAAGGCGCAGCCGATCCGCGAGAAGACCGGTGGATCGACTTTCAAGAACCCGCCGGGCCATTCGGCCTGGAAGCTGGTTGATGCGGCCGGCTGCCGTGGCCTGAAGGTCGGCGGCGCCCAGGTCAGCGAGATGCACTGCAATTTCCTGATCAACACCGGCGATGCGAGCGCGGCCGACATCGAGGCGCTCGGCGAGGAGGTCCGCCGTCGTGTGAAAGCCCATTCCGGCGTGGACCTGCAATGGGAGATCAAGCGGGTCGGCGAGCGCATGCAATCCGCTGCGGCCACAGCGGGCAACATCACTTGACGGTCTCGATAAGCTTTCCGTCTGCGGAGAACACGACATAGCCTCCGACATCGTGGCGTGGCGGGACGCCCACCCGGATGTCGAGATAGGGCATGCCCTGCCGGGGCCGCCAGAAGGGCTCGCCGCTCCAGATGCGGACGCGATGGACAACCGCGCCGGGAATCGGGACCGCAGCCCGCGCCTTGGCGAGCATGCCTTCCAGGGCGGCCTTGTCGATGCGGGCGATGTCGGCAAAAGTGAATGTTGAGCGCAGATTGACCATCTGGACCGATCGCGGGGAGGTTTCCTCAAGCTTTTCCCGCAGGGCGACCTCGAAAGTCATGCCCTTATCGTTCTGCGACACCATCGCCAGTTGCGCCTGGTCGTCGTTGAAGCTCACCTCAAACAACCTGGCATTCTGCCCGAGCGAGGTGCGGAATTTTTCGAGCGCCGTCACGATGGCGTCGGGGCTGAGCTTGTCCACCTTTGGCCGGAGACTCCTGGGCAACTGCACCGAGGCGACGGCGCCGTCAGGGGTCAGCTTCACCACCGTGCGTTCGGAGAAGTCCTCGCCGAAGGCAGGGATCCTGCGCCGCGAGTCAACAAGCTGCACCTCCCACATCACCTGCGGCTTGCCGACGGCGACGCGTTCCTTGATGGCCTTGGCGATCATGATGCGCGGATTGCCGCTGGGCTCGCTCGCGCGCGCCGCCTTCAGGACGTCCGGGAGTTTGGCAATGTCGATCTCGTCCAGCGAGAATGGCAGGTTGCCGTTGTTGCGCAGCAGCTCCAGGTTCGGGGTGTCGATGAAATCTTTCCGGAATGCGCCGCCATCCCACATCCAGTTTGTCATGGACCGCGGGCTTCCGGCGGTGACGGCCTTCATGGTGATTGTGGTTCGCGACACATCGATTTCGTAGACGTCCTGCTTGTCGCCCACGACCGACCGGAATGACGCCTGGGCATCGGCCAGCGGCCACTCGTCCTGATCATGGAAATTCCTGTTGCGGCCCCGGTTCGTGCCCGCGATGTCGACGCCCATGATCCGGCCATCAGCCGCAGCCGTCACGCTCGCTGTTTCGCGCTCGTTGCCGACGCTGATGCTCCAGCGCACATCGCCATAGGCGGGGGTCGGCAGGATGGTCACAAGCCTGGCGATCCGCACCGCCGTGATCCGCCCCGGATCATCGAGCCGCACCCGCAAGCGCGCCGCCTCCAGTATGGGCCAGAGACGATCAATCGGAACGGATGACAATGCGAAGAACCCGCTCTCGATGTTGGCCACAGGCGATGACGGCCGCTCGGGCTGGGGCCCCGAAACGCTGTGGAAGGTCAGGGACAGCACCGTCCGGTTGCCGACACGCCAGCGGTCAATGCGCGCGCCACCCGCCTCGGCGCGGGCCTGGACCTCGATCGCTTCGGGGCGGATGACGATTTCAGCCACATCGACGTTCGCACCGATCTTGTCGACGAGTTCCGACCAGCCTCGGGTGAACACGGCCTGATCGCTCAGATAGCCCGGTGTCTGCGCATGGCCTGCGCCGGCAAAGACGAGTGCAAAGACGGCGAGAAGAAGGAGTCTCATCAACGGCCCTCCTGATGCTTTTTCCGATCATCAGTCCGCCCGCAGCGTTCGTCAATTCATTTCATGCCGCTGGGTAAGGTGTTCGCCTCGGGCCACGCTTGGGCGTCCTCGCTATTCTGCAAGCAGCCATGTGGCAAAGTTGACACCCTGCGCTGTGGCGAGACGATCAAACGCCGTGTCCGCCATCGATCCCTCGACCGCTGCCGTGATGGCCGCACCGAGGATTCCCGAGGACGGCAGAAGCGAACTGCCATTGTCCGCCAATTGCAGCAACGTTGTGCCGGACGCGGCGTCCGTCACGGTGACGTCCGCCAGCATTCCGGGCGGAATGCTGCCGATCAGGACGCTTGCAACCATGCGGGAGGCGGTCGACGGAACGTAGATGCGCTTGAAGACGTAGGTCACCTTGACCGGCCTGGCGCCGTTCAGCTGAGAGGCGAGCACAGGGCGAATGCGTGACGCGATGCGCTCGGTGACGACCTTTTCGAAGGCTGCTTTGCCTTCGGCCGTGGTCAAGGCATTGGCCGACGCCGGATCATTGGTGTCGAGCCCGCGCGCCACCATGAAAGCAACCTCGCCGTCGCCCCAGCTGATGGTCGCGGGACGCACATCGATCTCCACTGCCGCCAGCTTGTAGCCACGCGCCTCCTGAAGAGTGACTGAGCGCGTCGCCATACAGCCCGTTACAAACATACCAAGTAACGAAACGACAAATATTGTTCGGCATGTCGTGAGCATGATGCTCCCCAGTCTGATTAGATTCCGCGCGGAGCTAGCATTCAGCACATTGCGATTCAACCTCTTTCGGGAGTTTGACATTCAACGTAAGCACATGTTTTGAATGTTGTTCATCTTTCGCCCGTGCCTCGTTTGCTAAACTCTGCGATAGTTCACACGTGCCAAAGAATTTTCTGATCGCTTGACGACTGATGATCAGCGGATGCGATTGATGGCGGGTCGCATAGCAGGACCCCACCCTTCGCGCATGGTTAACCACTCCCTAACGCTTGGCAGTCCACAGTCGGGCCGAGATTCGGGAGTTGTGGTTGCTCATGTCCAAGCATGTGGCTGTCTTGATGGGTGGCTGGTCGGCCGAGCGCGAGGTGTCGCTCAAATCCGGCAAGCAGAATGCCGACGCGGCGGAACGCTTGGGCTATCGCGTCACCCGCATCGATGTGCAGCGCGACATTGCCGAGGTGCTGGCGAAGCTGAAGCCCGATGTGGCGCTGAATTGTCTGCACGGTCCGTGGGGCGAGGACGGCTGCATTCAGGGCGTTCTGGAAATCCTAAGGATTCCCTACACCCATTCCGGCGTGCTCGCGTCCGCGCTTGCCATGCACAAGGCGCGTGCGAAAGCCGTCGTGTCTGCTGCGGGAGTTGCTGTTGCTGACGGTATCATGGTCAGTCGCTTCGAGGCGGCCAAGGCCCATGTCAGGCAGCCGCCCTATGTCATCAAGCCGGTGGATGACGGCTCATCGATCGGCATCGTCATCGTCAAGAAAGACCGCACCCACCCACCGCAGGAACTGGCCCGCGAGGACTGGCCCTGCGGCGACTGGATGCTGGCGGAGGAGTTCATTCCCGGACGCGAACTGACCTGCGCCGTCCTGGGCGACCGGGCCCTTGATGTGATCGAGATCACCACGTCGACCGGCGAGTTCTATGACTACGACGCGAAGTACGCTCCGGGGGGGTCAATCCACATCCTGCCGGCCCCGCTTAAACCGAAAATTTACCAACAGGTTCAACAGTGGGCGTTAACGGCGCATCAAGCAATTGGGTGCCGCGGCGTGAGCCGGTCCGACTTCAGATATGATGAGGCGTCCGAGCGTCTCATCTGGCTGGAAGTGAATACGCAACCGGGGATGACGGCCACAAGCCTGGTGCCCGAGTTGGCCGCCCATGCGGGCATTGAGTTTGGCGAGTTGGTGCGATGGATGGTGGAGGACGCCTCCTGCGATCGTTGACGATGGCGCTCTTCGGAGTGCGGTCGTCGCGCGTTCGCAAAGGAGACATCGATGTGCCGCTGCTGGTCGGCGAGCGCTCGGGACGCCGCGGCTTCTGGCCGTTCGGCAACCGCGCCTCCGTGACCCTGCCGCTGCACGAGCGTGTCCCGCGGCGGTTGGGCACGGTCTCCGTGCTCGGCGGCCTGGGTGCGATCGGCCTCGGCGGCCTGGTTTTCGGCGGGCAGTATGACGCGCTCCGCGCGGCTTACGGCGAACCGCATCATATCGTGGCGCGCGCGGTCGGTCTGGGGATCGAGCGGGTGACCATCTCGGGCCTGTCCGAACTGCATGAAACCGAGGTGCTGCACACCGCCGGGATCACCCCGCGCGGGTCGCTGGCCTTCCTCGATGTGGCCGAGACACGCCGCCTGCTGGAAGCCCAGCCGCTGATCCGCGAAGCGACGGTGCGCAAGCTCTATCCGGGCGAGCTGAGTATTGAACTGACGGAGCGCGAGGCTTTCGCCCTGTGGCAACTGGACGGCGAGGTCTCGATCATTTCCTCCGACGGCACGGTGATCGACAAGTTGCGCGACGGGCGTTTCGCCCATCTTCCGCTCGTTGTCGGGCCGGGTGCCAACAAGCGGGTGCGTGAATATGTGGTCCTGCTCGGTGAAGCGGGGCCGCTGCGCAGCCGGATCCGCGGCGCGACCCTGGTGTCGGAGCGGCGCTGGACGCTGAAGCTCGACAATGGCCTCGATGTGCGCCTGCCGCAGGACAATGCCGATGAGGCCGTGCGCCGGCTCGAACGCCTGTCGCGGGAACAGAAGCTGCTGGAGAAGGACATTCTCGCCATCGACATGCGCCAGCCTGACCGCGTGACGGTGCGCCTCAGCGAAGAGGCCGCCGCAGCCCGCGCCGACATGCTGAAGAGCCGCCCGAAGCCGAAGGGAGGCGCGGTATGAGCCTCTTCTCGCAGGGCCTGACACCGCGCCTTCGGCCCCTGTCGTCGCGCAAGAGCGCGACGCTCTCTGTGCTTGATGTCGGCACCAGCAAGATCGTCTGCCTGATCGCGGAGCTGCAGCCTGTCGAGGCCAGCGACCGGCTGCGCGGGCGCACCCATCTCGCCCGCGTGATCGGCATCGGCCATACGCGTTCGCTCGGCCTCAAGGGCGGCGCCGTCGTCGATCTGGAAGCGGCTGAGCGGTCGATCCGGCAGGCTGTGGACGCGGCCGAACGCATGGCCAAGGTCGAGGTCCAGTCCGTGATCGTCAACCAGACCGGCGGGCGACTTGGATCACAGAGCTTCGCGGCCAGCGTCGACCTGCGCGTCGGCTCGGTCGCTGACCAGGATGTGAAACGCGTTCTCGCCGCAGCGGCGTCGCATTCGGTGCGGCCCGGCCGCGCCGTCCTGCACGCGCTGCCGACCGGCTACGCGCTGGATGGCCAGCCTGGCGTGACGGACCCGCGCGGGCTGATGGGCCGCTCGTTGTCGGTCGACATGCATGTCGTCACGGGCGAGGGCGCCGCGGCGCTCAATCTGATGCTGGCCGTCGAGCGCTGCAATCTGTCGGTCGAAAGCGTGGTCGCGACACCCTACGCCTCGGGCCTGTCATCGCTTGTCGACGATGAGGCCGACATGGGCGCGGTGATCGTGGACATGGGCGGCGGCACGACCAGCATCGGTGTCTTCTCGCATGGCCATCTGATGCATGCGGATGGTGTGGCCGTCGGCGGTCATCACATCACCATGGATCTGGCGCGCGGGCTGTCCACCAAGGTTTCCGCGGCGGAGCGGCTGAAAACGCTGTACGGCGGCACGATCGCCACCGCATCCGACGAGCGCGACATCATCACCGTGCCCTCCGTCGACGACGACGACCGCGACACGCCCAATCATATGCCGAAATCCCATCTGATCCGGATCATCCGGCCGCGCGTCGAGGAAATCCTCGAACTGGTGCGTGACCGGCTGAAGGCCGCCGGCTTTGCCGGCGAGGCCGGCAGGCGCGTGGTGCTCACCGGCGGCGGCTGCCAGCTCACCGGGCTGACAGACCTCGCAAGACAGGTGCTTGGCGGCCAGGTCCGGATCGGACGGCCACTCGGCATCAAGGGGCTCCCCGAGGCCGCGAAGGGTCCGCCCTTCGCTGCAGCGGTTGGCCTGCTGGTTTATCCGCAGGTCGCGCATATCGAGCATTTCGAGCCGCGATCCGCGGGAGGTTTTGCCGCAACCGGCACGGATGGGGGCTACCTCTCCCGTGTCGGACGGTGGCTGAAAGACAGCTTCTGACGAAGCGGGCCCGCTCCGGGCGGCGACCGGGGCGAGCTTTGAGACGGAAGACCGTGGCGGCGGCCTTCTGATGATCTGACCTAAGAGACGCTAGCCGGGCGTCGACAACGTGAAAGAGGCACGACCATGCCGATGAACCTGCAAGGCCCGGACATTCGGGAACTCAAGCCGCGGATCACCGTTTTCGGGGTTGGCGGCGGTGGCGGCAACGCCGTCAACAACATGATCCAGGCTGGCCTGCAGGGTGTCGACTTCGTTGTCGCCAACACCGACGCGCAGGCTCTGGCCATGTCCGCGGCGCCGCGCATCATCCAGATGGGCCTTCAGGTCACCGAAGGACTGGGCGCCGGATCGCAGCCGGAGGTTGGCCGCGCAGCCGCCGAAGAGGTGATGGACGAGATCCGTGACCATCTTGCCGGCGCGCACATGGTGTTCATCACGGCGGGCATGGGCGGCGGCACAGGCACGGGGGCCGCTCCGGTGGTGGCCCGCGCGGCCCGCGAGCTTGGCATCCTCACGGTCGGCGTCGTGACCAAGCCGTTCCAGTTCGAGGGCACACGCCGCCTGCGCATGGCGGATGCCGGCATCCAGGAACTGCAGCAGTCGGTCGATACGCTGATCGTCATCCCGAACCAGAACCTGTTCCGCATCGCCAACGAGAATACGGGTTTTGCCGACGCCTTCGGTATGGCCGATCAGGTGCTCTACTCCGGGGTCGCCTGCATCACCGACCTCATGGTCAAGCCCGGCCTGATCAACCTCGACTTCGCCGACGTCCGCGCCGTGATGCGCGGCATGGGCAAGGCGATGATGGGCACTGGCGAAGCGACCGGCGACAAGCGCGCCGAGACCGCCGCGCAGGCCGCCATCTCCAACCCGCTGCTGGACGAAACCTCGATGAAGGGGGCCCGCGGACTGCTGATCTCGATCACCGGCGGGCGCGACATGAAGCTCTACGAAGTCGACGAGGCTGCCACGCGCATCCGCGAGCAGGTTGACGAAGAAGCCAACATCATTGTCGGCGCGACGTTCGATGAGTCCATGGAAGGCATCATGCGTGTCTCCGTCGTCGCGACCGGGATCGACGCCGCCCACATGCAGCAGATGCAGCCGGAAGTGTCAGCCATCGACCGCCGCATCGCTGAAGTGGCCGAGAAGCTGAAGGCCGAAGCGCGCCTGCGGGCGCAGGCCAGTTCAGCGGCGCCGACCTTCCGCCCGATGGCTTCTGTGATCTCCTCGCCGGCTCCGCAGCCGGTCGAGCATGCGCCGATCATGCCGGAAGCGCCGGAAGCCACGATCATCGCCGAGACCGTGCGGCTGGAGCCGGTGCAGCCGCGCGTCGTGCTGGCCGCCGAACCGCCGGCACCGATCCAGACCTTCCGCCATGCGGATGAGCCGACCCTCGAGCAGGAGCATTTCATCCCGCCGCAGGCTGAGCGCATCAAGCCTGCGCGACTTCCACGGATCGAAGACCTGCCGGTCCCGGCCCAGAACCAGTTTGCGGCCCGCGCCGTGCAACCGCAGCCGCAGATGCCGGCCCATGCCGCCGAGCAGAAGCGCATGTCGCTGATGCAGCGCCTGGCCTCGGTCGGCTTCGGCCGAAAGGATGAGGGCCTTCCGGAGGCCACGCAGCCGCTTCAGCCGGCTGCGCCGCAGGTTCGTCCTGCTCCCTCGGCAGCCCATGCCGAGTACATGCGACGCCCCGCTCCTGCCACAGTTCCGCGCGCTGCCGAAGGCCAGCTGGACGTGCGCGGACGCGCTCCGGCGGCCCGCCCCGCCGAGGATGACCAGTTGGAGATTCCCGCTTTCCTACGGCGCCAGGCCAACTGAAAATCGATTGAAATTGACGCATGGTCAGGCTTCACCCGCTCCTCACAGGGCGGGTGAAGATGTTTTAAGAATTGCTTGATATGGTGTGGGAACTTGATGATCAAAATTGACGGATTTTGTTGTTACAGAGCGATAAAAACCGTGATTTTGCCATGGCCTGCGACCTCGTTATGGTGCGGCACGTTCGGAACGCGGGAATCGCTGTCCGTCGCAAGGGCTTCGAAAAGATCCTGCCTGCGTAAAATGGCAAAAAGCCGGCGCATTCATGGACCTCAAAGGGACTGACACATGATCGCTGGCCGCCAGACAACAGTGCGAGATGTCGTCGCGCTTTCCGGATATGGCGTTCACAGTGCGGCCGTCGCGAACATCTCCATTCGTCCCGCTTCTCCCAATCACGGCATCGTCTTTCTGCGCACCGGTCTCGAAGGCGGCATTGAGCGCCGCATTCCGGCGCGTTATGGCAATGTCAGCATGACCGAACTGTGCACCGTCCTGGGCAATCCGAGCCATGGCGCGGTTTCGACGGTTGAACACATCATGGCGGCGCTCTATGGTCTTGGGATCGACAACGCCCTGATCGAGATCGACGGACCCGAGGTTCCCATCATGGATGGCAGCGCGGCTGCGTTCGTGGAGGCCCTTCGCGCTGTCGGCGTTGAAAGCCAGCGCAGCCCGAAGCGTTATGTGCGCGTGCTCAAGCCGGTTTCGGTGTCGAACAAGGTCGGCACCAGCGAGTTGCTGCCACATGATGACGATGTCCTGCGCCTTGACGTGACCATCGCTTTCGACACCACCGTCATCGGCGACCAGTCCATGACGCTCGACCTTGAGCCCGAGGCCTTTGCGGCCGAGGTCAGCCGCGCCCGCACGTTCGGCTTCATGCGCGACGTCGAACAGTTGTGGAAGAATGGTTTTGCCCTTGGCGCCTCGCTCGAAAACACGGTCGCCATCGGCGATGACCGCGTGATCAATCCGGAAGGCTTGCGTTTTGACGATGAATTCGTCCGGCACAAGATGCTCGACGCCGTCGGCGACCTGGCCCTTGCAGGGCTGCCGATCGTTGGTCTGTTCCGCTCCCGCTGCGGCGGTCATCGCCTCAACATTTCGGTGCTGCGCGAGCTGTTTTCCGATCCGGCCAATTTCGAGATCTGCGAAGCCGAAACCGCCGTGCCCGCCCGTCATGTCCAGATGGCGGCCGCCGCCTATGCGCCTGCGCTGAGCTGAGCGCCCGCAGGCCTGCATGCGGGCTGCCTTGAATTCGCCATCTCGCCGGATGATGGCCTTGGCCTGATCCGAACTTAGTTTGCCGTCGGGGGCGAGGATGACTTGGCGAAAGCCATGCGCATGGGTTACATGCTGCGCTGATCCTGCGTCCGGCGCATGACATCGCATTTTGATTGAGGCTGTGGTTATGGCTGTTCCGAAGTCAGTTCATTGGGTCCTGCTGCTGGGAATCGCCTTGGGCGTGGCCGGCTGCGACACCATTTCCTCGCTCAATCCGTTCGACACGACCTCGCGCTACAAGCAGGAACTGCTGCCAGACGTGCCGCCGGAAACCCTGTACAATCAGGGTCTGGCGCGGCTGCAGGCCGGCGACACCGTCGGGGCGGCGAAAGCCTTCGGTGACATCGACAAGCAGTCCGCCTTTTCCCCGCAGGCGAAAAAGGGCCTGCTGCTGACGGCATTCGCCCATTACGAGGGCCGCCGCTACGATGAGGCGATCACCGCCTCCCGCCGCTTCCTGACGCTGCATCCGGGCGACAAGGATGCGGCCTATGCCCAGTATCTGCTGGCCATGTCGAACTATAACCAGATTCCCGACATCGGCCGCGACCAGGAACGCACCGAGAAGGCGCTGGTGTCGCTGCAGGAACTCGTCGACCGCTACCCGCGCTCCGAGTACGTGCAGGACGCGCGTGAGCGGATCCTGTTCGCCAGGGACCAGCTTGCGGGCAAGGAGATGACCGTGGGCAGGTTCTATCTGCAGCAGCGCAACTTTCCTGCCGCGATCAACCGCTTCCGCGACGTGGTCTCGAAGTACCAGACCACACGCCATGTCGAGGAGGCGCTGATGCGCCTGTCAGAGGCCTATCTGGCGCTGGGCGTGACGGCTGAGGCGCAGACGGCCGCTGCGGTGCTCGGACACAATTTCCCCGACAGCCCGTGGTACAGAGACGCCTATGCGCTGCTCCAGTCCGGCGGGCTTGAGCCGCGCGAGCAGACAGGCTCGTGGATCAGCCGTGCTTTCCGTGGCTTTACCCGGACGGTTGGCCTCAGCCAATGAGCGGGCCATGCTCGCCCAGCTCCTGATTCGTGACATTGTCCTGATAGACCGACTTGAGCTTGCCTTCGCCGGCGGGATGAGCGTGCTGACGGGTGAGACAGGCGCCGGCAAGTCCATCCTGCTCGATGCCTTTGCGCTGGCCCTCGGAGGGCGCGGCGACGGCTCTCTCGTCAGGCATGGCGAAGCCCAGGGACAGGTCACGGCGGTGTTCGACCTCGCCATGGACCATCCAGCCCGCGCGATGGCGCGCAGCCACGACCTCGATGTCGACGGGGAGCTGATCCTGCGCCGCGTACAGGTTGCGGATGGCCGGACCCGCGCCTTCATCAACGATCAGCCCGTTTCGGTGCAGGTGCTGCGGACGGTCGGCGCCGCGCTTGTCGAAATCCATGGCCAGCATGACGACCGGGCCCTGATCGAGCCGGAAACGCACCGTTCGCTGCTGGACGTCTTTGGCAATCTGGGAGAGCAGGCCGCTGCGGTCTCGGCGGCGTGGCGGGCCTGGCGCGATGCGCGCTCCGCCCTTGACCAGCAGCGAGCCCACGTCGAGGCTGCGCGCAAGGAGGCGGATTTCCTGCGCCATGCCGCCGACGAGCTTGGCAAGCTGGGCGCGCAGGTCGGCGAGGAGGCCGAACTGGCCCGCCAGCGGCAGCTGATGATGCAGGCCGAGAAGGTCGCCAAGGACATTGCCGATGCCAGCGAAGCGTTGAGCGGGCAGGGCTCGCCGATCCCCGAGCTGTCCGCCCACATGCGGCGTCTGGAGCGCCGGGCGACGCAGGCCCCGGAGCTTGTCGAAGTGCCGGTGAAGGCGCTTGAGGCGGCGCTGGTGGCGCTTGACGAGGCGGCGGCGACGCTGGAAGCCGCCTTGCGGGCCACCGAGTTCGATCCGCACGAGCTTGAACGCTGCGAGGAGCGCCTGTTCGCCCTGCGCGCGGCGGCGCGAAAGTACGATGTGCCGGCGGACGGTCTAGCTGCATTGCAGGAGCGCTTTGTGGCAGAGCTTGGCGCGCTCGATGCCGGAGAGCAGCATCTCAAGGGACTTGAGGCCGATCTGGCCTTGCGGGCTGGCGCCTATGCGCAGCTGGCCGCAGGCCTCAGCGCCGCACGCACGGCCACCGCGAAGCAGCTCGACACCGCTGTCACGCGGGAACTGCCGCCGCTCAAGCTCGAGCGGGCCAGCTTCATCACGCAGATCACGACGGACCCGGCCAACTGGAGCGCGACAGGCAATGATCATGTCGAGTTCTGGGTCCAGACCAACCCCGGCACGCGGCCTGGCCCGATGTTCAAGGTGGCTTCAGGCGGCGAGCTCTCGCGCTTCATGCTGGCGCTGAAGGTTGTCCTGGCCGACAAGGGATCGGCGCCGACGCTGGTTTTCGACGAAATCGATACTGGTGTCGGCGGCGCTGTGGCCGACGCCATTGGCGAGCGGCTGGCGCGACTGGCGGCGAAGGTGCAAGTTATCTCCGTGACCCATGCGCCGCAGGTCGCCGCCAAGGCCGGCCGGCATTTCCTGATCTCCAAACAGGCCGTCAGCGCTGACCGCGTGGCGACGCGCGTGGCCCCCCTGGCCGATGGCGAGCGCGGCGAGGAACTGGCCCGCATGCTCGCCGGCGCGACCATCACGGATGAGGCGCGGGCGGCGGCGAAGCGCTTGCTCGATACGCTGAACTGAGGTGTCCCGGTGAATTCTAGCGATCTGACTCGTGCAGAAAAAATCAATTCAATCTTGGACGATTTGCTGCTCATTAATCCAGAGCGCAGAAAAATAGAGATTTCATCAGCCTTTCAAAGACTTCACAATCGTACAATAGACAATTTATATAAAAACATCCATGAACCAATTGCACATCTTAGTCGTGAAGAAAAAATCAATAATCTCAAGAGTCCTTTTCTTGATTATGAGAGGCGGATACGACAGGCTGCCTTAAGATTGAATTCTTTTTTGCGAGAGGCAGATATACAATATCATCAAAATGATAATCCGATAATTTCTGATTCTGAATACGATGAAATCAAGAAGATGCTTATCGATTTAGAATCTTCATTCAAAAACTTAAAGAGTAGTCTCTCCCAACTTTACATAGTCGGGGCACCCCGGTCGGAACGATTCGCCAAGGTGCGGCACCGCGTGCCGATGCTGTCGCTGGCCAACAGCTTCTCGCGCGAGGATGTGGCGGATTTCGAAAGCCGCATCCGCTCCTTTCTCGGTCTGGGCATGGGCGAGATCGTGATGCTCACTGCCGAACCCAAGATCGACGGGCTCTCGCTCTCCCTGCGCTATGAGCGCGGGGGGCTGGTGCAGGCGGCGACGCGGGGCGATGGTGAGGAGGGCGAGGACGTGACCGTCAATGCCCGCACCATTGCCGACATCCCGCACCGGCTCACGGGCGATGTGCCCGCCGTGTTCGAGGTGCGCGGCGAGGCCTATCTCGGACATGCCGACTTTGCCGCGCTCAACGCCCGCCAACGCGAGGCGGGCGACAAGGAATTCGCCAATCCGCGCAATGCGGCGGCGGGGAGTCTGAGGCAACTTGATGCCGCCATCACGGCATCGCGGCCTTTGCGCTTCTTCGCGTATGCCTGGGGAGATGTGGAGCGGCTTCCCGACGACACCCAGTTCGGCATCGTTCAGGCCTTCAAGGCATGGGGCCTGCCGGTCAATCCGCTGATGACACGTTGTGCAAGCGTCGACGAGTTGCTGGCGCACTATGCCAGGATCGAGGCGATGCGCGCCAGCCTGGGCTATGACATCGACGGCGTGGTCTACAAGGTGGACCGCATCGACTGGCAGCAGCGCCTCGGCTTTGTCGGCCGCGCGCCGCGCTGGGCCACGGCGCACAAGTTCCCGGCCGAGAAGGCGACGACGCTGGTCGAGGCGATCGACATACAGGTGGGCCGCACCGGCGCGCTGACCCCTGTTGCCAAGCTCAGGCCGGTCACCGTCGGCGGCGTTGTCGTATCCAACGCGACGCTGCACAACGCTGACGAGATCGCCCGGCTCGACGTGCGCATCGGCGACACGGTGGTGGTGCAGCGGGCCGGCGACGTGATCCCGCAGGTGGTCGAGGTGGTGATGGCGCAGCGCCCGGCCAGCGCCGGGCCTTACGCCTTCCCGCATGCCTGCCCGTGTGATTTGCACACGCCCGTGGTCAAGGAGACCACGGCGGCGGGCATCGAGAGCGTGGTCAGGCGCTGCACGGGTGAATTCGCCTGCCCCTATCAACGCATCGAGCATCTGAAGCATTTCTGCTCGCGCCGGGCCTTCGACATCGAGGGGCTGGGCGACAAGCAGATCGCCTTCTTCTTCGAGAAGGGGCTGATCAGGGAGCCCGGCGATATCTTCACGCTGGCAAAGCGTGATGCCGCGCCCGGAAATCTCCAGCGCATCCAGAACTATGAAGGCTTTGGTGAAACCTCCACCGCCAACCTGTTCGCGGCGATTGAGGCAAGGCGCACGATCCAGCTTGAACGGCTGATCTTCGCGCTCGGCATCCGGCATGTCGGGGAGACCACCGCCAAGATGCTGGCGCGCAACTACGGCACTTGGGCCGTGTTTGATGCAGCTGCAATGCGCGTTGCCGCCGGTGATGCGGAGAGCGCTGCCGAGATGGATGCGATCGACCAGATCGGCGAAACGGTCATCGAGGCGATCCGCAGCTATTTCGCTGAGGACCACAACCGCGCCATCGTCGACCGGCTGGCAGCGCAACTGACCATCATCGATGCCGAGCAGGCCGCAAAGGATTCGCCCGTCGCCGGCAAAACCGTGGTCTTCACCGGCTCGCTCGAAAAGATGACGCGCGACGAGGCGAAGGCCATGGCCGAGCGGCTGGGCGCCAAGGTGGCGGGTTCTGTCTCGAAGAAAACCGATCTCGTGGTTGCCGGGCCGGGGGCGGGCTCGAAGCTGAAAGCCGCCAGCGATCTGGGGATCGAGGTCATTGACGAGGATGGCTGGCTCAGGCTGGTCGCGCCATGATCCGGCAACCGGCGCTGCCGGATGCCATTGTTGACGGGATCACCGCGATCGCGCCGGCTTTTTGCGTGATTGAGACGGATTCCATCCCAATGCCGGGTGATCAAGGGCGGAGCCTTGCGCTCCAGCCCTGACGTGATTCAGGATGCCTTCGCAAACCGCTGTTCGCTTCCCTGGGCCCTCGCCCTGGACTGTGCCGGGCTGGTCCGGAACGCGGCGACCAGCGTGTCCAATTGCTCGACACGTCTCGTCAGCAAGCTGGCGGCGGCGGCGCTTTCTTCGGCAAGCGCCGCATTCTGCTGGGTCATCCCGTCGAGATGCCCGAGCGCCTTGCCCATTTCTTCGATTCCATGCGCCTGTTCAACGGCGGAGCCGGATATCTCCATGACGGTTTCCGCGACAGAACGGTTGTGGGCCAGGATTTCATTGAGCGCCTGGCCTGCCTCGCGGACAAGCTCCACTCCTTCCTGGACCTCCGTGTTCGAGGCGCTGATCAGACTGGCGATGTCCTTGGCCGCTTCGCCCGAGCGTTGCGCCAGGACGCGCACTTCGGACGCCACGACCGCGAAGCCCTTGCCCGCGTCGCCGGCACGTGCGGCTTCGACGGCCGCATTCAGCGCCAGCAGATTGGTCTGGAAGGCAATGTCGTCGATCATCTTTGTGATTTCCGAGATCCGCTGAGAAGCGGATTCGATGCGCGACATCGCTTCGGCCGCCTGTCGGGCGATCGTGCCGCCGCCTTCCGCTGCCTTGATGGCGTCCTTGGCGATGCTGTCCAGATGCTTGGACGAGCCGGCTGTCTTGCGCACGAGGCTGGTGATTCCGTCAGTGGTTGCGGAGGTTTCGGCAAGTGCGGCGGCTTGTTCCTCGGTGCGTGTCGAGAGGTTGCCGGCGCCCATGTCGATTTCCTTGGCAGCGACGCCGACCTCGTTGACGGTCCCCTGGATGGACTGCATCACCGAGGACAACCGTTCGAGCGCGTGGTTGAAGTTGTCGCGCAGGCGTTGGTACTCCGAGGGCAGGTCGGCCGTGATCCGCTTCGTGAGATTGCCTGCGGCAAGCTCTTCGAGGGCCTCGCCAATGGTTGCGATGATCTGTTCAAGCTCGAGGGCCTGCTGTTTCTGCCGCTCTGCCGAACTGCGGCGCTCGGCCTCCGTGAGGGTGCGCGCCTTGTCGATCTCGGTCGCAGCTTGCCGCGCTTCGTCCTCCAGACGCGCCTTCTCGACCGCAGCGTCCCTGAGGACCCCCACCGCATCGCAAATGTCGGAAATCTCGTCCTTGAACTTCAGCTTCGGAAGCGCCTGTTCGAGATTCCCGGCAGCGATGTTGCGCATCACGCCGTTCAGATCGCGAAGCGGACGCATCATGCGGCGCAGGACAAAGAACAGGATCATGCCTGCCGAAATCATCAACGCGATGCCGATGATAACGCTTGTCTGCAGCATGTGGTCTGCATGTTCAAGGAACTCAGACTTCTTGATGCCGACGTACAGGACGCCGATGACGGCGTTGTTGGACGGCTGGATGATCGGCTCGTAAACCGCGAGGAAACTCGTTCCCAGAATGTCGACTTCGCCCGAAAACGTCTTCCGGTTGGTCAGAGCGCTGTCATATGCGGGCCCCTTGGCCAGCCTTGTCCCGACCGCCCTGCCGCCGTCCGGCCGTCTTACGTTGGTCGATATGCGAAGATCGCCCATGAAGATGGTCGCGGTGCCGCCGGCGATGTCCTTGACCTTGTCGACAACCTCGAAGTTATCGTTCGCCACATACTCGCCAAACAGCAGCTTGCCGTTTTCGACTTTCGGGTCGCCCCGTTCCTGCAGCAGGGTTCGGAGGAGCGAGATGTTGGTCTTGAGGGTCGCTTCTGCGACTTCCAGCATCTCCCCTCGCGCGCTGCGGTAAGAGAGAACCAATGACACGGACACAAACAGACAGACCATCATGACGCCGAATGCGGCAATCCGTGTGGCCATTGGAAGGCGAGCAAAAAGCGAAATCTGCATGGGACGCCACCTCGAACGAGAAAACAATCATCGGTTTTATTTTTTACAAGATAATCGTTAAAGTTGTATATCGATCTGTTGCAGTACATGCTCCCGGCGGCTTCGTCTTGGCGATTTCGTGAAAAGGGCCGGCAGCCCCGACCCGTCAGGCAGGCCTGCGCTATGCTTGCGCCTCCTCGCGCAGCAATTCCAACCTGAGCCATTCCTCTTCTGCTTCGCCAAGGCGCTTCTGGGTCAGCGCCAGGGCCTCCACCGCCTTGTTGAAGCGGGCCGGGTTCCGGTCGAACAGGTTTTCCTCGGCCAGGACAGCATTGAGCTTGTCGATGTCGGCATGCAGCTTGTTGATGGTGGCCGGCAGGGTCTCCAGCGCGTGGCGCTCCTTGAAGGTCAGCTTGCTTTTCGGCTCGCGGACCGGCGCGGGCGCTGCGGCATCCACCGTCGTGGCCATGGCCGAGAGCCGCTTGCCGGCGGCCTTGCGGGCAACGACGCCTTCGCCGCGCTGGTTCACCATGTCGGAGTAGCCGCCCGCATAGGTGGTGAACCTGCCGGCCCCGTCGGCCATGATGACGGCGTTGACCGTGCGGTCGAGGAAGTCGCGGTCGTGGCTGACGAGGATGACCGTGCCGGGGTAGTCGGCGATCATCTCCTGCAGCAGATCAAGGGTTTCGAGATCGAGATCGTTGGTCGGCTCATCAAGCACGAGGAGGTTGGAGGGCTTTGCCAGCGCCCGCGCCAGCATCAGCCGCCCGCGCTCGCCGCCGGAGAGGACCTTGATCGGGGTGCGGGCCTGTTCGGGCGTGAACAGGAAGTCCTTGAGGTAGCCCATGACATGCTTGCGCTCGCCGGCCACGTCGATGAAGTCGCCGCGACCGTCGGTCATGGCCTCGGCCAGCGTCCATTCATCCTTCAGGCTGTCACGCCGCTGGTCGAGCGTGGCGAGTGCGGTGGCCGGGCTCAGGGTGATCGATCCTTTGTCCGGTTCAAGCCCGCCGGTCAGCAGGTTGATCAGCGTGGTCTTGCCTGCGCCATTGGGGCCGACGATGCCGATGCGTTCGCCGCGCGAGACGCGGATCGAGAAATCGTCGACGATGACCCGGCCGTCATAGGACTTGCCGATGTTTCTGGCCTCGATCATCAGCTTGCCGGCGGTGTCCGCCTCGCTGACGGCAAGCACGACGTCGCCTTGCGCCCGGCGATAGGTGCGGGCTTCCTCGCGCAGCGCATGCAGGTTGCCAAGGCGCTTGACGTTGCGCTTGCGGCGCGCGGTCACGCCATAGCGCAGCCAGTGTTCCTCGTTGGCGATCTTGCGGTCGAGTTTGTGGCGTTCGAGCTCCTCTTCCTCCAGGACCTTGTCGCGCCAGGCCTCGAAGGCTGAGAATCCCTGATCGAGCCGGCGTGCCTTGCCGCGGTCGAGCCAGACGGTGGCGCGCGACAGGCTGGTGAGAAACCGCCGGTCATGGCTGATCAGCACCAGCGCGCTCTTGCTCTGCGCCAATTCCTGTTCGAGCCAGGCGATGACTGGCAGATCAAGGTGGTTGGTCGGCTCGTCGAGCAGCAGAAGGTCTGGCTCCGGCGCCAGCGTCCGGGCCAGAGCGGCGCGGCGGGCCTCTCCGCCAGACAGCCGCGCGGGGTCTTCCTCGCCGGTGAGGCCAAGCTGTTCGAGCAGGTAGCTCACACGGTAGGCGTCATCGCCCGGCGCAAGGCCGGCCTCGGCATAGGCCCGCGTGGTGGCGAAGCCGGCGAAATCCGGCTCCTGCGGCAGATAGCGGACCGTTGCGCCGGGGTGAACGAAACGCTCGCCACGCTCGGGGTCGATCAACCCCGCCGCGATCTTCAGCAAGGTCGACTTACCCGAACCGTTGCGCCCGATGAGGCAGATGCGGTCGCGGGGGGCAACCGCCAATTCCGCGCCTTCAAGGCAGGGCGCGCCGCCAAAGCCGTGACGGATGTTCTTCAGTGTCAGTAGTGGAGGAGCCATGGGGCGCAAGTGGACTGGCAGGGCGAAGGATGCAACTCTAAAATCTGCCGCAGCCGTGATCACGACCTCTCAACGATGCAGATGGACGCCTACAACCAGTTCTGCGCCAGCCTGCCGCATGCCAGCCATGTTGTGCAGTGGGAGGGCGCGCGGGTCTGGAAGGTGGGCGGCAAGGTCTTCTCCATCGGCCGCTGGGACGGGAGCGACATCGGGGCGATCACCTTCAAGTGCTCGCCGATGAGCTTCTCCATGCTAAAGGATGCGCCCGGCATGCGGCCTGCTCCCTATCTGGCCTCGCGCGGGATGATCTGGCTGCAGCGGACATCGCGCGACACGCTCGATGACGCAGCGCTGCGAGACTATCTGCGCGAAAGCCACAGGCTGGCCTCGCTGAACCTGCCCAAGCGCGTGCAAAAGGAGCTGGGACTGAACCAGACCGGGGCGGGCCGCGTCGCGCCGGCTTAGGGATTTCTCCCACTTCCCGCGCTGGCGAAATGGCGATAAGGGGTTGCAACACCTTGCTGGACGCGGCGGTTGCCCGCGCTTCTGGCGGGGTTACTGTTTTTGTCTGGAGTGATGACAATGGCCGATCGTTGGACACCCGATAGCTGGAGAGCCAAGCCGATTCAGCAGAACCCGCAGTATCCGGATCAGGCTGCGCTGGCCTCTGTCGAGAAGCAGCTTGCCGGGTTTCCGCCGCTGGTTTTTGCGGGCGAGGCGCGCAAGCTCAAGCGCGCGTTGGGCAAGGTTGCCGCCGGCGAGGCCTTCCTGCTTCAGGGAGGCGATTGCGCCGAGAGCTTCGAGGAGCATTCAGCGGACAACATCCGCGATTTCTTCCGCCTGTTCCTGCAGATGGCTGTGGTGCTGACCTTTGCCGGTTCGTCGCCGGTGGTGAAGGTTGGCCGCGTGGCCGGGCAGTTCGCCAAGCCGCGTTCGGCGAACACGGAAACGATCAACGGCGTCGAGTTGCCGAGCTATCGCGGCGACATCATCAATGACATCGCCTTCACGGCTGAGGCCCGCGTGCCCGATCCGCAGCGCCAGCTCATGGCCTACCGGCAGTCGGCGGCGACGCTCAACCTGATCCGCGCCTTCGCGACGGGCGGCTACGCCAACCTCGACAATGCCCATCGCTGGATGCTGGGATTTGTGTCGGGCACCCACCAGAGCGGGCGATACCGTGAGCTGGCGGAACGCATCACCGAAACGCTCGACTTCATGCGCGCCATCGGAATCGACCCGGAGGCCCATCCGGAAACCCGGACAACGGATTTCTACACCAGCCATGAGGCCCTGCTGCTTGGCTACGAGCAGGCCATGACGCGCGTCGATTCCACCACCGGCGACTGGTATGACACCTCCGGGCACATGATCTGGATCGGCGACCGCACCCGCCAGCATGACCATGCGCATCTGGAGTTCTGCCGCGGGATCAAGAACCCGATCGGCCTGAAATGCGGCCCGACGTTGAAGCCCGACGATCTGATCCGCCTGATCGACATGCTGAACCCCACCAACGAGGCCGGGCGTCTGACGCTGATCGCGCGTTTCGGCGCCGACAAGGTTTTCGATCATCTGCCCGCGCTGGTGCGGGCGGTGAAGCGGGAAGGGCGCAATGTGCTGTGGTCATGCGATCCGATGCACGGCAACACGATCAAGGCCGGTTCCGGCTACAAGACGCGCCCGTTCGACCTGATCCTCAGCGAGGTGAAGGCCTTCTTCGCCGTGCACAATGCCGAAGGCACCTATGCCGGCGGCATCCATCTCGAGATGACCGGCAAGAACGTCACGGAATGCACGGGCGGCGCCCGTTCGATTTCGGATGTCGATCTGTCGGACCGCTATCACACAGCCTGCGATCCGCGCCTCAACGCGGAACAGGCGCTGGAAATGGCGTTCTTGGTGGCGGAGCTGATCAAGAAGGAACGCATGGCCAAGGGGCGGCCCGAGGTCGAGGCGGCCGAATAAGGCTCGCCGGCGTTCTATCGGGGCAAGCCGATTCCGCTCCGGATGCCCGGCGTCAGAATTTGACGCCGGCGCCGACGCGGCCCTGGTTGACGTCGATGGCGACGCCGCCCTGGGTTGCAAGGCGGGTGAAGAGGTATTCGCCGCGCAGGATCAGGCCGCCCAACATCGCTTCCATGCCTGCGCCAGCCGTGACGCCGGCCATGAAGGCGTTCTTGCGGGCGTTGACAAGCGTCTCCGGACTGCCGACGGCGGGGGCTTCCGGCGCCCAGACGCCGGTGCCGTTGCCGCCGACGCTGTCCTGCAGCCCGACATCGGCGCGCGTGGTCGTGCTGGTCCGTCCATAGCCGATGGCGAGGCCTCCGGTCACATAGGGCATGAGGTTGCCCATGACGTAGCCGGCGCGGGCGCGCAGCGTGACCAGGTCGTCGAGGCGCGTCGAGGATGAGCCCGACAGGGTCACGTTGGCGCGCTGCGACTGGTCGGCGTTGACAAAGCGCCGCCCGATGTCGCCGCCATTCGCGCTGCCTGTGCGGCCAATGCGGTTGTAGTCGACTTCAAGGCCCACCACGACCTCGCCGACCTGCAGATTGTAGCCCGCGAAACCGCCGAACATGGTGCCGCGTGCGCTGTAGGCGGGAATCTGCAGATTGCTCGAGGCGCCCTGCGTTTCATAATAGGTGTTGCGGAACAGCGGCCCGTTGCGGACCATCCGCGCGGCGCTGTTGCCGGGATCGAAGGCGACGGCGTTGTAGCCGGCCAGTCCGCCGAGATAGAATCCCTCCCAGGGCGACTGGTCATCCTGAAGTTGCGGCGCCGGGGGCAGGCTCGGCGAGCTCGTGCCGCGCAGCACCGGATAGTCCGCTGCGTGCGCGGGAGCGGCCCCGAAGGTGAGGGCGCTGACAGTGGCGACAGCCGCCATGGTCATGAGACGATTACGCATCGAGGTTGCTCCGCAAATCAGCGCAAGTGGCCGATGGCGTCGTTTATCGCTCAGTAACCCTAACGGCAGGTAAATGCTGACCTAACAAAGGATTAACCGGCCGGGGCGATCCTGCCTTGTCTCGGCCACACTTCATTCAGGAACAATACAGGGTTCCGCTGCCATGATGGCCGCTGTTCCCGCACTGGCTTTGAACATCAGGAGACGAAGCATGTCGGCACGTATGACCAAGGTTGGACTGCTTGGCGCAGCTGTCATCGCCGCCGGCGTGAGCATGGCTGCGACCTCCGCGAGCGCCGACTGGCGCTATGGCCACCGCTATCGCGGCGGCGACGTCGCTGCCGGTCTGATTGGCGGGCTCGCCGTCGGAGCCCTGGCCGGGAGCGCGCTGGCCGCCGGAGCCCGCCCGGCCTACGGCTACGGCTATGAGGATATGCCGCCTCCGCCACCGCGCTATCGCCCGGCGCCGGTCTATTATCCCGCGCCGCCCGTGGTCTATGAAGAGCGCCCGGTCGTGTGCGAGTTGCGCCGTCAGAAGGTCTGGCTGGACAGCTGGACCTACGAGGTGCGTCGCGTCCGCGTCTGTAACTGATCTCCGGTTCTGTGTTTTTGTCGCGGGGCGGTTGGCAGTCATGCCGGCCGCCCCGTTGCCGGTCTTGGGCTTGAGCGCTACATCGGGAGCATGACACAGACGCTTGCCCTCGTCCTTGCCCAGCTCAACCCGGTGGTCGGAGACCCTGCCGGCAATGCCGACAAAGCCCGCGTTGCCCGCGCGCAGGCTGCGGCGATGGGCGCCGATGCGCTGATGTTGCCCGAACTGTTCCTCTCGGCCTATCCGCCAGAGGATCTGGTGCTGAAGCCCGCCTTCCAGGATGCCTGCCGCAAAGCCTGCGATGAGCTCGCCGCCGAAACCGCCGATGGCGGGCCTGCGATCCTGATCGGCCTGCCCTGGGTCGAAGCGGGCAAGCTCTACAACGCCTATGCACTGCTTGACGCCGGCAGGGTCCAGTCGGTGCGGTTCAAGGTCGATCTGCCGAATTACGGTGTCTTCGACGAAAAGCGCGTGTTCGCGCCGGGGCCATTGCCGGGTCCCGTGACCTTGCGTGGCATACGCATCGGCCTGCCGATCTGCGAGGATATCTGGGAAACCGAGGTGGTCGAGTGCCTCGCCGAGACCGGTGCTGAAATCCTGCTGTCCCCGAACGGCTCGCCATACCGGCGCGGCGTCCGTGACGAGCGCATGGCGGTGGCCGTGCCGCGCGTGGTCGAAAGCGGCCTGCCGCTGGTCTACCTCAACCAGGTCGGCGGGCAGGACGAACTCGTTTTCGACGGCGCATCCTTCGCGCTGAACGCCGACCGCTCGCTGGCCTGCCAGCTGCCCGCCTTCCGCGAGGCTGTCGTGCTGACCCGCTGGGTGCGCGACGCCGGCGGCTGGCGCTGTGCCGAAGGCGACCGCGCCATCGTCGAGGAGGGCGAGCAGGCCGACTATGCCGCCTGCACGCTCGGCCTCAAGGACTATGTCGACAAGAACGGCTTCAAGGGCGTCGTTCTGGGGCTGTCGGGCGGAATCGACTCGGCCATCTGCGCCGCCATGGCCGTCGATGCGCTCGGGCCGGAGCGGGTGCGCTGCCTGATGATGCCCTATCGCTATACCTCGCGGGACAGTCTCAACGACGCCTTCGCGTGCGCGAGGGCGCTTGGCGTGACTTATGAAATCGTGCCGATCGAGCCGGTGGTGGCGGGTTTCCAGTCGGTGCTCGCGCCATTGTTCACCGGCCGCAATGCCGACATCACCGAGGAGAACATGCAGAGCCGGGCGCGCGGCACCATCCTCATGTCGGTGTCGAACAAGTTCGGCCCGATGGTGATCACCACAGGCAACAAGTCCGAGATGTCGGTCGGCTACTGCACGCTCTATGGCGACATGAATGGCGGCTTCAACCCGATCAAGGACCTCTACAAGATGGAGGTCTACCGGCTCAGCGCCCTGCGCAACCGCTGGAAGCCGCAAGGCGCGCTCGGGCCGGATGGCGTGGTGATCCCGGAAAACATCATCACAAAGGCCCCCACGGCGGAATTGCGCGAGAACCAGAAGGATCAGGACTCTTTGCCGCCCTACGAGGTTCTGGACGATATCCTCAACTGTCTGGTCGAACAGGAGATGCGGGTGGCAGACATCGTCGCGCGCGGACATGCGCTCGAGGTGATCAAGAAGGTCGAACGCCTGCTCTATCTGGCAGAGTACAAGCGCCGGCAGGCTGCGCCGGGAGTCAAGGTCACCCGGCGGTCCTTTGGCCGCGACCGGCGCTATCCGATCGTCAACCGCTTCCGCGATCCGGGAGCCGAGCCTTATCGTCCTGCCGCAAACGGTCCCGCGCCGCAGGGCGCGGCGCGGCTCGATGTCGTGGACTTCTGACCGGCCAGGGCTTGACGGTGCCTTCACCGTGATCGGCGAAACAGCGTCGGCTTAAGCGCCGCGCAAGGCCTCCGTGCCAGCATGGCGTTGTGGCATGGGCGCCACGGCGTGGGAGTGCGGGGCACGTGAGCTGGATCTGGGATCGCCGCCAGGACCGGGAACAGCCGTTCAACGTGATGGGCGCCGTGTTCGCGGCTATCATTCTGGGCCTGATGTTCGGCTATGTGGCGGATTCCGCCTTCCGGGCCAACGGGCTTTACGGTGCGCGCAGCTTCGTCAGCGAGGTCGTCACCGAGAAGGTGATCAGGCGCGGCACACGCTCGTCGCGCCACTATACGTTGCGGTTCAATCACGCCGGCGTGCGCCATCAGGCGACCGTGCTGCCGGAGCAGTACGAGGCGGTAATGCCGGGGCAGCGCGTGCGATTCGTGATTGTGCACGGCCGTTTCGGCTCGCCCGATGTCTATCTCGACACGCCCGGCCTCAAGCTTGATCCGCAGTCGCGCGTGGTCGGCTTCGGCCTGATCATCGCCGTCCATTTCGTGGTGCTGGTCGGCCTGTTCAAGGTTCTGCTGTACCGGGCCAGCCGGTCCGAGGACGAGCGGGATGCTGATCTTCCAGCACAGGGCCGGCGGTTCGGGCGCGGCTGAACCTGGCTGCGGTTGCGCCATGCCGCCGCCTTCGCCATAACGCGGGAATGACATCTGTTCATTCCCCGACCGTCCGCTTCGCGCCGTCGCCCACCGGCCGGCTTCACATCGGCAATGCCCGGCCCGCGCTGTTCAACTGGCTGTTCGCCCTCAAGCACCACGGCCGCTTCATCCTGCGCTATGACGACACGGACAAGGAGCGCTCGACGGCGGCGTTTGCCGAGGCCATTGCGGCGGACCTCGGTTGGCTCGGCATCCATCCCCATGCCGAGTATGCCCAGTCGGCCCGCACAGCGCTGTATGACGCCGCCGCTGACACGCTGCGCCGGATGGGTCGGCTTTATCCGTGTTACGAGAGCCCGGACGAACTCGACCGCCGCCGGAAGCGCCAGCTCGCCCGCGGATTGCCGCCGATCTACGACCGCGCGGCGCTGAAGCTGACGGCGGAGGAGCGGGCCGGCTTCGAGGCGGAAGGGCGCAGGCCGCATTGGCGCTTCCTGCTGGAATCCCGGCAGGTCGTCTGGTCCGATCTGGTGCGGGGCGAGGCGCATGTCGATTGCGGTTCGCTCTCCGACCCCGTGCTGATCCGGGGTGACGGCGCCTATCTCTACACGCTGCCGTCGGTCGTCGACGACATCGACATGGGCATCACCCACGTCATCCGCGGCGAGGATCATGTCACCAACACGGCGGTCCAGATCCAGATCATCGAAGCGCTCGGCGGAACGCTTCCCGTGTTCGCGCACCACAACCTGCTCACCACTGCGAGCGGGGAGGGGCTGTCGAAGCGGCTCGGACATTTGTCATTGGCCTCCTTGCGCGATGCAGGGGTCGAGCCGCTGGCCGTGGCGGCGTTGGCCGTTCTGGTCGGCTCCGCCGACGCGGTCCGTCCCGTCGAAAGCCTTCAGGAGTTGGCCCAGCTTGTGGATCTGGCGCATGTCTCGCGCGCGCCTGCGAAGTTCGATGAGGCGGAGTTGTCGCATCTGAGCGCCCGCACACTGCATCAAATGAGCTATCAGGCGGCGGCCCCGCGCCTCGCGCAACTCGGTGTGGATGGCGGCGAGGCGTTCTGGCTTGCGGTTCGCGGCAACCTCTCCAGCTTCGGCGAGGCAAAGGACTGGTGGACCGTCGTCAACGGACCCACCGCGCCCGTCATCGCGGATCAGGCGTTTGCCTCCGCAGCCATCGCAGCCTTGCCGGACGGGCCGCTCGACGCCGCCAGCTGGAAGACGTGGACGGAGGCCATCAAGGCCAGCACCGGCGCAAAGGGAAAGGCGCTGTTCATGCCGCTGAGACTTGCGCTCACCGGTCGCGAACATGGGCCTGAGCTTGCGCCGCTGCTGCCGATGATCGGGCGCGACAGGGTTCTGGCGCGGCTGGCCGGCAATGTGGCCTGAACCCTACTGGATGGCCGGCGCAAGGTTTGGCGCGACGATGCGCACCATGCGCTTTTCGCCCGACGGGCTGACCAGTTCGCGCCGTTCGCCCTGATTGGTTGCCACCGTACCTGTGCCGAGATTGCTCGGGCCGATGCCGGCGGACGCGGTGCCTGCGGTCGGCGCATTCCGGCCGGCCTCATCAATGGCGCGGCGCGCCGCCTCTTCTGCGGCGACATCGGATGCCGGGGCCTGCGGGGCAATCGCCTGCTGGCGGCGCAGGCGCTCTTCCTCGCGGCGCGTGCGCTGGGTGGCCTGGGCCGGTGTTTCGGTGCGCGGGCGCGACATCTCGGCTGCACGCTGCTCTGACACCAGCACGTCCCCACGACGGCGGTCGAGCATCGATTCGGCGTCCCGGAGCGCCTGCGCCCAGCTCTGGCCGGGCTTGCGGCAGGAGCACGCTGCGTCGAACTGCTTGAGGTAGCGGCCCGCATTGGCGAGGCCGGCATAGGTGCCGCCGCCCCTGCGCGAGGCGTTCTGGATATCGCCATCGCCCGACATGTAGAACACTTCGGTCTCCGCGGCGGGACAGAGCGCGCGGCACATCTCATCCTGGCCATCGGAGCCGCCGGGGCTGTTGGCGAGCGGGAAGAAGAAGCCGTCGCAGGTCCGCACGCAGACCGGGCGGCCCGAGCCCCATGAATTCTCGCGTTTGTCTCCGTCCGGCGGATCGAGGATCGGCCCGTCCAGTTCCGGCATGCCGCCGCGCGGCTGGGCGCGTTCGGGGACCCCGAACAATGCTTCGAACAGCGTGCGCGGCTGCTGTGGCGGCGGGGCGACCGGCTCGGTGCGGTAGACGCCCGGACGGCAATTGTCGTTGATCGCCGCCGCCAGCGCGCGCCGCCGGTTGTCGTTGCCACCCCCGGCCTGCTGCTGAAGCGCGGAATACTGGGCGCGAAGCTGCCCGATCTCGCTGCGCAGCGCAGCGCATTGCGGCGGCGGCGGCTGTAAGATCCAGCGACCGTCGCATTGCATCGAGGAGAAGGCCGCCTGCGCCCGTCCGAGCGCGGCGCCCACGCGCGCCGCATCTCCCGCCGCCCGCGGCGAGCCACCGCCGCCACGCTCCAGACGCGACAGCTCGCCGCGCCAAGCGTCGCATTGCGGCGTCTGGGCCACGGCGGTTGCCGGCCCGGCCGCGAGCGCCACCGCTAAGGCAAACTGACGAAGACGGATGACCATCAAAAACCGCCCTGTATCGATTCAGCCGCGCATCAAACCGATTGGGAGGTTTGCGACCCGTTGGATAACAGATGGTAAACAAAGCGGAAGTATGTTTGCGCCGCGTTGCACAAAAAAGTCAGTCGTCCGCAGCCGTGAAGCCGGCTGACAGCACGCGCACGCGCTCTGTCAGGGTCGACAGCACGCGTTCGAACACCTGCATCTCAGCCGCCGGAACGTCATCCATCAGCCGCCGTTCGAATTCGAGGGCCATCGGCGCGACCTGGTCATAGATTCGGCGCCCTGGAGCGCTGAGCGTCAGGAAGGCCTCGCGCCGGTCGTCACGGTTGGGCGTGCGTTCAAGCAGGCCACGCTCGACCAGTTCGGTCACCGCGCGTGAAACCTTGGTCTTGTGCATGTGGGACAGCTCGCCCACGTCGCGCGCCGTCAGGCGGTCGAACTGGCCGAGCATGGCGATCACCCGCCATTCCGGAATGCCGATGCCGAAATGTCGGCTGTAGATGCGGGCCAGCGCGCGGCTCGCCAGCGTGGCCGCCACCACCAGCCGATACGGCAAGAAGCGCTCGAGCTTGAGCTTGTCGTCTGGAGCGGCCGGCCCGTTCGCGGGATTGTCCATCGGTCTGACCGGAACGCCCGCCCTGATCAGGCCCGGCCGCGGGTGCGCGCCATGAAGGCGTCGTAGGACAACTCGCCGACCTGCCACCACAGCAGGGTCTCGCCCCGGAACGCCACCATCGAATCATAGGCCCGCTTGAAGCTCTCGTTGCGGGATGACAACTCCGCGAAATACTCGTTCGAGGCTTTCAGCGATGCTTCCATGATCGATTGCGGGAAGGGGCGGAGCTCGGTGCCGGCGGCGACGAGCCGCCGAAGCGCCGGCGGGTTCACCGCGTCATATTTGGCGAGCATCCAGTTGTTGGCCGCCTCGCAGGCCTGGAACAGGATTGCCTGATAGTGCTTCGGCAGCTTGTTCCACTCGGCCTGGTTGACGACCAGATGCAGCATCGCGCCGCCCTCCCACCAGCCGGGATAATAGTAGTACTTGGCCACACGGTTGAAGCCGAGCTTTTCGTCGTCGTAAGGGCCGACGAATTCGGCGGCGTCGATCGTCCCGCGCTCGAGCGCCGGGTAGACATCGCCCGCCGCAATCTGCTGCGGCACCACGCCGAGGCGCGCCAGCACCTGACCGCCCATGCCGCCGATGCGGAACTTCAGCCCCCTGAGATCATCCGGCGTCTGGAGTTCCTTGCGGAAGAAGCCGCCCATCTGGCAGCCGGAGTTGCCGGCCGGGATCGAGTAGGTGTTGAACTTGGCCAGCGCCTCATTGACCAGCTTCTCGCCGCCGCCGAAATACCACCAGGAATGCTGCTGGCGTGCGTTCAGGCCGAAGGGCACGCCGGTGCCGAGGCCCAGCACCGGGTCCTTGCCGACGTAGAAATAGGTCGGCGTGTGCGCGCATTCGACCGTGCCGGTGGAGACGGCATCGAGCGCTTGCAGGCCCGGCACGATTTCGCCGGCCGGGAAGGTCTGGATCTGGAAGCGGCCGTCGGTCGCATCGGCCATGTACTTCGCCAGCGTCTGGGCGGTGCCGAAGATGGTGTCGAGCGACCGGGGGAAGCTGGAGGTCAGGCGCCATTTCACCTCTGGCATCGACTGGGCGATGGCCGGCGCGGCGATGGCGGACGTGGCTGCGACGGCGAGGCTGCCGGTCTTGAGAAAGTCACGACGTTTCATGAAGCTGCTCCCCTGATTTGCATGGTTTTCGGCGCTTGCGCGCTCTGAAAGCAGCGTGGAGCGGCTGCCCCGGCGCGTCAAGGCATCTTCGGCGATGTTTGGTGTCCGTATCGTGCGATTGCGCGTTTCCGGCGCTTTCCGTGTGGGCCGCCCTCTACAAAAGCGGCCTCGAGGCCACCATGTGAGGGAGGCCAAGAAGGAAGTCCCCATGTCAGTTCGTGCCTTGATGACCGTATTTCTCTGCGCTGCGTTCACCGGAAGCCTTGGCCTGGCGGGGCAGGCGCAGGCCAATGATGACCCCGACCTGATCTTCAAGAAGTCGACTGTGTGGAAGATGCTGACGCCCGACGACAAGCTGGCCGTCTATGGCATGGATGATCCGGCCGTCGAGGGTGTCGCCTGCCACTACACCGCACCCGAAAAGGGCGGCATCGCCGGGATGTTCGGCGTGGCCGAAGAGGTCTCCGACATCTCGCTGGCTTGCCGCCAGGTCGGCCCGATCAAGTTCAAGCAGAAGTTCGAGCAAGGCGAGGTGATGTTCCGCGAGCGCCGTTCGCTGATCTGGAAGCGCATGCAGATCGTGCGCGGCTGCGACGCCAAGCGCAATGTGCTGGTCTATCTGGTGTACTCGGACAAGCTGATCGACGGCTCGCCGAAGAATTCGACCTCGACTGTGCCGATCATGCCATGGGGGCCGGAGCCGGCGCCGAAATGTGCGGAATGGCTGAAGAGCTGAGCGTCAGTCGCCGCAGGTGATCATCAGCGGCGGGTCGCTTGAGGCGGTGCGGCCGCGGCCGCTCACCGAGCCGGTGATCTCGGTGGGCGAGACAGCGCCATAGGACGCGGCCTTGGCGAAGCCCTTGGCTTCGCACCAGGCGTTGGCGACGATCTTGCCGCACTCCCGATCGCCGGTCAGGCAATCGGCGATGCCGTAGCCGTCTTCGGGCGGCAGCAGGAACACGTTTTCAGCGCCCTTTATGCGGGTCTGCGCCGAGGGCACGACCGAGAACGAGGCGGCCCCGGCGGCGATCAGCGCAAGGGCGAGTGAGAGAATGACGCTGCGCATGACGAACCTGACTGTGTGAGCACAGACTCACGCGGGATCAGGGTGGGCTTTGAGCGTTAACAAACGGTGAAAACGAGGCGGCGCTGCGGCCAGAATCGGCCCTCTTGACCGGAGGCCTGCGCACAGGCAAAAGACAGCGATGAACAAGACGGCACGCATCGCGTTCGCGATCAGCATTATTTGTCGCTAGCCCGACCGCTGGCTGGAACCGTCTCGTCTTCTGCAATCTTTCAAGATGACAAGCGACCCGGCCAGATGGTCGGGCGGAACACGTCTGAAACCTGTGTTCACCTGATTGCACCCTGACGGACCCTTCCATGTCGACGATGCCGAAGCTGAAGCTCTACAACACCCTGACGCGGACGAAGGAAGACTTCGTGCCGCTCGATCCGGCCAATGTGCGCATGTATGTCTGCGGCCCGACCGTCTACGACTATGCCCATATCGGCAATGCCCGCCCGATGATCGTGTTCGACGTGCTGTTCCGCCTGCTCCGGCACATCTACGGCGAGAACCACGTCACCTATGCGCGCAACATCACGGACGTGGACGACAAGATCAATGCCCGCGCCTTCGAGCGCTGGAGCCGCAAGCGCCCGCTGCTGGACGAGATGCGCGAGTTGACCGAAGGCACCGTGGCGCAATTCAACAAGGACCTGAAGGCGCTGAATGTCCTCGATCCGACGCACACGCCGCGTGCCACCGACTTCGTGGCCAATGGCGCTGAGCCGATGGACATGGTGCGCATCATCGAGAAACTGGTCGCACGCGGCGTGGCTTATGCGGCGGAAGGGCATGTGCTGTTCTCGCCTACCGAAATGGACAGGCTGCCGGGCGCGCCGAAATACGGCGCGCTGTCGAAGCGCAACCTTGACGACATGCTCGCTGGTGCCCGTGTCGATGTTGCGCCCTACAAACGCGATCCGATGGATTTCGTGTTGTGGAAGCCGTCCAACCCCGAGACCGAACCCGGCTGGGACAGCCCCTGGGGCTTTGGACGCCCCGGCTGGCACATCGAGTGCTCGGCCATGGCCGGGGCGCTGCTGGGCGAACAGTTCGACATCCACGGCGGCGGCATCGACCTTGTCTTCCCCCACCATGAAAACGAGATCGCCCAAAGCTGCTGCGCCTTCGGCATCGAGAAGATGGCGAGCGTCTGGATGCACAACGGCTTCCTGCAGGTCGAAGGCCGGAAGATGAGCAAGTCGGACGGCAATTTCGTCACGATTGACGAGTTGCTCACTGGATTGGTTCCGAGCAGGCCTACTTGGCACGGCAGGGCTCAGTACGGGGGGTGGCGGGGCTCAATTCTCCGACTCGCCATGCTTAAAGGTGACTACAAGCAGCCGATTGATTGGACGCTTGACCGGCTTCATGAAGCCGAACGGGAGCTAGCAAAATTGCATTCAGCGTTAGGCTCTGTCGAAATTGGACCGGTCGCACCCGAGATAATCGCTGCATTGTCCGACGATCTGAATACGCACATGGCAATCACGCTACTCCACGATCTATATAAAGACACGAAAGGAAAGAGCAGTATTCGAGGTTACAGAGAGTCACGTATGATGTTGCGAGGTTCACTAGAATTTCTTGGGTTGTTTGACAGTTGGTTTGTCGAGCAAGAACGTAGACAGGAAAATCTGCAAGTCGAATATGAAGATCGGCAAGAACAGATCGGCTCCCTCATCAACCTCCGCCTCGAAGCCCGCCGCGCCAAGAACTTCACCGAATCCGACCGCATCCGCGACGAACTTGCCGCCATGGGCATTGCGCTGAAAGACGGCAAGGACGCGGACGGCAACCCCACGACGACGTGGGAGGTGAAGCGGTGATCAGCGTTCAAGCGCAGCGCGACCCCTCTCCTTTATCCTCTCCCGCAAGGGGAGAGGAGGGCTTTGACAGTGTGAAAAATCCTGCAATGGCGGTGCCTGGCGCGGCGATTGAAGACGAGGCGCAAACGCCAGAGCCTCCCTCTCCCCTTGCGGGAGAGGGTAAGGGAGAGGGGTCGCGCAACTCCCTCCACGGCAAGCTCCAGAGCTTTGCGAAGGCAATGCGCAAGGAGCCGACCGACGCCGAGCGCGCCTTGTGGCGCATCGTGCGCGGCAAGCGTCTCGAGGGTTTCAAGTTCAGGCGGCAGCAGCCCCTCGGACGCTACATCGTCGACATCGTCTGTCTCGAAAGGCGCCTGGTTGTCGAAGCCGATGGCGGCCAGCATCATGAGAACACAGACGACGCGGCGCGGGATGCATGGCTCGCAGGCGAAGGCTTTCGCGTCCTGCGCTTCTGGAATCACGAGATTCTGCGCACGCCGCAGATGATCGAGGACACGATCCTGCGCGACTTGCTGTCCGGCGTCGCGCTCACGGACGCGGACGGCAACCCCACCACCACCTGGGAGGTCAAGCGATGACCGGAGTGACCACCAAGGCGGAGCGGACCGCGATTGCGGCCAGGGTCGGCGCGCTGATCGAGGCCCGCATCGCGGCGCGCAATGCCAGGGACTTTGCCGAGTCCGACCGGCTGCGCGCCGAGATCGTGGGACTCGGCGTCGTGCTGATGGATGCGAAAGATCCGGTCACGGGCGAATTCTGGTCGACCTGGCGTTTCGCCAAGGCCGTCAGGGGCGAGGGCGCGCCATGAGCTACGCCTTGCGCCCGGCGCTGCCGGCTGATTTCGTGGATCTCGGCATCCTGTTCCAGGCTTCGATCGAGGAACTGGCCTCCGATGCCTATTCCGATGAGCAGCGCGCGCTGTGGGGCGCGAAGGCGGATGACGAGAAGGCCTGGGCTAAGCACCTGTCGGGCTGTCTGGTCCTGATCGCCGAGGAGGATGGCGAGCCGGTCGGCTTTGCCGCGATGCGCGACAACGCCATCATCGAGAATGTCCATGTCCATCCCGACATGGCGTTCATGGGCGTCGGGCGGCAATTGCTCGATGCGCTGGAGCGGCTGGCGATGGCGCGCGGGGCCAAGAAACTCAGCGTCGCGGCGACCGACAATGCGCTGCCCTTCTTCGAACGGCTTGGCTTCGTGGCGATGCGCCGCTCAACCCTGAGCATCGGCGAGGAATGGCTGCCCAGCATGGTGATGGACAAGGCGCTGGCCGCCAACACGGATGATGAAGCATGAGCGCCGCCGGACTGCCGAAGGAACGGGTCTACCTGTTCGACACCACCTTGCGCGACGGCGCGCAGACCACCGGCGTCGATTTCTCGCTGCATGACAAGCGGACCATCGCCGCCATGCTGGACGGGCTCGGCATCGACTATGTCGAGGGCGGCTATCCGGGCGCGAACCCGCTCGATACCAGCTTTTTCAATGAAAAGGCCACCTCCAACGCGAAGTTCTGCGCTTTCGGCATGACGCGACGGCCGGGCCGGTCGGCCTCGAACGATCCGGGGATCGCCGGCCTCCTGCAGGCCAAGGCTGACACCATCGTGTTCGTGGCCAAGACCTGGGACTATCATGTGCGCGTGGCGCTCGAGACGACCAACGAGGAAAATCTCGCCAGCATCGCCGACAGCGTGAAGGCAGCGGTGGCCGCCGGCCGCGAGGCGATTGTCGACTGCGAGCACTTCTTCGATGGCTTCAAGGCCAATCCGGATTACGCGCTGGCCTGCGCCCGCACCGCCCATGAGGCCGGCGCGCGCTGGGTCGTGCTGTGCGACACCAATGGCGGCACTTTGCCGGACGAGATCACGGCCATCGTGACGCGCACCACCGAGGTCGTGCCGGGCAGCCATCTCGGCATCCACACCCATGACGATTGCGGCTGCGCGGTCGCCAATTCGCTGGCCGCCGTCGAGGCGGGTGTGCGCCATATCCAGGGTACGCTCAACGGGCTCGGCGAGCGTTGCGGCAACGCCAACCTGGTGACCCTGATCGGGGCGCTGAAGCTGAAGCAGGGCCTGAGCCAGCGCTATGAGATCGGCGTCGACTCTGCGCGGCTCGGTGAATTGACCAAGGCCTCGCGCCAGCTCGACGAGATCCTCAACCGTTCGCCCAACAAGCACGCGCCCTTCGTCGGCGCGTCCGCCTTCGCCACCAAGGCCGGCATCCACGCCTCCGCCGTGCTGAAGGAGCCGGAGACCTACGAGCATGTGGCGCCCGAGACGGTCGGCAACCGGCGGCGCGTGCTGGTTTCGGACCAGGCCGGCAAGTCAAACCTCATTGCTGAACTGGAACGCATCGGCGTCGGCATCGACAAGGCCGACCCGCGCCTTGGCCGCGTGCTCTCCGAGGTCAAGGACAAGGAGGCGATGGGCTATGCCTATGAAGGCGCGGACGCGTCCTTCTTCCTGCTGGCCAAGCGGGTCATGGGGCAGGTGCCCAGCTTCTTCGAGGTCGAGCGCTTCAAGGTCAATGTCGAGCGGCGCTACAATGCGGTCGGCGAACTGGTGACCTTCTCCGAGGCCATCGTGAAGGTGAAGGTCGGCGGCCAGACGCGCATGTCGGTGGCTGAGGGCAATGGCCCGGTCAATGCGCTCGACAAGGCGTTGCGCAAGGATCTCGGACGCTATCAGGACATCATCAAGGGTCTGAAACTGGTGGACTACAAGGTCCGCATCTTTCAGGGTGGCACCGATGCCGTCACACGCGTCCTGATCGACTCCGCCGATGACGGCGAGCGTTGGACCACGGTCGGTGTCAGCGCCAACATCATCGATGCGTCGTTCCAGGCGCTGGTCGACTCGATCACCTACAAGCTGGTCAAGGCCGGCGCCAAGGGCGATTGAGCCGCCTCACCTGCGGGTCTTGTCGATGGCGCGCAGCTCGGTCTTCAGGATCTTGCCGTAGTTGCTTTTGGGCAGAGCCTCGACGCGCACATAGTCCTTGGGACGCTTGAAGCGGGCGATGCGTTCAAGACAGAGCGCATCAAGTTCGCGGGCCGGCGCCTCGCCGACCACATAGGCGACCACCACCTCGCCCCACTCAGCATCAGGCCTCCCGATCACCGAGACTTCGCGCACGGCGGGGTGCTGCAGCAGCACCTCCTCCACCTCGCGCGGGTAGATGTTGGAGCCGCCCGAGATGATCAGGTCGTTGGCGCGGTCCTTCAGCGTCAGGTAGCCGCGTTCATCGATGACGCCGACATCGCCGGTGAACAGCCAGCCGTCGCGCAGGGATTTCGCGGTCGCGGCCGGGTTGTTCCAGTAGCCTGCCATGACCGGTGCGCCCCGCGCGATCACCTCGCCGGTTTCGCCAACCGGCAGGTGCCGGCCCGTCTCGTCGACCACGGCCATCTCCATGCAGGCATAGGCGCGGCCTGCCGAGGCAAGCCGGTCGAGCCATAGCGGATGGCGGACATCGCCGATCTCTGCCTTGCCGAGGTTGGAGATGGTCATCGGGCTTTCGCCCTGTCCGTAGATCTGGGCAAGGCAGGGTCCAAGCTGTTCCAGCGCCGCACGGGTGTCCTCGACATACATCGGCGCGCCGCCCCAGATGATGGTCCGGATCGCGCCGGGCGCGAAGTCAACGCCGCTGGCCGTAAGGCGCTTGATCATCGTCGGGGCGGCAAACATCGACATGTTGCGCCAATGGTTCATCGTCGCCGCGATTTCGGCAGGGTCGAAGCCGCCGCTTTCGGGCACGACATTGATGCCCATCCGCATGACATGCGCCATGATGTAGAGGCCCGAGCCGTGGCTCATCGGGGCGGCGTGCAGGATCGGGTCGCCCGGCGCGATCGGATCGACCTCCATGGCATAGGCGAAGGACATGGCGGCGAGGTTGCCATGGCTGAGCATCGCGCCCTTCGGCCGCCCGGTCGTGCCTGACGTATAGAACAGCCAGGCCAGGTCCGACGGACTTCGAGGGGCGACAGGCACAGCGTCGGCTCTCGCAAGACCATGCCATGCCGGAGCCCCGAACCGGATCACATGCTGCAGCGAGCCGGGTGCGTGGGCCAGAACCGGCGCCTCCAGATCAGCGGAGACAAAGGCTGCGCGGCTGCCCGAGTGTTCGAGGATGTAGGCGATCTCCAGGCCATGCAGCTTGGCGTTGACCGGGACGGCCACCAGTCCTGCATGCCAGATCGCGTACATGGCGGCGGCATAGTCCGGCGCATTGGCCGCGATGATGGCGACGCGGTCTCCGGCGGCGAGGCCGAGTTGCAGCAGGCCTCCGGCGCGACGGGCGGTGCCGCTGGCGAGGTCGCCATAGCTGGCGGTGACAGCCAGCCCGTGGCCGAGCGCAGGGGCGGCGGGGTCAGCTTTTCCGGCACGCTCGAGCCACAGGGCCATGTTCATCGGATCAGCCCGCCGCGTTCAGCCAGCCCATGTGGATCGGGTAGCCTTCGCCGCCGAGCAGCGCGAGCGTCTCGTAGAGCGGCAGGCCGACCACGCCGGTGTGCGAGCCGACCAGCTTGAGGATGAACGAGCCCGCAATGCCTTGCGCCGCATAGCCGCCGGCCTTGCCGCGCCATTCGCCGCTGGCAAGGTAGCTCTCGATGTCCTGCGAGGACAGGCGCTTGAAGCGGATGCGGGTCTCGACGATCTTCTCGCGGAACCCGCCCTTCGGCGTGACCAGCGTGACGCCGGTGTAGACGCGGTGGGCACGCCCGGAGAGCAGGCGCAGGCATTCGGCGGCCTCGTCGACAACCTCCGGCTTCGGCAGAACGCGCCGGCCGAGCGCCACAACGGTGTCGGCGGAAATGATGTAGGAGCCTGTCAGCTCCGGGCGGTTCCCGGTGACGCCGAACGCGGCCTCGGCCTTCTCGCGGGCGAGCCGGCGGGCGAGGTCGCGCGGGCGTTCGTTCTTCTTCGGTGTTTCGTCGATGTCCGTCGGCAGCAGCGCGTCGGGACGGATGCCGGCCTGTTCGAGCAGGGCCAGCCGGCGCGGACTGGCGGAGGCCAGCACGAGTTTCGGGCGCCAGCTCTGGCCTTGCTGATCCTGTCGTCCGAACACTGCGGCGATCTTCCTGTTGTTCCGATGGCTGGCTTAGTTGATCAGCGGGGAAAAGTGAACCGCTGCTCCGTCGCGAACGCTGCGCTGTACGTCGCCCGCGTCCTGCGGCGCCAAGGGCCGCTAGGAAGCGGGCGCCGGCGCCTGCGGGGTTTCAGCGGCCATCGCGCTCGCCTTTGCTGCAGCCATGCGGTCGGCCAGTTCCAGCGCGCGGAACTTCTGCACGCTCAGGGGAATGGCGGCGAAGTAGCCAACCACGATCAGGCTGAGCATCTCGAAGGGATACGCCACCACAAGGGCAATCGCCAGAATGACGCTGATGAAGATCGGCGCGACCCAGTTGCGCGGCACTTTCGCGCCCAGCGTCTTGCCGGCATACATCGGAACGGTGGAAATGGTGAGGAAGGCGCAGAACAGCAGATACAGGCCCACGGGGACGGCCCCGTAGGGCACGATCGGCACGCCCAGGAAGTAGAGATAGAGCGGCAGCATCGCTGTGACGGCCCCGGCCGGCGCGGGCATGCCGGTAAAGAAATTCTTCTGCCAGTCGGGACGGTTCGGATCGTCGATCATGACGTTGAAGCGCGCCAGCCTCAGGCACATGGCGATGGCGAAGATGATGCAGATGATCCAGCCGAAGTTCTTCAGGTCCTTGAGCACGAAATGGTACAGGACGACCGCCGGCACGACGCCGAAATTGACGAAGTCCGCCAACGAATCGAGTTGCGCGCCAAAACGCGACGTGCCCTTGAGAAAGCGCGCCAGCCGGCCGTCGACGCCGTCGAGCGCAGCGGCGATCAGCACGCAGACCACGCCAAGCTCAAGCTTCCCCTCGATGGCGAGGCGCATCCCGGTCAGACCCAGCGCAAGGCCGAGCAGCGTGATCAGGTTCGGAGCGAGCAGCCGGAACGGAATCGGCTTGAAGCGTCGCTTCCGGGGCTCGTCCTTGTCCGGCTGGAAGGGGGGAAACAGTTCGCTCAACGCCGTGGCCTCTCTGGATCATGCCGCTCCCAATCGGGCCCGGTCCCATCATGGATGGAGTCCTGATCCCAGCTGGCGAGCGCATTGCCCATCCGCAAAACCGACAACCGATTGTGCGCGCGACGCTCCGAGCGATGGCGGCAACCTACGCCAGAAAAGGCCCCTGGAACAAGCTCCGCCGCCATGCTCTTCAATGCATCGGCGACATCCGGCTTCAGTCCCGCATCGACAGCAGCTTCATGTCACTGTTGAGAACCTCGATCCGGTAGAATTCCGAGCCGATCCGGCGCGGGGTGATGCCTGTGCCGCGCCGCAGCATCAGGGCGACGCGCTCCGTGGCGGGGCGCTTGGAAAGCCAGGCATGCAGTGCCTCGATCGTCGAGAAGGCCTGCCCTCCAACCGTCTCGACCTGATCCCACTGGCTGATGCCGCGCCGTGCGGCTTCCTCGCCCTGCTTGACGAACTCGACGCGCAGGCGCGGCTCGTCGCGGTAGTCGATGTCGAGAGCATTGCGCTCGACGATCAGCATGCCGGCGAGGCTGAGCATGCGCCGGGCCATCACCGGTTGGGCCTGGACGAGCGGAACAGTCACCTCGGAGGTCATGCCATCCTTGCGGATCGCGACCGCGACATTGCCGGTGCGGCCACGCAGGGCCGTCATGAGGTCCGGGAAGCTGGCGACAGGCTTTTCGCCGGCGAGGCCCAGAACCAGCGCACCGGTCGGCAGGGCGGCGCCCGCAGGCGTGCTCGGAAAGCTCCGCGCCACGACGAGCGTCTCGTTGCGGGCCGTCTTGATCCAGTAAACGGGCAGTTGCGGCTGGGTCGGGTCCTTGCCGTCCGCGATCAGGTTGATGATCGGGCAGACATGGCGGATGGGCGTGGCGAAGCCGAGCCCCGGCATACCCGGCATGTTGGCGGTGTTCACCCCGACGATCTCGGCGGTTGTGATGTCGAGGAGCGGGCCGCCGGAATTGCCGGGGTTGAGCTGCGCGTCCAGCTGGATGTACTCCTCATAGCCGAAGACGCGCACGCTCGAAATGATGCCGCGCGTGGCCGTGAAGGCGAGGTTGGCCGGATGGCCGTAGGCGACGACGCCGGCGCCCTGCCTGAGCGGCAGCGAGCAGCCCAACTTCGCCTCGGTCGCATCCTCCGGCATGCGGGAGGGCGGCACTTTCAGCACCGCGATGTCGAGCACATTGTCGATGTAGACGCGCTCGACCTCCAGCCAGTCCTCGTCAGTGAAGGCGACCTCGACAATGCCGGGCGAGCGTCGGGCGACATGCGCGTTCGTCAGGATCCAGCCGCGTGCCCTGTCGATGATGAAGCCGGTGCCCCGCGCTGTGCCGAAGGTGTCGGGCGGAACCGGCCAGTTTACCGTCGCGCGAATCTTGACGGTGTATTTCTCGGCGACCTGCAGCATGGCGCCGAGATCGGTGACGGTCTGGGCCTGCGAGATTGACGGAAGTATAGCGGCGACCAGCGCTGACAGCGCAATTGCCAGGCGGCGAAAAGGAAACTGGATCACGCGAGTCTCGCTGAAACGGAGCAACCTTCAGACTCTAGGGGGCGCCGCCCCAGCCCACAAGCGTCGTGGTCGTCACAGCCTGGTGAGGCATGCGCCGTGGCAACGCGAGTCCAGCATCAGGCCGGACATCTCAAGCCGAGATCACCGGCACAAGACCGGTGATGACACCGGTTCTGAGGCTGCGTGATGAATCGATTACTGCGCCCGGAAACTGCGGGCGGGTTCAGCCGACGCCATGTCCGCGATCACGCTTTCGCCGGCGATCATGGTCTGGCCCACTGAGACGAGCGGCTTGACGCCGAGCGGCAGGTAGACATCGACGCGGCTGCCGAAGCGGATCAGGCCGAAGCGCTCGCCGGGCGCGAGCACAGCGCCGTCCTTGACGAAGGGCACGATCCGGCGGGCGATCAGCCCCGCGATCTGGACCACGGCGACCGGTCCGGCGGCGGTTTCGATGTGCAGCGCGTTGCGCTCGTTGTCGTCGCTGGCCTTGTCGAGTTCGGCGTTGAGGAACAGGCCGGGCGTGTAGGCCATCTTCTTCAATGTCCCGGCCACGGGCGAACGGTTCACATGGCAATCGAAGACGTTCATGAACACCGAGATCCGAGTCATCGGCTCGGCTGCCATCTCGAGTTCCGGCGGCGGCACGGCCTGGACGATCATGCTGATCCGGCCATCTGCAGGCGAAATCACCAGCCCTTCGCGCTGCGGCGTGACGCGCACCGGATCGCGGAAGAAGTAGCAGATCCACAGGGTGATGATCAGCCCGATCCAGCCGAACGGCGTCCACAGATGGCCCAGAACCGCGCTCGCAACCGCCGCAACGGCGATGAAGGGATAGCCCTCCTTGTGGATCGGAACGAACAGTTTCTTGACGGAATCGAGCAACGACATCGGCTATGGCCTTCGCGTGATGGTCGCCGGACGACGCCGGCATTCGGCGCTCATGTAAGCCCGAATGGGCGGCGGCGCCACTGCGAAGTGCTGTCGCCGTCCGGCGGGATCAATCCGATCTGCCGTTCGTCACCAGCCGGTCGAGCTGCCAGTAGGCGATGGCCGCGGCAATCGCGGCGATCATGGCGATCCAGAGGGTCATGACCTTGCCAAGCCCGTCATACAGGACCGCGAACAGCAGCGGGGAGGCGGCGAACATCAGGTTGAGCCAGCGCGAGAGCTTGCCGAGCGTCGCGGCATAGCCCCCGGGCCCGAACAATTCGAAGGGCAGGGTGGCGCGCGAGGTTGCGATCAGGCCGGTCGCCACGCCGTAGAGCGCCATGGCGGCGCCGATCATGACGATCTGTGCGGCGCCGCTGGCCGTGTCCCCGAAGGCCCACAGCATCATGCCGAACACCACGGGCGGGAAGAGGGATGCGCCCGCCACGATGCGCATGCCGGACACATGGCCGGCGAGCAAGAAGTCAGTCAGCCGCGCGACGAAGGTGAAGTAGGCTGTGAACGAGGCGAGGAAGATCGCCATGGACAGGTCCATGCCCGCCTGCCGGAACATGGCCACGAAGTAGAGCGGCAGGCCCCAGGACACGAGGCCGCTGATGCCGGCCGCGACCACAAGCAGCCAGAAGCCCTTGCTGCGCTGGCTGGCCTCGAGAAGGCCCTGGACGACCGGCGCGATGTCCTTCTCAAGCGGTGTGGCCGTGTCCGGCTTGCGGATGAGGGCATGGGCAAGCGGCAGACAAAGCAGAGCCTGAACTCCGGCATAGACAAAGCAGACCGCGCGCCATCCGATCTCCGCTTCAAGCCATCCGGTCAAAGGCCAGATTACGCCGTTCGACAGGCCGCCGAACAGCATCAGCGCCCTCAGCCCGCGCCGGCCGCGCTCCGGAAAGCTCTGTGTGACGGAGGCGAGCGCGCCGATGCTCAGCGACATCGGCATGCCCAGTCCGATGAAGACCCAGGCGGCAAGATAGGTCAGAGGCCCGGTGCTCAGGCCGATGCCGACCAGACCGAGCGCGAGCAGGATCTTGCCGATCATCATCGGGTTGCGGGCGCCATCGCTGTCGATCCACTTGCCGCAGCGCGGCGCGATCGCCGCAGCCACCAGCAGCATCACCGAAATGCCGCCGTAGATCACCTCTCGCCCGACATCGAGATCGCGCCCGATCGGACGGTCAAGGATCGATGGCAGGTAGAAGGTGGTGCCCCAGCCGAGCATTTGCGTCAGCGCGATGCCCGCCACGAAGAGCGGGAACGACCGGTCCTTGGCAGGGGCGGCAATGCTCATTTCGTCAACGTGACCCTCACGCTGGGCTCTTCCGCCTCCGCCGCACGCTTGAGTGTCTCCTCGGCGAAGGCGACCTCGCGCTGCCTGTTCCACATCGCCGCGTAGATGCCGTTCCGCTCCAGCAGAACCTCATGGGTGCCGCGCTCGGCGATCACGCCCTTGTCCAGCACGATGATCTCGTCGGCGTTGACCACGGTGGACAGGCGGTGGGCGATGACCAGCGTGGTGCGCCCGACCGAGACCTTGTCAAGCGAGCCCTGGATCTCGCGCTCTGTGAAAGTGTCGAGCGCGCTCGTCGCTTCGTCCAGCACAAGCACGGGCGGGGCCTTCAGAAGGGTGCGGGCGATCGCAACGCGCTGTTTCTCGCCGCCGGAGAGCTTGAGGCCGCGTTCGCCGACCTGCGTCTTGTAGCCATCCGGCAATGAGTTGATGAAGCTGTCGATCTGCGCCATGTCGGCGGCCGCGCGCACCTCGGCCTCGGACGCGCCGTCGCGGCCATAGGCAATGTTGTAGCCGATGGTGTCGTTGAACAGGACCGTGTCCTGCGGGACCATGCCGATCGCTGCCCGCAGCGATGTCTGCGTCACTTCCGCGATCGGTTGGCCGTCGATCAGGACTCGGCCGGCGCTCGGTTCGTAGAAGCGGAACAGCAGGCGCGAAATCGTCGACTTGCCGGCCCCCGACGGCCCGACGATGGCGATTGTCTTGCCGGGCGGGACCGTGAAGCTGATGCCCTTGAGAATCTTGCGCTCGGGCACGTAGGCGAAATGCACATCCTCGAAGGTGACCTCGCCGGCGCTGACCTTGAGGTCGGGGGCGCCGGGCTTGTCGACAATCTCGGGGTCGCGGTTCAGGAGGTTGAACATCTCCTCGATGTTCAGGGTTGCCTGCTTGATCTCGCGGTAGACGGTGCCCATGAAGTTGAGCGGCGTGTAGAGTTGGATCAGCAGCGCGTTGATCAGGACAAAGTCGCCAAGCGTGTTGCGGCCCGACCGGATTCCGTCGACGCACATCCACATCGCGATGGCGAGCGCCACCGAGAAGATGAAGGCCTGGCCGAAGTTGAGCAGAGCCAGCGACTGGTAGGCCTTGACGCTGTTGCGCTCGTACTTGGCCATGGCGACGTCATAGCGGGCGGTCTCGCGCCGCTCCGCGCCGAAATACTTCACGGTCTCAAAGTTCAGCAGCGAGTCGATCGCCTTGGCGTTGGCGTCGGTGTCGCTGTCGTTCATGTTGCGGCGGATGCTGATGCGCCACTCGGTCGCCTTGATCGTGAAGGCCATGTAGATGACGACCATCGAGACGAGCAGCACGACATAGCGCCAGTCGAAAGTCCAAAACAGGACGGCGATCATCAGCGTCAGTTCGACGATGACCGGCACAAGCTGGTTCAACCCCAGCCGCACCATATCCTCGATGCCGGAGCGACCGCGTTCGAGGATGCGCGTCAGGCCACCGGTCTTGCGTTCGAGATGAAACCGCAGGGACAGGTGGTGCAGATGCGCGAATGTCTGGTGGGCAAGCTTGCGCACCGCATGCATGAATACCGGAGCGAAGACCGCGTCGCGCAACTGGATGAAGGCCGCCGAGCCCACGCGCATGACGCCATAGATCGCGACGAGCAGGATAGGCGTCAGCACCAGCCATCTGGTGCTGGGGGCGCCCAACTCGGCGGCAAGCTGATCGGTTGCCCACTTGAACGAGAACGGCACGCCGACGAGAATGATACGCCCGATGACGAGCAGCCCGAAGGCCAGCAGCACGCGCATCTGCAGATCGGCGCGGTCCTTCGGCCACAGATACGGCCACAGCGCCTTGAAGGTCGGAACAAATCCGCCCGATGCGGCGGACACGCCTGCTTTCGGGCTTGCGGGGTCTGGTGCTGATGCCATGCGGGGAAACTACCTCTGACCTCGGCGTATAAAGCTTTCCCGCTGGCCGCGCGAGGCGCGTGCGCGCAAATGCGCATTGCGTGACGCGCCGGAAAGCACAGTGATCTGCGCGCGTTCGGCCTTGCTGTTGCCGCAACCGCAATTTCATGTAGCTTCAGTGCGGCAATCGCCGGAGCGCGGCGAAAAGCAAGGACGGGAACATCCCTATGAAGACACTGATTGTATCGTCAATCATCTTGGCCGGCATGGCGCTCGCGCCGATGGGCCCGGCAGTGGCCCAGCAGCGCGCCCAGAAGCCGCCGGGCGAGATCACCCTGATCAACGGGCGGACGGTTGCCGTGACCGCCTTCGAGATCGCCACGAGTGGCGACAATCCGCGCCTCGTCGCCAAGCTTGCCAAGCCGCTGGCGGCCGGAAAATCCATCAAGATCAAGCTCAACAAGCCGACCGGATGCTCGTTCTTCGTGCTGGCCCGTTTCGAGGATGAGAGCGAGAACGATTCGGACGGCCTCAACCTGTGCGGCGAAAAGCAGATCCGCCTGACCGACTGACAGGCCGCCCATGGACCAGAAAGTGACCGGGCTGCGCCTGAAGGCGAAGCCATGCCCAATGTGCGCGCGACCATGCGAACAGGCCTGGAAGCCGTTCTGTTCGAAGCGCTGCGCGGATGCGGACCTGGCGAACTGGCTCAAAGGGGCCTACGCCGTCCCTGTGGTTGAGGATAATGCGGCGCCCGATCGTGACGCCGACAGGGCCGGAGAGCGCTGAAGCGCCGTTCGGTCCGGCCTTGTCCACCTGATTTGGAATGGCTCCGGTTTGAGCGCCGGCCCAGCCGGCGAAAGACATGGCGCCACAGCGACGGAAACGGCTGGACAGGCCAAAAGCGAGCGACTATACCCCGCGCACCAACAGCCGATGGCCTTGCCTCCGGCCGGCGCCCGAGTAGCTCAGTTGGTAGAGCAAGCGATTGAAAATCGCTGTGTCACTGGTTCGATTCCGGTCTCGGGCACCACCTATTTTATCGAATTATATCAATCACTTAGTAGATATAAATGATCCCGAAGTGTCCGGGACTTAGCGGCGATGGCCCCGAAAGCGCGCTCTCACAGGGCTGAAAAATCGGGCGTTTAAGCCCCCAAATTCCACGCCGTTTCTGGGCCTGGAAGTCGGAATATGTCACTTTTTTCAGGCCGAACCCGACGAGAACGGGTTCGCACTACGGGAGACCGGTTCGCAGATCCATTGACCGCAGTCCTCGCTATCGGTGGTCAGGACATCACTCCCTTTGGATCAGTTGATCAAGGTCGCACATGTCGCAAACTCGCCTTGCGCGAAATCGAGAACTATTCATCCATTCAAGACAAACTATAGATTATATCTATTTGATTCGCTGATGAGATGGTTTTATCAATGTCTGGAATGAAATGAGGAGCATCAGATGGACGTTCGTTCGACACTCATTGACATCTATGCCAACAAGGCGACAGGCTGGTATGGCCTCTCAGCCGTGAACCAACTCCAGCACGCGCTGCAATCTGCGGCTTTGGCGGAAGCAGCGGGTGAGCCGGCCTGGTTCATATCGGCAGCTCTACTGCATGACGTAGGCCACATGATCCATGATCTCGGCGAGGATGCTGCCGATCATGGAATCGACGATTCTCATGAAGAACTGGCAGCGAACTGGCTGGCGCGACACTTTGGACCGGAAGTGTCCGAGCCGGTTCGGCTCCATGTTCCAGCAAAGCGGTACCTTTGCGCGGTTGATGCAAGCTATTTTGGCAAGCTTTCCGAAGATTCCGTCAAGTCGCTTGCCTTGCAGGGTGGCCCGATGGCGGCCGATGAGGTGATTGCCTTTCGGGCAAATCCGCACTTTGAAGCTGCCGTGCGCCTACGCACCATTGATGACAAGGCGAAGGACCCAAA